>NZ_JAKKFG010000005.1:0-62229 GCF_022230905.1 Micromonospora salmantinae
GTCCATGGACCCGGCCCTCCTGTCGTCAACCGGTCAGTACGTGCCGTCGAGCTGGCCACGCAGCTTGGTCAGTGCCCGGGTCAGCAGTCGCGAGACGTGCATCTGCGAGACGCCGATCTGGTCGGCGATCTGCGACTGGGTCAGGTTGCCGTAGAAGCGCAGCGTGAGGATCTTCTGCTCGCGCTCGTCGAGGGTGGCCAGCGCCGGGCCGAGGGCGACCCGCAGCTCAGCCAGCTCGAACTCGCTGTCCTCGCCGCCGAGCATGTCGCCCAGCTCGGTGGCGCGCTCGCCGTCGCCGGTCGGGGTGGACAGCGACACCGCGTTGTACGCGCGGGCGCCTTCCAGGCCCTCCAGCACCTCTTCCTCGGTGAGCTTGAGGTGCGCGGCGATGTCGGCGACCGTCGGCGAGCGGCCGAGGGTCTGCAGGAGCGAGCTGTTGGCGTCGGAGATGGCCAGCCGCAGCTCCTGGAGCCGGCGGGGCACCCGGATGTCCCAGGTGCGGTCCCGGAAGTGCCGCTTGAGCTCACCGATGATGGTGGGGATCGCGTAACCGGCGAAGTCGACACCGCGCTCGGGGTCGAACTTGTCGATGGCCTTGATCAGGCCGATCGCGGCGGTCTGCGCCAGGTCGTCGTTCGGCTCGCCGCGCCCGCTGTAGCGGTGGGCCAGGTGGTTGGCGAGCGGCAGCCAGGCCTCGATCGCCCGGTCCCGCAGAGCGGCGCGTGACGGGTGGTTGGCGGGCAGCGCGGCCATCGCGTTGAGCAGGTTGGCGGCGCTGTCGGTGAGAGCGCGCGGGTCGAGCTTGGTGGTGGCCTTGGCGGCGACGCTCGGCTGCTCGGTGATCGTTGGCGCGGTCATGGGTGGTCCTCCCTGCACCTCGTCCGCTGACAAGAAAGACGTGACGCTTTGGTTTAGCTTCCAATAGGCCGTTCGGGAGTCACCTTAACCTGATCGTCTCCCAGAAATCTAGCCGAAAGGTTGATGTACTTAAGGTGTGTTGAGCAATAAAAGGGGCAAATGGCGCGGAAGTCGGGATGGTTGTGAGGATCCTTACCCGTTGTTCCCGCTGCGATCCGGTACCCGGTCGGCTGGCCGGTCCGGCCGATCGGCCCACGGGTCGCGCCGACTGGTCAACAGGAAATCCGACAAGTCGCCAGGAGTGTCGACTATCCGTCCTTGTCCCGCTGGTGGGACCGGCCGTAGCGTCGCGTGTACACACCCGGTTCGGAGGCACCGTGCTCGATCCAGCCGCTCCCCAGCTTGTCGTGAACAGTCGCACCCTCTACTTCAGCTGGCTGCCGGCGGACCCCGACGCGGTCGCCGCGCTGGTCCCGCCGGGGCTCTGCCCCCGCCCCGACCGGCAGGTCTTCCTCAACCAGTACATCGTCGACGACGAGACGCAGACCTCCGGCTTCGGCGCGTACTCGCTGACCTACCTCGGCGTCTCGCTGCTGGGCGTCGACGCGCCGGGCGGCCTCAACGCCGGTGGCTGGTGGACCCACTACGTGGCCTCCAGCCGGCGGGTCCGTGAGTACGCCCTCGCTCGCGGCGCCCCGGTGCTCGCCGGGCGCACCCGGATCGACGTGAACGGCGAGGACCTGCTCTCCGAGACGGAGATCGACGGCACGCCGTTGGTCCGGGCCCGGTGTCGGGTGGGGGAGACCGGTCACGTGATCAGCAGCGGGCACCACCGCTACTTCACCCGGCGCGACGGCCAGTTGCTCAGCTCGGCCTACCCGTTCATCGCCGAGCCGGTCGCCCCGTTCGAGATCGAGTCGGTGGAGTTCCTCCAGCCCGGCCATCCGATGTACGCGCTGCGCCCGGCCAACCCGCTGACCATCGGCTTCGGCTACTACTCACCGCGCTCGTCGTTCGCCTACCCCGGCGGGCTGAACGTGCACGCGGTCGCCGCACCGGAGCCGGCCCGACCGCATCACCAGGTGCCGGCCAGCCTCGCCCGCAGTGGCCTGCCGTCCGGGTCGTAGACCAGCCGGTACATCGGCAGCGCCCAGGCCCGGGTGTACCACGGCAGCCGCTCGGGGCGGTGCGGGCGCAGCCGCCCGGGCGGCCGTTCTCCCACCTGGCCGTCGTCGTACCACTGCTGTAGCGCGTCGGCGGCGGCCGTGACGGCCGCGACGGCGTCCGCCGGGTCCAACAGGTCGGCGTCGTCAGCGCCGTCCGGGTCGCGGTCCAGGTGCTCGCGCCACAGCCGCAGGCGCAGGTCCCGGGCGAAGCTCCGCGCGCCGTCGCCCCGCCCGGCGGGGTCGGTGGGCTCCCGCTGGTCCGGGGTGTCGTCGAGCACCGCGCAGGACAACTCGCTGTCGTGCGTCCAGGACCGCCGGTTGAAGTTGTCGCTGCCCACGCTGGCCCAGACGTCGTCGACCACGCAGACCTTCGCGTGCACGTAGACCGGCTCGCCGGCGTGGTTCTCCACGTCGAACACGTGCACCCGGTCCGGTGCGGCCCGCTCACACAGTGACAGCGCCTGCTCGCGCCCGACCATGTTCGGCGGCAACGCCAGCTTGCCGTCCACGTCCGGGTGGCGGGGGACGACGGCGATCAGGTGCAGGTCCGGGTTGTCCCGCAGCGCGTGCGCGAACAGGTCCGCGACCTCGGCCGACCAGAGGTACTGATCCTCCAGGTAGATCAGCCGGCGGGCCCGGCGTACCGCCTTGGTGTAGCCCCGGGCCACGGTCCGCTCCCCGTCCGGTGCGAACGAGTAGCGGGGACGGACGGCGGGGTAGGTGCGCAGCACCTGGATCTGGTGCGGACCGCAGGGCGGCGGGTCGGCCGGCTGCTCGGGCAGCGGGTCGGGGCGCAAATCCGAGCCGCGCAGCCGGTCCCGCAGGTAGGCCAGCGGGTTCTCCGAGTCCAGCGGCATCGGGTCGGTCCAGCGTTCCCGGAACAGGGTGTCCAACGCGCCGACCACCGGACCGCGCACCGCGAGCTGCACGTCGTGCCAGGGCGGATTGGGTCCGTACCGGGGGGACATCTGCACCGGTTGCGGATCGCCGTGGTGCGCGGCGTCGTCGCGGCGGCTGTGGCACAGGTCGATCCCGCCGGCGAAGGCGACGTCCCGCTCGGGCGCGCCCTGGTGCCGCAGCACCACGAGCTTCTGGTGGTGCGAGCCGCCGCGCCGGACCCGCTGGTCCAGCAGCACCTCGCCACCGGCGGCCGAGATCGTCTCGCTGAGGTCGCGGTTCTCGGCCTCGCTGTACGCCAGGACGTCGAGGTGCGAGCGCCAGATCAACCCCTTCACCACCACACCGCGCTGCGCGGCCTGGGCGAAGAGTTGGGCCACTGTCGGACCGTCCGGGCGCAGTCGCTGGTCCGGGTCACCCCGCCAGTCGGTGAAGAACAGGTGGTCGCCGGAGCCCAGGGCCTCGACCTCGTGGACCAGTCGGTCGAAGTACGCGGCACCGTGAATCAACGGCTCGGCGAGGTTTCCCGTGGTCCACACGGGTAAGCCAGAGACCGGGTTGGCGCGTTCCTCAGCGGTGAGGAACCAGTCCTGCAACGGCACCGTCCAGCCCCCCTGGAGGTCGGCAACGTCCTCACGGTAGGACCCCCGACGCGGGTCCGCACGCCAGGACCCCAGACCGGTGACCTGGCCAACGCCATCGGAAGCGACGCGACAACAGCCGAGGAGGCCACACCATGCCCCGCGACACGACGAATCCCGTGACCGAGAACCGCGAGCCGGCGGTGGAGAGCGAACGGGGTGCGCTGGTAGCGGTGTTGCTGATGGTGATTCTGGGCGTTGCCGGGATCTTTGCGGTCTCCTGAGGCGGCGCCGACGCCCCCGGGGTGAACCGGAGGCGTCGGCGCCGAACTCAGCGGTCGAGCGTGGTCAGGGCCGGGTGCCCTGGCCGCCGGTGTGCGGGAGCCGCTCGGTGGGGATCACGCCGAGGCGACCGGCCTGGAAGTCCTCGAACGCCTTGAGCAGCTCGTCCCGGGTGTTCATCACGAACGGGCCGTACTGTGCCACCGGCTCCCGGATCGGCTGACCGCCCATGATGTAGAGGTCCAGTGCGGGGGTGTTGCTGTCCTGCGAGGTGGCGGCGCTGAACCGCAGCGCGTCACCCGGGCCGTGCACCGCGAGCTGGCCGGTACGCACCGGCCGCCGGTCGGTGCCGACCGTGCCGCGACCGCCCAGCACGTACACCAGGGCGTTGAAGTCGGGCCGCCAGGGCAGGTCGACCTGCGCGCCCGGCTGCACCGTGACGTGCGTGATGGTGATCGGGGTGAAGGTCGAACCCGGGCCGCGGTGCCCGGCGACCTCGCCGGCGATGACCCGGATCAGCGCGCCGCCGTCGGGCGTGGTGAGCAGCGCCGACTCCCGACCCCGGATGTCCTGGTAGCGGGGCGGGTTCATCTTGGCCGAGCGGGGCAGGTTGACCCACAGTTGGGTGCCGTGGAAGAGCCCGCCGCTCATCACCAGGTGCTCCGGCGGCGCCTCGATGTGCAGCAGGCCGCTGCCCGCCGTCATCCACTGGGTGTCGCCGTCGGTGATGGTGCCGCCACCACCGTTGGAGTCCTGGTGGTCGAAGACGCCGTCGATGATGTACGTGACGGTCTCGAAGCCGCGGTGCGGGTGCCACGGCGTGCCCTTGGGCTCGCCCGGCGCGTAGTCGACCTCGCCCATCTGATCGAGGTGGATGAACGGGTCCAGGTCGGTGGTCGACACCCCGGCGAAGGCGCGACGGACCGGGAAGCCCTCACCCTCGAAGCCGCTGGGCGCCGTGGTCACGGTGCGGACCGGGCGGATCGTGGTGGCCTCGTCGAGCTGGGGCAGGCGGGGCAGGACGAGAACGTTGTCGACGGTGATCGCGGGCATGTCGAGGCTCCTAGCGTGAGGCGGGGGTGGTCGAGCTAACCCGCGATGCCCGCAGGCGCTCGCCGAGCCGGTCGAAGACCCGGGTGAGGCAGGCGACCTCGGCATCGTCGAGGTCGTCCATGAGATGGGTACGCACCGACGCCAGGTGGTGGGGTGCGGCTTCCCGCAGGGCGAGCAGCCCGGCGGCGGTGAGCACCGCCTCGCTGCCACGCCGGTCGTCCGGGCAGGGCTCTTTGCTGACCAGGCCACGACGCTGCATGGAGGAGACCTGGTAGGTGAGGCGGCTGGGCGAGAAGATCAACCGGCTGGCCAGCTCGCCCATCCGTAGCCGCTGCCCGGGTGCCTCGGAGAGCAGGACCAGCACGTGGTAGTCGGCGAAGCTGAGGTCGCTGTCGACCCGCAGATCCTCTTCCAACTGGGTGTAGAGACGCTGGCTGGCCTCGATGTAGGCGCGCCAGGCGGCCTCTCGGGTGCTGTCCAGGCTCTCGGTCATGCCACGACAGTAGCACTCTTTCAAAATTTAAGTAACGTCGTTGAGCGTTGCCTGGGTCACTTCCTCACGCTCTGGCTGCCGGATCGTGCAGCTTTGAAGGAAAGCCGCGTTAATCCGGCGGCGCGGAGGCCGGGGGTTGTGCCAGACTCCGGCCTCGTGGAACACGTGGAACTCGCCGCCGCCGACCTGTTGCTGCGCCCCTGGCGGGACGAGGACGCCCCGGCGGTGCGCGACGCGCTCCGGGACCCGGCGATCGCCCAGTGGAACCCGCAGGGTGGCGGCCCGATCGACGACGAGGTCGCGCTGCTCTGGGTGCGTCGCCGGGCCGACTGGTCCACCGGTGGCCACGCCTCGATGGCGGTCACCGCGGCGGCCGACGGCGAACTGCTCGGCTCGGTGTCGCTGCACCGCATCCACGACGGCGACGCGTCCATCGGCTACTGGACGGTGCCCGCGGCACGGGGGCGTCAGGTGGCGGTCCGCGCCGTCGTCCGGCTCACCGACTGGGCGTTCGCGGATCTCGGGCTGCACCGGGTGGAGCTGTGTCACGCGGTGGCCAACCCGGCGTCCTGCCGGGTCGCCGACCGCGCCGGCTACCCGGCCGAGGGCACCCTGCGCGAGTCGTACCGGTACGGCGACGGTCGCCGCTACGACGAGCACCTGCACGCCCGCCTGGCCACCGACCGCTAGGCGGAGGCGGACCGGGGCCCGAACGCGCTCCGGCCCCGGCCGCGCAGGCCGTCTCGAACCGTCACTCGGTGACCTTGCGGAGGAATGTCGCGAGGGCGGTCCTGACGCGGTCGATCCGCTCCGGCAGGGGCAACGGCTCGGGCGCGGGAGGCCCGGCGTGCTTCTTCCCCCGCAGGTACAGCGAGCAGGCCAGGTCGGAGCACAGGTACGTGCCCACCGAGTCGCCCTGGCGTCCGCTCGGACCGGCCTTGGGGGCGGTCATCAGCGAGACGCCACCGCCGAGGTGGGTGGTCAGGCAGAACGAGCACATGCTGTGCCGCACACGCCCCGTCTGGTGCGCCGCGGCCCGCAGCACCACCCCGGCCAGCTCGCCGTCGGTCTCGGCGACCAGGTAGGCCCGCTGCGGCGCGGAGGGATCCCGCCAGCCGAGAAAGTCGAGGTCGTCCCACTGACGCACTTCAAGATCGTTCGGTACGGTCAGCCGCTTCGCCTCGCCCTTGCTGCAATTGACGAAGGACGCGCGGATGACGGATTCGGTTAGGGCCAACATAGGTAGTAGCCTAGCCCTCTTAGGCAAGCGATTATTACGGCTAGGTTTGGAGTGTGCTGCATGGCACGTGCCGGGGTGACCGTCGAGCGCCTGACGCTGGCCGCAGCCGAGCTGGCCGACGAGGTGGGCGTCGAGAACGTCACTGTTGCCGCGCTCGCGCGCCAGTTCGGGGTGAAGGACGCCAGCCTGTACTTCCACCTGAGGAACGCGCACGAACTGCGGGTCAGGATCGCCCTGCTGGCACTGGCGGAGCTGGCCGACCGGGTCGCCGCCGCGCTCGCCGGCCGGGCCGGCAAGGACGCGCTGGTGGCGTTCGCCAACGCCTACCGCGACTACGCGCGAGAGCACCCGGGCCGCTACGCGGCCATGCAGATCGACCTCGACCCGGAGACCGCCGCCGCGAGCGCGGGCGTCCGGCACGCCGAGATGACCCGGGCGATCCTGCGCGGCTACCGGCTCTCCGAGCCCGACCAGACCGACGCGGTGCGGATGATGCACAGCACGTTCCACGGGTTCGTGAGCCTGGAGAAGACCGGCGGCTTCCGGCACACCCCGCGCCCCACCGACGACTCCTGGTCGCGCACCCTGGACGCCCTCGACGCCGTCCTGACCAACTGGCCGTCGCGCTGAGCTGCCGCAGAGCCACGGCATAGGCTCGGTGACGTGGATGATCTGGAGTTGGCCGACTGGCGGGAGCGGGTGGCCCGGCTGTACCTGTCCGAGGTCGACCTGGCCGGCTTCCGCGCCGGCCGCGACGAACTCTTCGCCACCCACCCGCAGAGCCCGATCCCCGTGGCGGAGCGGCCCGACTTCGCCGGGGTGCGCTACTTCCCACCCAACCCGGAGGCCGTGGTCGAGGCGCCTCTGCGCTCGGCCAGCGGCGAGCTGCGCATCGACACCGGTGGCCCGGACGGGGTGGTCGCTTACCGGCGAATCGCGGTGGCCGAGACGCCGTGGGGGCCGCTGACCCTGTGGTGGATCGAGGCGTACGGGGGCGGGCTGTTCGTTCCGCTGCGCGACGGCACCTGCGGGCGGGAGAGCTACGGCGGAGGCCGGTACCTCACCGACACGGTGAAGGGCACCTTCGGCCGGGGCGTCGAGCTGCTGCCCGGCGACCGGGTCCGGCTGGACGCCAACTACCTCTACAACCCGAGCTGTGCCTACGACGACCGCTGGGCCTGCCCGCTGGCGCCACCGGAGAACCGGGTCGACGTGCCGCTGCGGGCCGGCGAGCTGGCGTATCACGACTGAACGACGACGCGGCCGCCCGCCCCGAGTGCTGCCGGGACGGGCGGTCGGTCGTCGCTCAGCGGGCGTTCTGCGTCGAGCTGGACATCTGCATCCGACCGAGCAGCTGTCGCGCCTGGTCGGCGAGCTGCGCGTCGACTGTCACCGCGTACTGGCCGGCGCGCAGTGAGCTGGCCGAGGTGAAGTCGCGCTGCCCGCCTGTCATGGCGTGTGCGACCGCGCCGAACACGGCACCCCAGATCGCCCCGATGACCAACCCGACCAGGATCACCGCCAGCCAGTTGCCGACGGTGAAGATGCCGAACAACAGGCCGATGAAGAGCCCGAACCAGGCGCCGGTACCGGCGCCGAGCAGGCCGGCGCGACCGGTGGTCATACGCCCGAGCACCGTCTCCACCAGTGTGAGGTTGGTGCCGACGATGGCGCTGTGCTCCACCGGAAAGCGGTTGTCGGCCAGGTAGTCGACGACCCGCTGCGCGGTCGGATAGTCCGGGTACGAGCCGATCGTCACGGTCGGCGGGCCGGTCTCCGGCCCGTGGCCGTCCCCGGCCGGTGTCGACAGGCGGCCGGCCGGCCCGGATGGAAGCAGGTCGCCACCCTGTGTGCCGGGCCGCCACGCGGCGGTCGGCCCCGAAGCTGACGTCATGAGCATCCTCCCTCGTCAGCCCGCCGGGTTCCCGTCCAGGCCGACCGGTAACGCGGTCTCCACCGTCGGGCAGGAGGGGAATGGGCGCGGACTGCCCGGGTAGGCAGTCAGGTGGAGAGCGGACAGATCAGCGACTACGGTTTCCTCGCCGACGGCCGCAGCGCGGCGCTGGTGGACGCCTCGGGCTCGGTGAACTGGTGGTGCCCGGGCCGGTTCGACGCCCCGTCGGTGTTCGGGCGGCTGCTCGACGACGGCGCGGGGCACTGGTCGATCCGACCGGAGGTCGATTTCACTGTCGAACGGAGCTACCTGGAGCACACCCTGGTGTTGCGGACCATCTTCCGCACCGCGCAAGGGGAGGTCGCGCTCACCGACGCGCTCGCCTTCGAGCCCGGCTCGCGAGGTCACGACATCGGCATGCACCCACCGCAGGTGCTGGTCCGCAGCGTGCAGGGACTCTCCGGTGCGGTGCCGGTGCGGGTGCACTACCGTCCGCGCTTCGAGTACGGGCGCACCATCGCATACCTGGTCGAGCGTGAGGACATGCTCGAGGCCATCGCCGGGGCCGCGCGGCTCACCTTCCGCAGCAGCGTGCGGTTGGCGTGCGGCGACGATGGCGATGCCGCGGCGACGTTCACCGTCCGCGCCGGCACGACCCACAACTTCAGTCTCGGGTACGCCCCGACCTACGACGCGCCACTGCCGGAGGTGCCGGACGCGGACCAGACGATCGCCGACACCGTCGCCGGCTGGCGGTCCTGGGCCGACGAGCACGACTACAAGGGCCTCTACGCCGAGGAGGTGCGGCGCAGCGGGCTGGTGGTGCAGGGCATGACGTACCGGCCCAGTGGCGCGGTGGTGGCCTCGGTGACCACCTCGCTGCCGGAGAAGCTCGGCGGGGACCGCAACTACGACTACCGCTACGTCTGGGTGCGCGACTTCAGCCACACCCTGCGGGCGCTGTGGCGCTCGGCGTGCTTCGACGAGGTGCGGCGGCAGTTCGCCTGGTTGGGCCGGGCGATGGGCCGAATCGGCGACCAGCCGGTGCCCATCATGTACGGGGTGCTGGGGGAGCGGGACCTCACCGAGCATCGGCTGGACCAGCTCGGCGGTTACCGCGACAGCCCGCCGGTGGTGACCGGCAACGACGCGTGGCGGCAGCGGCAGAACGACATCTACGGCGCGGCCATGGACGCCGCCTGGCTGATGCGCGACCAGCTCGAACCGTTCGACCCGGACGTCTACCACCTGCTCCGGGTGCTCGCCGATCAGGCCGAGCAGGACTGGAAGCAACCGGACGCGGGGATGTGGGAGGAGCGTGGAGTGCAACACCACCACGTGTCCTCGAAGGTGGAGTGCTGGGTGGCGCTGGACCGGGCGGTCCGCTTCGGCGACCAGCTCGGCGGGCCGCAGGACCTGGCTCGCTGGACGGCGGCCCGGGACGAGGTGCGCGCGGCGATCCTCGAGCGGGGGTGGAGCGACCGGCTGCAGTCGTACACCGGGATTTTTGATTCCGACGAGCTGGACGCGTCGGTGCTGGTGATGCCGCTGGTGGGCTTTCTGCGGGCCGACGACCCTCGGATGCGCTCGACGGTCCGCGCGGTGGAGCGGCGGCTGTCGCACGACGGCCTGCTGCGGCGCTGGGACGGCGACCCGGCGGGCTTCGTCATCTGTTCGTTCTGGCTGGTGAGTTGCCTGGCGTTGGCCGGCGAGCGGGACCGGGCGCACGAGTTGTTTCGCGATCTGGCTGGTCGGGTCAACGACCTGGGCCTGTTCGCCGAGCAGATCGACCAGCAGACCGGGGAGCAGTTGGGCAACTTCCCGCAGGCGTTCTCGCACATCGGTCTCATCAATGCCGCAGGTGTGCTCACCGACGTCGAGCAGGACCTGACGTTGCGCAATTGCGCGATGCCCCCGGCGCACTTCACCCCGACGCGTAACTGAGCCCGTACTTTCGTATAAATCTTGACAACTTTCGATCCGATGACGCGAAGTTCTATCGCCTTCCAGTGAAAGACGTTAATGTCCGGGAAACACCGCGGTGCTCCTCCAGTCGGCGGGAGCGGCACCGAGATCCCCCGGACAGCTGGAGGTCTCGTGTCCCGCACTCTGCGTCGACGGCTCGTCAGCGCCACCACTCTGCTCACCGTCCTGGTCACCCTCTGCCTCGTCCCGCAGGCAAGCGTTCTACCGGCCGCCGCTTCCCCGGCCCAGGCCGCCGCCCTCGCCCCGCCCGCCACCATCGGGTTCGAGAAGGTCGCCCTCGACGGTGGCCTCTCCATGGGCGAACCGATCGAACTGGCCGTCGCACCCGACGGCAAGGTCTTCTACATCAACCGGGGCACCAGCAGCGCCGGTGGCCAGGTCCGCCTCTACAACCCGGCGACCAGGTCCACCACCGTGGCCCTCACCCTGGCGCTGGACGCCCGCTTCGAGGACGGCCTGATCGGCATCACCCTGCACCCGAGCTTCGCGAGCAACCGCTGGGTCTACCTCTTCTACTCGCCGAAGGTCACCCCACTGGTCAACCGGATCAGCCGGTTCACCTTCAACCCGTCCACGCTGCTGCTCGACCCGGGCAGCGAGGACGTGCTGATCGAGTGGCCCACCGAACGCGATCTCTGCTGCCACTCGGCCGGTTCGATGAGCTGGGACACCGCCGGCAACCTGTACTTCGCCGTCGGCGACAACACCAACTCCGGCGGCGACTCCGCCGGAATGGCCCCGATCGACGAGCGGACGAACCGCAACGCGCAGTACGACGCCCAACGCACCTCTGGCAACACCAACGACCTGCGCGGCAAGATCAACCGGATCCACCCGGAGAACGACGGCAGCTACACCGTCCCCGCCGGCAACCTCTTCGCCGCCGGCACCGCCCGAACGCGCCCGGAGATCTACGTGATGGGCGTGCGCAACCCGTACCGGATCTGGGTGGACCGCAAGGCCAACAACACCCTCTACTGGGGTGAGGTCGGCCCGGATGCCGGCACCGACCTCGCCAACCGTGGCCCGGCGGCCTACGACGAGTTCAACCGGGCCAACGGGCCCGGCAACTACGGTTGGCCGTACTGCGGCGGCCCCAACGTCGCCTACAACGACTGGGACTTCGCCACCGCCACACCGCGTGGCTGGTTCCCCTGCGGCGGCTCGACCGGCCCGGTCAACAACTCACCCCGCAACACGGGTGTCCAGCAGCTTCCGCCGACGAAACCGGCACTGGTCTGGGAACAGCACGGCGGCAGTGAGGACTGGCCGGCGCTGGACAACCCGGGTGGGTGCGGGTCGCCCAACCACGTCGAGGTCTACCACTACGACCCGAATCTCGTCTCGGACGTGAAGTGGCCGGCCTACTACGACAACAAGTGGTTGATCTCCGAGTACTGCCGCAACTGGATCAAGGAGGTCCAGTTCGACAACGGCAACCCGTCCACCGGCACGCCGACCGTCATCGAGCCGGTGCTCGCCGGCATGAAGCTCGTCCACCCGATCGACTGGCAGTTCGGCCCGGACGGTTCGCTCTACCTGCTGGAGTACGGCAGCGGCTACTTCTCCGGCGCGGTAGACGCCGGTCTCTACAAAATCAACTATGTCCAGGGTGGCCGGTCGCCGGAAGCCAAGGCCACCGTCAACCGGGACAACGGCCTGGCCCCCCTCTCGGTGACCTTCTCCAGCGCCGGCAGCTCGGACCCGGACGGCGACCCGCTGACGTACGCGTGGGACTTCACCAACAACGGCAGCACCGACTCGACAGCCGCGAACCCGTCCTTCACGTACTCCGCCAACGGCACCTACAGCGCCCGGCTCACAGTCAACGACGGCACCGGCCGCAGCGCCACCACAGTGGTGTCGGTGGTGGTCGGCAACAACCGGCCGACTGTCACGTTGACCGGCCTGCCCGCCGGCGGGCTCTTCGACTGGGGGCAGGACCTGGCGGTGGGCGCCACGGCCAGTGACCCGCAGGACGGCACGCCGGCCTGCTCGGCGGTGGTCGTCCGGGCCGCGCTGGGCCACCAGGAGCACGCCCACGAGGAGGGGGAGGGGACCGGCTGCGGCGCGACCTTCAACACCGGCCCGGTGCACGCCGGCCCCGACTCGGTGCTGTTCTTCGTCCTGCGGGGCAGCTACACCGATCGCGGCGCGACCGGCTCGGCCGCGCTCACCGGTGAGCAGGAGATCAGCCTCTACCCGAAACAGTGGCAGGCTGAGCACTTCGTCCAGCTCAACGGCCCCAAGGTGATCGACCAGGCGGCGGCCGAGGGTGGCAAGCGGCTGGGCGACGTCCAGAACGGCGAGAGCGTGCGGCACCACGCGGTGAGCCTCAAGGGGATCACCGGCGTCCGGGCCCGGGTCTCCTCCGGCGGCCCCGGCGGTACCCTCTCCTTCCGGTACGACTCACCGACCGGCACCGAGGTCGCCCGGATCGCGGTGCCGAACACCGGCGGCTGGGACAACTACACCGAGCTGAGCGCCACGGTGACCAAGCCCGACGACGGCACCCACGACCTGTACCTGGTCGTCACCGGCGGCAGCGGGGCGTTGCTGGACGTGGACAGCTACACCTTCACCGGCCCGGGCGTCGGCACCGGCGGGGCGCGCACCGGTGAGGTCAAGGCCCTCGGCAAGTGCGCGGACATCGCCTCCAGCCAGACCGCGAACGGCACCAAGGTGCAGACCTGGACCTGCAACGGCACCGCAGCCCAGCGGTGGAGCCTGCCCGGCGACGGCACGGTGCGGGGGCTCGCCAAGTGCCTGGACGTGAAGGCGAGCGGGACCACCGACGGCACCCTCGTGCAGCTCTACGACTGCAACGGCAGCGGGGCCCAGCAGTGGGCCGCCCAGTCGGACGGCAGCCTGCGCAACCCCCAGTCCGGGCGGTGCCTGGACATCCCCAACTCGGACCTCACCGACGGTCGGCAACTGCGGATCTGGACCTGCAACGGCACCGGGGCGCAACGCTGGACCCTGCCGTGACCGCCCCCTGACCGGCTCGGAGATGCCGCGGCACGTTGCTCCTTGATCACTTGATGCTGAGGAGTTGTGGGAAGGCTCCAACAGCTACTCAGCATCAAGTGATCGTGAGGTTGGGGGAGGATGTCGGGATGCGGCTGGTGCTCACGGCGGACACCCACGTACCGAAGCGGGCCCGGGACCTACCCGGGCCCCTCTGGGCGGCCATCGAGGCGGCCGACGTGGTGGTGCACGCCGGCGACTGGGTGGACGAGGCCCTGCTCGACGCCATGACCGCGCGGTCACGCCGACTGATCGGGGTGTACGGCAACAACGACGGCCCGGCGCTGCGTGCCCGGCTGCCGGAGGTGGCCCGGGTCGAGCTCGACGGCCTGCGGATGGCGGTGGTGCACGAGACCGGTCAACGGACCGGCCGTGAGAAGCGGTGCGCGGCCCGCTTTCCCGACGTCGACCTGCTGGTGTTCGGGCATTCGCACATCCCCTGGGACACCGAGGCGCCCTCTGGGCTGCGCCTGCTCAACCCCGGCTCACCCACCGACCGCCGCTCCCAACCCCACGCCACCTACCTCACCGCCGAGGTGCACGCCGGCGCCCTCACCAAGGTCCACCTACACCACCTGCCCCGCTCCTGACGCCCCACCCCACCCGCCCTGCCCCGCCCCCTTCACCCGCGATCTTGCACTTGCTGTCGTTGATTTGCGCCTTGTGTGTTCTTTTGTCGCGACAGAAAGTGCAAGATCGCGCGGAGGGGGTTGGGGCTACTGGCCTCGGCCCGTTTCGGCCTGGAGTTCGTCGATGCGCTTGGACGCCTCGGCCTTGGTCAGGTCGTCCGGGAGGTCGGTGTGGGCCTCCCGGGCCAGCGTGTTCAGGTAGGACTCCTGCGCCGCCGTCGGCGGCTCGTCCCCGGTGACCCACTCGTCCGGGTCCTTGATCGCGGCATTCTGGTCGGCCTGCTCGGTGCGGCGGTCCGTCATCATCATCACCCTTTCTTTCGAACAGGTGTGCCAGTACCCCGATCGTCGGTGGTTCATGCCCGAACGCCGCCACCTACGATCATCGGATGACGGAGGACCGGTCGAGCGTGGTGGTGGTCGGGGCGGGCATCGCCGGGGTGGCCTGTGCTGTCGAGTTGACCCGGGCCGGGGTGCCGGTGCAGGTCCGGGAGCGGGGGCACGTCCGCGGTGGCCGGATGGCCAGCAAACGCTTCCAGGGCCGGCCCGCGGACATCGGCGCCGCCTACTTCACCGCCACCGACCCGGACTTCGCCGCGCTGGTCGAGCAGTGGCGCGCCGCCGGGCTGGTCCGCGAATGGACAGACACCTTCCAGGCGTACGACCGGAGTGGGAACCACGAGGTGCCCGGGCCGATGCGCTTCGCCGCCCCCCGTGGGCTGCGCTCGTTGGTCGAGCACCTGGCCGACGAGGTGCCGGTGACAGTCGACCGGCTGGTGCTCACAGTGGAACCCGGCCCGGTCGTCGACGGGCAGCCGTGTGCGGCGGTCGCCCTGGCCATGCCGGGTCCGCAGGCCGCCCTTCTGCTCGACCCGGCCCTGACCGACGCCACCCGGGTCGTGCAGGCGCAACGCTGGTCGCCGTCGCTGGCCGCGGTACTGCGCTTCCCGACCCGGCGCTGGCCGGACTTTCGGGGCGCGTTCGTCAACGAGCACCCGGTCCTCAACCTCGTCTGCGACGACGGCGACCGGCGCGGTGACGGCGCGCCGGTGCTGGTCGCGCACACCGTGCCGGAGTTCGCGGCCGGGCACCTGGCCCAACCCACCGGGGCCGGCCCGGCGATCGAACAGGCCGTCCGGGACCTGCTCGGGCTTCCCGAGCAGGCCGTCGACGTGCACGTGCACCGCTGGACGTACGCGAAGCCGACCAGCGACGCCGGCGGCGCGACCCACCACCTCGACGCCGACGGGATCGGGCTGGCCGGCGACGCGTTCGGCAAGCCCCGGGTGCAGAGCGCCTGGCGCTCCGGCCGGGACCTGGGCCGTGCGCTGGCCGCCCGGCTGGCCTGAGCCATCCGCTCAGGCGTGCCCGGCTGCCGCGACGGGCCGAGCGTCGGCGTCCCGCTCGGCCGGGTCGGAGGTCCGCTCTCCCTCCCGGTCCAGCAACTGCATGACCGGGGTCGCCGTGATGCCGTGCACCACAACGGAGACGAGCACCACCAGCCCGACGGTCGCCCAGAGCAGCTCGGCCTGCGGAAAGTCGGCCTTGGTGGTGGCGTACGCGAGGTAGTAGAACGAGCCGACGCCGCGGATGCCGAACAACGAGATGACCCAGTGCTCGGCCGGGCGTCCGGGAGCGCCGCGCAACGACAACCAGCCGATCAGCGGCCGTACCAGGAACACCAGCGCCAGCCCGACGGCGGCCGCCGGCCAGGTCAGCGGGCCCAGCAGACCACCCACGATCGCGCCGCCGAGCAGCAGCAACAGCACCAGGGTGAGCAGCCGTTCGACCTGCTCGGCGAAGTCGTGCAGCACCGAGTGGAACTCGTGGGTCCGTTCGGCGGCCCGAATGGCGCGGGCGGCCACGAACACCGCCAGGAAGCCGTACCCGCCGACCACCTCCACCAGCCCGTACGCCAGGAACGTGGCGGCCAGTGCCAGGAAGCCCTCGGCGTGCCGGGCCAGCCGCAGCTCGCTGGGAGCGCGGAAGAACAGCTTGCCGAGCAGCCATCCGATGAGCAGGCCACCGCCGACGCCGACGCTGATCTTCCAGAGCACGTCCACCGTGAACCACTCGGCCATCCAGTCGCTCGGCGCGAGGCTGGTCGAGGCGATCGCGATGGCCGCGTAGACGAACGGGAACGCCAGCCCGTCGTTCAGGCCGGCCTCGGAGGTCAACGCGAAGCGGACCTCGTCCTCGGAATCCTCCACGTCGGTGGGCTCGCCGACCTGCACGTCGGCGGCGAGTACCGGGTCGGTGGGCGCGAGCGCGGCGCCCAACAACAGCGCGGCGGCCGGCACCAGCCCCGCCCACCACCAGCCGAGCAGGGCCACCGCCGCGATGCACAGGGGCATAGCGATCGCCAGCAGCCGCCAGGTGGACGACCACCGCCGCCAACTCAACGGTCGGTCGATCTTCAGCCCGGCACCCATCAGCGCGACGATCACCCCGATCTCGGTGAGGTGGGTGGTCAGCTCCGGGTGGGCCAGGGGGTCCGGTGACGGCAGCCCGACCGGCAGCAGGAACACCAGCATGCCGAGGGCGAGGAAGGCGATCGGCATGGACAGCGGGCGCCGCTCCAGCACCCGCGGCAGGATGCCCGCGAGCAGCGCGCCCAGGCCCACCAGCGCGAACGCCACATCTACCGGCTCCACGGCACCACCCTTCTGCCCGCACCCGCGAGGTGCGGGCAGGTGGTGACAGTCCTTGCCCCGCAAGGGCTCCGGCTATGCGCATCCGTGCCGGTGGACCCGAGTGATCCTCAGCGGGGCCGGGTGAGCGGCGAATCCGCCAACTCGTGCAACAGCGCGGCCGGGTCGTCGTACACCGCCACGGCACCCGCGCCGGCGAGCTCGCCGCGGCTGGTGCCACCGCAGGTCAGGCCCACACACGGGATGTTCAACTTCCCGGCCGCGGCGACGTCCCACACCGAGTCGCCGACGAAGACCACCCGCTCGGCGGTCAACCCGGACTGCTCCAACGCGGCGACCAGGATGTCCGGTGCCGGCTTGCTCTGCTGGGCGTCCGCGGAGGAGGTGACCGTGTCGATCACGTCGTCGGCGGCCAGCGCCCGACGAAGCGCGCCCACCTCGGGTTCCGAGGCGGAGGTGGCCAGCACGACCCGCAACCCCCGCTCGGCGCAGGCCCGCAACAGGTCGGCCGCCCGGGGTAGCGGCGTGAGCCGTTCCCAGTACTCGGCGTAGAGGGTGTCGTGCGCGTCGCGCAGCTTCGAGTCGGCGTCGCGGTCCCGCTCCGGGCCGAGGAGATGATCCAGGAGCTTGTCCGACCCCATCCCGATCGAACGGTGCACCACCGCCATCGGCACCGGCTGATCGGTCTGGCGTAATGCCTCCCACCAGCTCACCGTGTGCAGGTAGGTGGTGTCGACCAGGGTGCCGTCGACATCGAAGAGGACCCCGGCGGGCCGGTCGGTAGCCATGGGCGTCCTCCTACCCTCGGGCGGCTCAGGGATGCGCGGCCGGCGGCGTGAGGATCTCGAACCAGACCGTGGAGCCCCGGACCGACGGGTCGGTGCCCCAGGCGTCGCTGAGCTCCTCGATCAGGCCGAGGCCGCGCCCGCGACTGCTCAACGTGTCGGTACGGGCCCGGGTCACGGTGCCCCGGGTGCCGGAATCCGCCACCGAGACGAGCAGCCGCTCGGCGCTGAGGTCGATCTCCACCCGGGCGGCCGTGCCGGCGTGCAGCAACGCGTTGGTGGTCAGCTCGCTGGTGCAGAGCACCGCCGCCCCGATCACCGACTCGGGCACCTGCCATTCGGTGAGCTGGCCGGTCAGCCAGTGCCGGACCCGGCTTGGCGCGGTCGGCTCGGCGGGCACCTCCATGCTCGCCGAACGACTCGGTTTGAGCGCGTGCTCGACCGCCAGCACGGCCACGTCGTCCTCCGTGCCACCCGGGACCGCCGCGGTGGCCACCGCGCAGAGCGCGCGGGGGTCGCCGCTGCCGGCCTTGGCAATGGCGTCGCTCAGGGTGGCCAGGCCGGCGCTCAGGCTCTGCCGGCGGCGCTCCACCACCCCGTCGCTGAACAGCAGCAGGGTGTCACCGGGGCGGAACGGGACGGTCGTGGTGCCCGGCCGGCCGCCCAGCCCCAGCGGCGGCCCGGCCGGGACGTCGACGTACTCGGCGTGGAACCGACCATCCGGGTCGCCGCGGCGGATCAACGGCGCGGGGTGACCGGCGCTGGACAGGGTCAGCTCCCGCCGCTCCGCGTCGATCACCCCGAACGCCACTGTGACGAACAGCTCGTGGGTGCCAGCCTCCACGCCGAGGCTGGTCACCAGCCGGTCCAGGCCGCCCAGGACCGCGGCGGGCGTCGGGTCGGCCAGGGCCAGAGCGCGCAGCGCGGCCCGGACCTGCCCCATCCGCGCGGCGGCCTGAACATCGTGCCCGGCGACGTCGCCCAGCACCACGCCGAGCGAGCCGTTGGGCAGCAGAAACGCGTCGTAGAAGTCACCGCCGGCCGCGTTGCCGTCCACGCCCGGGTCGTAGCGGGCCGCGATCCGCAACCGGGGCAGATCCGGCAGGTGCTCCGGCAACATGCTGCGTTGCAGCAGTTGGGCAGTGCCGTGCTGGGTCTCGAACCGGCGGGCCCGCTCGGCGGCCTGGCCGATCAGCTCGGCCGAGGCGGCCAGCAACGCCCGCTCGGCGGGAGACCAGGTGTGCGGAACCTGGTAGCCGACCGCCAGCCCGCCGCGGACCACCGAGGTGCCCAGCGGCAGGGCCGCCATCGCGCGGACCTTCTGGTCGTGGCGGTCCACGGCGGTGTCCCGCAGCGGCTGCCCGTCGCGGGTGAACGACGGGGCGCCGGAGCGGGCCGCCTGCACCACCGGGGCCGACCAGTCCGCCGGCGCGCGCCGCCAGAGCGGGGGAAGCCGCTCGTCGGCCTCGTCCAACAACTCGCCACGGACCCGACGCACCATGCGCCAGCCGCCGCCGCCCTCGTCGACGGCGAACGAGGCCTGGTCGGGGTCGAACGTGGTGATCGCGTACCGCAGCGCCACCCGGGCGACGTCGTCGAGGGTGAGGGTGCCGGCGAGCGCCGCGGCCACCTCGCTGAGGCTCTGCAACTGCTCGGTGACGTGGGTGGTCTCGGCCGCGACCGTCAGCACGCCGACGATCTGCCCGGCGCTGTCGCGCACCGGTGAGTAGCCCCGGGTGAAGACCGCCTGCTCCACCGTCGCGGAGTGCCCACGGACCAGCGGCAGGGTGGACTCCTTCTCCAGGAAGGGCTCGCCCTGCCGGTAGCAGCGCTCGATCACCGCACCGACGCCGGGCAGCGCCCAGATCTCCGCGAACACCTCGGCGGCCGGGCGGCCGAGGGCGCTGGGGTGCTTGGTGCCCAGCAGCTCGGCATAGCCGGCGTTGTAGAGCAGGACGAGATCGTCGCCGTACGCCAGGGCCATCGGCATCGGCGAGGCGAGGACCAACTCCACCACGGCTTGGAGGGCGACGTCCCAGTCGTCGGCCGGGCCCAGCGGGGTGTTGGCCCAGTCGTGGGCGAGCACGCCGACGGCCGGGCCGGACCCGGTGGGTGCGCCCGGGCCCGGAGTTGCTGGCGTGGGGACCCGCCCGACCGTTCCTGGCATGTTCGCAGCCTAGTCGGCCGACCGGAAAAGACATCCGACCACGGCGGCGGGCCGTCGCCGAGTCCGTCGCGGTGGCCGTTCGGGCAGTTCAGGGCCCCTGTCCGGAGGTCTGTCGGGAAAAACGCCGCGCGCTGCGCGGAGTGCCGGACCGGTTGCCGGGTATGCGCCCGGCGCAGTCCATGCGACAGGAGGGACATCATGCTGAAAACCCTCGCGGTCCGGCAGGCCGACATCGGCGATGCCATCGCCGACACCTGGAGGTCGGTGCTGCTCTTCATCCCGAAGGCAGTGGCCTTCATCGTCATCCTCGTGGTCGGCTGGCTCATCGCCAGAGCCGTCCTCAAGATCGTGGATACGGTGCTGGAACGGGTGCGTTTCGACCAGGCGGTCGAACGCGGTGGCATCAAACGGGCCCTGGAGAGAACGAAGTACGACGCCAGCGACATTCTGGCCAGACTGGCGTACTACGCCGTACTGCTGTTCACGCTGCAGTTCGCCTTCGGAGTCTGGGGGCCCAACGCGATCAGTGACCTGATCAGCGGCGTGGTGGCCTGGCTGCCGCGTGCGTTCATCGCGATCGTCATCGTGGTGGTGGCGGCCGCGATCGCCAACGCTGTCCGGGATCTGGTCACCGGGGCGCTGGGAGGGCTCTCGTACGGCAAGGTCCTGGCCGACCTGACGGCGATCTTCATCATCGCGCTCGGTGTGATCGCCGCCCTGAACCAGGTGGGTATCGCCACCACGGTGACCACTCCGGTGCTGATCGCGGTGCTCGCCACGGTGGCCGGCATCCTGATCGTCGGCGTCGGCGGTGGTCTCGTGAAGCCGATGCAGAACCGCTGGGACGGCTGGCTGCAGCGGGCGGCCCAGGAGGCCCGGGCGGTGCAGCAGCAACGTCAGGCCGCGTCGGCCGGGCGTAGCGACGTGGAGCGGCAGATGGCCGACCGCGGGGGTGACCGCACCCAGGCCATGCCTCGGGTGGACGAACCCCAGCAGTACCGCTCGTAGCGGGCGGAACGGCACGACGGGTGGGAGGGTGTTCCGCGTACGACGCGGGGTGCCCTCCCCTCGCGTGTCAGTGCCGGTCGAGTGCGCGAGCCAGCGCGCAGACCGCTACCAGCCGGGTGAGCAGCCACTCCGGGTGGCTCCAGTCCACCGGCCCGCCGGGCGGCGTCCACCCGTGCTCCAGGGCGGCGGCGCGCACCCCCTCGGCGTAGCCGGCGAGCGCCGCGGCGCTCAGCGGCGTGCGGTCCCCGTCGAGGCTGTCCCGGACGGCCGCCGCGTGCTGGTCGACGAGGGCCAGCAGCCCGGGTCGCGCGGCGGCGGCGGCGAGCCCGACAGTGCCCACGGAGACGGTGAGGGCGGCCAGGGTGGACCGCGCCGAGTCGACGGCGGTACGGGAGGCGACCCGGTTGAACGGCACACGCATGGTGACCGAGGCTAACCGACCGGTGACCGTGTCGACCTCGTCCGCTCGGCGGATGTCGGCTGCGCCACTGGGGCGGTCGCCGCTGACCCGGGGGATTGATCCGGCACAGACTGGGCAGCAGGAGAACACCCAGGAATGACGGCACCCGGCACGGAGGCATGGATGGGACAGCAGGCGGACGGACCCGACGAGCGGCACCGGCGGCCGGACGGCGTCAGCGACGCGACGGTCGCCGCGCTCGGCAAGCTCAGCGAGGCGCTGGAGTGTGTGGAGCGGGCCCGGGGGCACCTCTACTCGATGCACCAGTTGATCGGCCACGCCGACCTGATGCTCGACGACGCGGTGGAGCAGTTTCGCGCCGCCGGGCATCCGCACCTCGCCGACCGGATCGCCACGGAGCTGCGCGGTCGCAACGTCATCGCCGGACGGTGGACGTTTCAGATCGTCGAGGACTTCGACGACGGCTACCACGCGCTGTTCCGGGAGTTGGACCAGCAGGCCCGCGACGAGTTGGTGGGTGGGCGGCGCCACCTCTACGAGGCCGAGATGAAGGAACGCCGCCGGAGCCGGGGCCGGCCGGGCCACGAGGCCCGGCCGGGCGGCGGAGGCTAGTCGCTTGTCGCGTCGGCCGGGCGACGCCGTGCCGCGTCGTCAGCGATGATCACGGTGGCCACCATCAACGCGACGCACAGGCTGAACAGCCACGACTCGTCGGCGACGAGCCAGGCGGACACGGGTGCCTGAAGCGCGGCGAGCAGGAAGCCGAGCCAGGCGAGTTTGCGCTGACGCGTGGAGAGGATTCCGGAGCCTTGATGCATCCCGAAATTCTTACGCGAACCGGCCGGCTTGCCGTCCACCGATCGGCCGATTCTGGATGAGCTGTCCGTTTTCTCGACCGTACGGACACGACTTCTTCACGCCGCGAGCGATCGGGTGCCGACGGCGCTAGGGTGCCCCTGCGGCAGGATGGTGTCTCGTGTCCACCGCGCCCGCGCGTCCCCGCGCCGCACTGCTCCTGCTGTCCTACCTCGCGTTCGTCAGTCTCGGCCTGCCCGACGGCCTGCTCGGCGTCAGCTGGCCTTCGATCCGGGGCGACTTCGACGTACCGACCGAGGCCGTCGGGTGGGTGCTCACCGCCGGCACCGTCGGCTATCTCACCTCCAGCGTGCTGGCCGGCTTCACGCTGGCCCGGGTCGGCGTGGGCGCCCTGCTCGCCGGCAGCACCCTGCTGGCCAGCCTGGCCCTGACCGGTTACTCGGTGAGCCCCGTGCTGGCGGTGCTGGTGGGCTGTGCGCTGCTGCTCGGGCTCGGCTCCGGCGCTGTCGACTCCGGGCTCAACGCGTACGCCGCCGGGGCCTTCGGGCCCCGCCACATGAACTGGTTGCACGCCTTCTTCGGCCTCGGCGTGGCCATCGGTCCGCTGATCATGACCGCGGTGCTGAGCGCCGGGCTCGCCTGGCGCTGGGGGTACGGCATCGTGGCCGCCGCTCAACTCGTCCTCGCCGCCGCGTTCGCGCTCACCGTTCGGGCCTGGCGCCGTGCCGCGCCGGCCGGCACCGAGGCGGGTGCGGCTGTCCAGGGCGTGCCCGCCGCCACGGATTCCGGGCCGGCGTCGACAGTCCAGGTTCCGGTTCGGGACACGCTGCGGCTGCCGGCGGTCTGGTCGGGGACGCTCGCCTTCGTGCTGTACGTGGCGATCGAGGTGTCCGCCGGGCTGTGGGCGTTCCTGCTGCTGACCGAGGGGCGCGGGCTCAGTGCGGCGTTGGCCGGCGGCTGCGTCTCCGCGTACTGGGGCAGTCTGTTCGTCGGTCGGGTCGTGCAGGGTCTGGTGGCCGAGCGCCTGGGAGCGGGGTTGGTGTTGCGCGCGAGCCTGGCCGGAATTGCCGTCGGCGCGGCCCTGATCGCCGTTCCCGGGCCGGCCGTCCTGGCGGTGCTCGGCCTGGTCGTTGTCGGGTTCGCCGCCGCACCGGTTTTTCCGCTGCTCACCCTCACCACCGCCGACCGGGTCGGCGCGGCGCACGCGGACCGCGCCATCGGCCTCCAGATCGGTGCCGCAGGGGTCGGCGCGGCGCTCGTCCCGGCCGGGCTGGGCGTGCTGATCGGCAACACGTCGGTGCAGGTGCTGGGCTCGGCCCTGCTGGTGCTCGCGCTGGCGCTGATCGCGCTCTACGAGTGGGGCGCGCGCCGGCCGGCTGCCGGACCTCCCGTGCCGGCGGTGCCCGCCCAGCCCGGAAGCGATCCTCAGACGTCGGGCCCGGTACGGCCGGTGGTGGACGGGCGGTAGGCGCGCTGCGGGTCGGTGTCCTCCCGGCTGTTGCCCCGGACCGCACCGTCTCGGTCCGACGCGGCCGGTCCGTGCCCGAACGCGGCCTCCTCGCCGGCGTCGTTACCCGTCACGTCGTCGGCCTGCCCGTCGAGGCTGGAGCCCGACACCGCGCGCTCCAACTCCTCCAACGGAAGCCGCTCCTCGTCCCGCCACACCCTGATGTTGTCGTCGGTCATACCTTCAGCCGTACCCGGGCGTGATGATCGCAAACGGGCTCGGATACGGCGATGGCCGCCGGGATTCCGGCGGCCATCGCAGGTCACTGCGCACTGTCACGGCTGCGGACGGTCCACCTGCCCGCGCCAGGCGCCGGTCTCCTGACCACGCCGCTCGATGTAGGTCTTGAACCGCTCCAGGTCGCCCTTGGCCCGTCGGTCGACGATGCCGAGCTTGTCGCCGGCCTGCTCGACCACGCCGTGCGGCTCGAACTCGAGCTGCAGGGTGACCCGGGTCTTGTCCTCGTCGAGCCGGTGGAAGGTCACCACGCCGGCTTGCTGGGTGCCGCCGGTCGAGCGCCAGGCGACCCGCTCGTCGGGGAGCTGTTCGGTGATCTCGGCGTCGAACTCGCGCTTCACCCCGGCGATGTCCACCGTCCAGTGCGTCATCGTGTCGGAGAGCTGCCGGACCTCCTGCACACCCTCCATGAACTCGGGGAACTCCTCGAACTGCGTCCACTGGTCGTACGCGGTGCGTACGGGTACGGACACGTCCACATGTTCGGTAACGCCACTCATCGGGGAACCTCCTTCAGCCGCCGGTGGATTGCCGGATCGGGGGCGATCCTGGTCACCAGCGAGTTGTCTCGTTCTTGTTGCCCAGCGCCGCCCACACCTCGGAGACCGTCTGGTAGACGGTGCCCTCGGGCAGCCGTTCCAGCGCCGCCACGATGTCGTCCGGCGCCTCGTTCTCACGGGCGCTGGCAATGAGCACCAGACGGTCACCCGGCAGCGCGCTCATCGAGATGAACCGGCCGAGCCGGCTGCGCTGCTCGACGTCCGTAGAGCTCATGCCCTGCGGGGTGCCGGTGCGCAGGTCGCCGGCCGGGGCGGTGGTCGTCTCCGGCTGGTCCTCGCCAGCCGGTTCCGGCACCCGCGACTCGTCGACCCGAGAGCCACCGGTCCCCGGCCCCTGTACGAGACCGCTGACCTCCTGACTCATCTGTTCGTCGATCCTCGGTCCGTGCTTGCTGTTGCCACGCTCCATGCCTTCTGCGCTACCCGGCACCCCACCCGATAAACCGGCACCGGGCCACGAACCGGCCCTCGGCCCGGCGGCGAACCGGACACCGCGGCCGAACGGGGCTCACTCGTCGGCGGGCTTGCGGGGCGGTAGCACCGGCTCGTCCGGGTCCGGGTCGCCGGCCTGCAACTGCCGCCCGCGTTGCACCTCGGAGTTGATCTGCACACCCAGCATCAGCGCCGAGTTGGACAGGTAGAGCCAGACCAGGAACGCGATGGCCGCCCCGAGGCTGCCGTAGGTGGTGTTGTACGAGCCGAAGTTGGCCACGTAGAGGCCGAAGCCGAAGGAGGCCGCCGCCCAGGAGATCAGGGCCACCGCGCCGCCCGGCGTGAGCCAGCGGAACCGGGGCTGGCGCACGTTCGGCGCGATCCAGAACAGCAGGGACAGCAGCACCATCATGATCATGGCGAGGACCGGCCACTTCGCCACGCTCCACGTCGTGCGGGCCAGGCCGCCGGCGTTGATCAGGTCGCCGACCGCATCGGTGACCGGCCCACTGACGATCAGGCCGAGGGCGACCACCGCGAGCAGCACCAGGGTGACCGCCGCCAGGCAGATCTGTAGCGGCCGAAGCTTCCACACCGGTCGGCCCTCGGTCACCCCGTAGACGGCATTGGAGGCGCGGGTGAACGCGCCGATGAAACCCGACGCGGACCACAGCGCGCCGAGCAGGCCGAAGCTCAGCAGCAGCTTGGGGTTGCTCTGGTCGAGCACCACGGTCCGGATCACCCCGACCACGCCGCCCTCGTCGTTCGTCAGCACCGAACCGGCGCCCACCTGGTTGGCCAGGTCGACCACCGTGTCGAGGGTCCGCTCCCCGTCGGAGACCAGACCGACCAGCGCCACCACCACGATGGCGGACGGAAAGAGCGCCAGCACCCCGTAGTAGGTCAGCGCGGCAGCCCAGTCGGCGCAGTTGTCGTTGACGAAGTTCTGCACGCTGCGGACCAGCACCCCGCGCCAGGTCCGCCAGCTCAACTGCCGCATCCGTCGGGGCACCCGGGTGCCCGGTGTGCCGTCGAGCGTCGTACCGGGCTCCGTGGTCGTCATGCCCGCTCCCTGCGCCCCGGCCACCGGATGACCGGTCGTCCGGTCTGGCCTGGCCCGGCGGTACCCGGATGGTGAAATCGACAAACCCACCCGCTGCCTGGCCGGCGTCGCTATGGTTTGCCGCCCGGTCACCGGGGAACCGACACAGTGACAGTGTCGACACGGAGGAGGACGAGATGCCCGGGCGCGAAGACCTGCCCAGCACGCTGCGACGCTCCCCGGAGAAGGCGCAGCGCACCTGGGAGAAGACGCACGACTCGGCAGTCGAGACCTACGGCGAGGGGGAGCGGTCGCACCGTACCGCCTTCGCCGCCGTGAAACATCAGTTCGAGAAGGTGGGCGACCACTGGGAGCCGAAGGGCCGCAAGGGCCCCAGCGACCAGCAGGCCGCCGGTGGCGGGCCGGAGCGACGGGCTCCCACCGCTGGTGGCGTGGACGCCAACGCCACAAAGGACCACCTGATGTCGGTGGCCCGCAAACTCGACGTGCCCGGGCGGTCCAGCATGACCAAACCGGAGCTGGTCACGGCCATCGAGAAGGCCAACGACCGCGCCACCCGCAAGGCCCGCGGCGACTGACCGCTGCCGCACCGGAGCACAACCGACGCGGTACGGGCGGGCGCGCCACCCCTGCGTCCGCCCGCGCCGTTCACCAATGCCCGCCTCCCGGCGCCTCGATGTGCACCGCCTTCGTGGCGGTGAACTCGTCCAGCAACTCCGGGCCGTACCCGAAGCCCTGCCCGCTGCCCCGGCGCGGATGCGCGGCACCCCCCGGCGCCCCCCCGAACACCGCGTTGACCTTGACCGTGCCTACCGGCAGCTCCCGCCACGCCCGCTGCGCGTGACTCATCGACGAGGTCAACACCGTGGCGGCCAGCCCGTACGGGGAGTCCGCAGCGCAGCGCAGCGCCTCGTCGAACGAGTCGACGACCACCACCGGGGCGACCGGCCCGAAGGTCTCCTCCCGCACCAGCGGCATGTCGTGGCGGCAGTCGGTGACAACGGTGGCCGGGTAGAACGCCCCCGGCCCGTCCGGCACCTCGCCGCCCACCCGAATCCGCGCGCCGTCCGCCACCGCGGCCGCCACCTGCCCGTGCACGTGGTCCCGGTGCCGCCGGTCGACCAGCGGGCCCAGCTCGGTGCCCGAGTCCCGACCCGGCCCGATCCGCAGCGCTCCGGCGCGCCTCACCAGCGCTGCCACGAAGTCGTCGGCCACCTCCCGGTGCACGTAGAGCCGCTCCACCGCCACGCAGATCTGCCCGGCGTTGGCGAACGCGCCCAGCGCGGCCTGCTCCGCCGCCCACTCCGGGTCCACGCCCGCGTCCACGATCAACGGGTCACTGCCGCCGTTCTCGAGGAGCACCTTCGCGCCGGTCCGGGCCGCCGCGGCGGCGATCGCCCGCCCGGTCGCTGTGGAACCCACGTGGGCCACCACGTCGACGTCCTGCGCCGCCAGCGCCGCACCCACCTCCGGGCCGCCGGTGAGCAGCGACAACACCCCGGCCGGCAGCGCCTGGTCCAGTGCCCGGGCCAGCAGCCAACCCGTCGCCGGTGTCCGTTCGCTCGGCTTGTAGAGCACCACGTTCCCGGTCACCAGGGCGGCGCCGAGCAGTCCACAGGAGACCGCCACCGGGTCGTTCCAGGGGGTGATCGCCGCGACCACCCCGCGAGGCTGCGGGGTCAGGAAGTCCAGCGCGTCGGTCTCGCCGTTCAGCGTGCGCCCGCCGCGCAGCGGCGCCAGTTCCGCATACTGTCGCAGGGTGCCGATTCCCGCCTCGACGCCGCCGCGCGCGTCCGCCAACGGCTTGCCCATCTCCGCGGTGACCGCCGCCGCCAACTCCTCGACGACCGCCTCCACCGCGTCCGCGGCCCGGTGCAGCGCCGCCGCCCGTTCCGCCGGCGCGGTCGCCGCCCACTGGGACGCCGCGTTGCGGGCCGCCTGGGTCGCCTTGCCCACCTCGTCGGCAGTGGCCACCGGCACCGTGCTCACCGGCGCGTCGTCCGCCGGATCACGCACGACCAGTTCGCCGCCGTCGCCGCCCGCACCCCACACCCCGCCCACCAGCTGCGCAACCGTGTACATGCGGCGTTGGATGCCCCGGCCTCGACGAGGCAAACGCGTTTCGCCCGGTTGCGCGCCGGGTAGGCGGATCCGATGACAACCACCACCGCGCAGAGCGCGGACGCCGTCGTCGTCGGCGCCGGGCACAACGGCCTGGTGGCGGCCAACCTGCTGGCCGACGCCGGCTGGGACGTGGTGGTGCTGGAGGCGACAGCGGTGCCCGGCGGCGCCGTCCGCTCCGCCGAGGTCACCGCGCCCGGCTACCTGAGCGACCTCTACAGCTCGTTCTACCCCCTCGGGTACGCCTCACCGGTGCTGGGCGGCCTGGACCTGGGCCGACACGGGCTGTCCTGGCGGCACTCGCCGGACGTGCTGGCGCACCTGCTGCCGGACGGTCGAGCCGCGGTGATCAATCGGGATCCGGACGTCACGGCCGCCTCGCTGGAGCAGTTCGCCCCCGGCGACGGTAAGCGCTGGCTCAACGCGTACACCGACTGGCTCGACGTGGCCGAGCCGATGCTGGAGGCGATCACCTCGCCGTTCCCGCCGGTGCGCGGTGGGCTGGGCCTGCTGCGTCGGTTGCGCGTCGCCGGTGCGCTGCGACTCGCGCGCCGGCTCGTGGTACCGGTCCGCAAACTTGGCGACGAACTCTTCGACGGTCCCGGCGGGCCGGCCCTGCTGGCCGGCTGCGCCCTGCACACCGACCTCTCCCCGGAGGAGGCCGGCTCCGGGGTGTACGGCTGGCTGCTGGCCATGCTCGGCCAGCAGGTCGGCTGGCCGGTGCCCGACGGCGGCGCGCAGCAGATCACCAACGCGCTGGTGGATCGGCTACAGGGGCGCGGCGGGACGATCATCTACGGTGCCCGGGCCGACCGGGTGCTCACCGCCCGGGGCCGGGCGATGGGGGTCCGGACCGTCGGCGGCGCGCTGTGGCGGGCCCGGCGGGCCGTGCTCGCCGACGTGCCGGCGCCGGCGCTCTACCTCGACCTGGTCGGCGCGGCGGCGCTGCCGTCCCGGCTCGTGGAGGACCTGGCGCACTTCCGGTGGGACGGCTCCACGCTGAAGGTGGACTGGGCGCTCTCCGCGCCGGTGCCCTGGACGAACCGGCAGTTGGCCGGGGCCGGCACCGTGCACCTCGGCGCGGACCTGAACGGGCTCACCCACTACGCCAGTGAGCTGGCCCGTGGCGAGCTGCCCCGCGACCCGTTCCTGCTGGTCGGGCAGATGTCGGTGGCGGACCCGAGTCACTCCCCGCCGGGCACCGAGTCGCTCTGGTCGTACACCCATCTGCCGTTCCGGCGGAACTGGCGGGCCGAGGAGGTCGCCGGGCACGTGCAGCGGATGGAGGACGTGCTGGAGGCGGCGGCCCCGGGTTTCCGAAGCCTGATCGTGGGCCGACACGTGGCCGGACCGGCCGACCTGGAGAAGGGCAACCCGAGCCTGGTCGGTGGCACGCTCGGCGGCGGGACCGCCGCGGCGTACCAGCAGCTCTTCCTGCGTCCGATCCCTGGCCTGGGCCGGGCGGACACCCCGGTGGACCGGCTCTTCGTGGCCAGCGCGTCGGCGCACCCCGGTGGCGGCGTGCACGGCTCACCGGGCGCGAACGCGGCCCGCGCCGCGCTGGCCCGTGACCGCGCGCTCACCGGCCGCGCCTACGCCGCAGCCATCTCCACCGCCCACCGCGCCATCTACCCCGACTAACCGCCCGGCCCTCCACCTCGCTGTTAGCGGGTGATGTTGCGGTGTTTGCTGCGGAGACGGAAGGGCATGAGCGCGCTCTCCACCTTGGTCGCGGTGGTCATCTTGGAGACGCCGTCGCGCCGCTCCTCGAAGCGGATCGGCACCTCCAGGATGGTGTGCCCCAGCTTGGTCGCGAGGTAGTGCATCTCCACCTGGAAGCTGTAGCCGTTGGACTGCACCCGCTCCAGGTCGATGTCGCGCAGGGCTTCGGCCTGCCAGATCTTGAAGCCGGCGGTGAGGTCCCGGATGCGTACCCGCAGCAGGGTGTGCACGTAGAGGTTGGCCCAGCCGCTGAGCGCCCGGCGGTAGAGCGGCCAGTTCTCGTCCAGCTCGCCGCCGGGCACGTACCGGGAACCGATCACCACGCTGGCCTGGGTGGAGAGCAGCGCGCCGAGCATCCCCGGCAGCGCCTCGGGCGGGTGCGAGAGGTCGGCGTCCATCTGCGCCACGTACTCGGCGCCGCCCTCGATCGCCCGGGTCATCCCGTCCACGTACGCCCGGCCGAGGCCCTCCTTGCCGGCGCGGTGCACGACCTCGACCCGGTCGGGGTGCTCGATGGCCAGCTTGTCGGCCACCTCCCCGGTGCCGTCGGGGGAGTTGTCGTCGGCGACGAGGATGCGCAGCCCCGGCAGTGGCAGCGCGAGCAGTCGCTCGACCAGCGTCGGGAGGTTGCCCGCCTCGTTGTACGTGGGCACGACGACGGTCAGGCGTGCGTCCCGCCACGGCGACGGCAACTGCACCGGCTTGATCATGTCGGTCATCCTCGGTTTGCGGACAAGGGTCATGGAAAGGGTATCTAGTTCCCGGATTCGGTCCGAGGGAGGCACCCCTTCCGGGCGTTGCGAACCCTCGTCGCTACCGCGCGCGGGCGTTGAAGCCCTGGTCAGAGGCTTGTTTTGGTCAGCGCCGACGGCGAGCGACAGCGCTGAGGGCGAGCGCCGCGACGGCGAGCGCGACACCGGAGAGCGCCGGTTTGTGCGTGCCGACCCAGAGCGCCGCGGAACGGTCATGCGCCTGTTCGCGGAACACCCCGGTGGTGCCCCGGTCCGTGTCCGCATCGCCGGGGTGATCCAGATTGTCCCGCCAGGTCGCTGGATCGATCTTCTCGCCGGTCTGCTGGCTGTCGTAGCCGTCGCGCGCGAGTTTCCGGTCCAGCAGGCCGGGGAACAGGGCGTCGCCCACCCGGGCCCGCCAGGTCGGGCCACCCACGTTCAGCTCCCTGGTGCCGCGGTCGGCGGCCCAGACGATGGCTCGGGCGGCCAGCTCCGGAGTGAAGATCGGCGGCACCGGCTGCGGATGCCGGGGGAGCCGGGTGCGGACCCAGGAGAACTGCGGCGTGTTGACCGCCGGCAGCTGCACCATCGACAACTTCACCCCCGGGCAGTCGTGCAGCAGCTCGGCGCGCAGCGAGTCGTTGAACCCCTGGACGGCGTGCTTGCTCGCGCAGTACGCCGACTGGAGTGGGATCCCCCGGTAGGCCAACGCCGAGCCCACCTGCACGATCGTGCCCCGCCCGTGCGCCCGCATGTGCCGCAGCGCGGCGAGGGTGCCGTGCACAGTGCCCAGGTAGGTGACCTCGGTGACCCGACGGAACTCACGCGCCGGAATCTCCCACGCCGGCGCGAACACCGACGCCATCGCGTTGTTGATCCACACGTCGATGCCGCCCCAGCGGTGCACCACGTCGTCGGCGGCCTGCTGCACCGCGCCCGCGTCGGCCACGTCGACCCGGTACACCCGCACCTCGGTCGCGCCGCGCAGTCGGCACTCCCGCTCGGCGGCGGCCAGACCCGCCTCGCCCCGAGCCAGCAGCGCCAGCCGGGCGCCGCGCGCCGCGTACGCGTGGGCGACGGCCCGGCCCACGCCGGCGCTCGCGCCGGTCACCACGACGGTCCGGGTCACGGTGACCCCTTCTGTCGGGTGGCGATGTCGGAGAGGCGGGCCAGCGTCTCCCGGTTACGCCGGTGCAGCACCAGATCGTTGATCTTGTTGTGGACCCACCGCAGCGGGCCCGCCGCGAAGTCCTCGCCGAGGCGTACCCGGGTGGCGCCGTCGCCCACCGGCTCCAGGGTGAAGGCCACTATCGCCTCGCCCGCCGGCCAGAGCCCGGCCTTGAGCACGAGCCGGTGCGGCGGCTCGCAGACCAGCACCGTCGAGGCGTCCTGCAAGGAGAGCGGCCACGGCCCGGCACGGTGGTGCAGTTGGCTGCCCACCCGGGGCCAGGTGTCGTCCACGTCCCGCACGTGCGCAGTGCCGACCACCCAGTCGCTGTACGTCCATCCGTCCGCGAGCACGTCGAACACCTGCTGCGGGGAAGCGTCTATCACTTTCTCCACAATCGCCACCGGGATCCCATACCCGGAGCACGGCACTGGCTAACAGTTGACCGGGTTAGCTTCTCTCGAACGGCGGGTAAGGCCGACCCGGGGCACCGCTGGCGGCGCTGGCCCACCGCCTCGACGACGACGTTTACTCCTCGGGGCGCAGGGAACCCGCCGGCTGTGCGACAGGACCAGGAGGATCCGTATCAGCGCAGGTCAGCCCAGGTGTACGCCGCTGCTGACCGCGCCGGTTCGGGGTCTGTCGCAAGCCCCCGACACGTGCTCTACGACGCGGTGCTGCTGGACCGCGACGGCACCCTGATCGAGGACGTGCCGTACAACGGCGACCCGGAGAAGGTGCGGCCGGTGCCGGGCGCGCGGGCGGCGCTGGACCGGCTGCGCGCGGCCGGGCTGCGGCTGGCGGTCGTCACGAATCAGTCGGGCCTGGCCCGGGGTTACTTCACCGGTGAGCAGATGCGGGCGGTGCACGCCCGCGTCGAGGAACTGCTGGGCCGTTTCGACGCGTGGCTGGTCTGCCCGCACGACGACGCCGACGGCTGTGACTGCCGCAAGCCGGCGCCGGGTCTGGTGTACGCCGCCGCCCGCGAGCTGGGCACGACGCCGTCCCGCTGCGTACTCGTGGGCGACATCGGCCGGGACGTCGGCGCCGCCATGGCCGCCGGGGCCGCGGGGGTGCTGGTGCCCACCCCGGTGACCCGGCCGGAGGAGGTCGCCGCCGCCGGGTGGGTGGCCACCGATCTGCCGGCGGCGGTGGCGGAGATCCTGCGCCGCCAACAGGCCGTGCAGCCCTCGAACCCGCCCACCGAACCGGTACGGACGGCGCTCGTGGTCCGCTCGGATTCGGCGGGTGACGTGCTGGTCACCGGCCCGGCGATCCGCGCCGTCGCGGCCGGAGCGGAGCGGGTGGTGCTGCTGTGCGGGCCACGCGGTCGGGCCGCCGCCAAGCTGTTGCCCGGCGTCGACGAGATCATCGAGCATCCGCTGCCGTGGATCGACCCCGCGCCGGGGCCGGTCGACCCGGACGCGATGCGGAGCCTGTCCGCGCGACTGGGCGCGGTCGGCGCGGACCAGGCGGTGGTGTTCACCTCGTTCCACCAGTCCGCCCTGCCGCTGGCCCTGCTGTTGCGGATGGCCGGGATCGACCGGATCGCGGCGATCAGCGACGACTATCCGGGCGCGCTGCTGGACATCCGGCACCGGGTGCCGGTGGGCGTCCCCGAACCCGAACGCGCCCTCTCGTTGGCCGCCGCCGCCGGCCACCGGCTGCCCGACGGCGACGAACCGGTCCTGCGGCTCCGCCGGGACGCCGTGCCGTCGCGCCCGGCCGACCTCGGCGATCCCGGGTACGTGGTGCTGCACCCCGGGTCGGCCGCGTCGAGCCGGGCCTGCCCGCCCGAGGTGGCCACCCGGATCGTCGGGGCGCTGGCCGACGCCGGGCACCGGGTGCTGGTCACCGGCGGCCCGGACGAGCGCGCGGTCACCGCCCGGGTCGCCGCGGCCGGCGGCACCGACCTGGGCGGCCGCACCGACCTGGCCGGGCTGGCCGCGATCGTCGCGGACGCCAGCGCGGTAGTGGTCGGCAACACCGGGCCCGCGCATCTCGCGGCCGCCGCGGGTGTGCCGGTGGTGAGTCTGTTCGCGCCGACCGTCCCGTTCGGCCAGTGGGGGCCCTACCGGGTGCCCACCGTCCGCCTCGGCGACGCCGCCGCTCCCTGCCGGGACACCCGGGCGGCCAGTTGCCCGGTCCCCGGGCACCCCTGCCTCAGTGGCGTCGACCCGGGCGACGTGGTCGACGCGCTCCGGACCCTCGCCGTCAGCGGTGGTGGCGGCCGATGAACATCCTGCTCTGGCACGTGCACGGCTCCTGGACCACGTCGTTCGTGCACGGTAGCCATCGCTACCTGATTCCCACCACACCCGACCGCGGCCCGTACGGCCTCGGCCGGGCCCGCACCTACCCGTGGCCGGACAGCGCGGTCGAGGTCAGCCCGGAGGAGTTGCCGAGCGCTGACGTCGACCTGGTCATCCTGCAACGCCCCGAGGAGATCGACCGGGCCGAGCAGTGGCTTGGTCGCCGCCCCGGCCGCGACCTTCCCGCGATCTACGTCGAGCACAACACCCCCAAGGGCGACGTGCCGAACACCCGCCACCCGATGGCTGACCGCGACGACCTGCTCATCGCCCACGTCACCGGGTTCAACCAGATCTTCTGGGACACCGGCGCCACGCGCACCACAGTGGTCGACCACGGCATCGTCGCCCCCTCCGCGTCCTACACGGGCGAGTTGGACCGGCTCGCCGTGGTGATCAACGAGCCGGTACGGCGAGGTCGGGTCACCGGCACCGACCTGCTGCCACAGTTCGCCGAGATCGCGCCGCTGGATGTGTTCGGCATGGGCGTCGCCGGCCTGGCCGACCACCTCGGGCTGCCCGCCGACCGGCTCACCAGCCACGACGACGTGCCCCAGGAGCGGATGCACACCGAACTGGCCCGGCGGCGGGCGTACCTGCACCTGTGCCGGTGGACCTCCCTCGGGCTCAGCCTCATCGAGGCGATGTCGATCGGCATGCCGGTCGTCGCGCTCGCCACCACCGAGGCGGTGATGGCGGTGCCCCCGGAGGCGGGGGCGCTCGCCACCCGGACCGACACCCTGCTCGACGCCGCCCGCCGGTTCATCGCCGAACCGGCTACCGCGCGCCAGGCCGGAGCGGCGGCGCGAACCGCCGCGCGCGACAGGTACGGCCTCGACCGTTTCCTCGCTGACTGGGACCGGCTGCTGGAGGAGGAAGTATGCGGATCGCGATGATCTCGGAGCACGCCAGCCCGCTCGCCGTCCTCGGAGGGGAGGACGCCGGCGGCCAGAACACGCACGTCGCGGAGCTGTCCGCAGCGCTCGCCGCCGCCGGGCACGACGTGCGGGTCTACACCCGCCGCGACGCGCCCGACCTGCCGGTGACCGTCCGCAGCCCGGACGGGTACGACGTGGTGCACGTGCCGGCCGGCCCGGCCGAGCCGGTGGCAAAGGACGCGCTGCTGCCGCACATGCGGGAGTTCAGCAACTGGCTGATCGAGCGGTGGCGCGGCGGCGACTGGGTGCCCGAGGTGATCCACGCGCACTTCTGGATGAGCGGACTGGCCGGGCTGACCGCCGGTAGGCAGACCGGGGTGCCGGTGGTGCAGACGTACCACGCGCTGGGCACTGTGAAGCGTCGCTACCAGGGGGTGCAGGACACCAGCCCGGCCCGACGCGTCTCCTACGAGCGGGAGCTGGGCCGCTCGGTGGACCGGATCGTCGCGCAGTGCCGCGACGAGGTGGGCGAGCTGGTCCGGATGGGTGTGCCCCGGTCCCGGATGACAGTGGTGCCGTCCGGGGTCAACCTCGCCACCTTCGCCCCGCTCGGGCCGGCCGCCGACCGGGAACCCGGACGAGCCCGCATCCTCACAGTGGGTCGGCTGGTCGAGCGCAAGGGCTTCCAGACCGTGATCCGCGCGATGGCGCTGGTCCCGGACGCCGAGTGCGTGGTCGTCGGCGGCCCACCCGAGGGGCTGTTGGAGACCGACCCGTACGCCCGCCGGCTGCGGGCCCTCGCGGAGTCGTGCGGGGTGGCCGACCGGGTGCACCTGGTCGGCGCGGTGCCCCGGGAGGAGATGGGCCGCTGGTACCGCTCGGCGGACCTGCTGGTGGCGGCGCCCTGGTACGAGCCGTTCGGGTTGACCCCGCTGGAGGCGATGGCGTGTGGGGTGCCGGTCGTCGGCACGGCCGTGGGCGGCATCCGGGACACAGTTGTCGACGGGACGACAGGTGACCTCGTGCCGGCCCGGGACCCGCGCGCGCTGGCGACCGCGATCCAGGGGTTGCTCGACGACCGGATCAGGCGTTTCGCGTACGCGACGGCGGCGCGTGAGCGGGCCCGCGAGCGGTACTCGTGGGCGGCCACCGCCGAGCGGCTGGTCGAGGTCTACAGCGAGGTGGCCGCCGTGCGCCGGCCGACCCGGGTGGTGGCCTGATGCCGACGGGCAGCCTGCTCGACACCCACCTGACGAATCTCGCGGCGGCGCTGGTGCCGTACCGACGGTGTGAGCGCCAGCTGGCGCGCTGGGGCGCGGACCTGGCCCACCGGTTGGCCGCCGGGGGTCGGCTGCTGGTGGCCGGCAACGGTGGCAGCGCCGCCGAAGCCCAGCACCTCACCGCCGAGCTGGTCGGCAAGCTGCACGACGACCGTCAGCCGCTGTCCGCGATCGCGCTGCACGCCGAGACGAGCGCGCTCACCGCCATCGCCAACGACTACGGCTACACCGACGTGTACGCCCGCCAGGTGCGCGCCCACGGCCGCGCGGGCGACATCCTGCTGTTGCTGAGCACCAGCGGAACCAGCCCCAACCTGGTCGCCGCCGCGCAGGCGGCCCGCGACGTCGGGGTGACCACCTGGGCGCTCACCGGCGTCGCCCCCAATCCGCTCGCCGACGCCTGCGACGACGTGCTGGCCGTCGCGTCCCCGGACACCCAGGTCGTCCAGGAGCTGCACCTGGTGACCAGCCATCTGCTCTGCGAATACCTCGAACAGGAGTTGCCCGCCGCGCTGGCGGCGGTCGCCGACCCGGCGGTCGTCCACCCCGTGCCCGGGGGGCCCGCACCGTCCGGTCGGCTGAGCGCCGCGCCGGTACGCACCGGGGTCGAGGTGGTGCTCGACGGTGGGCCCGGACAGCAGGTCGACGCGTGAGCCGGACAGCAGGTCGACGCGTGAGGATGAGGAGGCAAGCGTGAGGGGACCGGTGGTGGTGCTCGGGGACACCCTGCTCGACCGGGACGTGGAAGGTGTGGTGAACCGGCTCTGCCCGGACTCCCCGGTGCCGGTGCTCGACGAGACCGTGGCCACCGACCGACCGGGGGGCGCCGGGCTGGCGGCGGTGTTCGCCGCCGCGCAGGGCGCCGAGGTGGTGCTGGTGACAGCGCTCGCCGACGACGCCGGCGGGGCCCGACTGAGCGCGCTGCTCGCCGCCGCCGGGGTGCAGGTGTACCCACTGGCCCTCTCCGGCGCGACGCCGGAGAAGATCCGGCTGCGGGCCCGGGGGCGGGTGCTGCTGCGCCACGACCGGGGCGGCACGTCCGGGGAGCCGGGTCAGCCCTCCGATGAGGTGCTCCGGGTGATCGCCGCGGCGTCGGCGGTGCTGGTGAGCGACTACGGCCGGGGGGTGGCCCGGCAGCCCGCGCTGCGCGACGCGTTGGCCACCACCCGCGCGCCGGTGGTGTGGGACCCGCATCCGCGCGGCCCGGCGGCCGTGCCCGGCGTACACCTGGCCACCCCGAACGAGTCCGAGGTGCGCGAGCTGGTCCCCGCGCTGCCCGGCGCCTCCCGACTGGCCACCGCGTCCCGGGGCGCCCAGGGGCTACGGCGGCGCTGGCGGGCCGGCGCGGTCGCCGTGACGCTGGGCGGCGACGGCGCGCTGCTCTGCCACGCCGGGTCGACGCCGCTGGTGGTGCCGACGCCGGGTAGCGCCGAGGGGGACACCTGCGGCGCCGGCGACCGGTTCGCGGCGGCGGCCAGCCTCGCGCTGGCCCAGGGCGCGCTGGTCTCCGAGGCGGTGCAGGTGGCGGTCGCCGAGGCGTCCGCGTACGTGGCCGGTGGGGGAGTGGCCACGGCACTGCCTCCGTCGGCGCCTGCGGTGCGGGCCAGGAGTGCGCCGGGGCCACGAGCCCTCCAGCCGGTACCACGAGGTGCTGCGGTGGCCGACCGGGTGGGAGTCGCCGCCGTCGCCACGCTCCTGGGTGAGGTACGCGCCGCGGGTGGCACTGTGGTGGCGACCGGCGGTTGCTTCGACCTGCTGCACGCCGGGCACGTGGCCACCCTGGAGGCGGCCCGGCAGCTCGGCGACTGCCTGATCGTCTGCCTGAACTCCGACGCCAGCGTGGCCGGGTTGAAGGGGCCGGACCGGCCGGTGCAGTCCGAAGGCGACCGCGCCCGACTGCTGGCCGCGCTGAGCTGCGTCGACGCGGTCCTCGTCTTCGACGAGCCGACCCCGGAGACGGCGCTGTCCTGGGTACGCCCCGACGTGTGGGTCAAGGGCGGCGACTACGCCACCGGCGGTGGGGACGCGAACGCCACACTGCCGGAGGCGGAGGTCCTGCGCCGTTGGGGTGGGAACACCGTCGTGGTGCCCTATCTGGACGGTCGTTCGACCACCGACCTGATCGTCCGCACGCTCGCGGAGCGGACCCGATGACCGCCACGCGGCCCGGTGCCGGGCCCACCGTCCTGGTCACCGGCGGCGCCAGCGGCCTCGGCGCCGCGGTGGTCGCCGCGGTGGCCGCCTCCGGTGGCCGACCGCTCGTGCTGGACCGGCAGCCGCCGGCCGACGGGGTGTCCTGGACCGAGTGCGACCTGGCCGACACGCGTGCCGCCGAGGTGGCCACCCAGCACCTCGCCGAGCAGGCCGGTGGCCTGGACGCGGTGGTGACCGCCGCCGGCACGGACGTGCCGGGCCGACTCGCCGACCTGCCGGGGGAGACCTGGGACCGGATCGTCGCCGTCGACCTGCTGGCCACCGCGGCGGTGATCCGGGCCGCGCTGCCGTTCCTGCTGACCTCCCGGGGCCGCATCGTCACCGTCGCCTCCACCCTGGGCGTCAAGGCGGTCAGCGACGCCACCGCGTACTGCGCGGCGAAGTTCGGCGTGGTGGGGTTCACCCGAGCCCTCGCCGCCGAGCTGGCCGGTCAGGTCGGCGTCACCCTGCTCATTCCGGGTGGCATGCGCACCGCGTTCTTCGACGAACGTGACCCGCAGTACAAGCCGGGGCCGGACGCGAACCTCAACGAGCCCGCCGACACCGCCGCCGCGATCATGTTCGCGCTCAACCAGCCGCCCGGTTGCGCGGTGCGCGAGATGGTGGTCTGCGCCGAGCAGGAGACCTCGTACCCGTGATCCTCGTGCTGCGCGCCCTCGGCGTCGGCGATCTGGTGACCGCGGTGCCCGCGCTGCGGGCGCTTCGGGCCGCGTACCCGTCGCGGGAGCTGGCGCTCGCCGCGCCCGGCTGGCTGGCCCCGCTGGTCGACCTGGTCGGCGGCGTCGACCGGCTGGTGGACACCGCAGGGCTGGATCGCCCTCTCCGGGTGGAGTCGGCCCCGCGGGTCGCGGTCAACCTGCACGGACGCGGCCCGCAGTCGCACCGGCTGCTCGCGGCCACCCGGCCCGGTCGGCTGCTCGCCTTCGCCAGCCCGGACGCCGGCTGCGCCGACGGCCCGCGCTGGGCTGTCGACGAGCACGAGGTGGACCGGTGGTGCCGGCTGCTGTCCTGGTACGACATCCCGGCCGACCGCGCCGACCTCAGCCTGCGTCGGACCCCTTCGGCGGGGCTGCCCAGCGGCGTCACGGTGCTGCACCCGGGCAGCAAGATCCCGGCCAAGCGGTGGCCCGCCGAGCGGTTCGCCGCGCTGGCCCGGGCACTGACCGACCAGGGGCACCGGGTGCTGCTCACCGGCTCGGCCGACGAACGGGCGCTGGCGGCCCGGGTGGCCGAGGCGGCGGGCCTGAGCTCGGAGGCTGTGCTGGCCGGCCGGACCGACCTGGGCGCGCTCGCCGCGCTGGTGGCCGACGCCCGGCTGGTGGTCAGCGGGGACACCGGGGTCGCTCACCTGGCCACCGGGTACGGCACCCCGTCGGTCGTCCTCTTCGGGCCGGTGCCGCCGGCGCTGTGGGGGCCACCACCGGACCGGCCACGGCACCGGGTGCTCTGGGCCGGCGAGGCGGATTGGTCCAGGTGGGATGGGGTAGGAAGCCACCCGACGATGGCGGCTCTGCGCCTTGACGAGGTGCTGGCCGCCGTGGCCGAGGTGGAGAGGGTGGTGCGGGTCTCCGGTGCGGTTGCGGCGTAGCGACCCGGGTCGACCGGGGTACGGACGGCGTCGGCGCGGACGGGGTTGGCTCTTCGTCGACTCGTCCGGGGCTCCGGTGCGGGATCCGGATGTCCTGGCCCGGCTGCGGGAGTTGGTCATCCCGCCGGCCTGGCAGGACGTGTGGATCGCGCCGCACCCGAACGGGCACATCCAGGCGATCGGGATCGACGCGGCCGGGCGCAAGCAGTACATCTACCACCCGCGGTGGCGGGAGAAGCAGGACGAGGCGAAGTTCGACCACATGCTGGAGGTGGCCCGGCGGCTACCGGCGCTGCGCGAACGGGTGGGGCGCGACCTGGACGGCCGTGGACTGGGCCGGGACCGGGTGCTGGCGACGGTGACCCGCCTGCTGGACATGGGGATGTTCCGGGTCGGCAGTGACCAGTACGCGAACGGCGACGACCCGACGTACGGGGTGTCCACCCTGCGCCCCGAGCATGCCCGGTCCCGGAGCGGCTGCGTGGTGTTCGTGTTTCCCGCGAAGGGGGGCATCGAGCAGGTACGCCGGATCGAGGACCCGGAGCTGTGCCAGGTGCTGGTGAATCTGCGCCGTCGTCGGCGACGGGCGGAGCGGCTGTTCGGCTACTGGGACGGCCGGGAGTGGCGCGACGTGCGTAGCGACGAGGTCAACGGTTACCTGCGCGACGCCAGCGGTGGGGAGATGACAGCGAAGGACTTCCGCACCTGGCACGCCACGGTGCTCGCGGCCACCGAGTTGGCCACCGCCGGTCCGGCCCGCTCGGTGACCGCCCGGCGGAAGGCGGTGGTCGCCGTGATGCGTGAGGTGGCGGAGCTGCTGGGCAACACGCCGACGGTGGCTCGCGCGTCCTACGTGGACCCTCGGGTGGTCGACCTCTACCACGACGGGGTGGTGGCGTCGGTGGACCCGCAGGCGCCTCGCGAGGAGGCGGAGCAGGTCGTCCTGAAGCTGCTGGAGGGGGCCTGACCGGCCCCGTCGGCGATTCTGGGGGGAAGCGCGACGGAGCCGGAGCCTCGGCGTCAGCGGGGTGCCACCGGGCGGCCGCCCGCCGCGCGAGCGGCGGGCGCCTCGCCACGGCCCCCGTTGGCGGCCCACCAGTCGATGGCCGGCCGCGTTGGTGTCAGTCTGCCGGCAGCGAGTTGACCGTGGACGCCTGGCGGTTGACGATCCGCGCCAAATCCGAGCCACTGTCACGGTGTTCCTGCGGGGTGGTGCCGTACGCGGCCCGGAATGCCCGGCTGAAGTGGGCCTTGTCGGAAAAACCCACCGCGCCGCGACGGTCTGCACGGGCTGCCTGCGCAGCGCCGGGTCGGTCAGGTCGCGCCGGCACCGGGCCAGCCGCAGATCCCGGATGTACGACGCCACAGTGGCGTCCTCGGCCTCGAACAATCGGTGCAGGGACCGCACCGAGATGTGGTGGGCGTCGGCGACCACCTGCGGGCCGAGCGTCGCGTCGCCGAGGTGACTGTGGATGTACGACTGGACCTGGGTGAGCAGCGCCCGGCGGCGGACCTCGGTGGGCACGGCGTCCTCGGCGACGAGGTGCCGGCCGAGCATGGTGGTGGCCAGGTCGAGCCCCACCGCGCCGAGCCGGCTGGCGTCGGCGGCGTGGTACTGCTCGGGGTGCCCGGTCACCTGGAGCAGGAACTGCGCGAGCAACGCCCCGATCCCCTCGCTGCCGGACATCCGGCCGCCGTAGAGCGCGGCCATCCGCTGTGGTGGCAGTGGCAGCGCGGCGTGCGGGATCATCGTGATGATCGAGGTGGCCTGGTTCCGCTCGGGCTCGGTCGCGTGGTGGCAGACGACGTGCGGCCGGGACGCGTCGTAGAAGGTGAACTCGCCGGCCAGGATCTCGCTGCGGCGACCGTCCTGGCTGGACGTGCCGAGGCCGCCGGTGGTGAGGGCGAGGATGTACAGCTCCGGGTCGGACTGACGGACCAGCTTCCGGGTACGGGTGGCGTCCAGCGACGGGTACTCGTACTGCACCAGCTGGATCGGGCCGAGAGCGGTGAAGTCGGCGCGGGCGGCGAAGTCGTCGCTGTGCGCGGACTGGATGCGCAGCGGCGCTGAGGTACGTGCGACCAGGTCCAGCCACATGCCGAACCGTTCGCCCGGTGGCAGGACCGTGGTGTCGATGGTGTGTCTCGGCAGCATGGGGCTCCCTCAGCCCGCCCGGCGTCGGATCAGCGCCTCGACGCCGTCGAGGATCCGGTCCAGGCCGAAGGCGAACTCGTCGTCGGGGTCGTCGTCCTGGGTGAGCACGCCGGCGCTCAGCACCCGGTGCAGCGCGGGGAAGCGGGCCGGGTCGATGAGCCGGGTCACCAGCCGGCTGTACGCCGGCATCATCTCGCTGGGCTCGACGCCGGCCGCCCGGCTGCCCTCGGCGATCTGCGACGTGAGGGTGGCCTCGTTGCGGACGTAGCCGGTGATCAGCAGGAGCACCGACATCTTCTCGCCCTCGCCGAGCGTGGTGCCGTCGAGGCAGCGCAGCCCGTCCTCCATCCAGCCGAGCTGCTGCGGGGTGATCGGTGGGCCGCTGATCGGCACGTGCAGCAGCCAGGAGCGTTGCCGCAGTACCTCGTGCTCGGCCCAGGCCCAACGGGTGAGGCCGGCGCGCCAGTCGTCCTCGGGTGGGGGCGGCCCGGGGGATGGGCCGTACCCGGTGTCCACCATGAGCATGAGCAGCTCGTCCTTCGAGCCGACGTACCGGTAGAGGGCCATGGTCGCGGCGCCCAGCTCCTTGGCCACCCGGCTCATCGAGACGGCCGCCAGACCGTCGGCGTCGGCCACGCGTACGGCGGCGTCCACGATGGCGGGCACGCTCATTCCCGGCCGTGGGCCCTTGGGTTGCCGCTCCCGCAGCCCCCAGGCGCTCTCGATGGCCGGCGGGAGTTCGGGCCCGCTGTCGTCTGTCTTCGCCGCCACATTTCCTCCTTGCCCCGCCATCCTAGTTCTGCGTATGGTCTACGCATAACAGCGTACGCCCTACGCAGAAGGAGAACTGGTCATGACGGTCACCACCACACCGGCACCGCGAGCGGGCCGGCGGGAGTGGATCGGGCTCACGGTGCTGATGCTGCCGCTGCTCCTGGTCTCGATGGACGTGTCGGTGCTCTACTTCGCCGTCCCGTTCATCAGCGCGGAGTTGCGCCCCACCGCGACCGAACAGCTGTGGATCTTCGACATCTACGGCTTCGTGCTGGCCGGGCTGCTCATCACCATGGGCGCCCTGGGTGACCGGATCGGCCGACGCCGACTCCTGTTGATCGGCGCCACCGCGTTCGGCGCGGCGTCGCTGCTGGCCGCGTACGCCGACAGCACCGCGACGCTGATCGCCGCGCGGGCCCTGCTCGGCGTCGGTGGTGCCACCCTGATGCCCTCGACGCTCGCACTGGTGCGCAACATGTTCCACGACGCCGGGCAGCGCGGCACCGCCATCGGCATCTGGACCGCCACCCTCACCGGTGGCATCGCGATCGGTCCGGTGCTCAGCGGCATCCTGCTGGAGTACTTCTGGTGGGGCTCGATCTTCCTGATCAACATCCCGGCGATGCTGATGCTGCTTCTGCTCGTCCCGCTCCTGGTGCCCGAGTTCCGCAACCCGGCCACCGGGCGGTTCGACCTGGTCAGCGCGGCACTGTCGCTCGGCGCGCTGCTGCCGGTGATCTACGGCATCAAGGAGATGGCCCGCGACGGCCTGAGCCCGGTGCGGGTCCTCGCCATCGTCGGCGGTCTGCTGGTGGGGGCGCTCTTCCTGCACCGACAGCGGACCCGGGCGTACCCGATGGTCGACCTCGCGTTGTTCCGCCGTCGCGGCTTCGCCGGGTCGCTCGCGGTCAACCTGCTGGCGATGTTCGCCATCGTCGGCTTCGCCATCTTCACCACCCAGCACCTCCAACTGGTGCTCGGCCTGAGCCCGCTGCGGGCGGCGCTCTGGAGCCTCGTGCCGTCCCTCGCCGTGGGCGGAGTCGCGCCGGCCGCCGCCGCCCTCGCCCAGCGCGTCGAGCGGGCGTACCTGATCGGGGCGGGGTTCGGAATCGCCCTGGTCGGCTTCGTGGTGTTGACCCGGGTCACCCCGGAGACGCCGCTGTGGCTGCTGCTCGTCGGCGCCAGTGTCTACGCGGCCGGCCTGGTGATGGTGATGTCCCTCGTCACCGAGCTGGTCCTCGGCGCTGCACCGCCCGAGCAGGCCGGTGTCGCGTCGGCGCTGACCGAATCCAGCAGCGAGCTGGGCGGTGCGCTGGGAATGGCGATCCTGGGCAGCGTGGGCGCTGCGGTCTACCACCGCGAGATCGTCGACGGCCTGCCGGCCGGGCTGCCCACCGACACCGCCGCCGCGGCCCGGGAGACCCTGGGCGGTGCGCTCGCGGTCGCCCAGGAACTGCCGGCGGAGCTGGCCGACGCGGTGCGGCACGCCGCCGCTGTCGCGTTCACCGACGGGCTGCACCTGGCCGCGTACGCCGCCATGGCGGTGATGCTGCTGGGCGCGGTCACCGCGCTGGTCGCGCTGCGCGGCGTCCGACCGGCCGACACGTCGTTGTCGTCGGTCAGTCGATGAGCACGTGCGCGAGCCGGTCGCGGAAACGCCGTTCGGAGTCGCTGACCGACTCGCCGCCGATGCCCAGCAGCCCACCGCTGGACGCGGCGCCCACCACCTGCTCGGCGATCTTCACGAGCCAGTGCTTGTACGCGCCGGCCTCACCCTCGTCGACCCGCGCGGCCAGCAACGCGCCGGCCTCACCGGCCCGCAGCAGCACGTCGTCGATGTACGCCCCGGGGTCGGCGGGCGCGATGACCGGCAACTCCTCGCCGGTGTCCGGGTCACCGACCCGGGTGACGATCTCGCCGGCCACGGCGGCGACCAGCGGGCTGGCCGACTCCCGGCCGGCGGCGATGGTCTCCAGCCCGGCCGCGGTCTCCGCCATGGTCCGGCGGGTGCCGTCGGACTCGGCGGCGCTCGCCGCGGTCAGCACCGACTGCGGCAGGCCGACCAGCAGCCCCCACTCCTCGTCGGAGAAACCGAACCCGGTGTACGCCGGCTGCTCGATCACGACAACGCCCCTTCCGCCCTGCTCTGCTTGGTCAATCGGTGCTCTGCTTGGTCGATCCACCGGGCCCGAAAGCGGCGCCCGGGTCAGGCTAGTCCAGGGTCAGCAGGCCCTGTTCGGACACCACGCGCACGGACAACGTCTTGTACCCGACCTCCTCGAAGAGGACCGTCATCTTGTCCTCCTCGTAGGAGAGCACCATGCCGGACCCCCACTCCGGGTGCCGCACCTGGCTGTGCACCGGGAACGGACCCACCGCGCCCTGGTCGGCCACGCTGGTGCCGTTGTGGCAGTTGTCGCAGTGGCCGCAGACCTGCGTCATCTGCTCGCCGAAGTAGGCCAGCAGGGTCTGCCCCCGGCAGGCCCGGGTCTCGGCGAAGGCCCGCATCATGTCGGTGCGGGACCGGGTCACGGTCTGCTGGCGCTCCGCCTCCGCCAGCGCCGCCGCGGCGGCGTCGGTCGGGGTGGGGGAGTAACGGGGCGCGCCGATGCGCTGTCGTGCGCGCGGTTCGGCCGCCCCGACCTGCTCCAACAGGGAGAGGTACTGGCCCAGCTTGCGCGGCCCGAGGCCGGTGGTTTCGCGCAGTTCGGTCTTGGTGGCCGGCTCGCGACGCAGCAGCGCGGCGAGGTCGCGCAGCTCGTCGACGTCGGGCAGGCCGCCGCTGAAGAACCGTTGCAGGCCCACGTCCTCGGCCTGCCAGAGCAGCAGCACCCGGGCTGGTTGCCCGTCGCGGCCGGCCCGGCCGATCTCCTGGAAGTAGCTGTCCGGTGAGTCGGTCAGCGCCATGTGCACCACCCAGGCGATGTTGGGCTTGTCGATGCCCATGCCGAACGCCGAGGTCGCCACCATGATGGGGACCTGGTCGGCGAGGAACGCCTCGTGCAGTTCGTGGCGTGCGCCGGCTGCCATCCCACCGTGGTAGAACTGCGCCGGGTAGCCGGCGTCGGTCAACCGGGTGGCCAGCTCCTCGGCGGCGCGACGGGTCGGCACGTAGATGATCCCGGGCCGCTCGTCGTCGCTCAGCAGCGCGATCAGCCGCCGCCACCGGTAGTCCTCGGTGGGGCAGTGCGCGACCTCGACGAACAGGTTCGGCCGGTCCAGTCCGGAGACCACCACCTCCGGCTCGCGCAGTCGCAGCCGGGCGATGATGTCGTCGCGTACCGGAGGGGAGGCGGTGGCGGTCAGCGCGACCACCGGCGGTCGGCCGATGCCGTCGATGAGGTGCCCGAGCGCCAGGTAGTCGGGGCGGAAGTCGTGCCCCCACGCGGAGATGCAGTGCGCCTCGTCGATCGCCACCAGTGCCGGCTTCAGTTCGGCGACCTCGGCCATCCGGTCCGGGTTGCTGAGCTGTTCCGGGGTGATGAAGAGGAACTCGGCCCGGCCCTCGCGGATCTCGGTGATCGCCTCGGCCTGCTGGGTCGGCGACTCGTTCGAGCTGATCCGCACCGCCCGCAGCTCCGGGCGTTGCCGCTCGTTGAGGGAGGCGATCTGGTCCTGCTGGAGGGCCAGCAGTGGGGAGATCACCACTGTGGGGCCGGGGATCAGGCTGGCCGGGATCTGGTAGATCGCCGACTTGCCGGCGCCGGTGGGCAGCACCACTAGTGCGTCGCGTCGCTTCATCACGGCGCGCATGGCGGCCAGTTGGTTGGGCCGTAGCGCCTTCCAGCCGAAAAGGCTGCGGGCCGCGCGGCGCAACGTCATCGAGTGCGTGGACAGTTTCATCGAGGGCCGGAGGTACCCGAGCCCATGACCGCCGAAACGCATTCGGACGATCATGGGCTCGTTGATGTCCGACTCAGCGCAGGCGGGGCAGGACCTCGCGCTGGTAGAGGTCGAACAGGCCCTGGTAGTGCGGGCCGGTGTTGGCCACGTAGACCTCGTCGAAACCGGCCTTGGCGTACTGGTCGATCATCTCCAGGTGGGCGTCGGCGCTGTTGCCGCAGACGAACGCCTCCTTCAGCATCTCCGGCTTGACCAACTCGGCAGCCTGCTCGAAGTGCCGCGGCGAGGGCAGCACCTGGGACAGCTCACCCGGCACCCCCGCGTTCGGCCAGCGCTCGTACGCGATGCGCAGCCCCTCCTCCTCGCTGTCCGCGTACGCCGCCTTGAAGCCGGCCTGGCACGGCTTGTCGCCGCCGCCGTTCTCGCGGAAGCGCCGGACCATCTCGCCGTCGGGCATCGTGCTCACGTAGCCGTCACCGATCCGCGCGGCCAGGTCGATGGACTTCGGCCCGAAGCCGGAGACGTAGATCGACGGGGGAGAGTCGGGCAACGTGTAGATCCGGGCGTTCTCCACTGTGTAGTGCTTGCCGTGGTGGTTGACGAAGCCACCGCCCCACAGCGCGCGCAGCACCTCGACTGCCTCCTCCAGCATCTCCAGCCGGACGTCGGCCTGCGGCCAGGCGTCGCCGAAGATGTGCTCGTTGAGAGCCTCGCCGGTGCCGACGCCGAGCACGAAGCGCCCGCCGTGCAGCACCGCGCTGGTCGCCGCCGCCTGCGCGATCACGGCCGGGTGGATCCGCACTGTCGGGCAGGTCACCGCTGTGGTCACCGGCAGCGAACAGACCTGGCTGAGCGCGCCGATCATCGACCAGACGAACGGGCTCTGGCCCTGTGCGTCCACCCAGGGGTGGTAGTGGTCGGAGATCCACAGCGCCTCGAAGCCGGCCCGTTCGGCACCGCGCGCCTGCTCCAGCAACTCGGCTGGCGTGAACTCCTCACTGGACAGGAAATATCCGATCTTCATGGCTTACCCCTTCGGCACGCGGACCTGCTGATGGCAAGAGCCGTACCCCGGTCGCGGGGGACCACACCCGGACCGCCGGGCCCGGATCGGCACGGCTCGCTCAGCGTCGACCGAACATCGCCCGGATCGCGGCGAGGAGCAGCAGCGCGCCGACCACCAGGCCGAGCAGGCGTACGCCGGGGATGTCAGCCGGGCTCGTCGCGTCGGCCAGCAGGACGGGATCCATCCCCGCACTCTCCCCGGGGAGCGGGCCGCCAGGCAACTGTAAGGTTTATTGACTATTGAATCGCTCAGTGTGACCATGGCAGGACCGCCTGCCGGTGGCGGTGCGCCGAGGGCGCGCGAGAGATGGGGTACGGGGGCCGCATGAGCGAGCGCAACCAGCGGATCGACGGGGGCGCACCGTCGCCGGTGATCGACACCGATCACTGCGAGGGGGCGGAGTGAGCACTACCAACGGGCACCTCCCGGCGCTCGCCGCCGCCGTCCTGCAACCCGGCTTCGTCGGCACCACCCCACCACCATGGGTGTGCCGCTGGCTCGGCGAGGGTCTCGGCTCGGTGGTGCTCTTCGCCCGCAACGTCGTCGACACCGAGCAGGTGGCCGCGCTCACCGCGACGCTGCGCGCGGAACGGCCGGACGTCATCGTGGCGATCGACGAGGAGGCCGGCGACGTCACCCGGCTGGAGTCGGTGCACGGCAGCTCCCGGCCCGGCAACTTCGCCCTCGGCGCTGTCGACGACCCGGAGCTGACCGAGGCCGTCGCCCGGGACCTCGGCGCCGAGCTGGCCGCGGCGGGGGTCACCCTCAACTACGCGCCGGACGCCGACGTCAACTCCAACCCGGCGAACCCGGTGATCGGCGTCCGCTCCTTCGGCGCCGACCCGGTGCTGGTCGCGCGGCACACCGCCGCCTGGGTCCGCGGGCTCCAGGCCGGCGGCGTCGCGGCCTGCGCCAAACACTTCCCCGGGCACGGCGACACCCGGGTCGACTCACACCACGACCTGCCCCGGATCACCGCCGACCGGGACCGGCTGGACGCCTGCGAACTGGCCCCGTTCCGCGCCGCCGTGGCCGCCGGGGTGCAGGCGGTGATGACCGGTCACCTGCTGGTGCCCGCGCTCGACCCGCACCTGCCGGCGACGCTGAGTCAGCGCATCCTGGGCGGGTTGCTCCGCGACGAGCTGGGCTTCTCCGGCGTGGTGGTCACCGACGCGATGGAGATGCGCGCGGTCGCCGACCGGTACGGCTTCGCCGGGGCGACGGTCCGCGCCCTCGCCGCCGGGGCCGACGCCATCTGCATCGGCGGCGAACGGGCCGACGAGCAGGCCGCCGGCGAGCTGCGCGACGCCATCGTGGCCGCCGTCGTCTCCGGTGAGCTGCCCGAGGAACGTCTCGCCGAGGCCGCCAAGCGCGTCGGTCAACTCGCCGCCTGGACGGTGGCCGCCCGCAGCTCCGGCTCGGCCGGAGCGCGCGCCACCGCCGACGTCGGCCTGGTCGCCGCCCGCCGGGCCGTCCGGGTCACCGCCGCCCCGGGCACGACTGTCGCGCTGCCCCTGACCCGCGCGGCACACGTCGTCGAGTTCGAGCCGCTGCGCAACATCGCCATCGGCGCCGAGACCCCGTGGGGCATCGGCGGACCACTGACCGAGCTGCTGCCCGGCACCAGCACGGTCCGCTACGCCGAACCCGACGTCCCAGCCGACCCGAGCGCCGGTGCGGGCAGCCGCCCTCTGGTCCTGGTCGTCCGCGACCAGCACCGGCACGACTGGATGCGCGCCGCCGTGCACCGCGCGTTGGCCGCCCGGCCGGACGCCGTAGTGGTCGAGTTGGGCGTGCCCGAGCTGGTCACCGGGGCGGTGCACCTGGCCACCCACGGCGCCACCCGGGCCAGCGGGCAGGCCGCCGCCGAGGTGCTCACCGGCGTCCGCTGACGGTCCGCGCTACGGGAGGTCGGCGACCAGGTCGGCGTACTCGGGGTGCTTGTCGATGAACGCGGCCATGAAGGGGCACTGCGGCACCACTGTCGTGCCGCGGGCCCGGAGCTGGTCCAGGGTGCCGCGGATCAGCGTGCCACCCACCCCCTTGCCCTGAAAGCCCCGGTCCACCTCGGTGTGGGTGAAGACCAGGACCTCCCCGCGCGGCAGGTACGCGGTGAAGCCGGCCAGCGCGTCGTCGACAAGGATCTCGAAGCGGTGCTTCGCCGGGTTGTCCTCGACCAGGGTGCTCATCCGGCCATTCTCCCCGCCCGCTCGGCCAACGCGTCGAGTTCGCCGAGCAACCGGTCCACCTCGTCGGCCGTGTTGTAGTGGTAGATGCTGGCCCGCACCGCCCCGCCGCTGTCGCGCAGACCCATCAGCTGGAAGTACTCGTAGGCGTAGTAGTCGCCGACGGAGAGGCAGAACCCTGCGTCGCCCAGCGCCTCCTGGGTGGCCGTCGGGGACATCCCGGCGATCCGGAACGAGACCGTCGGGCAGCGCCGCGCCGGCGAGCCGTAGACGGTGATCGCCGGCCGCCGCGCCAGCCCGGCGAGCAGCCGGTCCAGTAGCGCCTCCTCGTGCGCCTGGGCGGCGGCCAGCCCGGCCCGCAGCCGGGCCCGCCGGTCCCCGACCGCGTCCGGGTCCAGCCCCGCCAGGTGATCCACCGCCGCGGCCACGCCGGCCAGCAGCGGGAAGCTCGGCGTGCCGTACTCGAACCGGTCCGGCACCGCGTCGGAGGACGGCACCAGCTTCGCCGGGCGCAGCGCCGCCCACCGGGCCGGGTCCGCCACCATCGCCGCCAGGTGCGGGCCGGACCACTTGTACGCGCTGGTGACCAGCACGTCGGCGCCGAGCGAGGCCAGGTCGGTCGGCCCGTGCGGCACCGAGTGCACCCCGTCGACGTAGACCAACGCGCCGACCGCGTGCGCCGTCTTGGCGATCGCCGACACGTCCGGCATGGTGCCGATGGCGTTGCTACCGCCGGTGACCGCCACCAACCGGGTCCGCTCACCCACCAGGTCCGCGTACTGTGCCGCGGGCAGTTCACCGGTGTGCCGGTCGACCTCGGCCCAGCGCACCGTCGCGCCGGCCGCCTCGGCGGCCTGCACCCACGGCCGCACGTTCGCGTCGTGGTCGAGCCGGGAGACCACCACCTCGTCACCCGGGCGCCAGGCCGCGCCGAGCGTGCGGGCCAGGGTGTACGTCAGCGCGGTAGCGCTCGGGCCGAGCACCACCCCGGCCGGGTCGCCGCCGAGCAGGTCGGCCACCGCCGAGCGGGCCTCGGCCACCAGCTCCAACGACCGGCGACCCGGTAGGAAGGCGGCGCTGCGGTTGCCCACCGCCGACCGCATGGCGTCGGTGACCGCGTCGATCACACCGGCCGCGGTCTGGGTGCCGCCGGCACCGTCGAAGTGGACGAAGCCCTCGGTCAGGGCGGGGTACGCGGCCCGGGTGCGGGCGATGTCGAACGGCATGTCCCGGACCCTAGCCGGTGCTCCCCGTACCCTTCCCGGCCGCCAGGTGATCACCGTTGGGCGGTGCCGTCGCGGATGTCTCGTACTCTTGGCGGGGTGACGAACCGACCCGCCACCGTGCCCATTCCCACCGTCCGCCGCGCTGCCGGTCTCTTCGCCGGTCTGGCGCTCGGCCTCGCCGTGCTCGCCGGGTGCAGCTCCCAGGGCGCCTCCACCGACTGCGGGCTGGACGCCTGCACCGTCACCTTCGAGCGGGGTGTCGACGCCAGCGCCACCATCCTGGGCGTCGAGGCCAAGCTGGTCGGTGCCGAGGGTGACCAGGTGACCGTCGAGGTCGCCGGTGAGCAGCTCACCCTCACCACCGGCCAGCAGGCCGCCGAGGCCGGGGGCTTCGCTGTCACCCTGGACAGCGTGACCGACCAACAGGTCAAGATTCGCGTAGCGCGCAACCCGGGTAGCTGACCCGGGCGGGCGGCGGTGGCCGACGTTTGGGAATCTTCAGAATCGGAGATTGTGACGCCATGTCACTTACCCGTAGCGCCGAAGCCACCGCCTCCCGTACGGCGGACAGCCGGTGGCTGGAACTCCTCGCCCGGGCCGGCTTCATCGGCTACGGCATCGTCCACCTCCTCTTCGCCTGGTTGGCGTTGCAGATCGCGTTCGGCACGTCGTCCGACGACGGCGACCAGTCCGGCGCGCTGCGTACCCTCTCCGCACAGCCCCTCGGCAAGTTCCTGGTCATCGCCGTCGCTGTCGGCCTGCTCGCGATGGCGATCTGGCAGGCGCTGGAGGCGGCGGTCGGGCACCGCGCCGAGCGCGGCAAGGAGCGGGTGATGGAACGGGTCGCCTCGGCCGGCCGGACCATCGTCTACCTCTACTTCGCCTGGACCGCCTTCAAGGTCTTCTCCGACGCCGGGTCGAACAGCGCCGACCAGCAGGAGGCGTTGACCGGCAAGCTGATGACCTCCAGCGGTGGCCGGTGGCTGGTCGGCCTGGCCGGCCTGGTCGTCGCCGCGATCGGCATCGGCCTGGTGATCTACGGCGCCCGGAAGAAGTTCGAGAAGCACCTCAAGACCGGCGAGATGAACCCGAAGACCCGCCAGCTCGCCCGCCGGCTGGGCATGGCCGGATACATCGCCAAGGGCGTCGCGTACGGCATCGCCGGTCTGCTGGTCATCGTGGCCGCGGTGAACTACGACCCGGAGAAGGCTCGTGGTCTGGACGCCGCGCTGCACGCCCTGCGTGAGCAGTCCTACGGCATGTTCCTGCTGACCCTGGTCGCCCTCGGCATCGCCGCCTTCGGCGTCTACTGCTTCCTCCAGTCCCGGTACCGCAAGGTCTGAACTGGTCGATTCCCGGGCTGTCGGGCACTCTTGGGCTTTTGCCCGAAGTGCCCGACGCCTGGTCGAAGGGGAGCACCGAAGCCGTGCAGAACTATCTCGAAACGGCCGTCGCCGCGCTCGTCGCGGCGGCGGTCGCCCTGTTCCTGGTCGAGGTCGTCCACCGGTTGACCCGGCGGTTCGGCCGCCGGTCACTGCTGTTGACCGAGCTGACCGACCACGCGCACCGCCCGTTCCAGGTCGCCGCAACGGTCCTGGCCGTGCAGTTCGCCGTCCGCTTCAGCACCGGGTACGCGGTCGGCGAGAGCTGGCGTCGGCTGCTGCTGCACCTGCTCATCCTCGGCGTCATCGCCACCCTCGCCTGGCTGGTCGCCGGTCTGCTGCTCGTCGTGGAGGACACCGCGCTGGCCCGGTTCCGGGTCGACGTACCGGACAACCGGCACGCCCGGCGGGTCCGGACCCAGGTGGTGATGCTGCGCCGACTGACCATCGCGGTGATCGTCATCCTGGCCGTCGGCGTGATGCTGATGACGTTCCCCAGCGTGCGGGGCATCGGCGCCGGTGTGCTGACCTCGGCCGGTGTGGTCGGTGTGGTGGCCGCGCTCGCCGCACAGAGCCTGCTCGGCAACGTCTTCGCCGGCCTCCAACTCGCCTTCAGCGACGCCGTCCGGCTCGACGACGTGGTCGTCGTCGAGGGGGAGTGGGGTCGCATCGAGGAACTGACCCTCAGCTACGTAGTGGTGCAGATCTGGGACGACCGCCGGTTGATCCTGCCCACCTCGTACTTCACCAGCAAGCCGTTCCAGAACTGGACCCGGACGGAGGCGGCGGTGCTCGGCACCGCCGAATTCGACGTCGACTGGGCGGTGCCGGTGCAGATCATGCGTGAGGAGCTGCGGCGCCTCGTCGAGGGCACCGAGCTGTGGGACGGGCGGGTCTGCGTCCTGCAGGTCACCGACGCCACCGGCGGAATGGTCCGGTTGCGCGCGCTGGTCAGCGCCGCCGACGCGGGCAGTCTGTGGGACCTGCGCTGCCTCGTCCGGGAGCACCTGGTCGCCTGGATCCGGGACAACCGCCCGACCGCCATGCCACGGCTGCGCACCGAGCTGGGCGACTCCAACAGCAACCTGTCCTGGCAGTGGGTGCAGCCGAGGCGGCCGGCCCGCCGCCTGTCCGACACCGAGGCGCCCGACGACGCCCGTGTCTTCGGCGGCAGCGACGACGGCGACGCCCGCAGCGAAGCCTTCGTAGGCCCCGAAGAAACCCGCCCCCAATAACCCACCCCCACCCCACCCCCGCCCGGGGTGGAGGGGGCCGGTGCGGGAGGTTTGGTCGGGCTTGGGTGGGGGATGTGCTGCCGGACGTCTCTGGCGTGATCGCGGCGGCTCGCCGCGTATCGGCGGCGCGGCGTCCGGACAACGGGACGGTGAGCTGCTTGGCGCGCTTTAGGATTGACGAGCGGCGACTTCGGGCATACAGCGCGGTGATGAGGAAAGGAGGACAGCATGGCTGACGTGGCGAAAGCCCGCACATCCCAGAACGGGAGCGAGCCCTCCACCGCCGAGTTGGTGCAGCGGGCCACTGAGCAGATCTCCCGCCTCGTACGGGACGAACTGACGCTGGCCCGAGCGGAGTTGACCCAGAAGGGTAAGCACGCGGGCATCGGGATCGGCCTGTTCGGCGGCGGTGGCGCGCTCGCGTTCTTCGGTCTTGGTGCGCTGGTCGCCACGGCGATCCTGTTGCTCGACCTGGTGTTGCCCGCCTGGGCTGCTGCGCTGATCGTGGCGGTGGCCTGCTTCCTGGTGGCCGGCATCCTCGCCCTGGTGGGTAAGAAGCAGGTCAGCCGTGCCGTCCCGCCGGTGCCGGCGGCCACGGTCCGTAGCCTCCGGGCAGACATGGACACCGTCACCGCCGCGGTGAAGGACAGGGGGCGGCAATGACCGGTAACGGGACCGGCGACACGGAGGCCCTCCGCGAGGAGATCCGTCGCACCCGGGTCGAGTTGGGCGAGACGATGGAGGCGTTGGCCGCCAAGGCCGACGTCAAGGCGCGTCTGAAGGAGTCCGCCGAGCAGGCCAAGGAGCGGATGCGGGAGCAGGCGGCGCAGACCGTCGCTCGGGTCCGCGGGCAGGCCGCCCGTGGCGCCGGAATGGCGCGGGCGCAGGCGTACGAAAAGGGCGAGATGGTACGCGCACAGGCGTACGACAAGGGCGAGTTGGTGCGCCGAAACCCGGTGCCGTGGGCGGCCATCGCGGCCGGCGCGGTGGCCACCGTGGTGGTGCTGATGATCGTGCGGGGGAGGCGTAGGTGAGCAAGAGTATCGGCAGGGTCGCATACCGGCCGGTCGGCGTGTTGTTGGGTATCGCCGCGGGCACGGTGGCCGGGGCGATCTTCCGGCAGGTCTGGAAGGCCACCGCGGGCGACGGTGAGGCGCCCAACGCGACCGACGAGGATCGCGGCTGGGGCGAGATCCTGGCCGCCGCCGCGTTGCAGGGCGCCATCTTCGCTGTCGTCCGGGCGGCAGTGGACCGGGGCGGCGCGGTCGGCGTACGCCGGATGACCGGCAGCTGGCCGGACTGACCAGCAGCGACTTCAGCCCCCTTCCCGCATCGATGGGAAGGGGGCTTTCGCATGGCATCGCACGCCGCCCAGCGCACCTGAGGCATCCGTCAGGTCACATGTCGGAGAAATTCGTCGGAGAGGTCGTGACAGACTTTTTACCTCCGTGATTTGCTGGTCCCCGCTGTTGCGAGATGGCGTGGGTTGAGAGAAGTCTCCTTCGTGGGGCCGCCTCAGGCGCCGCTGCTCAAAAACGGCCAATCGGCCGGACGGCGTGCACGGCCGCCAGTTTTTAGAGGGAGAAACACATGGCTCAGGGAACCGTGAAGTGGTTCAACGCTGACAAGGGCTTCGGCTTCATCACCGTCGATGGTGGGGGTGCTGACGTGTTCGTCCACTTCTCGGCCATCCAGACCAGCGGCTACCGCTCGCTGGAGGAGAACCAGCGGGTGGAGTTCGAGATTGCTCAGGGTCAGAAGGGCCCGCAGGCTGAGCAGGTCCGTCCCATCTGAGTAGGACGGCCGGCCCCCGCCGGCCAGTGGGACGATCCGGTTCAAGGGTCGCGCGAAAGCCCCGCATCCCGGTTGGGATGCGGGGCTTTCGCCTGCTCAGGCTCGCCGGTGCAACAATCGGTCAGCGTCGGCGCGAGCGCAGGCCGAGCCAGAGCACCACCAGCCCGGCCGCCGTCACGAGCGGGCCGATCACCGCCCAGATCTTCTCGTCGGTCATCACGCTGCCGCTGACGTAGCCGAGGCCCTGGACCGTCCACACCGCACCGATCACCACGGCCAGCAGGCCGAGGGTGAGCGGAAGCCAACCCCTCATCGCGTCCCCTCTCCGCCGCCCGGGGCGGCGCGCCGCCGTCCAGCATCGCCGGCCGGGTGGCGTGACGCGAGCACCCCGGGCGCGCGGGTCACCACCGGTCGTGCACCTGCGGGCGGATCAGCTCGTCGTAGGTCTCGCGGACGGCTGCCAGCTGCTCGTCGGTGAGCGGGGACAGGGCCGCCGCGGCGGCGTTGCGTCGGGCCTGGTCGGCGTCGCGGGCACCGGGGATGACCACTGTGACGCCCGCCTGGTCCAACACCCAGCGCAGGGCGAACTGCGCCATCGTGCGGTCCGCGTCGACGAGCGGGGCCAGCCTGCGTACGGCGGCCAGACCTCGGTCGAAGTCGACTCCGGAGAACGTCTCTCCGACGTCGAAGGCCGCGCCGTGCCGGTTGTAGTTGCGGTGGTCGTCGGCGGGGAACTCGGTGTGCTCGTCGTAGCGGCCGGAGAGAAGGCCACTGGCGAGCGGCACGCGGGCGATGATGCCGACACCGGCTGCGGCCGCGGCCGGCAGCACCCGCTCCAGGGGCTTGTGGCGGACCGCGTTGAGGATGATCTGGACGCTGGCCACCCCCGGTCGGGCGATCGCGGTGAGGGCCTGGTCGCAGGTCTCGACGCTGACCCCGTACCCGGCGATGGCCTTCTCGGCGACGAGGGTGTCCAGGCCGTCGAAGACCTCGTCGGAGGAGAAGACCTCGGTGGGCGGGCAGTGCAACTGGACCAGGTCCAGGGTGTCCATGCCCAGGTTGGCCCGGGAGCGGTCGGTCCACTGCCGGAAGTTGGCCAGGGTGTACGCCTCCGGGCGCTGCTCGACGCGGCGGCCCATCTTGGTGGCGACGGTCAGCCCGGCGTCAGGTCGGGTGCGCAGGAAGCGGCCGATCAGCTGCTCGCTGCGGCCGTCGCCGTACACGTCGGCGGTGTCGAGGAAGGTGACCCCGGCGTCCACGGCGGCGGCGAGCACCGCCATCGCGTCGTCCTCGCTGACGGTGCCCCAGTCGGCGCCGAGTTGCCACGCGCCCAGGCCGACCGCGCCAACGGTCCGGCCGAGCCGGTTGAAGCTGCGCTGTTCCATGCCCCGAGCCTAGTGATCGGGTTGCCACCCTGCCACGGGAGCCGTACCGTCAGCAGTACGGACGTACGGTTTGGGAGGCGACCATGTGGGACCCGACGACCTACCTGCGCTTCGGCGACGAGCGATCCCGGCCGTTTCACGACCTCCTCGCCCGGATCCCGGCCGAGCGACCCCGGGCGGTGGTCGACCTCGGCTGCGGCCCCGGCCAGCTCACCGCCGTCCTCGCCGAACGCTGGCCGACCAGCCGGGTGCGCGGCCTCGACTCCTCGCCCGAAATGATCGAGCGGGCCGAAGCCCTCGGCGCGCCGGTCGACTTCGCGGTCGCCGACCTTCGCGACTGGCGTCCGGCCGGCGACGAGGACGTGGTGGTCACCAACGCGGCGCTGCAGTGGGTCCCCGGCCACCAGGAGCTGCTGCGCCGCTGGGCCACCGAGCTGCCCGTCGGCGCCTGGCTCGCCATGCAGGTCCCCGGCAACTTCGCCGCCGACTCGCACAGGGCCCTGCGGGAGGTCGCCAACCGGCCGACCTGGCGGGCCGAGGTCGCCCCGCTGCTGCGCGCGGACCCGGTCGACGACCCGGCCGACTACGCGGCGCTGCTGACCGCCGCCGGTTGCGCGGTGGACGCCTGGGAGACTACCTACGTGCACCTGCTGCCGGCTCGACCCGCCGCCGAGCACCCGGTGCTGGCCTGGATGGAGGGCACCGCGCTGCGCCCGGTCCGGGCCGCACTGGACGCCGCCGGCTGGTCCGCCTTCCGGGCCGAGCTGGGAGTACGGCTCACCGCGGCGTACCCGGTGCGGCAGGGTCAGGTGTACTTCCCGTTCCGCCGCGTCTTCGTCGTCGCCCGCACCGGCGACCATGCCCAGGAGAACCAGTGACCGACCTGTCCACCTTCATCGCCGGCCTGCCCAAGGTGGAGCTGCACGTGCACCACGTCGGCTCCGCCCTGCCCCGGATCGTCGCCGAGTTGGCGGCGCGCCACGAGGGGCGTACCCCCGTGCCGGCCGACCCGGACGCGCTCGCCAACTACTTCGAGTTCCGCGACTTCGCGCACTTCATCGAGGTCTACCTGAGCGTCGTGGATCTCATCCGCGACCCGGAGGACGTCTGGATCCTCACCCACGAGGTGGCCCGCGAGCTGGCCCGCCAACAGGTCCGGTACGCGGAGCTGACCATCACCCCGTACTCGCACGTCCGACGGGGCATTCCCGCGCCGGCGTTCTGCGAGGCGATCGAGGACGCCCGCAAGCGCGCCCTGGCCGACTTCGGCATCGAGCTGCGCTGGTGCTTCGACATCCCCGGCGAGGCCGGCCTGCCGGCAGCCGAGGAGACGCTGCGCATCGCGCTGGACGAGCGCCCGGACGGGCTGGTCAGTTTCGGTCTGGGCGGCCCGGAGATCGGCGTACCCCGACCGCAGTTCCGGCCCTACTTCGACCAGGCCCGCGCCGCCGGGTTGCGCTCGGTGCCGCACGCCGGGGAGACCACCGGGCCGCAGACCGTCTGGGACGCGCTGAACGAGTTGGGCGCCGAGCGGATCGGGCACGGCATCTCCGCCGCGCAGGACCCGCAACTGCTCGCGTACCTGGCCGAGCGGCAGATCGGGATGGAGATCTGCCCGACGTCCAACGTCCGCACCAGGGCGGTGGCCACCCTCGACGAGCATCCGCTGCCCCGGCTGGTCGAGGCCGGGCTGCTGGTCACCATCAACTCCGACGACCCGCCGATGTTCGGCACCACCCTCAACGACGAGTACGCGGTGGCGGCCCGCCTGCTCGGCGTCGGTGCCGAGGGCCTGGCCGGGCTGGCCCGCAACGCGGTGACCGCGTCCTTCCTGGACGCCGCCGGCCAGCAGCGCATCCTCGCCGAGATCGACGCGTACCTCGCGACCGCCGGCTGAGCTGGTCGGTCGGCTGAGTTGGTCGGTCGGCTGGGCCGGTTGGTTGAGCAGGGCGCGCGGCGGGAGCGTGGGTGTGGGGGGACCTGTGACTCCCGCCGCGCGCGCGGCTCCACCGGCCGTCGGTGCGTGGTGCGCTCGGCCGGTGGAACTGGTGGGTTCGTGCTCTGATCCTGTCAGCCCGCGGCCGATCCAACGCGGTCGTTAACCGCGATCTAAGGAAGACTTGCGCCGGCGCACAGCCCCGGGTTCGGCCGGGTCAGTCGTCGGTGGGGCGCTGGCGGGGCCAGCGACGTCCGGTGGCCTTCGTGTCCCGGGCGTCGCGGGCCATCCGACCGACCAGACCGAAGCGGCTGACCTGCCGGGGCGTCGCCTCCGGGTCGGCGAGCAGCATCACCACGCTGGCCCCGCCCAGCCGGGCCCGGTCGATGCTCACCGAGCCGTTGGCCTGCAACGCGACCCGCTTGGCGATGTCCAGCCCGAGCCCGGTCGAGCCCTGGTCACTGGCACCCCGGCGCAGCGCCCGGTCCGGGTTGGCGATGCCGGGGCCGGCGTCGTCGATCCGGATCGCCACGTAACCGTCGCGTCGGGACACCGCCACCTCGAAGGCGGTGCCCTGCGGCGTGTAGCGGAAGACGTTGCCGATCACCGCGTCCAGCGCGGCGGCCAGTTCGGCCCGCGGCACCGGCGCCGGGATGCGCAGCTGGGCGCCGTTGACCCGGTGCGGCCGGTTCTGGTCGCCGGCCAACGCCGCCCAGAACACCATCCGGTCCCGGACCACCTCGCTGACGTCGCACATCGCCGGCCCGGCCTCGAGCGCCACCGTCTTACGGGTGGTCTTGATCAGCACGTCGATCTCACCCTCCAGGGTGACGATCGCCTGCCGGATCCGCCGGATCCCGCGCAGCCGGTCCAACTCCGCCGGGCTGAACGAACCCACGCTGGTGTCGTCGGACTCCAACGCCTCCGCGTCCAACCGCAGCACCGTCAACGGGGTACGCAGACGATGCGACAGGTCGGCCACCAACTCCCGCTCGTCGGTGCGGGCCGCGTCCAGCCGGTCCGCCATCCGGTTGAAGGCGTACCCGGCCTCGGCCAGCTCGCGCGGACCGGTCGGCTCGACCCGTACGCCGAGGTCCCCGTCGCCGATGGAGAGCGCGGCCTTGACCAGACCACGGGTGGAGTCCACCGCGCGGGCGGCGACCCGGTCGACCACCAGCACCGCCGCGCCGGCCATCGCCGCGCCGACCGCGAACAGCAGCAACCAGGTGCCGCCGGCGCCCTCGCCCAGCGTCGACTCCGGAAGGAACACCTCGACCACTGCCGTCCGGTCACCGAGGACGACCGGGTCGAGCCGGGCCACACCCCCGTCGACGTCGACGACCAACGACTGGCGCTCGGAGCGGGCCCGGTCCAGGTCGCTGCCGCTGGCCCGACCAGCCGACTCGTCCAACCCCAACCCGTGCACCACGGGCCGGGTGGGTGCGCCCTCGGCGCTGGCCACCACGGCACGCTCGACGACCGCCGGGTCGGTGCTGACCGCCAGCGCGCCGGTCACCAGGGCGCTGCGCCGCGCCGCGTCGGCGATGGCCTCGTCCCGGCTCTGCTCGCGCAGGCTGAGCCCGAGCGGGATCAGGAACGCGAGCGCCACGAGACTGCACATGCCGGCCGTGAGCAGGGCCAGCGCCGTCCTCAGTCCGGTGCCACCAGCCGGAATCCGACCCCCCGCACGGTGCGCAGGTAGCGCGGCTTCGCCGCGGACTCGCCCATCTTTCTGCGGAGCCAGTACAGGTGAACGTCGATGGTCTGATCCTCGCCGACCGATGGCTGCCGCCATACCTCCTCCAAGAGTTCCCGGCGGGACACTACCCGCCCAGGTCGTGCGGCGAGATACGCCAACAGGTCGAATTCCTTGCGGGTCAGCGCCAGCGGCTCCCCGTCGAGCTGGGCGCTGCGCTCGCCCACGTCCACCCGCAGCCCGCCGACGCTGTGCACAGCGGGCTGCACGGACCGACTGGCCCGGCCGGCCCGGCGCAGCACCGTGGTGATCCGGGCGTCCAGGTGCGCGCCGGTGAACGGCTTGACCATGTAGTCGTCGGCGCCGGCGCGCAGCAGCTTGACCACCGACTGCTCGTCGTCGCGGGCGGTGGCGATGATGATCGGAACGTCGGTGATGCCGCGCAACATCCGCAGCGCGTCCGAGCCGTCCAGGTCGGGTAGGCCGAGGTCGAGCACCACCAGGTCGGGTGTCTCCGCGGCGACCCGACGCAGGGCGTCCAACGCCGTACCCACGGCGTGCACGGCATGCCCCCGGTCGGTGAGGGACCGCAGCATCGCGCCGCGTACGACGTGATCGTCTTCGACCAGGAGCACGGAGGCCACGACAAGACCGTACTTGGCCTGGCAAGTTGATCGCGTTGCGGCGTGCCTGGCGACCGGGCAAGCTGGTACGACGATGTCGTTCACCCTGTTCGCCGATGCCCGCCTGGCGCTCGCCCGGGACAGCCTCGCCGGTCTCTCCACCGGCGACGCGCTCGGCGCGCAGTACTTCCTGCCGGGGCCGGTGCCCGTGGATCTCGCCGCCGACGCGCTGCCGTCGGCGCCCTGGGAATGGACCGACGACACCGAGATGGCCTGCTCGGTTCTCGCCCAGTTGGCCGACTCCGGCGGCATCGACCGGGACCGGCTGGCCCTCTCCTTCGCCGAGCGGTGCACCGAGCGCCGAGGCTACGGCGCGGGCGCGATGCTCATCCTGGGGCTTATCCGCACCGGCACCCCGTGGCCGCTGGCCGCCGCCTCCGCCTTCGACGGGCAGGGCTCCTGCGGCAACGGCGCGGCGATGCGGGTCGGCCCGCTGGGCGCGTACTTCGCCGACTCGACAGCGCGCGCCGCCGCCCAGGCCCGCGCGTCCGCCGAGGTGACGCACGCGCACCCGGAGGGGATCGCCGGCGCGGTCGCCGTCGCCGTCGCCGCCGCGCTGGCCGCCCGAGCCCGCCTCGACGGGCACCGGCCCGCCCCGGAGCGCCTGCTGGCCGGGATCGCCGCCGCGCTCGACCCGGTCACCGAGGTGCATCGGGGCGTACACCGGGCCGCCGGGCTGCTCGGCCGGCCGTTGCCCCAGGTGGTGGCGGCGCTCGGCAACGGCTCCCGGGTGACCGCCCAGGACACCGTCGGGTTCACCCTCTGGGTGGCCGCCACCCACCTCGACGACTATCCGGCGGCCATCGAGACGTGCGTACGGGCCGGTGGGGACGTGGACACCACGGCCGCCATCGCCGGAGCGGTGGTGGCGGCGCACACCGGCGTCGGCACCCCGGGCGGGGTGCCCGAAAAGTGGCTGGCCGCCCGCGAGCCGCTACCTACCTGGCTCCCCTGACCCCCGGGGCTGCCCGGGCGACCCGGGCTGCCTTGCCCTGCGCCTGCCCTGCCCTGCGCTGGCGCTGCCTACGATCAAGTCGGCTTCCTGCGAATCGGGCTGTCCGTGCGGGGATGCAGCGGTTTCCAGGAACCCGAGTGGATCAC
>NZ_JAKKFG010000006.1:0-63110 GCF_022230905.1 Micromonospora salmantinae
GAGGGTCGACGCCGCCCGGGGCGCGTCTGCCGGTCGGGTCAACGGGGTGCTGACGCACTACGCGTACGCCCGGTCGGACAAGAAGGACGCGCCACGGATCTCGATCGGCGCGCGGCTCGTCGCCGACCTGCTCACCTCGGCCGGGGCGGACCGGGTGCTCGCGATGACCCTGCACTCGCCGCAGGTGCACGGCTTCTTCAGCGTCCCGGTGGATCACCTGCACGCGCTGCGGGAGCTGGCCACCCACTTTCGGCGCTACGACCTCAGCAACACAGTGGTGGTCTCGCCCGACCTGGGCAACGCCAAGGAGGCCGCTGCCTTCGCCCGGCTGCTCGGCACGCCGGTCGCGGCCGGGGCGAAGCAGCGGTTCAGCGACGACCTGGTCAAGATCAGCGCGGTGATCGGCGACGTGACCGACCGGGATGTCATCGTGCTGGACGACGAGATCGCCAAGGGCAGCACCGTGGTCGAGCTGATGGAGCATCTGCGCGGCCTGAAGGTCCGGTCGATTCGGCTCGCCTGCACGCACGGGCTCTTCTCCGGCGACGCGTTGCAGCGGCTCAGCGACCAGGACGGCGTCCTGGAGATCGTCTGCACCAACACGGTGCCCATCCCGGCTGAAAAGCGCGTCCCCAAGTTGCAGGTCCTGTCGGTGGCCCCCGCCCTGGCCGAGGCGACCCGCCGAATCCACAACGGAGAATCCGTCTCCGCCCTCTTCGCCTGACCCGCCCTCCCGCCCCCTCCCGCCCCGTCACCCCGCGCCCGCGCGATCTTGCGGTTTCTGTCGCGACGAAAGGGATATTCCACTCATCTTGACAACAGGAATCGCAAGATCGCCGGAGCGACGGGCGACGGGCGAGGGCGAGCTGGGTGGGGGTTAGCGCGGGGTGTGGTTTTGGGTGGTTAGGCCCGTCGTGATGCGGACGGCGGTGCCGGCGGTGCCGGTGACGACCTCCATCGCGTCGGTCAACTCGCGGGCCAGCCAGAGGCCCCAGCCGCCAGCGGTGTCCGGGGTGGGCCGAGTGCGGTCGCCCAGCCGTTGCGGGCTGATCCCGTGCCCGTGATCGGCGACCTCGCAGACCAGCACACCGGACTCGTGCCAGAGCCGCAGCCAGCCGCGCCCGCCGCCGTGTCGCACCGCGTTGGTGATCAATTCATTGATCGCGAGCACGAAGTCGTCCAGCCGTTGGCCGCTGAGGCCCGAGGCGTGCGCGCAGGAGGTGACCGAGTGTCGAATCTCGGTCACCTGGGCCTGGTCAAAGGCTTCGGCGATCAGGAGGGCAGGTTCGATGGGCACAACCGTACGCGGTGCGTGCGGATCTGCGTTCGTCATGGGCCCGTCCCGGCGGCGCATCTCGGAGTATTTCGCGGCTTTTCCACCGTACGTCAGGGTTTCCCGAACCGCACTCGCTGCTCGCCGTGTACCGGCCCGGTTGTGGCATCCTGACCGCCATGCCGTCGCCGCCGGGTGGGTTCGAGGTGCCGCTGTGGCGTGCGCTCACCGTGTTCAGGCTGGCCTCCCTGGCGTACGTCTGCGCGCTCGCGGTGCGCGACGCCGACCGGTACGCCCACCCGTACGCCGTCGGCGCCCTGATCCTTCTGATGATCGCCTGGACCGGCGCGACAGCGATCGGGTACGCCCGACCGGCCTGGCGGCGCTGGCCGCTGCTGCTGGCCGACCTCGGGGTGGTAGTGGCCATCGTGCTGGCCACCCCATGGGCTGTCGGCCGGACGGCGCTCACCCAAGGCGTACCCACCCTGGGGGTGGCCTGGATGGCCGGCCCGGTGCTGGCCTGGGCCGTCTCCGGTGGCCGGCGGCGGGGCACTGTCGCCGCGCTGCTGGTCGCCGGCGCGGACCTGGCCACCCGGGAGCGGATCGGCCAGTCCTCGTTCACCGGGGTGATCCTGATGCTGCTCGCCGGAGTGGTGGTCGGGCACGTTGCCCGGCTCGCGGTGAGCGCCGAGGAGCGGTTGCAGCGCGCGGTGGAGCTGGAGGCCGCCACCAGGGAGCGGGAGCGGCTGGCCCGGGACATTCACGACTCGGTGCTCCAGGTGCTGGCGCTGGTGCAGCGGCGCGGCGCCGACCTGCCCGGTGAGGCCGGCGAGCTGGCCCGGCTGGCCGGCGAGCAGGAGGTTGCCCTGCGGGCGCTGATCGCCGGCGCCGGCCCGGCCGCCGCGAGCCTCCCGGACGGCGGCGAGGCGGTGGACCTGCGGACCCTGCTCGGCCGGTACGCCTCGGGGGCGGTGGCGCTCTCCGCCCCGGCCACCCCGGTGCCGCTGCCCCGCCGGGTGGCCGGAGAGTTGGCCGCCGCGACCGGCGCGGCCCTGGACAACGTGGGGCGGCACGCCGGCGGACGGGCCTGGGTGCTGATCGAGGACGAGGGGGCGACGGTGACCGTGTCGATCCGCGACGAGGGGCCGGGCATCCCGGACGGTCGGCTGGACGAGGCGGCCGCCCAGGGTCGGCTCGGCGTGACCCAGTCGATCCGGGGCCGGGTGGCCGACGTGGGCGGCACTGTCCGGATCGTGTCCGGCCCCGAGGCGGGCACCGAGATCGAGCTGAGCGTGCCGAGGTCACCGCGGTGAACCCGATCCGGGTGATGGTGGTGGACGACCATCCGATGTGGCGGGAGGGCGTGGCCCGCGACCTGACCGAGGCCGGTTTCCTGGTGGTGGCGACCAGCGGCGAGGGACGACAGGCCATCCGGGTGGCCGCCGCCGCCCGGCCCGATGTCGTCGTCCTCGACCTGCAACTACCCGACATCTCCGGCGTCGAGGTGATCCTGGGGTTGCGCGCGGCACTGCCCGCCGTACGGGTGCTGATGCTCAGCGCCAGCGGCGAACAGCAGAGCGTGCTGGACGCGGTGAAGGCCGGGGCCACCGGTTACCTGGTGAAGTCGACAGCGCCCGCCGAGTTCCTGGAAGCGGTGCACCGCACCGCGGCCGGCGACGCGGTCTTCACCCCCGGCCTGGCCGGGCTGGTGCTCGGCGAGTACCGCCGGCTGGCCGCCGGACCGGGGCGGGGGACCGGCCCGGCCGGCGCTGCCGAACCCGCGACGCCCCAGCTCACCGAACGGGAGACGGAGGTGCTGCGGCTGGTGGCGAAGGGGATGTCGTACAAGCAGATCGCCCAGCGGCTCGGCCTGTCGCACCGCACGGTGCAGAACCACGTGCAGAACACCCTGGGCAAGCTGCAACTGCACAACCGGGTCGAGCTGACCCGGTACGCCATCGAACGCGGTCTGGACGACTGAGCGGACGTCAGACCGAGCGCGGCGGTTCCGTCTCGTGGATGGCCAACTCCTCGGCTGTCGCTCCGCCCCCGGCCGATCCGGCGTCGTACGCCACCGAGTCGGTCTCCTGGTCGGTGTGCGACCCCTCGTCCGGTTCCACCAGTCGGCCCACAGTGGCGTCGGCCACCGTGCCGAGCTGACCGTGGTCGTAGAGGGAGACCGGTGAGTTCGGGTCCGAGGTCGGCCCGGGGTCCATCACGTCGGCGTCCAGCTGAGCCTCCGCCGCGGCTTCCAGGTTGTCCGCCTCGAAGGCGATCTTCGGGTCGATGGTGCCGGCCAGCGGGTCGTCCGCCGGGCGCTCGTAGACCTCGCGGTCGAGCTTGTAGTCCAACGACTCACCGTCGAGCTGCTCCTCGGCGGTCGTTCCGAACCGGTCCACCGCCACCGGCGTCCGATCGCCGGGCAGTTGGGCCGGGTCCGGGCCGTCCGCCTCGCGCCCGGTGAGGACGTCGTCGTTGGCGGTCGAGTCGTCATCGGCGGTGTCGGGCAGCCCTTGCGCCTCGGTGTCGGACAGGGGGGTCGGGTACTCGTTGTCGCGCATGTCTGATCACTACCCGCTGCCCTGCCGCCATAACCGGGCGGCCTCCGGCGGTACGTCGCCGAACCGGGCGCCGATGGCGAAAGCCCTCGTCAGGCGGCCTCGTCGTCGGGATGCAGCACACACCAGACGACCTTGCCGTCCGGTACGGCGCTGCTGCCCCAACGACGGGTCACCGTGTCGATCAGCAGCAGGCCCCGGCCGCCGGCACGGTTCGGCGGGGAGATCCCGGCGAAGGTCGGCTGACGCGGGGAGTGGTCGCGAACCGCCAGGTGCAGGGTGGCCTCCTGAGGCGCCAGCCGAACCGTCATCGGGGTCCGGGCGTGCGCCACCACGTTGTTGACCATCTCGGTGATCGCGATGCACGCCGGGTCGGTGAGCGTCGGCATGCCCCAGCGCTCGCAACCGGTGGCGACCAGCTCGCGCGCCTGCCGGGCCGCTCCCACCGCCGGAGCCAGTTCGGCGGTGAGCACCGCCGCCAGGGGTGTCGCCGCCACAGCGGCCAGCGCCCCGTCGAGCGTCGGCCAGGCCGGCACCCCGGCGAGCGCGGCGTCCGGGCGGGCGGGCCCGTCGACCGCCGGGTCACACAGCAGCAGGTCCGCGGCGGGCCAGTCGGCGACCTCCCGGCGTACGTCGGCGAAGACGCCGCGCCCGGCCGGGTCGACGACCCGCAGGCCGGTCACGTCGGCCACCACCGGGCCGGGCCGGGCCAGCAGACGGGCGAGCAGCGCGCCGCGTACCGCCTCGGCGCCGGCGGCATCGAGCACACCGGTCAGCCGGACCACCGCTGACGACTCGTCGATTTCCACGAGACAGCTCGACATGATCGCCCCATTGTGCGCGCCGGTGACGGTCAGCGCATTCGGGCGCTCGACATCGGCCATCAGCGGTCCGACCGGGAGCGGCGGTTGATGGCCGCCAGGGTGCCGACAGCGGTGCCGGCGGCGGCCAGACCGAACGCGGCGGTCATCCGCACCAACTGTCGCCGCCGACCGTGCCAGCCACCGTCCTGACGCGCCTGGGCATCGGGGTGGAACACGTTACCGCTGCTGTCCACCCGGGCGCCCGGGCCGAACTGGGTGCGGTGGGCGTACCAGCCGAGGGTGCGCTCGACCAGCGCGGGTGCCAGCCGCCACTGCAGGCCGATCAGCCGGGCCGCGCCGCCGGCGTACGCCTCGCGGCGGGGCCGGCGCAGCAGCCGGACGATGGTCTCGGCGACCACCTCCGGCGGGTAGATCGGAGGAGGCGGCACCAGTTCCCGGCCGCTGTGGTTGCCGGTGTGCCGGAAGAAGGGGGTGTCGATAGTGGCCGGCAGCACTGTGCAGACGGAGATGTGACCGCGACCGGTGACCCGCAGCTCCTGTCGGACGGTGTCGGCCAGCCCGCGGATGCCGTGCTTGGTGGCGTTGTACGCCGACTGGTACGGCATGGCCACCTCGGCCAGCACCGAGGCGTTGTTGACCAGCACACCCCCACCGGCGGCGCCCAGGTAGGGCAGGGCCGCCTTGATGCCGTGCACCGCCCCGAGCAGGTTGACCTCCAGCACCCGGCGGAACTCGGCGACCGGGATCTCGTCGAACAGCCCCACGGCGCTCACCGCGGCGTTGTTCACCCAGGCGTCGATCCGGCCGAACTCGGCCGCCGCCTGCTCGGCCAGCCGCCGCACCGACTCCAACTCGGTGACGTCGGTCGGTACGACCAGAGCGCGGCCGCCCAACTCCCGGCAGCGCTGCGCGACCTGTAGCAGGGCCGGCTCGCTGCGGGCGGCCAGCACGACGGCGGCACCCCGGCGGGCCAGTGCGTACGCGGTCGCCGTGCCGATCCCGCTGGACGCGCCGGTGATCACCACGGTCGAATCGTCGAGACTGCGGGTCAGCGGCATTCCTGAGCGGTACCCCCGGCCGGGCCTGGTCACACCGACGACGGCTTGTCGATCATCGTCGAACCGTGCTGTCGCGTGTCGCCTGTGCTTGCCGTGGCGCAAGTGTCGGTGGCACCTGCGCTGACTCTTCCTGATCTGCCAGGTTTCGGCTCAGCGTCGCGGGGTTAATGGGACGCTCTGACCGGGAGGACCACCGCCGAGGAAAGATCGCAGGGAGGTGACCCATGCGCGTCGGCCTCGTCTGCGCGCACGCCAGTTCCTACCGCCACGCCGACGGCCCGCCGGTCGGCACCCGACAGCACACCGCGAGGGTCGCCGCCGAACTGGCCGAGCGAGGCCATGACGTCCGGCTCTACGTGCGCCGGGACGACCCGACGCTGCCGGCGACGATGAACGTCGACGGCTACCAGGTGCACCAGGTGCCCGCCGGCCCGCCCGCCCCACTACCCACCGTCGAGCTGATCCCGCACGTGACGGAGGTCGGCCGCTGGCTGGCCGACGAGTGGTCGGGTTCCTGGCGGCCCGAGGTGGTGCACGGGCACTACTGGGTCGGTGGGCTGGCCGCCGCGCACGCCGTTCGGGAGACCGACATACCGGTGGTGCAGACGTTCCACTCGCTCGGCATCGAGCAGCTGCGTCACCTGGGAGGCCACTACGACGGGCCGGGCCAGCGGATCACGCTGGAGCGCGCGTTGACCCGGGCGGTCGACATCGCCGTGGCCCAGTCCAACGACGAGGTCGACGAGCTGACCCGGATGGGTCTGCAACGCAGCTCTGTCGCGTTGGTGCCGGCCGGCGTCGACATCGACCTGTTCCACCCCGACGGCGAGGCAGCACCCCGCGAGCAGCGGCCCCGCATCCTCTCGGTGGGCTCGCTGTCCGCCGGGCACGGCCAGGAGGACCTGATCCGGGCGATGCGGGTGGTCGGTGACGCCGAGCTGGTGATCGCCGGTGGGCCGTCGGCCGACCAGTTGGCCAACCACGCCGAGGCGCGACGGCTGCGCGAGCTGGCCGAACAGCTCGGCGTCGTCGACCAGGTACGGCTCGTCGGAGCGGTGCCGCACGACCAGATGGCCACCTGGTACCGGTCGGCGGACGTGGTCGCCTGCACGCCGCACTACTCCTCGGCCGGGCGGGTCTCGCTGGAGGCGATGGCCTGCGGGGTGCCGGTGATCGGCTACGCGATGGGCGGCCTGGCGGACGCCGTCGTCGACGAGGTCACCGGCCGCCTGGTGCCCCCCGGTGACGTACGGGCACTCGGAGTGTCGATGCGCCGGCTGCTCGCCGACAACGCCGGCCGGTTCGCGTACGGGCACGCCGCGGTGGACCGGGTGCGCAGCAGCTACACCTGGGAGCGGACCGCCGGTGCGTTGGAGCGCCTCTACGAACGGGTGGTGAGCCGCCGCAAGCCGGTCGAGGCCTGAGTCGGCGGTGCCGCGACACCTCTGCAGTGGCGCGGTGCCGGACGGTCAGCCCGGCCGGCCGGCACCGACCATCGCGGGGTCCCGACGGCGTGCCACCGAACGGTGTTGCTGCGGTTCGGCGTACCGGGTCAGGCCGATCACCGCGGCCAGGGTGACCAGAAAGCCGACAGCGGCCAGCCACTCCCGCCCCGGCCAGATCTTGTCGTTGAGCAGCAGCAGGCCGACGATCGCGGCCGGCACCGCGCCGGCGGCGTCCATCGCGGCGACAGCGGCGGTCGTCGAGCCGCGCTGCATGGCCAGACCGAGCAGCAGCTGACCCACTATCGAGTGGGCGATCAGCAGGTAGAACAGCGGGTCGGCGAGGAACGCCTCGGCGGACGGCGCGGACGCCAGTGGTCGGGCGGCGACCGCGGCCGAGCTGAACGCCAGCCCGGCCAGTGAGCCGAGGGCCACCGAACCCGGCGCCCCGTGCAGCCGGACGGCGAAGAAACCGAGCACCGCGATCACGCCCAGCGCCACCAGCAGGGCGATCGAGCCGGCGGTGCCGAGCTGCTTCGACGGCGCCGGCCGGGCGGACAGCACCAGCGCGGTGATCCCCGCGAAGAGCAGCGCCAGCAGCACCACCTCCGCCGCCGGCAGCCGCCACTTCAGCACCAGCACCCCGAGGATGGCGGTCACCCCGAGCCCGGCGGCCACGCTGGCCTGCACGAGGAACAGCGGCAGGTCCCGCCGAGCCAGGAAGGCGAGCACGAAACCGCCGATCTGACAGCCGAGGCCGACCAGGTACGTCCGGTGCCCGGCGAGGCGCAGCAGCAGGCCCGGATCGAAGGTGTGGTGGACAGTGGTGCGGGCCGCCGCCACCGACTGGAGCAGGTTGGCGAAGCCGTACGCGACGATCATCGCCGCGAGAAAGCACCAACCGGAGGAGACCACCTGGCGAGGATAGAGGTTGCCGGGGGTCAGCGCTCGGCTGGTCGATTGAGGCGGGCGAGGATGTCGGCGTGCAGCACACCGTTGGTGGCCACCACGCTGCTGTCGGTGCCCGGAGCGCCGGTGGGGGCCGGTTGTCCGGCCAGATCCGTGACCGTGCCACCCGCCTCCGTGACGATCGGAACCAGCGCCGCCACGTCCCACAGCGACAACTCCGGCTCGGCCATCACGTCCAGTGCCCCCTCGGCCAACAGCATGTAGCCGTAGAAGTCGCCGTACGCCCGGTTGCGCCAGCTGTCCCGCATGAGGTCGAGCACCGCGTCGAGCCGCCCGGCTTCCTCCCACCCGTTCAGCGACGAGTAGCAGAAGCTGGCGTCCGCGATCCCCCGCACCGCTGACACGCCGATCCGCTCGCCGGCCGCGGGGCCCGGCCCGGCGTACGCGCCCGCACCCGCGCTGGCCCACCAGCGTCGTCCGAGCGCCGGCGCGGACACCACGCCGACCGCCGGCCGGTCGCCGTCGTAGAGCGCGATCAGGGTGGCCCAGATCGGCACGCCACGGACGAAGTTCTTGGTGCCGTCGATCGGATCGATGATCCACCGGCGACCGTTCGGGTCGGCGGACGACTGCGCGCCGTACTCCTCACCGAGCAGCCCGTCGGCCGGTCGGTGCTCGGCCAGCAGGGCACGGATCTCCCGCTCCACTGCGGTGTCCGCGTCGGAGACCGGGGTCAGGTCGGGCTTCGCCTCGACGCGCAGGTCGAGCGCGCGGAACCGGGCCGTGGCAATGGCGTCGGCCCGGTCGGCGAGCAGGTGGGCGAGGGCGAGGTCGTCGGCGTACCCGGTCATGCCGGCAACCTAGCCCACGCCCTTCGGGTCACTCGTCGGGGCCGCGCCGGTCACCCTCGCCGGGGCCGCGCTGGTCGCTGTCGCCGCGCGAGTCACCCTCGCCGGCCCGGGAGGCGAGCAACCGACGGTACGAGGCCAGCCGGCGCGGGTCGGCCTTACCGGCGGCCACCCAGGCGTCCAGCCCACAGTCGGCCTCGTCGGCGGTGTGAGGGCAGTTCGGTGGGCAGTCGACGGTGCCCTCGACCAGGTCCGGAAAGCCGTGCAACAGGCTGTCGGCCGAGACGTGCGCCAACCCGAAGCTGCGGATGCCGGGGGTGTCGATGATCCAGCCCGGATCGGTGTCGATCCCGGGCACCGGTGGCAGCCGCAGTGCCACCGCGCTGGTCGAGGTGTGCCGGCCCCGGCCGATCGCGCTGACCACGCCGACCGCGCGCAGCGCGTCCGGAACGAGGCGGTTGACCAGCGTCGACTTGCCCACGCCGGAGTGCCCGACCAGCACCGACACCTTGCCGCTGAGCAGCGCACGGAGCGCGTCGAGGTCGGAGTCGGGGCGGTTGAGCACGTACGGCAGCTCCAGCTCGGTGTAGTAGCCGAGCACCTCCTCCGGCCCGGCCAGGTCGGCCTTCGTGAGGCAGAGCAGCGGCTCGACGTCCGCGTCGTACGCGGCCACCAGGCAGCGGTCGATGAACCCGGTGCGCGGCGGTGGGTCGGCCAACGCGCTGACGATCACCAACTGGTCCGCGTTGGCCACCACGACCCGTTCCAGCCGACCCTCGGCGGTGGTCTCGTCGTCGTCGGCGGTGCGACGCAGCACCGAGCGACGTTCGGCGATCCGGACGATGCGGGCGAGCGCGCCCTCCGCGCCGGACGTGTCGCCGACCAGGCTGACCCGGTCACCGACCACCACCGACTTGCGGCCCAACTCGCGGGCCCGCATGGCGGTGACAGTGGGCAGCTCGGCGCCGACGACGCCGCGTTCGGCCCCGGAGAGCACGCAGGTGTAGCGCCCCCGGTCGACGGCGATGACGAACCCGTCGACCGCGTCGGCGTGCTGGGGGCGGGTGCGCGTACGCGGGCGCGACGATTTTCCGGGCCGGACCCGCACGTCGTCCTCGTCGTACTCCCGCCGTTTGGTCGCCAGGACCTGTCCTCTTCTCGCGTCAGCTCTTGCCGGTCACCATCGCTGACCATAGTGCCGGGAACTCGGGCATGGTCTTGGAGGTACACCCCACGTCGTCCACCTCGATGCCCGGAACCGCCAGCCCGGCCACCGCGGCGGCGTGCGCCATCCGGTGGTCGTGGTAGGTGCGGAAGATGCCGCCCCGCAGGGGTCGGGGCCGGATCTCCAACCCGTCCGGTGTTTCGGTGATGTCCGCCCCGAGCCCGCCGAACTCGCGCGCGAGCGCGGCTAGCCGGTCGGTCTCGTGGCCACGGATGTGCCCGACGCCGGTGAACACCGACGGCGAATCGGCCAGCATGGCCAGCGCGGTCAGCACGAGGGTCAGCTCGCCGACGTCGGAGAGGTCGGCGCTCAGACCGTGCACCACGCCGGTGCCACGGACGGTCAACCCGTTGGTGGAGAGGGTGACCTCGCCGCCCATCCGCTGTAGCAGCGAGCGGAGTTTCTCGACCGGCTGCGCGCTGCTGTGCGGCCAACCCTGCAAGGTGACCTCGCCGCCGGTGACCATCGCGGCGGCGAAGAACGGCACTGCGCCGGAGAGGTCCGGTTCGATGTCCCAGCCGCGCCCGGTGAGTGGGCCGGGCTCGACGGCCCAGACGTCGGGGGTGCTGTCGTCGACCGCCGCGCCGGCGGCCCGCAGCATCCGCACCGTCATCCGCAGGTGCGGCGCGGAGGGGACCGGGGGGCCGACGTGGCGCACCACGACGCCCCTGTCGAAGCGCGGGGCGGCCAGCAACAGCCCGGAGACGAGTTGACTTGAGGCGGACGCGTCGATCACGACCTCGCCGCCGGTGACCCGGCCGGTGCCGAGCACTGTCAGCGGCAGGCTGCCGGTGCCGGTGACGTCGATCCGGACGCCCAGCGAGCGCAGCGCGCCGACCAACGGGCCGAGTGGGCGGGTGCGCACGTACGGGTCACCGTCGAAGGTGACCTGCCCGTCGGCCAGGCCCGCCACCGGTGGCACGAACCGCATCACGGTGCCGGCCAGCCCGACGTCGACGTGGGCGGGGCCGGCCAGCGGGTGCGGTCGGACCAGCCAGCGCTCGTCGTCGCTGATCGAGACGTGCGCGCCCATCGCCCGCAGGCCGGCGGCCATCAACTCGGTGTCGCGGGCGCGCAGTGGCCGGGCCAGCGTCGACGGGCCGGCGGCCAGCGCGCTGAGCACCAGGGCCCGGGCGGTCATCGATTTGGAACCGGGCAGGCGCAGCGTCGCCGCCACCGGGTCGGATGCGGTCGGTGCGGTCCACGGCTGCGGCGGCCGGGTCGCGGTCAGGTTGCCCACGGTTACATTCTGCCGTGTCGGCGGGCGGGCGGCGGGGCCCGGCACTCGTACTCCCGGTTGGCGGGACAGCCGACGGGGCCTCCGACGCGTTAGCGTGTGCCCCATGTGCGGCAGGTACGCGACGACCCGGAGTTCCGGCGAGCTGAGCGCGCTGTTCGAGTCGTCCGACGACTCCGACGGCCTGGTGCGGGCGGACCACAACGTCGCGCCGACCGACCCGGTGCCGCTGGTCCGGGTCAGCCCGGAGGGGCACCGCAGCCTCTGCGTCGGTCGCTGGGGTCTGTTGCCGCACTGGTCCCGGTCGGCCTCGGGAGCCGCCCGGATGATCAACGCGCGGGCGGAGACCGTGGCCACCAGCCGGGCGTACGCCGGTTCCTTCTCCCGTCGCCGTTGCCTGGTCCCGGCCGACGGCTGGTACGAGTGGGTCCGGCTGCCCGACGGCGGGCGACAGGCGTACTTCATGACCCCCCGGGACGGCTCGGTGCTCGCGCTGGCCGGCATCTGGTCGCTCTGGAAGTCCGACGCAGAGACCCGGCTCACCTTCAGCGTGCTGACCACCGCGGCGCTCGGCGACCTGGCCGAGGTGCACGACCGGATGCCGGTGCTGCTGCCGCCGGAGCGTTGGTCGTCGTGGCTCGCGCCGACGGACGAGCCGGGGCGGCTGCTCACTCCGGCGTCGGCGGAGCAGTTGGCGGGGTTGGAGATCCGCCCGGTGGGTGCGGCGGTGGGAGACGTTCGTAACGACGGGCCACAGCTGACCGCGCGGGTGGCGGTGGCGCCGACGGTGCCACCGCAGGAGCTGACCCTGTTCTGACGGGCGCCGCGCATCGTCGGCCGCCGATTTGCCAGGGTTCCGCGCGATTCGTCTCCTGGCTGTTCAGTCATGTTCCCGGCAGACCCTTGTCCCGGTGTTGTGAAGTGCGATAGAACACAGCGCCGGTAGTGGCTGTCGGTCCGCACGGGGCGGACGACGTCCACAGCTCTTGCCGGTCCCACGGGGGAGGTGGGTGGATGACACGGGCACGTATGCCGCGCCCGCACGAGGTGGCGGCGGCGCGGCGAGATCCGCGACTGCTGCGGGCCGTGCGAGAACGGCGACAGGACGACGCATGGCGCACCAGAGGAACCTGCCAGAGCGTCGATCCGGAGACATTCTTTCCGGCACCGAACGAGCCGGCGGACGCCGCCGTCGCGCTGTGTCGCAGTTGTGACGTGCAGGGGTCCTGCCTGGCCTGGGCCCTCGACGTCGGTGACTGCCACGGCGTGTGGGGCGGCACCACGCCGCGGGAACGACGGGCGATGCTGGTCGCCTGGCGCGGCGAGGTCGAACCCGATCCGGACGCCATCGACGACGCGGGCCCGCCGGTGCGCGATCGCCTGCTGGCCCTGGTCCCGCTGAGCTGATCGGCGGCCCGGTTCGCACCCGACGCCCGTCCGGCGGCGCAGAATAGGCCGGTGCCAGCCAGCAACGAGATCGCCACCCCGCGCGGTCCGGCGTGGATCGACACCGACCTGCCGATCCGCCCGGCCACCGCCCTGCTCGTCCTCGGGCACGGCGCGGGCGGCAGCGTCGACGCGCCCGACCTGCTCGCGGTCCGGGACGCGTCGGTGGCGGCCGGCCTGGCGGTGGTCCGGGTGACGCAGCCCTACCGGGTCGCCGGTCGACGCGCGCCGGCACCGGCAGGTCACCTCGACGAGGCCTGGACGGCGGTGCTCGCCGAGCTGCGCGACCGGCACGCCGACGTGCCGACGGTGGTGGTCGGTGGGCGGTCCAGTGGCGCACGGGTGGCCTGTCGGACGGCCCGCGCGGTGGGCGCGGTGGGCGTGGTCGCCTTGGCCTTTCCATTGCACCCGCCCGGCCGGCCGGAACGCTCGCGCGCCGCCGAACTGGGCACCGGCCTGCCGACGTTGGTCGTCAACGGCGACCGGGATCCGTTCGGGACGCCGGAGCCGGGACCGGCCGTGCAGGTGGTGAGCCGTCCCGGTGAGACGCACGACCTGCGCCGCGATCCGGCCGGTACCGCCGCCGCCGTGCGGGACTGGCTGTCCGCCCAGGGCTGGGCGGCCAGCTGACCCGTCGCGGCCGGCTCGCCGGGGCGACCGTTTCCGGCGCGGGAACGGGTCGTTGCATCCGTTGGTGCCGCCGGCCCAAGCAGGGCCGGTGACACCAGTCCTCCCAGGCCCTTCCTGGTCCCAGCGCCGGCCGCCGTCGGGGCCGGGACCAGGAACGGGGAGGACCGGCCGGAATGCCCCAGTGGTCATCTCGCGTTACTAACCCCGGACGACTTTTCTGCGAGGGGGGTGACCGGTGCCAACCGAGACACGAAGCCTGGAACGGGACGAGCGGGACGCCCGGCAGCTGAAGCGGCTGCTGGACGGTCCGGAGTGGCCCGCGACGGCGGGACCGGGCGTGGTGGGTGCGGTGAGCACGGGCACACCGGCCGGAAGTGAATCTGCGGGCAGGTCCGTGCGCGTATCCTCGGCGGGAAAGCATCCGACGCGAGGGGATGTGCGGTTGACCACCGAGAAGACGGACGAGCGCAGGGCCCGATTCGAGCGGGACGCGATGCCATTCGTCGATCAGCTCTACGCTGCTGGGCTGCGAATGACACGCAACCCGGCGGATGCCGAGGACCTGGTCCAGGAGACGTACCTGAAGGCGTACGCGGCCTTCCACCAGTTTGAGCAGGGCACGAACCTCAAGGCCTGGCTCTACCGGATCCTGACCAACACCTACATCAACTCCTACCGCAAGCGGCAGCGCCAGCCGATCCAGGCGCCCACCGAGGAGATCACCGACTGGCAGCTCGCCGAGGCCGAGTCGCACACCTCCAGCGGGTTGCGTTCGGCCGAGACCGAGGCACTGGACCGGCTGCCGGACAGTGACGTCAAGGAGGCGCTCCAGCAGTTGCCGGAGGAGTTCCGCCTGGCCGTCTACCTCACCGATGTCGAGGGCTTCTCCTACAAGGAGGTCGCGGACATCATGGGCACGCCGATCGGCACCGTGATGTCGCGTCTGCACCGGGGCCGTCGTAATCTGCGCAAGCTGCTCGAGCGTTACGCCGGCGAGCGGGGCTTCAGTGCGGCCCGTTCGGCGAAGGGCTCGACCGCCGCTGCCGGCCGGGAGGTGTGACGTGAGCTGTGGGGAGCCGCACGAGACGGACTGCCGCGAAGTGCTCGCGGAGGTGTATCTCTACCTGGATCTGGAGTGCGCCGACGAGCGTCGCTCGCTGATCCGGCACCACCTGGACGAGTGCGGGCCCTGCCTGCGCGAGTACGGGCTGGAGCAGGAGGTGCGGGCGCTGGTGGCGCGTTGCTGCGGCAACGAGACCGCGCCGGATCAGCTGCGTGAGCGGCTGCGGGTCAAGCTCACCGAGCTGGTGGTCTTCGAGACCAGCGACTCCCGTGAGCTGGCCGACTGAGCGTCTGAGCTGGCCGATTGAGCGTCGGCACCAGCTGGCAAGACCGGTGGCCCGGGTCGATGTCGACCCGGGCCACCGGTGTACCCGGCCTCGGCCGGCTGAGCGGCGACGGGCAGTCGGCCCGTCGACCCGTTCAGGAGTTGGGACGCTTGCCGTGGTTCGCGGCGCTCTTCTTACGAGCCTTCTTCTTCCGGGACTTCTTCGCCATGCTGACCTCCTCGTGATGGGTCGGATCCGTCCTGCGCACGACCTCGGCGCGGATGCGGCCACCGGCGGTCCGGCGTCGGGTCCGACCCGCTGATGGTAGTGCGGTCGACACCCGCCGCCTTCCCCAGGGCGGGCCTGTCATCCCGGCTGCGCCGCTGCCCGCCCATCGCCGGTCGACACATGATTGGATACATCGGCAGGCACGTCGCGAAGAGGGAGGGCCTGGACATGGCCGAGGAGATCCGCGCCGAGATGGTGGCCAACGTCTGGAAGGTCGTCGCCACGGCGGGTGACACGGTGACCGAGGGCGACACCCTGGTGATCCTCGAGTCGATGAAGATGGAGATCCCGGTCGTCGCCGAGTCCGACGGTGTGCTCCAGCAACTCGTCGTCAACGAGGGCGACGTCGTGCAGGACGGTGACCTGATCGCCGTGATCGCTTGACCGGGTTGCGGGTCCGTTCGGCCGAGTCGGCCGATTTCCCGGCGGTGGCCCGGGTGACAGTGGCCGCGTACGAGGCGGACGGCCAGCTCAAGGGCGAACACGGGTACGGCGAGGTGCTGGCCGACGTGTCGACCCGAGCCGCCAGCGGCGAGGTGCTGGTCGCTGTCGACGAGGTGACCGGGGCGGTGCTCGGCTCGGTCACGTTCGTGCTGCCGGGCACCCCGTTCGCCGAGCTGGCCGGGCCGGGCGAGGCGGAGTTCCGGATGCTCGCGGTCGACCCGGGCGCTCAGGGGCGGGGTGTGGGCGCCGCACTGGTCGAGGCGTGTGTCGACCGGGCAACCGGGTTGGGTTGCACGGCGGTGGTGATCTGCGTCCGGGCCGGGATGGCCGATCAGGCGCACCGGCTCTACTCGCGGCGCGGCTTCGTCCGTTCGCCGGAAAAGGACTGGTCACCGCTGCCTGGTGTGGACCTGCTCGGCCTTCGGCTGGAGCTGACGCGCGGCTGAGCCGGCGACCGACGAGCCCGGGCCGCCACGATCACGCCCGGTCAGGCGTCGGGCTGCGTGCCGATGGCGGCCAGCAGTTCGTCGGCCACCTCCAGGGCGAGCTTGCGGCGTTCGTCGTCGCTGATGTGCGGCGCGCGGACCGCGAACCAGCTCGTGTGCACCGCAAAGATTGACAGCGCGGCGCGCAGTTGGGCGGCGGGGGAGTCGTCGCCCCGGCAGAGCGCGTCGGCCAGCTCCAACATCCGCCCGCGCATCTTCTGCCCGGAGGAGAGGCTCTTGAGCGCGGTCTGGTTCTGCTCGAAGAAGCGCATCACCGACGGCTGAGTGCCGTCGAACATCGTGTCGGCGTACCGGGAGATCAGCTCGCGCCGGGTGGCCAGGGTGGCGGGCTGGGTGGCGGCCCAGGCGATCAGTGCGTCCATCCCCTCCAGCCGGTCCTCGACGAAGCTGGCGACGATGTCGTCCTTGCTCTTGAAGTGGTAGTAGAGCGCGGCCTTGGTGACGTTGAGGCGCTCGGCGATCTCCCGGAGCGAGGTCTTCTCGTACCCCTGCTCGGTGAAGAGCTCGAGCGCGACGGCCTTGATCCGTTCCCGCGTTCCGCCGCCTGTGCTCTCGCTCACGCACACCCTCCAAATGGCTTGACCGTTGCTTGTACCCAACTTACCGTGCGGCTAGTAAGGTGACTAGCCGGGCGGCAAGTAAGTACGGCAATCTTCGGGGGGAGCTTACCCATGACTCAGGCAACCCAGGCCGGCACGCGACCCAACAACATTCGGGTCGTGCTGTTCGGGCTGATGATCGCGATGATGCTCGCGATGCTCGACAATATGATCGTCAGCACCGCGTTACCGCGGATCGTCGGCGAGTTCGGCGGGCTCAACCACTTCACCTGGGTGGTTACCGCGTACGTCCTGGGCACCACCGTCTCCACCCCGATCTGGGGCAAGCTCGGTGACCTCTACGGCCGCAAGTCGGTCTTCCTGACCTCGGTCGTCGTCTTCCTGGTCGGCTCCGCCCTCTGTGGCATGGCCGGCTCCGGGATGCTCGGCGGCCCAGAGGACGGCATGGTCCAGCTCATCGCCTTCCGGGCCGTGCAGGGCCTCGGCGCCGGCGGCCTCATGGTCGGCGTGATGGCGATCATCGGTGACCTGGTCCCGCCCCGCGAGCGCGGGCGCTACCAGGGCATGATCGCCGGCATCATGGCCATCGCCATGGTCGCCGGCCCGCTGGCCGGCGGATTCATCACCGACCACCTCTCCTGGCGCTGGGCGTTCTACGTGAACCTGCCGCTGGGCGGAATCGCGCTGCTCGTGCTGATCACCACAATGCACCTGCCGAAGTACCGCACCGAGCACCGGATCGACTGGCTCGGCGCCGGGCTGCTCTCGGTCGGCATCACCGCGATCGTGCTCATCACCACCTGGGGTGGCAACGAGTACGACTGGGTGTCACTGCCGATCCTCGGCCTGGCCCTGCTGGCCCTCCTCTCGTTGGCGGCGTTCGCCGTGGTGGAGTATCACGTCCAGGAGCCGATCCTGCCGCTGGCGCTCTTCGCCAACCGCAACTTCGCGCTGATCTCGGTGATCGGCTTCCTGCTCGGCTTCGCGATGTTCGGCGCGATGAACTTCCTGCCGCTCTACCAGCAGACAGTGCAGGGTGCGTCGGCCACCAACAGTGGCCTGCTGCTGCTGCCCCTGATGTTCGGCATGCTGGTCGTCTCGCTGGTCATCGGCCGGGCGATCACCCGCAACGGCAGGTACCGGGCGTACCCGATCATCGGTGGCGTGATGATGACCGCGGGCATGGCGCTGCTGTCCATGCTCGACACCGACACCAGCAAGCTGATGTCCTCGCTCTACATGATCGTGCTCGGCGTCGGCATGGGCTTCCTCATGCAGACGTCGATGCTGATCGCGCAGAACAGCGTGGAGCAGAAGGACCTCGGCGCGGCCAGTGGCGCGGCCACCTTCTTCCGGTCGATCGGCGGTTCGTTCGGCATCTCGCTGTTCGGCGCGATCTTCGCCAGCCGGCTGGCCAGCTCCGAGGGCGGTCGGGCCTTCGGTGGCGGCGAGGCCGGTGCCGGGATGGACCTGGAGAAGCTCAAGGAACTGCCCGCCCAGGCGCGCGAGGCGGTGCTCGGTGGTCTCTCCGGCGCCATCTCGCACGTCTTCCTCTGGGCGGTGCTGTTCACCATCGTGATCCCGGTGCTCGCCTGGTTCATCAAGGAGATCCCGCTGCGCACCGCGAACGAGGCGCCGCCGCAGGCCACCCCGGAGGAGGACGCCGAGGTCGCCCTCGGCAAGGCCCCGGTCGCCTGACCCCGAACCTCCGCGATCTTGCACTTTGTGCGCGTGCATAAGCACTGTTTCCGACAGAACGGCGACAGTAAGTGCAAGATCGCGGGGTGGTGGGAGTCAGCGGCGGAGCAGGCGTTGCCAGAGGCGGCGCAATGGGTTGCGGGGGCGGGGAAGCCGGGGGGAGTGGGCGGCCAGCAGTTCGGTGGCCAGTGCCGCCGTCGCCGGATCCAACTGCGGGGCGGCGAGTGCCAGGTGAGCCAGCGAGGCGGCGATCGGGACCGGTCGGCTCCGCGCCACGGCAGCCGCGTCGGCCAGCCGCTCCGCCACCACCCGAGCCACGTCCGACCGCACCGAGGGGTCCACCCAGGCGGCGGTGACCAGGGCGAACAGCGCCGCCTCGGTGACCCAGTCCTCGACGCCCCAGATCAGATCGAGCAGCACCCGGCGCCGGGTCGAGCCCTCCCACGGCTCGTCGGTGCGGTGGTGCAGCAACCCCAGACAGGCCCACACCTGCACCCCACGAACCCAGACCGACGGGTCGTGGGCCGCCAGCAGCCGACCCACCGCGTTGGCCGGCGCCGCCGGCGGGTGCACCAGCAGACCGAGCAGGTCACCCAGGTCGAGGCCGGCCAGGCCCACCGCCGCGTCGTACGCCGCCGGTGGGTGTGCCCACGCCGGGTGGGCGATCTGCCCGATCCGTTCGACAGCCGTCGCCGAGGGCGCCGCCAGCGCGGGCGTGGGGACGGCGTCCGCGTAGTGCCACAACCGCTGAGCGGACTCCCGCCGGGGCTCGCGCGGGTCGGGCTCCGGCGCGCCGACGACCTCGATCCGCAGCCCGGGGGCGGTGGAGATCGCCGTCCCGACCGCGCTCGGCGGGGCGGCGGCGGGTAGGCGTACGGCACCGCCGAGACCAAGTCCGTCATCGGCCACCGCCTGGCGCATCGCGTCGACCAGGGGCCCACCGGCCGGGGTGAGTTGGCCGAGCCAGGGCCGACCTCGGCAGCACTGGGCCAGGTCGCCGTGCTCGTGGCTGTCGTCCGGGTGGTCCCGCACGAAGTCGGCGAGCGCGACCAGGTGGGCGAGGTCACCGTCGCGCAGGTGCCGCAGGCGGTGGGCGGTGTGCACCGCGCAATCGAACGACGGGTCGCGCGCCAGCGCCCGCTCGGTCCACTCCAACGCCTCGTCCAGCCGGCCGATCTCGGCCAGGGTGCCGGCGATGTCCGCGTAGATCGCCAGGTCGTCGGGGTCCAGCTCGACGGCCCGACCGAGAGCCGCGAGGCCGTCGCGGGTCCGGCCCGAGCTGCGGTACGCGTACCCGAGCCACACCTCGCCCATCTTCGAGGGCTGTGCGCGTACCCCTCGGGTGGCCCAGCGGACCGCCAGCTCGACCTCGCCGAGGCGCCGGGCCAGCGCGGACGCCGCGCCCAGCAGCAGGCCGTGTTCGGGGTGCACTGTGGCCGCGTTGCGGGCGAGCGTGAGGTACGGGGTCAGCGGGGCCCGGCCGATCCGCGGCACCGGGTCGGGCAGTGCGGCGCAGACCTGCATGAGGACGCGGGCGATGTGCTCCGGCTCCAGTCGTTCGGCCAGCTCGGGCGCGGTGACCCAGGGCACGCCGGCCCACTCGGTGCCGGGCGCGTACGACGTCGCCGCGGCCAGCAGCTCCAGCCCTTCGGCGGGGCGGCCGGCGGTAGCGAGGAGGTGGGCGCGGGCGACGACGGCACCGACGAAGGTGTGGTGGTTGATCGGGAAGAGGTCGAGGCCGCCGCCGCTCGACACGGCGAGCCGGGCCAGCGTCTCGTGCACCTCCGGCAGGGTGGGGGCCCGCGCCAACGCGCCGGCGAGGTGGCCGGCGGCGTGGTGCAGGTCGCCCTCGTCGAGTGCCAGCCGGGCCAGCGCCAGCTCCTCCGTCGCGGAGAGCGCGGGATCGTCCGTTCCCTCGGGCACGTCGTCCTCTCGTGGCAGTTAGACCGGGTGCAACGGGTAAAGCTTAGTTGATATTGAGATCAACTGGTGATCACCTGCGCAATCCTGCTCGTTCGATTGCTGAGATACGCTCAAAAGTGCAAGACTGAGCAAGAATCGCGCGGCAACCGCGCAGGGGGAGGGGTTTCCGTGACACGTGCAGGGGCTGGAATGGCCGCCGACATCGACGAGCAGCCGGCTGGCTACGCGCGCTTGCTCTCCGCTGCCAACGCCGCCGAGATCGCCCGGGTGGCGGCGGTCATCGCCGAACGTCGGCCACGGCACGTGGTCTTCACCGCGCGGGGCACCTCCGATCACGCGGCGCTCTACGGGGCCTACCTGACCGAGATCCGGCTCGGCCTGCCCGCCGGGCTGGCCTCGCCCAGCGTCGTCACCCTGTTCGGGGCCCGCCCCGACCTCTCCGACGCGCTGGTCGTCGGGGTCAGCCAGAGTGGCGGCTCGCCCGACCTGGCCGAGGTGCTGCGCGCGGCCCGAGCCTCCGGCGCGCTGACCCTGGCGGTGACAAACGCCCCAGACTCGCCGCTGGTCGACGTGGCCGAGCTGAGCGTCGACATCGCCGCCGGGCACGAACGGGCGGTGGCCGCCACCAAGACGTACACGGCGGAGCTGCTCGCCCTGCTGATGCTGGTGGAGGGGATCCGGGCCGGCGACGGCGTGCTTCCGAAGGACGAACGGGAGGCGCTCGACGCACTGCCCGAGCTGGCCGCCCGCACCCTGGCCGACGGCACCCCGGCCCAGCTCGCCCCGCGCTACCGGTTCGCCCGTCAGCTGGTCACCACCGGCCGGGGGTACGCCTATCCCACCGCCCGGGAGGCCGCGCTGAAGCTGATGGAGACCTCGTACCTGCCGGCGCTCGCCTTCTCCGGCGCCGACCTGCTGCACGGCCCGCTCGCGATGACCGACCCGGAGGTCCCGGTGCTCGCCGTGGTCGGCTCCGGCCCCGGCGGCCGGTCGATGGGTGAGGTGCTGCCCCGCCTCGGCGAACGCCGCGCCGACGTCGTGGTGGTCGGCTCCGCCGACGTGCCGGGCGCCACCCGGCTGGCCGTCCCCGAGGTCGACGAGCGGTACGCCCCGCTGCTGGACATCCTGCCGATGCAGCGGTTGGCGCTGGCCCTGGCGCTCACCCGAGGCGAGGACCCGGACGCGCCGCGCGGGTTGAAGAAGGTCACCGCGACGATGTGAGGCGCGGCGTGGCACCCTGGTCACCGTGTCCACGCTGCGCGACCTCGCCGAGGAGCACACCCATCTCCGTCCGGCCGACATCGACCACCTGCACCGGATCGCCGGCGACTGGCAACTGCTCTCCGATCTGTCCTTCGCCGACCTGCTGCTCTGGGTGCCGGTCGACGCCGACGGCACGTTCCTCTGCGTCGCCCAGGTGCGCCCGACCACCGCACCGACCGCCTACCAGGACGACCAGGTGGGTCGGATCGTCGGCGGGCCGGAGGTGGCCCACCTGGGGGTGGCGTACTCCCAGGGCCGGATCTGGCGCGAGGGCGACCCGGTCTGGTACGGCGACGTGCCGGCCCGGCACGAGGCGATCCCGGTTCGGCTGCGTACCGCCGAGGGGGAGGCCGGCGAGGTGATCGCCGTGGTGGGGCGGGACACCAACCTCTCCACCGCGCGTACGCCCAGCCAGCTGGAGCTCAACTACCTCACCACCGCCGACGACCTGGCGCAGATGATCGCGGACGGCACCTTCCCGCCGCCGCGGCATCCGGGCGAGACCACCTCGGCGCCCCGCGTCGGCGACGGCCTGGTCCGGCTCGACGCCGGCGGCAAGGTCACCTACGCCAGCCCGAACGCGCAGTCCGCGTACCGCCGACTGGGCTACGCCTCGCACCTGGTGGGGGAGGACCTGGCCGCGTTGCACCGCCGGTTGGCCGGTGACCCGCTGGACGGCACGGAGGCCTCGAACGGCATCCTGGCCGCGCTGCGCGGTGAGGCGCCACCCCGCCGGGAGATCGACGCACGAGGTGCCACGATGCTCACCCGGGCGCTGCCGCTGATGCCGGCGGGGGTGCCGATCGGAGCGTTGGTGCTGGTCCGGGACATCACCGAGGTCCGTCGCCGGGACCGGGCGCTGATCACCAAGGACGCCACCATCCGGGAGATCCACCACCGGGTGAAGAACAATCTTCAGACGGTGGCCGCGCTGCTGCGCTTGCAGGCCCGCCGGGTGGCGATGCCGGAGGCCCGGGTCGCGCTTGAGGAATCGGTCCGTCGGGTCGCCTCGATCGCCCTGGTGCACGAGACACTCTCGATGTCCAGCGACGAGGCGGTGGAGTTCGACGGCATCGTCGACCGGGTGGCGAGCGCGGCGACCGAGGTGGCGGCGACCGAGGTGAGCGTCGGCATGCGTCGGCGGGGCAGCTTCGGCGTCCTGCCGGCGGAGATCGCCACCTCGCTGGTGATGGTCCTCAACGAGTTGCTGCTCAACGCCGTCGAGCACGGCTTCCCGCCGGCCGACGAGGCGGAGGAGGCCCTGGTGGCCTCCGCCTCTGGCATGGTGCCGGTCGCCGCTCCCGAGGTGGACCCGTCCCTGCGGCCCGAGGTGGTGGTCTCCGCGCACCGGTTCCGCAAGATGCTGCACGTCTCGGTGACCGACAACGGGCGCGGCCTGCCCCCGGACTTCGACGCCGAACGCGGCAGCCGGCTCGGCCTCCAGATCGTCCGAGCCCTGATCACCGGGGAGTTGCGCGGCACCATCGAACTGCGCGCCGGCGCCAACGGTGGCACCGAGGCCATGCTGGTCGTCCCGCTGGCCCGCAACACCCACGACGGCCGCTCGCAGACCTGACCGCCGTGCCGCCCAGCCCCCTTCCGCGTTGTGCCGATCAGCGGTCGGGGCGGGTGGTCAGCAGGGCGACGGTCAGGCCGGGTCGCTGCCAGACCTGGGTGACGGTGAACTGCGCGCGTAGCGCGTCGCCCTTGGCGCCCGGCACGGCGGCCAGCGGCTCGGCGTGCCGGCCGGACACGACGAGCCACACCCGTGTCGTACCGGCGAGGCACGGTGCTGGCTGCTGGCACTCGGCGGCCCACAGGTCGCCGCGGCGGACCTCGTCCTCGGTGACCAGCACGTCGCGTGGTGGGTCGCTGAGGTGGTACTCGATGCCGAGATCGAGGAAGAGCCAACTGTGCCGGGGCGAGTAGACCACCGCGTCCCCCGGGCGTTGGCCGTCGGCGATCACATGGGCCGCCCCCGCATAGTCCACCGGCGCGCTGCGCGGCCAGTCGTGGGTCCGTCGCAGCGCGGCCTGGTCGGGCAGGCCGAGTAGCCCGGCCAGGACCACCACGACGAGCGCGGCCGGAGCGGCCACGGCGGCCAGCGCCGCTCCCGCCAGGAGGCACGCGAAGGGCACCACGAAGACCAGGTACCGGGGCACCCACAGCGGTACGACAGCGCCGGCGGCGAAGAGCAGCAGTACCGGCAGCAGCACCGCGCTGACCGGCAGCAGGGCGCGCCGCCCGAGCCGGGCCGCGCCCAGCGCGGCGACCCCGACCAGCAGGCCACCGACCACACTGCTCTGGGCCACACCGCCGGGCAGCGCGGTCAGGTCGTCCAGCCGGGCCAGGTGGACCCAGTTCAACTGCCGGGACTGCTGGGTCCGGGCCTTGACCAGCAGCGGGCCGGCCAGCAACGCGACCGGCACCACGGCGACCAGCCAACGCCACACCCGCCGGTCCCGCTCGGCGTCGGGCTGGGCCGCTGTGGCGATGCCGGCCGGGGTCGGGCCGCGCCACCAGGCGACGAGGACGACCAGCGCGTGGGCGGCGAGCAGTGTGAGCGCTATCAGGTGGATGAGCCCGAGAGCGGCGACGGTGGCGGCGTAACCGGCCCAGCGGGCCCAGCTCGGTCGACGCAGCGCGGTCACCAGCAGCACTGTGGCGAGCACGGCGAGCATTGTGGCCAGCGCGTACGGGCGAGCCTCCTGCCCGTAGCGGGAGGTGCCGGGAAGCACCGCGAACAGCAGCCCGGCGAAGAGGCCGCCGCGTCGATCGACGAGCCGCGCGCCGAGCACGGCGAGCAGCCCGGCTGTCACTGTCATCGCCAACACGGCCGGTACGCGCAGGGCGATCGTGGAGTCGCCGAAGATCCGCGTCCAGAGGTGCATCAGCAGGTAGTACGGCCCGGTGGCGGCGTCGATGGTGCCGGCCAGTCGGGCCAGGTCGCCGGGCGACCGGGTGGCAGCGCTCCACGTCGCCAGCTCGTCGCGCCAGAGCTGGGCGGAGCCCAGCCCGGTCACTGTCACCGCCAGGGTCAACAGCGCCGGGGGGAGCCAGACCGGCAGGCGGCGCAGGTGCTCCCACGCCGTCCCGGCCGACCTCTCGGACAATTGCCCCACGGGCCGAGCCTGCCACGGCCACCCGCTCCGTGGGCGTCAGCCGGCGCTCTCCCTGTCATGCCCGAACTGTCCTTGGTGACCAGCTGGTCGGCTGAGGTTCGGCCCGTGATGTGGGATCCAGCACGTGGACATTGGCCGGCCCCCATGGGGTGTGGCAGCATGGGCGCATGACCGCCGCAGTCGTCCGCCGCTTCGTGGCACGTCGCCACGTCGATTACGGCCGCGTGCGCAGCGCGATCTGTCCGGCCTACTGACGACGCCCGATCATTCTGTCTCGGGCGCGCTCCGCGCCGGCTGTCTGAAGACACCGTTGTCCCGCCCGCTTCGCCGGGCCGGCCGCCGCGCCCCGCGTATCCCGAGGCACAGCAGACAACGGAGGACGCCGCGATGGCGGTCAGCAGCATCCCGGCCCGTTCCGAGGACCCGACGGCTCGCCCGACCCGAGCGCCGCGCCGGCCACGGGGTGAGGGGCAGTGGGCGCTCGGCCACCGCGAGCCGCTCAACCCCAACGAGCGGATCAAGAAGGACGACGACCCGCTCAACGTCCGGGCCCGCATCGAGACCATCTACGCGCATCGTGGCTTCGCCTCGATCGATCCGCAGGACCTGCGGGGCCGGTTCCGCTGGTGGGGCCTCTACACCCAGCGCAAGGCGGGCATCGACGGCGGGCGCACCGCGGTGCTGGAGCCGCACGAGCTGGAGGACGAGTTCTTCATGCTCCGGGTCCGCATCGACGGCGGGCAGCTCAGCCTTGCCCAGCTGCGGGTGATCGCGGACATCTCCCGGGAGTTCGCACGGGACACCGCCGACATCACCGACCGGCAGAACATCCAGTACCACTGGATCCGGGTCGAGGACATGCCGGAGATCTGGCGTCGGCTGGAGTCGGTCGGTTTGCAGACCACCGAGGCGTGCGGCGACTGCCCGCGGATCGTGCTGGGCAGCCCGGTCGCCGGGGTGGCCCGCGACGAGCTGCTCGACCCGACCCCGGCGATCGACGAGATCGTCTCCCGGTACGTCGGCGACAAGCAGTTCTCCAACCTGCCCCGCAAGTTCAAGACGTCGATCTCCTGGTTGGTGGACACCCCGTACGAGTCGAACGACATCGCCTTCCTCGGTGTCGACCACCCGGAGCACGGGCCCGGCTTCGACGTCTGGGTCGGCGGGGGCCTCTCCACCAACCCGATGCTCGCCAAGCGGCTCGGCGTCTGGGTGCCGCTGGCCGAGGTGCCGGACGTGTGGGCCGGGGTGGTCGGGATCTTCCGCGACTACGGCTACCGCCGACTGCGCAACCGGGCCCGGTTGAAGTTTCTGGTGGCCGACTGGGGCGTGGAGCGCTTCCGCGAGGTCCTGGAGAAGGACTACCTCGGACGTACGCTGCTCGACGGCCCGGCGCCGGTCCTGCCGTCGAAGCCGGTCGACCACGTGGGGGTGCACGAGCAGGCCGACGGGCGGCACTACGTGGGCGCCGCTCCGGTGGTCGGGCGGGTCTCCGGCGCGCAGCTCAGCCAGTTGGCCGACGTGGTCGAGGCGCACGGCAGCGACCGGGTGCGGCTCACCCCGTACCAGAAGCTGCTGGTGCTCGACGTGCCGTCGGAGCGGACGGAGTCGCTGATCGACGCGCTGCGTGGGATCGGTCTGGAGGCCCGGCCGTCGGCCTGGCGGCGCGGCACGATGGCGTGCACCGGCATCGAGTACTGCAAGCTCGCCATCGTCGAGACGAAGGCCCGCGGCGAGGAGTTGGTGGCCCGGCTGGAGCAGCGGCTGCGCGACTTCGACGCGGACATCTCGATCCACATCAACGGCTGCCCGAACGCGTGCGCACGCACCCAGGTGGCCGACATCGGGCTCAAGGGTCAACTGGTGGTCGGCCCGGACGGCCGGCAGGTCGAGGGTTTCCAGGTGCACCTGGGCGGCGGGCTGGGCATGGCCCAGGGGCAGACCGCCGGTTTCGGCCGCAAGCTTCGCGGCCTGAAGACCACCGCCGACGAACTTCCGGATTACGTGGAACGGCTGGCCCGTCGCTACCTGGCCGGTCGGAGCGAGGGCGAGACGTTCGCCAACTGGGTGATCAGAGTCGACGAGGAGGAACTGCGGTGAGCAGCGAGAACCGAGCGGCACCTCTGTACTGCCCGTACTGCGGCGAGGAGGACCTACGGCCGCACGAGGCGGGTCACGGCGCCTGGGAGTGCCACGCCTGCACCCGGGTCTTCTCGGTGAAGTTCACCGGGTTGCTGAGTCGGGCGGTGACCTCATGAGTCTCGTCTCGGCCGCGAGCCTGCGCCTGGTGGGCCCGGGCGGCTCGACGTCGGCCGACCCGGCCCGGCGCGACCCGGACGAGCTGCGGGCCCTGGCCGAGCAGGCCGCTCGGGACCTGGAGGGCGCCCCGGCACTGGAGATCGCCCGCTGGGCGGCGCAGACCTTCGGTGAGCGGTTCTGCGTGACCAGCTCGATGGCCGACGCCGTGCTGGCGCACCTGGTCTCCCGGGTGGCCCCCGGGGTGGACGTGGTCTTCCTCGACACCGGCCTGCACTTCCCCGAGACGCTGCGGGTACGCGACGAGGTTGCCCGGACGCTGCCGGTGAACGTCAGGTCGATCCGGCCCCGGCTCACCGTCGGCCAGCAGGACGGCCAGTACGGCCCCCGGCTGTTCAACAAGTCGCCGGACGACTGCTGCCAGTTGCGCAAGGTGGAGCCGCTGGAACGGGCGCTGACCGGGTACGACGCCTGGGCTGCCGGTCTGCGCCGCGACGAGTCGCCGAGCCGGGCCAACACTCCTGTGGTGACCTTCGACGCGCGTCGGGGCAAGGTCAAGGTCAATCCGATCGCGGCCTGGTCGCAGAAGGATGTGGACTCCTACATCGCCCGTTTCAACGTGCCGGTCAACGAGCTGTTCAAGCAGGGTTACGGGTCGATCGGCTGCTGGCCGTGCACCCGCCGTACGAAGGCCGGCGAGGACGCGCGGGCCGGCCGGTGGGCCATGTTCGAGAAGACCGAGTGCGGGCTGCACGTCTGACCTCCCCGGCGGCGCCCCTGACCGGCCTCGGTACGGCTGGCGGGGCGGACCCGGTGGTGCTTGTCGCACACGGCAGCCGTGACCCACGAGCCGCCGATGCCACCCGGGCGCTGGCTCGGGCGGTGTCGGCGGCCCGGCCGGGCACACCGGTGTGGGCGAGTTGGCTGGACCACACCGAGCCGGGGCCTACCGAGGTGCTGCGCGACCTGGCCGTTGCCGGTCATCGCCGGGCGGTGCTGGTGCCGCTGCTGCTGACCGCCGCGTACCACAATCGGGTGGACATTCCGGCGGCGGTCGCCGCGGCGGCGCGGTCCGGGCCACCGCTGTCGGTACGGGTGACCGATGTGCTCGGCCCGGCGGACGACACGCCCGATCCTGGGCTGCTGGCCGGGCTGTGCCGGCGGCTGGGTGAGACGCGTCCGGGCCGCTTCGACGCGTTGGTGCTGGCCGCGGCGGGCACCCGGGACGCGCGGGCGCGGCGGTCGGTGGGCCGGGTCGCCGATGCGCTCGGCGTGGAGTTCGGGGTGCCCTGCCGGGTGGCGTACGCGTCGGCGGCTCCACCGGCGGCCGGTGTGGCGGTGTCCCGACTGCGGGCGTCCGGCGCGCGTCGGGTCGCGGTGTCCGCGTACTTCCTCGCGCCGGGGCTGTTCCACGACGCGGTGACCGAAGCGGCGCGGGCGGCGGGTGCGGTGGCGGTCGCCGCGCCGCTGACCGACGCACCGGAGTTGGTCGAGTTGGTGCTGCGTCGGGTCGACGACCGGCCGGTGCTGGCGTCTACGGGCTGACCCGTGCCGGCACCGTGATCAGGGCCCGTGCCGACACTGCGCGATCGGTGCCGGACAGCAGAACGCCCCGGTGGGCGAACCCACCGGGGCGTACAGCTGTGTGTGGGGGATCAGGCGGAGTGAGCGCGCAGCACCCGGAGACCGCCGCGCCGCTTGACGGCGCGCCGCTCCTCCTCGCTCATTCCGCCCCAGACGCCGGCGTCCTGACCAGACTCGAGTGCCCACTGAAGGCACTGGTCGGTCACGGAGCAGCGCCTGCAGACGGCCTTGGCCTGCTCGACCTGCAGCAGAGCCGGTCCAGACGTCCCGATCGGGAAGAACAGCTCCGGGTCCTCGTCGCGGCAGACACTATGGTGACGCCAGTCCATGGCGGCAACACTCCTCATTCTGGATGGGTGGCGAACAATTGCTTGTCGTGCTTTTCCTATATGCATCCGCAGTGCCGATGGTGACAGTTAGCGTCCGTCCATTCGGCAGTGCGTGAGCAGGCGTTCAGCGCCGGGGACCTGCTGGAACAGCTCAACCTGACGAGCATATCCAGGCAATGTCCCGGTAACTCAAGTCCGCTTGTGAATACTTTCACGAACAGTCGCGATGTCAAGGGTGACGCTCGGAAAAACTCCGGGCGGTGAGCAAGCCCACAACCCATTTGTCCGGGTTCCAGCGCTTTCCTGGTTACCCGCCGTGCCACAGTCGAGGATCAATATAGTACAGTCCGCGTGACATTGCTGACATTTCCGGCACCTGCCCCTCGGTGTGGCGGCGACCAAGTCGATCGGTTGTGGCCACCGTGTCGACCAAGGGCAGTACCCGAGACCTAGCAGATTACTCTCAGTGCGGCCGGAACGGAGGTGAATCTGACTTTCTCCCGCTCGCCGAGATAGTCCCCGTCCAGCTGGAACGCCTGCGGACGGCTGGAGACCAGCGTGAACTCCGCCGTGTCATGGAGTCGTAACACCTGCCGGCCGCGCGGATCCGGTTGCCGGGACAGGAATTGCGTCACTGTCCGTGTTGTGCTAGCCACCCGGAGCTGACGCAACGCCAGCACATCCAGCCCGAGATCGAACGACGCCGCCGGGTTCGGGTTGACCTCCCGGTCGCCCAGGTACGTCCACGGTGCCGTGTTCTGGATGATGACGGTGGCCAACTCGGCCTCCGCCGGCTCGCCCGGCCGCTCCAGGACGATCGCCGGGTGCCGCCGGTCCGAGGCGAAGAAGTACTGATTCATGATCGAACGCAGATAGAGCGACGGCGTGGAGACCCGCCCCTTCCGCCGGGCCTGCTCCACCCGGTGGATCACCGCGGCGTCCAGGCCGAAGCCGGCGCAGAAGGTGAAGTAGCGGTCGTCGGCGAGGCCCAGCCCCACCGTCCGGCTCCGGCCCAGCCGCAGCCCCTCCAGGATCATGCTGGTCGCCTCCGGCCACTCCCGGGGCAGACCCACCGCGCGGGCGAACACGTTTGTCGAGCCACCGGGAACGGTCGCCAGCGCGGGCAGTCGCTCGGCCATCGGCGCGTCGCCGGTGCGAGTCGGCGGTTCGGCCGTCATCAGGCCGTTCACCACCTCGTTCACAGTGCCATCGCCACCCAGGGTGACGACCAGTTCGACGCCCTCAGCGGCTGCCTCCCGGGCCAGCGCCACGGCGTGTCCACGCCGACGGGTGTAGCGCACGCTGAGATCGACTTCGCTGCGCAGCGCCCGGACGAGCACGTCCCGGCTGCGTTCGCTGGTGGTGGTGGCCTTTGGATTGACCACCAGGACGGCCCGCATGGGCGGCACTGTACCTTCCGGCAGCCCGGGTATCGTGGCGCGCGTGACCATCGACTCGGACCCGATCCCCGTCACGCTCCGCTGGGCGGTCCGGCTGCTGTGGGCGGAGGCGGCCGTCGTCGGGCTGATCGCCGTCTGGCTGGTCTGGGCCGACCTCACGGCCACCCGCACCGACCTGCTGGCGGCATTGCTGGTGACAGTGTTCGCCATCGGGGCGGCCGTCGCGCTCTGGGCCCTGGGTCGCGCGCTGCTGCGCCGCCAGGCGGGCGCACGAGCCCCCGCGATCGTGCTTCAGCTGATGCTGCTGCCGATCGGGTGGTTCATGATCCAGGCCGGCCTGGGCTGGCTGGGCGTGCCGCTGATGGCGCTCGGCCTGGGCGTGGCCTGGCTGCTGATCTGCCCTCCGACGACCCGGGCCCTCGGCTTCGAGTGACCGCCCTGGTGCGTCGAACCGGTCAGTAGCCGCCGGAGCGGCGGGTGAGCAGCGCGATAGTGGCCCGATCGTCGGCGGAGGTGGCGGACGCCGAGGTGGTCAGCGCGGTGAGCACCTTCCAGGCGAAGGACGACTCGCCGGGCAGTGTGGCACCGCGCACGGTCGGCACCGTCACCTCGACGGTCAGCGCGTCCTCGGTGACCGCGAAGCGGCACTCCAACTCGGCGTCGCGGGTGGCGATGGCGAGCAGCATGGCGCACGCCTCGTCGACAGCGATCCGTAGATCCTCGATCTCGTCGAGCGCGAACTGCAGCCGGGCAGCGAGACCGGCGGTGGCGGTGCGGAGCACGCCGAGGTAACCGCCGTCGGCAGGCACCGTGAGGTGCACCACGTCGTCGTCGGTCGCTGGCTGGCCAGTCAGTTGAGTCACGCCTCATCCCCCCGGTCGGGGACTCTACCCGGTCAGTCGTCCGTACGCGTGCCGGCGGTGGTGGCGTGCTCGGCCAACTCGCGGAGCGCGGGGCCGCTGAGTCGATAGGGAACCCACTCGCTCATCTGTTCGGCGCCGATCGAGGCGTAGAAGCCGGCGGCCGGATTCCAGTCGATCATCCACCACTCCAGCCGCTGGTAGCCGCGTCGTACGCAGATGTCGGCCAGCGCGGCGAGCAGCAGCCGACCGGCTCCGGTGCCCCGGGCGGCCGGCCGGACGTAGAGGTCCTCCAGGTGGATGCCGTGCACGCCGGCCCAGGTGGAGAAGTTGAGGAACCACAGCGCGAAGCCGACCGGCTCGTCGTGCGCGTCCACCGCGACGTGACCGAAGAGCGCTGGAGCGGACGGACGACTGCTCCAGCTCGGCGCGTCTGACGCCACGCCGCGACCTGGAGCACTCGCAAATAGCGCCGAGGTCAGTTGCTCGGTGGTGAGGTGGCACTGCTCCGCGGCACGCTCGTACTCGGCCAACTCGTGCACCATGGCGACGACGGCCGGCACGTCCTCGGGACGTGCCGGCCGGATCGTCGGGATGACCGGGGAGGTCACGCCTTCTTGGTCTCCCAGAAGATCTTCGAGATCTCGTCGATCTTCGCGAGCAGCTTGTCGGCGGTGGCCGGGTCGAGGCTGCCCTTGACGCCACCGGCGCCGGCGAGCTTGGTGGCCTCGTTGAACAGGCTGTGCAGGTTCGGGTACTTCTCGAAGTGCGGCGGCTTGAAGTAGTCCGTCCACAGCACCCAGAGGTGGTGCTTGACCAGCTCGGCGCGCTGCTCCTTGATGATGACGGCGCGGGTGCGGAACTCCGGGTCGGTGTTCGCCTGGTACTTCTCGCAGATCATTTTGACCGATTCGGCCTCGATCCGGGCCTGAGCCGGGTCGTAGACACCGCACGGCAGGTCGCAGTGAGCGCTCGCGGTGACGCGGGGCGCAAGGATGCGCGGAAGTCGCATCGGGATCCTCCATGGGAAGTTTGCGATGATCAAAGGCGACATTACTCCTGGGAATGCTCCCCGAACGGGGTGGAGGTGAAACCAGTGGCCGCCGATCACCCGGCTGAGGTGCCGCGGTTGCGCGGGCCGCTGACCGCCGTTCTGGTGACCGGCCCGTCCATGGCGCCGACCCTGCGGCACGGTGACGCGGTGCTGGTTCGTCCCGGTGGCCGCCCGATCCGCGCCGGCGACGTGGTGGTCGCGGTCTTCCGGACCCGGCCCGATCTGCTGGTGGTGAAGCGTGCGGTCCGGCCGCAGGACGGCGGCTGGTGGCTGCGTGGCGACAATGACCTGATCACCGATGACTCCCGGGCGTACGGGGTGGCCGACGTACGAGGACGGGTGGTGGCCCGCTACTGGCCGCGCCCCGGACGGGTGCCTCGTCGTCAGTTATGACCCTGCTCACATCCGAGGGGTGGTGCCGACACTATGCTCGGAAAGTGCCCGGGTGACCCCCCGCACCGCGTGCCACCGCTCGCCGCCCACCTTGCGGCGGGGCCGGCCGCCTCACATCTGCTCGACAGATCCTGGAGTCACCACCATGTCTTCGTCCACCGTGGACCCCGCTGATCCCGTCTTCCTACTGCACCGGGGCGGCAAGATGGCCGTCACCTCGACCGTGCCGCTCACCAGCCGGGAGGACCTCTCCCTGGCGTACACCCCGGGGGTGGCCCGGGTGTGTGAGGCGATCGCCGCCGACCCGGCCCTGGTGGACGACTACACCTGGGTGTCGCACACGGTCGCGGTGGTCACCGACGGCTCGGCGGTGCTCGGGCTGGGCAACATCGGTCCCCGGGCCGCGCTGCCGGTGATGGAGGGCAAGGCGGTGCTGTTCAAGCAGTTCGCCGGGGTGGACGCGGTGCCGGTGTGCCTGGACACCCAGGACGTGGACGAGATCGTCGCGGTGGTGCGGGCGCTGGCGCCCTCGTTCGGTGGGATCAACCTGGAGGACATCAGCGCGCCGCGTTGCTTCGAGATCGAGCGTCGGCTCGACGAGGCGCTGGACATCCCGGTCTTCCACGACGACCAGCACGGCACCGCCATCGTGGTGCTTGCCGCGCTGCGCAACGCCGCGATGTTGCTCGACCGCAAGCTCGGTGACCTGCGGGTGGCGGTGAGCGGCGCGGGCGCGGCCGGCGTGGCCGTGACGAAGATGCTGATCGCCGGGGGCGTCAACCCCGACCAGGTGGTGGTCTGTGACTCCAAGGGGATCATCGGCCGGCACCGCACCGAGCTGACCGGCACCAAGGCCGAGCTGGCGGCGAGCACCAACGCCGACGGCCGCCACGGCGACATCACCGAGGCGTTGCGCGACGCGGACGTGCTGGTCGGGGTCTCCGGCGGGCAGATCCCCGAGGCCGCGGTGGCCGGGATGGCACCCGGCGGGATCGTGTTCGCGCTGGCGAACCCGACCCCCGAGGTGCACCCCGAGGTGGCCGCCCGGCACGTCGCGGTGGTCGCCACCGGGCGCAGCGACTACCCCAACCAGATCAACAACGTGCTGGCGTTCCCCGGTGTGTTCCGCGGCGCGCTGGACGCCGGTGCCACCCGGATCACCGAGGCGATGAAGGTCGCCGCCGCGGACGCCATCGCGGGTGTGGTGGCCGAGTCCCTGACCGCCGACGCGATCGTTCCGTCCCCGCTCGACCCGCGCGTCGCGCCGGCCGTGGCCGAGGCGGTCGCCGAAGCTGCCCGCCGCGACGGCGTCGCCCGTCGCTAGGCGCACGCGTCGGCCGGCGGCGCGCTGCGCCGTCGGCCTGCGCGCACGGCTTCTTAACGAGCGCTCAGCTTGTTACCGTGCCGATCATGCGTGCTGCCTTTGCCTCCTGTTTCGACGACGCCGATCCGCTCGCCGCGCTCACCGTCGGCGAGCGGCCCGAGCCGACCCCTCCGGCCGACGACTGGGTGACCGTGCAGTTGCGGGCCACCTCGCTCAACCACCACGACCTCTGGTCGCTGCGTGGGGTGGGTCTCACCGAGGCCCAGCTGCCGATGATCCTCGGCTGCGACGCGGTCGGGCTGGACCCGGAGGGGCGCCCGGTGGTCGTGTACCCGGTGGTCGTCACGCCGGGTGACCCGCGCGGGGTTTCCATCCTCTCCGAGCACTTTGCCGGGACGCTCGCCGAGCGGGTGGCCGTACCCCGGTCGAATCTGATCCCGCTGCCCGACGGCATGGCGGCTACCGACGCGGCGTGCCTGCCCACGGCCTGGCTGACCGCGTGGCGGATGCTGACCACCAAGGGCCGCGTCGCGGACGCCGACAGCGTGCTGGTCCAGGGTGCGGGCGGCGGCGTGGCCACCGCGGCCGTCGCGCTCGCCGTCGCGATGGGCAAGCGGGTGTACGCGACCAGCCGCGACGCCGTCAAGCGGGACCGGATCTCGGCCCTCGGCGCCATCGCCGTGGAGCCCGGTGCCCGGCTGCCGGAGCGGGTGGACGTGGTGATCGAGACGGTCGGCGCGGCCACCTTCGACCACTCGCTGAAGTCGGCCGCGCCGATGGCCCGGATCGTGGTCTCCGGCGCGACTGCCGGGCACGAGCCGTCGGTCAACCTGCGCCGGGTCTTCGCCATGCAGCTGGAGATCCTGGGCACCTCGATGGGCACGCCCGGCGAGCTGTACGAGCTGCTGGCGTTCTGCTCGGACAACGAGGTGCGCCCGGTGGTGGACAGCGTCATCCCGTTCAGCCGGGTCGAGGACGCCTTCGCCCGACTGCACTCCGGCGACGCCTTCGGCAAGGTCGTCATCGACCACACCGCCTGACGCGCACCGCGCGCTGCATCGCCGCGCCGCGCCGCCGGGCCTGGGCCCCACGCCGCTAGATCGCGCAACATCATGGAAGTAGTGGCCTCCGCGTCGTGGGAGGCCACTACTTCCTGGTCACTGCACGATCTTGGTCACTGCACGATCTTGCGGCGGCCGAAGCGGCGAAGGCGCACGGCGCGGGCGGGCCTCAGAGGTGGTCGTCGAAGGTGGCGATGTCGCCGCGCGTCGCGTCGGTGGGGATGCGCTTCCTGGCGTCGGCGTCGCCGTAGAGCGACCAGCGCAGGAACTCAACAGACGTGTCCGAGACGACCCGCAACGTCGCGCCGTCGCTGAGCAACGCCCGCCCGTGGTCGCCCTTGGGCAGGCTCAGCATCGCCTTCGGCCAGGGCACCTTGTCGTACGCGGCCCTGCCCGCCGCGTACTCGACCACCTCGTCCAACTCGCCGTGCACGAACAGCTGCGGTGCGGCCGCACCGGCGAACGCGGTGCCCACGCCGAGCGCCGTGCCCGCGAACACCACACCCGCGTCCAGCCGCTCGTCCCGGCTCGCTGTGAACAGGCCGATGGTGGTCACCCCGCCCGCGGAGTGCCCGGCCGCGGCCACCCGCTCGCCGTCCAACCGGCCGCGCAACGCGTCGCCGGCCTTGCCGTCCAACGCCAGCACCTGGTCCAACGCGTACGACACGTCGGCGGGCTGGTTGAGCACGTCGAGGACGTTGTTGTCCGCGCCCCGCGAGGTGTGCGGGAACGTCGGCGCGGCCACCACGAAACCCGCAGCCGCCCAGCGGGTCAGCAGCGTGGCGTAGTCGTCCGGTCGCCCACCCAAGCCGTGACTGAACATCACCACCGGGAACCGGCCCTCCACCGCCGTCGCCGCCCGCTTGGCCGCGCCGCCGGACTGCCCGGCCGCCGGGTACCAGAGCGTCGTCGGCAGCGCCCGGCCGTCCCGGTTCAGCTTGAGCTGGCGTACGCCGACCGCGAAGGCGCGCTGCGGCGCCTTGCCGGCGGGGACCTGCGGTGTCGGCGTGGCGGCGGGTGGTGGTTCGACGGGCGCCTGCTGACCCTCGGTCTTCCTGGCGTCCGCCGAGCAGCCGACCAGACCGGCCATGAGCACGGCGCTGGCCAGCAGGGCGGGGGTGAGGCGACGTGGCATGAATCCGATTGTGCCTTGCCCCGCTGACGTGCCCGGTGGACTTCGACGCGGTGTGCCCGTCGACTCACCCAGCGCCGCGCGCCCGGTTTCAGGCGGCACGTTCGGCGAGCGGGCGTCGCCGTCGTGCGGTGTCGGCCAGCGGGCGCGGAGGGAAGGCGGCGTTGGGATTGGTACGCACGCCGACGGCGTACGACCCCTCGGGCGACCGACGCGCCGACACCGGACCGGTGGCCCCGCCGGCCACCGCCGTGGCCGGGGCACAACCGGCCAGCAGCGCTGTCACCGGTACGGCCATCAGCCGGCCCGCCCCATCGTTCCGCGGTAGGTGCCCGGGCAGGCGTAGCGGCCCCGCCGTCCGGCTCGGGTGCACCCGCCACCCGGTCGGGTCCCCTCCGCCGGCCGGGTCCAGCCCTGGGACGCCGCGGGCCGGGGACGGTGCCGCGTGGCCAGCTTCGCTAGGGTCACCGACATGCCTGAGAACTACACGGACCCCAGCGGCAACACCGAGGCGTTCCGCGCCTTCAACCAGACGCCGGAGACTGCGGCGTCGACGGAGGCCCCGTCCCGCCTGCCGCTCATCATCGGTGCGGCAGTGGTCGTCGTGGTGCTGGTGGCACTCGTCGCCTGGCTGGCGACCGGCTGATCGAGTGGCCTGGCTGGCGACCGGCTGACCGAGTCGCCTGGCTGGCTCCGGCACCGAACGGGCTCCACCGACTCGCGCACCCTCGGGCCTCCCGGGGGTGCGCGCCTCAGTGGCGTCAGGCCGCCCCGACCACGTCCCGGGTCTGCCGGGCGATTTCCCGCTCCTCGTCGGTGCGGATGACGCAGACGCTCACCTCGGCGCCGTCGGGAGAGATCAACCGGTCGCCCTCGCCGTTGTTGCGGGCGTCGTCCACTGTGATGCCGAGCCGGCCCAGGCCGCCCAGCGCGGCGGCCCGCACCGGCGCGGCGTGCTCGCCGACCCCGGCGGTGAAGGCGATCGCGTCGACCCGACCGAGCAGCGCGTAGTACGCCCCGACGTACTCGGTGATGCGCCGGCAGTACACGTCGAAGGCCAACGCCGCCGCCCGGTCACCAGCGGCTCGGCGTTCGAGCACCTCGCGCATGTCGTTGACTCCGGTCAGCCCGAGCAGGCCGCTGCGGTGGTTGAGCAGGTCGTCGATGTCGTCCACCGACAGCCCGCCCTCGCGGCGCAGGTGGAAGATCACGGTCGGGTCCACGTCGCCGCTGCGGGTGCCCATCACCAGCCCCTGCAACGGGGACATGCCCATCGAGGTGGCGACGCTGCGACCGTTCGCCACCGCGCAGGCGCTGGCCCCGTTGCCAAGGTGCAGGGTGATCGTGTTGACCTGCTCGTACGGGCGGCCCAGCAGCTCGGCGGTGCGCCGGGACACGTACGCGTGCGACGTGCCGTGAAAGCCGTACCGGCGGATGTCGTACCGTTCGGCGGTTTCCCGGTCGATCGCGTACGTCGCGGCGGCCTCCGACAGGGTGTGGTGGAACGCGGTGTCGAAGACGGCGACCTGCGGGACGTCCGGCAGCGCCGCGCGGGCCACCTCGATGCCGGCCAGGTTGGCCGGGTTGTGCAGTGGGGCGAGCGGCACCAGATCCTTGATCGCGGCCAGCACGGCGTCGTCGACAAGTACCGGCGCGCTGAACGTCCGGCCACCGTGCACCACCCGGTGTCCGACCGCCGTCAGCCCGGCCAGGTCCAGCCCGTCCAGGATCTGCCGGACCGCCTCGGCGTGGTCCGCCGGGCCGCCACCGGGCTCACCGATCCGCTCGACGGTGCCGTGGTCGAGTGCCCGGTCACCGTCGTAGCGGCGCCACTTCACCGACGACGACCCGCAGTTGAGCACCAGTACCCGACTCACGACGCCTCCTCGGTGGCCGCCTGGATGGCGGTGATCGCCACGGTGTTGACGATGTCCGGCACCGTGGCGCCCCGCGACAGGTCGTTCACCGGCCGCCGCAGGCCCTGCATGACCGGGCCGACGGCGACCGCCCCGGCCGAGCGCTGCACCGCCTTGTACGTGTTGTTGCCGGTGTTCAGGTCCGGGAAGATGAAGACAGTGGCGTGCCCGGCGACGGGGCTGTCGGGCAGCTTCGTGGCCGCCACCGCCGGGTCAATCGCCGCGTCGTACTGGATGGGCCCCTCGACCAGCAGGTCGGGCCGGCGCTCCCGGACCAGCGCGGTGGCCGCGGCGACCTTCTCCACGTCGGCGCCCGCGCCGGAGCTGCCGGTCGAGTACGACAGCATGGCCACCCGGGGTTCGATGCCGAACCGGGCGGCGGTGTCGGCCGACGAGATCGCGATGTCGGCGAGCTGGGCCGCGTCCGGGTCGCGGTTGACAGCGCAGTCGCCGTAGACCAGCACCCGGTCGGCGAGCAGCATGAAGAAGACGCTGGAGGCCACCGAGACGTCCGGCAGCGTACGGATGATCTCGAACGCCGGCCGGATGGTCGCGGCGGTGGTGTGCGTGGCGCCGGAGACCATGCCGTCGGCGCGGCCGGTGGCCACCATCAGCGTGCCGAAGTAGTTGGGCTGCGCCACGATGTCGTGCGCCAACTCGGCGGTGACGCCCCGGTGGGCGCGCAGCCGGGCGTACTCGGCGGCGAAGTCGTCGCGCCACTCGCTGGCACCCGGGTCGACCACCCGCACGTCGCCGAGGTCGATGCCCAGCTCCCGAGTGCGTCGGGCGATGTCGTCCGGCCGGCCGAGCACCGTCAGCTCGGCCACCCCACGCCGTAGCAGGATCTCCGTCGCGCGCAGGATCCGCTCGTCGGTGCCCTCCGGCAACACCACGTGCCGGGGCTTCGAGCGGGCACGATCGATCAGCTCGTTCTCGAACATCAGTGGGGTGACCCGCGCCGACCGGCTGACCCGCAGTCGACGGGCCAGGTCGTCGGTGTCCACACAGCGCTCGAACGCGCCGAGCGCGGCCTCCACCTTGCGGGGATTGGACGCGCTGGGCCGGCCCTCGATGCGACTGGACGCGGCGACCGTGTCGTAGCTGTCGAGACGCACGGAGAGCACCGCCAACCCGGTGTTGAGCCCCTCCACCAACCGCATGACCCTGGGGTCGGGCTGCTCGCCGAGGGTGAGCACCAGCCCGGCCACCGACACCTGCCCGGCCACGTGCGCGGCGCTCGCGGCGACGAGCAGGTCGGCCCGGTCCCCAGGGGTGATCACCAGGGCGCCCTCGGTGAGGTGGCCCAGCAGGGTCGGCACGTGCGCCGCGCCGACCACGAAGTCCAGCACGTCGCGACCGAGCGCGGCGTCGTCCCCGGCCAGCAGGGTGGCGCCGAGCGCCGCCGCCACCTCGGCCACCGTCGGCGCGGACACGCTCGGCACCTCCGGGATGGCGTAAGCGGGGACCGGCAGGTCGGGCAGCGTCATCGGCCCGGTCACCCGGTTGGCGATCACCGCGAGCACCGTCGCGCCGAGGTCGGCCAGGTCGTGGTACGCCCCCCGCATCGCCGACGCGACGGCCGCCGGCTCCTGCCCGAAGCCGTCCACTACCGGCACCACCACGCTGCCGAACTCCGTGGCCAGCCGGGCGTTGAAGGCCAGCTCCCGGGGGTGGGCCGGGTCGCCCGGCTCGTCGAAGTCACTGCCCACCACTACCACCGCCGGGCACTGCCGCTCCACCGCCCGGTAGCGCTCGACGATCGCGGAGATGAGCTGTTCCCGTCGGCCGTCGGCGACCAGCGCCGAAGCCTCGGCGTAGCTCGCCCCGGCCAGTTCGGACAGCGGCACCTCGACCCGGTAGCGCTCGCTCAGCAGGGCGAGGATCGGGTCCTGGCCGGTGTCGGCCACCAACGGCCGGAACACGCCGATCCGCCCGACCTGGCGGGACAGCAACTCCGCCAACCCGAGGGCAATCGTCGACTTGCCCCCGCCGGACCCCACGCTGGTGAGGTAAACACTCCGAGCCACGTTCCCACCCCCTGCCCGTTGATCAAGAAGTTTGCGTCAGCTCCGGCCCCCATCGTGACCGAAACTTCTTGATCACCGGGTGCGGAACGGGGTTAGGCGTCTTCGTCGTCGGGGTCGTCCAGGCGGGCCAGGTAGGTTGCCAGGCGTTCGATGGGGGTTTCGAAGTCGGGGTTGAGGTCGACGAAGTCGCGCAGGCGCTCGCCGAGCCACTCCAGGGTCACCTGCTCGTCGCCCCGGCGCTCGACCAGCTCCTCGATGCCACGGTCGGTGAAGTACATGGGTACGTCCTTGTGCTCGGCCCGGCTCGGGCCGGGCGGATGAGATGGCGGGTGGACCGACGGAGCGGGGCAGGACCGTGTGAAACGGCCCTGCCCCGGCTTCCGTGCTCAGGTCAGGTCACGGGCGGGGGAGAGCCGCCTCGATCAGCGCGTTCTGCTCGACCTCGTGGGTCTTGGCCGAGCCGACCGCCGGGGCGGCCGCGGCCGGGCGGGAGATCCGCCGCAGCCGAACGTCAGTGAGGTGCTCCAGCAGGTTGAGCGCGACGAACGACCAGCCACCCTGGTTGGCCGGCTCCTCCTGCACCCAGGCGAAGTCCTCGGCGTTCGGGAACTGCCCGAGGGCGGCCCGGATCTCCTCCACCGGCAGCGGGTACAGCTGCTCCAGCCGGAGGATCGCGGTGTCGGTGACGCCGCGCTCCTGTCGGGCCTGGAACAGGTCGTAGTAGACCTTGCCGGAGCAGAGCAGCACCCGCTTCACCGCCTCCGGCGCCGGGGCGGCCGTGTCACGCAGCACCGGCTGGAAGGTGCCGGTGGTGAAGTCCTCCACCGACGAGACGCAGAGCTTGTGCCGCAGCAGCGACTTCGGCGTGAACACCACAAGCGGCTTGCGCTTGGGCGACAGGGCCTGGCGGCGCAGCAGGTGGAAGTAGTTCGCCGGGGTCGTCGGGATGGACACCCGCATGTTGTCCTCGGCGCACATCTGCAGGAACCGCTCCGGCCGGCCCGAGGTGTGGTCCGGGCCCTGACCCTCGTGGCCGTGCGGCAGCAGCAGGGTGATGGCGGAGCGCTGGCCCCACTTCACCTCACCGGACGAGATGAACTCGTCGATCACCGACTGGGCGCCGTTGACGAAGTCGCCGAACTGGGCCTCCCAGGCGACGAGGGCGTTGATGTTCTCCACCGAGTAGCCGTACTCGAAGCCCATCGCCGCGTACTCGCTGAGCAGCGAGTCGTGCACGAAGAACCGGGAGCGGTCGCCGTCGCCGGTGAGCGACTTCAGCGGCAGGTAGTCGTCGCCGGTGCGGGAGTCGACCACCGAGGCGTGCCGCTGGACGAACGTGCCGCGACGAGAGTCCTGCCCGGCGAGCCGGACGGTGACCCCGTCGTGCAGCAGCGCCCCGAGCGCGATGATCTCGCCGAAGCCCCAGTCGATGTTGCCCTCGACGGACATCTTGGCCCGCCGGTCCAGCAACTGCTGGATCCGCTTGTGCGGGGTGAAGCCCTCCGGCAGGTTGATGTGTGCCTCGCCGATGGCCTTGACCACCGACGCGTCGGTGGCGGTGTCGACCTGCGGCTCCGGCTCCTCCTCGCGGCGTGGCCGGTTGAGCTGGCGCGGTGCCGAGGCGGCGTCCCGGGTGGCCTTGAAGACCTTCTCCAGCTGCGCCTGGTAGTCGCGCAGCAGCTCCTCCGCGTCCTCCACGGTGATGTCACCGCGGCCGATCAGCTCCTCGGTGTAGAGCTTGCGGACCGAGCGCTTCGAGTCAATGATCTTGTACATCTGGGGGTTGGACATCGACGGGTCGTCGCCCTCGTTGTGCCCGCGCCGGCGGTAGCAGACCATGTCGATCACGACGTCCTTGTTGAACGTCTGCCGGTATTCGAAGGCCAGCCGGGCCACCCGGACCACGGCCTCCGGGTCGTCGCCGTTGACGTGGAAGATCGGCGCCTGGATCATCCGGGCCACGTCGGTGCTGTAGAGGCTGGACCGGCTGTACTCAGGGGCGGTGGTGAAGCCGACCTGGTTGTTCACCACGACGTGCACGGTGCCGCCGGTGCGGTAGCCGCGCAGCTGGGACAGGTTGAGCGTCTCGGCGACCACGCCCTGCCCGGCGAAGGCGGCGTCACCGTGCACCGCCAGCGGCAGCACTGTGTAGCCCTCCAGCTTGAGGTCGATCCGGTCCTGCTTGGCCCGGACGATGCCCTCCAGCACCGGGTCGACGGCCTCCAGGTGCGACGGGTTGGCCACCACCGACACCTTGACCGCGTGCTCGCCGTCGGGGGTGGTGAACTTGCCGTTCTGACCCAGGTGGTACTTCACGTCGCCGGAGCCCTGCGTCGAGCGCGGGTCCAGGTGACCCTCGAACTCCGAGAAGATCTTCTCGTACGGCTTGCCGACGATGTTGGCCAGCACGTTGAGCCGACCCCGGTGGGCCATGCCGATGACGACCTCGTCCAGCCCGTTCTCGGCGGAGGACTCCAGCACCTCACCGAGCAGCGGAATCAGCGACTCGCCGCCCTCCAGCGAGAAGCGCTTCTGGCCGACGTACTTCGTCTGGAGGAAGGTCTCGAACGCCTCGGCGGCGTTGAGCCGGTTGAGCACGTGCTTCTGCTCGTCGGCGGACGGCTTCTCGTACTTGCGCTCGATCCGTTCCTGGACCCAGCGCCGCTCCTCCGGGTCCTGGATGTGCATGTACTCGATGCCGACCCGGCGGCAGTACGAGTCGCGCAGCACGCCGAGGATCTCGCGCAGCTTCATCCGCTGCCGGCCGGCGAAGCCGTTGACCGGGAACTCGCGGTCCAGGTCCCACAGGGTGAGCCCGTGCTGGAGGACATCCAGGTCGGGGTGCTTGCGGATCTTGAATTCCAGTGGGTCGGTGTCGGCCATCAGGTGACCGCGCACCCGGTACGCGTGGATCAGCTCGTGCACCCGGGCGGTCTTGTTGATCTGACCCTCGGAGTTGACAGCGACATCGCGCATCCAGCGCACCGGCTCGTACGGGATGCGCAGCGCGGTGAAGATCTGGTCGTAGAAGCCGTGCTCGCCCAGGATCAGCTCGTGCATCACCTTGAGGAACTCGCCGGACTGCGCGCCCTGGATGATCCGGTGGTCGTACGTGCTGGTCAGCGTGATGATCTTGCTGACCGCCAGCTCGGCCAGGGTGGCCTCGGACATCCCCTGGTAGGGGGCCGGGTACTCCATCGCGCCGACGCCGATGATCGCGCTCTGCCCCTGCATGAGCCGCGGCATCGAGTGCACGGTGCCGATGCCGCCCGGGTTGGTCAGCGAGATCGTGGTGCCGGAGTAGTCCTCCATGGTCAGCTCGTTGCGCCGCGCCCGTCGGACCACGTCCTCGTACGCCTGCCAGAACTGCCGGAAGTCCATCTGCTCGCAGCCCTTGATGGAGGGGACCACCAGGTTGCGGCTGCCGTCCGGCTTGGCGAGGTCGATCGCGATGCCGAGGTTGACGTGTGCCGGGCGGAGCACCGCCGGCTTGCCGTTGGCCTCGGCGAAGGAGTTGTTCATCTCGGGGTGCTGGACCAGCGCGCGAACCATCGCGTAGCCGACCAGGTGGGTGAAGCTGACCTTGCCGCCCCGCCCGCGGGCGAGGTGGTTGTTGATCACGATGCGGTTGTCCACCAGCAGCTTGGCCGGGACCGCGCGCACGCTGGTCGCGGTGGGCACGCTCAGCGAAGCGTCCATGTTCTGGACGATCTTCGCCGCGACGCCCCGCAACGGCGTGGTCTGCGGGCCGTCGGCACTCGGCGCGGCGGCCTTGGCGGCCGGCGTGGCCGCAGCGGCCTTCTCGGGTGTGGCCTTCGGCGTGGCCGCGGCGGCGGGCTTGGCCGGCGCCGGCTGGGCGGCGGCCGGCTTGCTCGCGGTCGCCGGCTTGGCCGGGGTGCTCGGCTGGGCGACAGTGGCGGCCGCCTCCGGCTGACCGTCCGGCTCCGGGGCGGCGGCCGGCTTGTCCGACGATTCGGCGCCGCGCGGGGTGCCCGCTCCCGGTGCCGGTCGGTAGTCGGCGAAGAAGTCGTGCCAGGCCGAATCGACGCTCGATGGGTCGGCGAGGTAGCGCTGGTACATCTCCTCGACGATCCACTCATTCGGGCCGAAACCCGCCAGTGGGTTCTCCTGCGAAGTCTGCTGGGTCGACACGGCCGGTAATCGCCTCTTTCACGCGGGTTTGTGTGGCACGCGGTGGGTCCGTCGCGCCCGATTAGGAGCACGGACTAGACGGCTCCCAGGCTACGCCGTACCGATCCCGCAGGCATTTCCGCCTCGGTCCCGTGGCCGGTTTCACAGAAGATGCCAGAAGTTCAGCAACGCCTGCGCGCACCGTGTCGAACTGGTAACACCCCGGCCCTCGCGCGGCCGGTCACCGATGGTGAGGCCCGACCCCGGGGCGGTCAGCCTGTCGTCGCCGCCCCGGAGTCGCAGACGCCATCAGGCGATGTCGCGCCGCCGGGTGAGCAGGACTCCGGCGATTCCGCTGACCAGCGCGTAGCCGATCAGCACCAGGGCCCCGACCCACCAGGACGGGGTGAATTCCGAGGTGCCCTCCGTGATCATGACCTGGGATGCCACAGCGGGCCAGATCACCTGCCACTTGAGCACCGCCTGGCTGTCGAGCACGTTCGACAGGAGCAGGAACAGCAGACCCACCACCTGGGTGCCGATCAGATAGAGCACCGCCGCCGTGATCACCGCACCGAGCTGGTTGGTGATCAGCGTGCCGATGCCCACCCCGAGGATCGTCCAGATCGCGTAGGCCAGCAGGTTGAACAACAGCGCCCGCTGCACCGGCCACTCACCGAGCTGAGTGCCGTAGTCGTTGGCGGACAGGAAGATCGCGCCGGCGGCCAGGTCGATGAGCGTGGTCGCCAGCCAGAACATGAAGCCGAGCAGGCTGGCGGCGACGAGCTTGCTGACGATGACCGACGTTCGCCGGGGAGTCGTCAGGAACGTCGTGGTCGCGGTCTGGTGGAAGAACTCGTTGGTGACCATCAGGATGCCGATGAGCATCACGAACATCAGCCCGAGGTACTGGCCCGAGGTGTAGAGGTTCGCCGCCTGCGCCGGCGCGGTGGCCTGCTCGGCGCTGACGCCGATTTCCTCGGCGTCGCCGCCGAGCGTCGTGACGGCCAACCACGCGTTGATCGCGAACGCCAGGGCGATCGAGAGGAACGCGCCGAGGGCCAGCCACCACCAGGTGCTGGTGGTACGGATCTTGAGTAGCTCGGATCGGACCAGGTTCATCGGATGCCCGCCTTTCCGGCCGTCAGCTCCAGGAAGACCCGTTCCAGATCGGGCCGTTCGGTGGTCAGTTCGTGCAGCTCGACCCCGGCCGCGAGGGCGGACCGGCCGATCGTCGGGGCGTCCACCCCGCCGACCAGCAGCACACCCTGCTCGTCGGTCTCGATGGTCGCCGACTGCGCCTTGAGGGCGGCGGTCAACGCCTCGGCCTGCGGGGTGCGGACCCGGACCCGGGCGCCCTGGGCCATCGACCCGAGCACCTGGTCGACCGGTCCCTGCCGGACCAACTGCCCGGCCGCGATGATCACCACGTCGTCGGCGAGGAGCTGCATCTCCGACAGCAGGTGGCTGGAGACCAGCACCGTACGACCCTCGTGGGCGAGGTTCTTGAGGAACCCACGCATCCACCGGATGCCCTCCGGGTCCAGCCCGTTGGCCGGCTCGTCGAGGATCAGCACGCGGGGGTCACCGAGCATCGCGGCGGCGATGCCGAGCCGCTGCTTCATGCCCAGCGAGTAACCCTTGAACTTGCGCTTCGCCGCCGGGGTGAGCCCGACCAGGGCCAACGCCTCGTCGGCCCGCTGCTTGGGCAGCCCGGCCGCCGCGCAGATGACCCGAAGGTGGTTGATACCGGTGCGGCCCTTGTGCGCGCTGGACGCCTCCAGCACCGCGCCGACCTGCCGCAGCGGGTTGGCGAGGTCGACGTACCGCTGGCCGCTGATGGTGGCCGTGCCGGCGGTCGGCGTGACCAGATTCAGCAGCATGCGCAGCGTGGTGGTCTTGCCTGCGCCGTTCGGGCCGAGGAAGCCAGTCACCCGTCCCGGCGCCACGGTGAAGGACAGGTTGTTCACCGCCCGGACGTTCTTGTACTGCTTCGTCAGACCGGACACCACGATCTGACCGTCGCTGGTGGGGCTTCGCTGCCCGTCAGTCATCGTTCTCCTCCCGTGTGTGGCGTCGAGGTACGCCGTGGCACAGCGTGACGGCCCGTGGCAACAAGGTCAATCAGGCGCGGTCGGTACGTTTGCCTCCGTCGCGGGGTGGAGGCGACTCATCCCTGCGGACTACGGCAGGGGTTCAGCGGGCGATCCAGGTTGCCCGCGCCGCGCCGAGCAACGACCCGTCCGGGCCGTACAGGCTGGTGTGCACGAGCGCCTTGCGCCCTTCGACGCGCAGCAACGCCCCGGTCACCACGCACTCGTCGCCCGGCCCGGGCAGCGCCGCGACCACTGCGGCGATCCGCCCCAGCAGGTACGGGCGGCCCGGCGCGAGCACCGCCCAACCGCCGGGGCAGTCCAGCGCGGCCCAGACCGTGGCCGCGCTGACCTGTTCGGGCGCGCGGAACGGCGCGGCGGTCCGGCCGTCGGGCAGCCGGCCGGGGAAGATCCGCAGCCCGTCGGCCCGCTGCGGCCCGCAGACATAACAGCTGGGGAACGGATGCTCGACCAGGCCGGGGTAGCGGGCCGCGGCGGCCACCGCCGTCTCCAGGTCGACCGGGGGTACGACGGCATCGAGCACCCCGGCCGGGCGCACCTCGGCCACCAGTTCGCCGGCCGGGTCCCGGACCTCGCCGTCGGCCAGAGTCAGCTCGGTCTCCAGCGGTGGTGGCCGGCGCAGCGTCACCTCGACCGGCTCGCTGCCGCCCGCCTCGGCGGCGAAGATCCCCGCGCTCCAGCCGCCGTTGCCGGAACCGGCGGGCCCGTTGTAGCGGGTTTCGATGCGCATCCTCGACCTCCGGTGGTGCGTGTCGGCGCCGTCGCCGGCCTGGTCCGGCAGCCTCGCACGGTCTGCGCCGGGCGTCGCTAGCGGTCTCGCCTGCCGGCGTTCATCCGATCGACACCAGTGGTCCCCGTGAATGGCAACCCGGGCACCTACACAGATCCCATGGCCGTTCTGCATGCCGCTGGCGCACCCCTGAAGACCAGCGGATACACCCTGCTGATCGCCGACGACCCCACCCAGGTCGCGGCCGCGCAACGCCTGCGCCACGAGGTGTTCGCCACCGAACTCGGCGCCACCCTCCTTCCCGGCGAGGCCGGGTTGGACGTGGACCCCTTCGACGCGTACTGCGACCACCTGATCGTCCGCGAGGACAGCACCGGCGAGGTGGTCGGCACGTACCGGCTGCTGCCGCCGGGGCGCACCAGCCGGCGCTACGCCGAGGACGAATTCGACCTGAGGCCGCTCGACCCGCTCCGCGACGACCTGGTCGAGGCGGGCCGGTCCTGCGTGCACCCGGACCACCGCTCCGGCGCGGTGATCAACCTGATGTGGGCCGGCATCATCCGGTACCTGCACCTGCGCGGCTCCCGCTGGCTCGGCGGCTGCGCCTCGGTGCCGGTGGCTGACGGCGGGCGGACGGTGGCCGAGGTGTGGAGCCAGGCCCGGGCCCGGCACCTGTCGCCGCCGCCGCTGCGGGTCCGCCCGTTGCGGCCCTGGTTCACCGAGGCGGCTGCCGCCGGCCCGGTCGCCGCTGCCCCGGCCGGGCGGGTGACGGTTCCGCCGCTGCTGCGTGGCTACCTCCGGCTCGGCGCGTGGATCTGCGGCGAGCCTTCGTACGACAGCGACTTCGGGTGCGCGGACTTCTACGTCCTCTTCTCCCTGGACCGGATGAACCCGCGCTACCTGCGGCACTTCCTGGGCGGTGAGCAGCGGTGACCGCCGTGCCGCGCGACCTGTGGCGGCCCTCCTCGGGCTGCGACGACGACTGCCTGCCGGCGGCCGGCGAGGTGCCCACGGTGCCGGTGGCCCGCCGGGTGCTCCGGCTGGTCGCCGCGCTCGGCATGCTGCTGGCCGGGATCCCCGTGGCGGCGCTGCTGCCGGTGCTGCCCAGTCAGGAACGCAAGGCGCTGCTCAGCGGCTGGGCGCGGGCCACCGCGCGCGCCTTCGGCGTCCGCCTCGTGGTCCGGGGTCGGTTGCCCCGGCGGCGCGCGCTGCTGGTCGCGAACCATGTCTCCTGGCTGGACATCCTCGCGGTGCTGGCGGTCGCGCCCACCCGGATGGTGGCGAAACGGGAGGTCCGCTCCTGGCCGGTGGTCGGACTGCTGGCCGCGGCGGCGGGCACTGTCTTCGTGGACCGCGCCCGGCCGCTGGCGCTGCCGAGGACCGTCGCCCGGGTGGCCGACGCGCTGCGCGCCGGGCGGTCGGTGGCGGTCTTTCCGGAGGGTACGACGTGGTGTGCCGGGAACGGTGCCACCGACTGCCGCCCCGGCGGTGGGTTCCGGCCCGCGACGTTCCAGGCGGCCATCGACACGGGCAGCCCGGTGGTTCCGTTGCGGCTCAGCTATCGCTGCACGGCCACCGGGTCGACCACCACGGCGGCCGCCTTCCTGGGTGCGGACACCCTGCTGCGCTCGGTGGCACGGGTGGTCGCGGCGCGGGAGCTGGTGGTCTCGGTGACGATCGCCGCCGCGCTGCACCCGGCCCGTGACGCCGACCGGCGGTTGCTGGCCCGGGCCGCCGAGTCGGCCGTACACCTGGTGCCGACGGTGGGTGCCGTGGCGCGGGCCCGGCTGCGGCCGGTGCCGACGGTGACCCCGGTCGTTCCCCTGCCGGCTCCGCTCGTCGATCGGGAGCTGGACCTGGCGGCCTGAGGGGAGCACGCCGAGCGCCGAGCCGGCGACCAACTCGCGACCTGTCTTGTGGTGTCGCGATGTATCGCGTTACATTCTCCTCCTGTTCGGCGTGCCTCCCGCGCGTCGTCGAGAGGGGGACGCCATGGCCGGATGGACGGTCGAGAGCCCGCAACGGCTCACAGTGGACACTCCGGTCGTCCGGCTGGACGTTCGACTGATCAGTGGGCGGCTCAACGTGGTCGCCACCGACGGGCCGACCCGGATCGACGTGACCCAGGTCGGCCGTCGGCCGGTCCTGATCGACCACACCGACGGTCGGCTCAGCATCCGTCAGGAGCGCGGTCGGGGCTGGTCGGACGTCCTGCGCTGGTTCCGGATGATCCACCGCTATCCCCGGGTGGACGTATCCGTCGCCGTACCCGCCGACGTCCTCGCCGATCTGGGTCTGGTCGCGGGCTCGCTGGTCGCCTCCGGCCTGCGCCGGCAGACCACCGCCAACGTCGTCGCCGGCCAGATCACCCTGATGGGGCTGCGCGGCAGCACCTCCGCGAAGCTCACCTCGGGGCCGGTGGAGGCGCTCGGCGTCCGCGGCGACCTCACAGTGGAGACGGTCTCCGGGGAGGTGATCCTCGCCGACAGCGCCGCCGACCGGGTACGGGCACAGACCGTCTCCGGCGCCATCACGTGCGACCTGGACAACCCCCGGCGCAGCGAGATCCGGTTGACCACCATCTCGGGCAGCATCACCGTTCGGGTCCGCGCCGACAGCGACCTCGCCGTTCAGCTGAACACCGCCTCCGGCCGGATCACCAGCGGCTTTCCGCAGCTGCGCACCTCGACGTTCCCACTGCCCAGCAGTGAGGGGGTGCTCGGCGCCGGCGAAGGTAAGCTCTGGGCTTCCGCGACCTCGGGGAGCATCGCCCTGCTCGCCCGAGCCGTCGACGACGATGGGGAGGAGCTGCCGTGACCGCCGTGTTCAGCCACGGGCGGCTCCGGCTCTACCTGCTCAAGCTCCTCGACGACGGCCCGAAGCACGGCTACGAGCTGATCCGCCTGCTGGAGGACCGGTTCCTCGGGCTGTACGCGCCCAGCGCCGGCACCATCTACCCCCGCCTGCAGCGGCTGGAGGTCGAGGGTCTGGTCAGCCACACCGCGGCCGGCGGCCGCAAGACGTACGACATCACCGACGCCGGCCGGGCCGAACTGCGTCAGCGGGCCGGTGAGTTGACCGCCCTGGAAACGGACATCGCGGCCTCCGTGGCGGACCTCTCCAGCCTGGCCGGCGAGATCCGCAGCGAGGTACGCGGATCGGCACGCGACCTCAAGCGGGAGTTGAGCGAGGCCACCCGGCAGACCCGACGGGCCCGGTGGGAGGCGCCCGCACCGCAGCCCAGGCCGGCGTCGACCACCGGGCCGCAGGCCGAGCTGCGCGACGAACTCGACAAGCGGCTGGCCGCGTTCACCGCCGAGGTGGGCCGGCTGATGCACGCCCGACAGTTCAGTGACACCCAGCTGCGCACCGCGATCCGGCTGCTCGACGGCGCCCTGGACGGGTTGCGTCGGCTGCTGCGCTGACCGGCGTCGCCGGATGGTCAGCGACTCACAGCCTTTTTTCAGGAAGCGTCCAGCGCTGGCGCAGTGACGTCACCGATGATGGGCACATGCCCGCTACCCAGACCGAGGCGCGACTGCTTGTCGTCGAGGACGACCCCAACATCCTCGAACTGCTCTCCGCGAGCCTGCGGTTCGCGGGCTTCGACGTGGCAACCGCGACAAGTGGAAGCGCGGCGCTGAACGCCGCCAAGGACCACCGGCCCGACCTGGTGGTGCTCGACGTGATGCTCCCCGACCTGGACGGCTTCGAGGTCATCCGGATGCTCCGCGAGGGCGGCACGCGTACCCCGGTGGTGTTCCTGACCGCCCGGGACGCCACCGACGACAAGATCCGTGGGCTGACCCTGGGCGGCGACGACTACGTCACGAAGCCGTTCAGCCTGGAGGAGCTGACCGCGCGGATCCGCGCCGTGCTGCGCCGCACCACCACCGGCGAGCAGGCCCCGTCCCGGCTCACCTTCGCCGACCTGGAGTTGGACGAGGAGACCCACGAGGTGCACCGGGCCGGTCAGCGGGTGCAACTCTCGCCGACCGAGTTCAAGCTGCTGCGGTACCTGATGCTCAACGCCAACCGGGTGCTGTCCAAGGCGCAGATCCTCGACCACGTCTGGAACTACGACTTCCGGGGCGACGACAACATCGTCGAGTCCTACATCTCCTACCTGCGGCGCAAGGTCGACACCACCCAACCCCGGCTGATCCACACTCTTCGCGGCGTCGGGTACGTCCTGCGCAAGCCGGCGGCGTGAACGCGGTCCAGCAGGCGAAGGGACGGGTGCGGGGCGTCCCACTGCGGATCAAACTGGTCGCCTCGGTGCTCGCGCTCGTCTCCGGCGCGCTGGTGGTGATCAGTGTTTCGACCGCGTACTTCCTGCACAACTATCTGGTCGACCAGATAGACCTTGAGCTGCGTGACTCGGCGGGCCGGATTCAGTCGATGATGCCCTCATCGAATGTCGTCTCGCTGCCCAGCGACTACGTGGTCGTGCTGACCAGCCCGACCACCGGCCAGGTGAAGGACTTCGCGTACGACAAGTCCCGCTTCACGGCGGCGGATCTGCCGCCGTGGCCGAGCGACGCTGCCGGTTTCGAGGTGCAGGAAAAGGCCCAGGACGGCAAGCCGCGCACCGTCCGCGCGCGGGACAGTTCGCTGCGCTGGCGAATGCTCTACACGGAGCTGCCGAACGGCCAGATGGCGGCGATCGGCGAACACCTGACCGATGTCGACCTCGCCGTGAAACGGCTGGCCTGGATCGACCTGCTGGTCGGGGGGTCAGTGCTGATCATGCTGGCCTCGGTCGGCGCGGCGATCGTCCGGACCAGCCTCAAGCCCCTCGTCGAGATCGAACAGACCGCCGCGGCGATCGCCGGCGGTGATCTGACCCGCCGGGTGCCCGACCCGGAGGAGGGACAGGCCGAGCCGACCTCGGAGCTGGGCCGGCTATCCCGTGCGCTGAACGCGATGCTCACCCAGATCGAGGCGGCGTTCACTGCCCGAGCCGCGTCGGAGACCTCGGCCCGATGGGCGGAGAGCGCCGCCCGGGACGCCGCCGCCGCCGCTCAGGCGTCCGAGGCGCGGGCCATCCGCTCCGAGGAGCGGATGCGGCAGTTCGTCGCCGACGCCTCGCACGAGCTGCGGACTCCGCTCACCACCATCCGTGGCTTCGCCGAGCTGTACCGGCAGGGTGCCGCCCGTGCGCCGGAACAGACCGCCGGCCTGCTGCGCCGGATCGAGGACGAGGCCGCCCGGATGGGGCTGCTGGTGGAGGACCTGCTGCTGCTCGCCCGGTTGGACATGGAACGGCCGCTCTCGCTGACCCCGGTGGAGCTGCCGGTGCTCGCCTCCGACGCGGTGCAGGCCGCCCGGGCGATGGCACCGGACCGGCGGATCGAGCTGGAGATCGCGCCCGAATCCGGCCCGCTCGTCGTCTCCGCCGACGACGCGCGGCTACGGCAGGTGATCGGCAACCTGGTCACCAACGCGCTCACCCACACCCCGGCGGAGGCCGAAGTCCGGGTACGGCTGCGCGCCGAACCGGGTGGCTTCGCCGTTGTGGAGGTGGCCGACACCGGTCCCGGCCTCTCGGCCGAGCAGGCGGAACGCGTCTTCGAACGGTTCTACCGGGCCGACGCGGCCCGTACCCGGCGGGCCGACGGCAACACCGGCACCGGCCTCGGCCTGGCCATCGTGGCCGCCTTGGTCGCCGCCCATCACGGTTCGGTCGAGGTGGCCGAGACGCCCGGCGGCGGGGCCACGTTCCGGGTTCGGCTGCCACTGCTGCCGCAGGTCGACGGAGCGGGCGAGTGACTTTCAGCCAACTTCCAGGACGGTTCCAGGTTGATTGCAGTGCCGGAGGAGAAGGTAGTGCCATGACCGAGTTCGAGTCCGACCCGCAGCGCCGGCCGGCCCCCACCGACGCCGAGCCGTCGCACCCCACCGCCGAGCTGCCGCGTGACGAGCGCGTGCAGTCCGACTCCCCGACCACCCCCGTACCGGTCGTCTCGACCGGCGGCGACCCGACGCTCGCCTCCACCACCGGTGACGCGGAGACCACAGCCGCCACGCCGGTCGGGTACCCCGGCTCCGCCGCGCCCGCCGGCCAGCCGACCGCCGCTCAGCCGACCGGGTACGAGCCGTCGACCGGCTACGAGCGCCCGGCCGCCGCCGCGTCCGCGCCGCCCTACCCGGTCTCCGGTCACCCGGCGCCCGGCCAGCCCGGCTACCCGCAGCCGGCCGCCGGCCACTACCCGGGTGCCCCCTGGTACCCGGGCCAGCAGTCCGGCTGGGCCGGCGGGGGCCAGCCGGGCATGGCGTACGCCCAGCAACAGCAGCACCCCGGGCAGCACGCCCAGCACCCCGGGCAGCACCCGCACCACCCGGGCCAGCCGGTCCCGCCGTGGGGCCCGCAGGTCGCGCCGCCCGGCAGCGGCCCCCGGCCGGGTCGGATCGCCAAGTTCGCCGGTGCCGGTGTCGCGGTGTTCGCCCTGATGCTCGGTTCCGGCGTGGCTGGTGGGGCACTCGCGCTCGCCCTCGACGGCGACGGCGGTGGCATCACCCGTACCTACTCCGCGGCTCCGGTGATCAATGGAGCCGACCTGCCGAAGATCGCCGCGTCGGTGCAGGACAGCGTCGTCTCGATCACCACCGGCAGCGGTGAGGGCTCCGGGGTGGTGCTCAGCGCCGACGGATACGTGCTGACAAACAACCACGTTGTCGCGTCCGCCGCCGGCGACGCCGTGCGGGTGGTCTTCGCCGACGGCAAGACCGCCGACGCGAAGATCATCGGCACCGACCCGAAGACCGACCTGGCCGTGGTGAAGGCCAACGGGGTGAGCGACCTCAAGCCGGCCAAGTTCGGCGACAGCGACGCCATGCAGGTCGGCGACCAGGTGCTCGCCCTGGGCAGCCCGCTCGGTCTGCAGGGTTCGGTGACCTCGGGCATCCTCAGCGCCCGGGACCGCACCATCCGGGCCGGTGAGGGTCAGCCGCAGGACCCGACCCAGCAGCAGGGCCAGCCGGTCAGCTCGATCTCCGGGCTGCTCCAGACGGACGCCCCGATCAACCCCGGCAACTCCGGCGGCGCCCTGGTCAACACCCGGGGCGAGGTGATCGGCGTCAACACCGCCATCGCGACCTCCGGGCAGAGCACCGGCAACATCGGTGTCGGGTTCGCCATCCCCAGCAACAAGGCCAAGGACGTCGCGGGCAAGCTCCAGCGTGGCGAGAAGGTCAGCCACCCGTCGCTCGGAGTCGGCGTCAACCAGGCCGAGGGCGGCGGGGCCCTCGTCGCGTCGGTCACCCCGGGCAGCCCGGCGGAGAAGGCCGGCCTCCAGCGCGGCGACGTCGTCACCCGGTTCGGCGACAAGCCCGTCAACGACTCGGACGACCTGGTGGGCGCGGTGCAGGCCGGCAAGGTCGGCGACCGGGTCGAGGTGCAGTTCAAGCGCAACGGTGTCGAGAAGACGGAGACCGTGACACTCGCCGAGACGTCCTGACCAGCTGTCTGAACCTGCTTCCTCCCTCCGGCGGCGGGTGGCGGGGCCGAGGGGGTCGGCTCCGTCACCCGCCGCTTTTTTCCGCCCGGACGGCGGTTCACCCGGATCGGGTGAACCGCCGTCACCCGTCCGCCCGGCAGTTTCGGAGGGCGACGACCGGAACCGGGGGTGGGTGCCATGACCGAGGTGGTGGGTGTCCGCGACGACCAGCGGATCCAACGCGACGTTCTGGCCGAGCTGGCCTGGGACGCCCGGCTGCAACCGAACGAGATCGGGGTGACCGTCGACCAGGGCGTGGTCACCCTGACCGGATTCGTGGACGGTGCCGCGCGCGGCTGGGCCGCGACGCGGTGTGCGCAGCGGGTTCGCGGCGTACGGGCGGTGGCCGACGAGATGGAGGTGCGGCTGCCCGGCACTCCGGGGCGTACCGACGCCGAGGTCGCCAACGCCGCCACCCGCGCCTTGGAGTGGGACAGCTTCGTACCCGCCGAACGGCTGGACGTGACAGTGGCAAACGGCTGGCTGATGCTGCGCGGTGAGGTCGAGTTCGGGTGGCAGCGGCGGGCCGCCGAGGGCGAGGTGCGCCGGCTCGACGGCGTACGGGGGATCACCAACCTGATCGAGGTACGCCCCGCGGCGCCACCGGCCGCCGAGCGGCTGCGACGCGACGTCCAGCGGGCGCTGCTGCGCACGCTCGGCGGCGAGCGGGTGACAGTCGAGGTGGACGGCGACACGCTGGTCCTCGCCGGTGTGGTCCGTTCCTGGTGGGAACGCGATCAGGTCGAGCGGGTGGCGTGGTCCGCGCCCGGGGTGCGGGTGGTCCACGACCAACTCCTGGTGGGCGGGTGATCGTCCGCCATGTCCGGTTTACCTGGGACGCCACCGGGAAACCGCCGCCGACCGGCGGTGCCGCCGCACCGGGGAGCAACGGGGAGGACTCGTGGCCGTGAACCACTCGCCTGCGGGCCGCCCCGAGGAGCGGTCGCTGCGCATCGCGATGGTGGTTCCGCCGTGGTTGTCCGTACCGCCACCCGGCTACGGCGGCCTCGAACAGGTCGTCGCCGCCCTGGTTGACGCGCTCTGCGGGCAGGGGCACTCGGTGACCCTGTTCGGCGCCGGCGATGACCACGGCACGGCGGCCGGCGGCTTCGTCTCCACGGTGGCCGAGGTCCAGTACGAGCGGCTCGGCGAGTCACTGCCCGAGCTGGCCCACCTGGCCCGGGTGAATCGGCTGATCAGCCCGGCCGACTTCGACGTGATCCACGACCACACCACGATCGGTCCGCTGGTCGCCGGCCGTCGGGCCGTGCCGACTGTCGCCACAGTGCACGGCAACCCCGTCGGGGAGTACGGCGACGTGCTGAGCGACATCGACGCGGACGTCGCACTGGTGGCCATCTCGCACGCCCAGCGCCGGCTGAACCCGAACCTGCCCTGGGCCGGCACTGTGCACAACGCGCTCGACATCCGCGGCTTCCCGCGCAAGCACACGCCCGGCGCGGGGCCGGTGCTGTGGCTGGCCCGGTTCAGCCCGGACAAGGGCCCGGACACCGCCATCCGGGCGTGCCGGGCGGCCGGACTGCCCCTGCTGTTGGCCGGCAAGTGCAACGAGCCGGCCGAGCGCCGCTACTACGAGCAGGTCGTCGCGCCGATGGTCGACGAGGACGTGACAGTCGTGCTCAACGCGGACCGCGCGACGACGCTGCGGATGCTTGTCGACGCGCGCTGCCTGATCATGCCGATCCAGTGGGACGAGCCGTTCGGCATGGTGATGCTTGAGGCGATGGCCACCGGCACGCCGGTGGTGGCGCTCAACCGGGGTGCGGTGCCGGAGCTGGTGCGGCCGGGGCTGACCGGGCTCGTCGTCGAGCGGTCGGAGGAGCTACCCGCGGCGTTGCTCGCGGCGGAGCGACTCGACCCGGAGGACTGCGTGGCGCACGTCGCCCGGAACTTCTCGGTCGAGCGGATGGCGAGCGGCTACGCCGAGGTCTATCGGCGCTTCGCCCTCGGCCGGCACGACGCCCGTGAACCGGCCCGGGTGCCGGTGCGCTGACCCACCGGTGTCGCCGGGTCAGGCCCCGGTCGCGCCCAGCTCGGCGATGGCGGCGTCGAGCCGAGAGGCGTACGCCGGGCTGATGCCGCCCTCACCGAGACGGACGGCGACCTTCGCACGCAGCCGGGCCACCGGCGGCGCCAGCTCTTCGCGGCCGGAGCTGACCGCCACGGTCAGGTTGCGCAGCTCGTTGCGCAGGTCGAGGGCCACGTCGTCGCGGATCTCGCCGGCGCTCAGGCCGGAGCCGATCAACCCGTCGACGCGGTTCGCGACCTGGGTCAGGGTGCCCGGGTTCGAGGTGGGCGCTCCGGTGGTCGGCTTCGTCGACGGTGCAGCGGTCGGCGGGGACGACGTGATCGGCGCGGACGACTCGGGGGCCGGCGGCTCGGTCGACGGTGTCGTCACCGGCCCGGCGGAGGGTTGCGCCCAGCGGGTCGGTTGCTGTTCGGGCAGCAGGGCCACCCCGGCCAGGGTCACCCCGACGGCCAGCACCAGCAGCAACACCAACCGCCGACGCGACCAGCCCGACCCGGTCGCCGGCTCGCCCGCGTCGGAGGAGGTCGCGCCGTCCGAGGCGTCTCCGTGCTGTCGCTTTGCCGCCGGACCGCCGGCCGTCGCGACGGCGGGCGACTGTGGTGGCAGGGGCTGGGTCGGCACCCGGATGGTCGCCGTCGAGGGCTCGGCGGGCAGCGAGTGATCGCGGAGCGCGGTGGCGACCTGCCGGGCGGTCGGCCGATCGGCCGGGTTCCGGGCGAGGCTACGCAGGCAGATCTGGGCCACCGGTGCGGGCAGTTCCGGTAGGTCGGCCAGCGTTGGCGGCGGACCACTGGCCAGCGCGGCGCTGAGCTGCTCCCAGGTGTCCGCCGGATACGGGACCCGGCCGGTGAGCGCCTCGTGCAGCAGCACGCCGAGTGAGTACACGTCGGTGGACGGTTGGGCCGGCGCGCCGTCGAGACGTTCCGGAGCGACGTACGCCGGGGTGCCGAAGGTCTCGCCGTCCTCGTCCTCGTCGGGCGCGCCGATCCGGGTGGCGATGCCGAAATCGAGCACCTTGACGCCCGTCCCGGTCATCATCACGTTGGCCGGGGTGATGTCCCGGTGCACGATGCCGAGCCGGTGCGCGGCGGCCAGCGCGTCCGCGACCTGCGCGCCCACCTGCACCGCCTCGGCCCAGGGCAGCGGCCCCTCGGTGAGCCGAAGCTTCAACTCCTCGCCGCTGAGCAGCTCCATCACCACGAACGAGGTGATCGAGCCGTCCGGGTCGACCGTCTCGCCGTAGTCGTGCACGGAGGTCAGGTGTGGGTGCACCAACTGGGCGGCGGCTCGTGCCTCCTCGCGCACCATCCCCCGGAATCGCGCGTCGGCGGCGAGTGACGGGGCGAGCACCTTGAGCGCGACCACCCGGTCCAGTACCTCGTCCCGGGCACGCCAGATGACCGACATGCCACCGGCGCCGATCTGGTCCAGAAGTCGGTATCTGCGAGCCAGCAATCGGCCCGGATGCAGCGCTGCCTTCACGGATCGCACCTGCCTCAGGGGTGGGAGCGGTATCAGGTTGCGCGAATGCGTCCTGCCTGTCAACGCCGTCGCCACCGGCCGTCGACGGACGGTGCCTGCCGTGCGCCGACCGCCGGTCGACAGCGGCCCACTGGTCGGCGGCGGGCGCGTGCCAGGATGAGAGACATGGCGGGGGGACCGGTGGCGTTCGTGCTCGGCGGCGGGGGAGTGCTCGGCGCGGTCGAGGTCGGCATGTTGCGTGCCCTGTTCCGGGCCGGCATCCAACCCGACATGGTCCTCGGCACCTCGATCGGCGCGGTCAACGGCGCGCTGGTCGCCGCCGACCCGTCCGAGGCGGTGACCGACCGGCTGGTCCGGCTCTGGGCCTCACCGGAGGCGAGCGAGGTGTACGGCGACTCGGTCGCCCGGCAGGTACGCCGCTTCGCCGCCCGCACCCACCTGCACTCGCCCCGGCCGCTGCGCCGCCTGCTCGAGAACGAGCTGGGGGTGGACACCACCTTCGCCGACCTGCGGGTGCCGTTCCGGTGCTGCGCCGCCCACATCGAGCGGGCCGCCGAGCACTGGTTCGACAGCGGTCCGGTGGTGCCGGCGGTGATGGCGTCGGCCTCAGTGCCGGGCCTGCTTCCGCCGATGGAGATCGACGGCGCGCACTACGTGGACGGCGGCATCGTCAACTCCATCCCGATCGGCGAGGCCGTGGCCGTCGGCGCCCGCCGGATCTACGTCCTCCAGGTGGGTCGGATCGAACGGGAGCTGACCCCGCCCCGTCGGCCGTGGGAGATCGCGCAGGTCGCGTTCGAGATCTCCCGCCGGCACCGGTTCTTCCGGGAGATGGCGGCGTTGCCGGAGGGGGTGGAGGTGCACGTCCTGCCGACCGGCGGGCTCAACCCACGCGACGACACGCCGTGGGCGTACCGGGACATGGCGGCGGTGGGCCGGCGGATCAGCCGCGCGTACACCGCCTCCCGGCGCTACCTCGCCACCCACCTGGAGCGTTGATGCCGCTGCCTCCCCGGTGGCTGCGTCGGCTGCTGATCGCCCCCGCCGTCGTGCTGCTCGCCTTCCTCGTGGTCACCACGTTGCCGATCTGGGCGCTGCTCGCCGCGGCCGCGTCCCCGCTGGTCCCGGGTCGGTTGCGCCCGCTGCGACTGCTCTGGATCGGCTGCTTCTACCTGGTCTGGGACGCCGCCGCGCTGCTCGCGCTCTTCCTGCTCTGGGTCGTCTCCGGCTTCGGCTGGCGGGCCCGGTCCCCGGCCTTCCAGCGCGCGCACTACGTGCTGGCCGGCTGGTTCCTGCGGGTGCTGTTCTGGCAGGCACGCTGGACACTGCGCCTGAGCATCGACGTGGTGGGCACCGACCCGGACACGGCGCTGCCCGGCCGGCCCGAGCTGGTGCTCTGCCGGCACGCCGGGCCGGGCGACTCGTTCATCCTGATCCACGGGCTGGTCAACTGGTTCCACCGTGAGCCACGGATCGTCCTCAAGGACAGCCTCCAGTGGGATCCGGCGATCGACGTGCTGCTCAACCGTCTGCCCAACCGGTTCATCGCGCCGACCCCGGAGCGCGGCGAGGAGACGGTACGCCAGGTCGGGCACCTCGCCACCGGCCTGGACGACAACGACGCCTTCGTGATCTTCCCCGAGGGCGGCAACTTCACCCCCGGGCGACGGCTGCGCGCCATCGCCCGGCTGCGCTCCCTCGGCCTGGAAAGGATGGCCCTGCGCGCCGAGCGGATGCGCCACGTGCTCGCCCCGCAGCCCGGTGGGATGCTCGCCGCGCTGGACGCCGCACCGGGCGCCGGGGTCATCTTCGTCGCCCACACCGGGCTGGACCGGATGCTCACCGTCACCGACGTGTGGCGGGAACTGCCGATGGACAAGCGGATCGTGATGCGGTTCTGGTCGGTGCCGCCGGAGGACGTACCGACCGGACGGCAGGAACGCATCGACTGGCTCTTCGATTGGTGGGCGCAGATTGATGCCTGGATCGCGGCTAATCGGTAAATGTCCGCGTAGGGTGCGGGCGTGGACGAGATCTGCGTGGTGACAACGGTGGTGGACGCGCGTTCGGTCGCCGACGTGCTGGCGGCTGCGGCCGTCGCCGGCAGGCTCGCCGCCTGCGCCCAGGTGGGTGGTCAGGTGGACAGCACCTACTGGTGGCGGTCCGGGATGGAGACGAGCACCGAGTGGTCGGTGCAGTTCAAGACCGCACCGGATCGGCTCACCGCGTTGCTGGACCAGATCCGGGTCAGCCACCCGTACGAGGTGCCGGAGATCCTGGTGTCCAGGGTGGAGAGCGGCAACCCCGACTACGCCACCTGGGTGTACGAGCACACCCGATCCTGAGTACGCGCACTCTGGGTCGCACCCCGGTCGGTTGTCGATGATGACCGGGTGGACGACACCCGTTACCCCTGCCCCGCCTGCGGTGCACCGGCCGATCTGAGCGCCGGTTGCTCCGGCTGCCGCCGCGCGCCCGACCCGATCGCCGCTGAGGTGGTTCGGCTGAGCCGGGAGGTCGCCGAGCTTGAGCCGCAGGTGGAGCGGGCTCGCCGCACGTACACCGAGCTGGCCGGGCGGCTGTCGACCGTGTCCGGGCGGCGAGCCGAACTGGCCGCTGTCGTCCGTGCCGGGTTGGCGGCCTCGGTCGTGGCGCGCCCGGCGCCTGCCGTCGGCCCGGCGCCGTTCATCGGCCCGGGCCCCGGGGTCGCGACGGGTTCGCGGCCGGGCGCGGCGGAAACCTCGACCCGGACGGTCCAGGGCTTGCTCTTCGTCCTCGGTGGACTCCTGTTGGGCACCGCGGCGGTCGTGTTCACAGCGGTCGCCTGGGCGGCGGTGGGGGTCGCCGGACGGGCGTTGATCCTGGTGGCGTTCACCGCGCTCGCGCTGGGCGTACCGCTGTTGGCGGTCCGGCGAGGGCTGCGCGGTACGGCGGAGACCTTCGCCGCTGTGGGTTGGCTGCTGGTGGTGCTGGACGGTTACGCGGCCTGGTCGGTGGACCTGGCTGGCGTGGCCGGCTGGCCGGGCAGCCGGTACGCCGCGCTGGTCGGGGGGGCCAGCGCGGCGGTCGCCGTGGCGTACGGCCGGTGGAGCGGGTTGACGGGGCCCTGGTTCGCCGCCCTGGTGGCCGCCCAGCCGGTGTTGCCGCTGCTCGCCGCCGAGGCCGGGCTGGGTGCGGCGGGGTGGGCGTTGGTACTGCTCGGGGTGGCGTCGCTGAACCTGGCCGTGCTGGCCGCGCTGCGTGGCCGGGGAGGGGCGGCGCAGCTCGTCGGCCGGGTGCTGGCCGGCGCCGGTCACGTCGCCGCGCTGGTGGGCGCCTCGGCGTGCGCGGTGGTGCCGCTGGTCGGTGGGCGGGCGGGGGGCTCGCCACTGCTGGCCGGGGTGCCGCTGTTGCTGGTCGCGCTGACCGGGTTCGGTGCGGCCTGGCTCGTCGGGGGACGGGCGCTGCGGGCGGTGACGGCCGGGTTGCTGGTGCCGGTGCTCGCCGCCGCCCTGCTGCGTCCGGTGGCGGAGCTGAGGCCGTCCCTGCTGTTGCTCGCGGCGGCGACGGTGGCGCTGGGGATGGCCGCCGCCGTGCGGCTCCTGCCGGCGGCGGTGGACGGTGGCGGCGGTTGGCGGACCGGTCCGCGGGCCGGCGCGCTGGTCGTCGCGGGGGGCACGGCGCAGGTGACCGTGTTGATCACCATCGGGCTGGCGGTCGCCGCCGTCGGCCGGTCGCTGCCGCCCTGGGGCGGGGCCGGGACGGGGCCGGACCTGCGCTGGGGTTGGCAGCTGGCACCCGCTGTGGCGCTGGCGATCGGCGCCGCGGTGCTGCTGCTCCCTCGGAACACGCGGGCGGTGCTCGCCACGACCGGCGCGGTCGCCGTGCTGTTCGCCCTGCCCGCCGGCTGGGCGGCCTCCTGGCCTCAGGTGATGGCCATCGACCTGGTCGGCGGGGTCGCGCTGCTGCTCGCCGTGTTGGCCCGCCCGAGCACCCCGTCGGTCGCCCTGCGCACCCGTGCGCTCGGCGGCGCCGTCCTGCTCGGGCACGGGCTGCTCGTCGCCCTGGCCGCCGCGACCGGCGCCCTGGTGGCGCTCGGCGTGCTCGCCGTGGTCGGGCTGGCACTGGCCGTCCGACGGGGGACCGGCGCGTACCGGGAGGTGGCCGGTGCGGGCCTGCTGGTCGGGCAGCTCGCGCTGCCCGGGATCGCGGCCCTGGCGATGTTCGCCGTGGGCGGGCCGCCCTGGTGGCAGGCCCGGCTCGCGCTGGCCGCCGCCGGGCTGTCGCTGGTCGCGGCGCTCGCGGCCCGCCGCCACCGGGTGGAGCTGACCGGGTACGCGGTGACCGGCGCCGTCGCCGCGGTGGCAGTGCCCGGCCTCGCGCCACTGGTCGGGGCGGGTGACGAGCCGCTCGCGCCGTACGCGGCGCTGGCCGCGCTGGGTGTCGCGTTCGTCGTCTACCTGCTGCCGTCGGCGAACGCCTCCGGCCAGGCGGCCCTCGGGGACCGGCCGGCGGCCGACGGGCGCGAATCGGCCCGGTCGGCGCTGTTGCTGGCGGCCGGCGGAACGCTGGCGGCGGTCGCCGTCCTGTCGGCCCTGCCGACGGTGCTGACCGCGCTCGGGTCGCCCTACGGCGGCGGGAACCGGGTGTGGTCGGGGGTGCCCACTGTCGTCGCCGACCCGACGGTGCTCCCGGTCGGGTTCGCGCTGGTCGTGCTGGCGGTGGCCGGCGCGCTGGCCGGTCGGCGGGTCGGCCTGCCGGTGCCGCCCGCGCTGCCGTTCGTCGCGGCGGCGCTGCCGGTGCTGCTCATCGCGGTCGGCGCGCCGTGGCCGGTGCTGCCGGCCGCCGTCCTGCTCGCCGGCCTGGCGGCGCTGCTGTTCACCGCGCTGGCCGCCGCCCGCCCGGCGCTCACGCCGGTCGCCGTGCCGGTGGGCGTGGTGCTGGTGGCCTCCGGTGTGCTCGGTCTGCTGGCCACCAGGGCCGGGACGCTCGCCGCCGAGGGGGCGCTGCTGGTGGCGGCGGTCGCGGTCGCCGCCGGGGCGCGACGGTTCGGGGTACGGGTCGCCGGCTGTCTCGCCGCCGTGGGCGCGGCGTCCGCGTTGGCGGTGACCGCCCCCCTCGCCGGTGGGCTGCCGTTGCGGGCCGCCGCGTACCCACTGCTGGCGGTGGCCGCGTTGGTGCTGGCCGCCGCGGCGGTCGGACGCGCG
>NZ_JAKKFG010000007.1:0-295666 GCF_022230905.1 Micromonospora salmantinae
CCGCGCAGGCCGTCGCGCTGGTGGCGGCGGTGCTCGCCGTCGAGGCGGCGCGGCACCTCGCCACCGTCTGCGTGCTCTGGGGCGTCGCCGTGGCGCTGCGGCTGCTGCGCCGGGGCGAACCGGCCGGGCGGCGGTGGGCGTTCGCCGGGATCGCCGCCGGCAGCGAGCTGCTCGGGGCCTGGGTGCTGCTGGCCGCCGGTGGAGTGACAGTGCTGGAGGCGTACACCCTGCCGGCCGCGGCGCTCGCTGTCGGAGCGGGTCTGTTGGCGCTGCGCACCCGGCCGGGGCTGACCAGCTGGCCGGCCCTCGGCCCGGGGTTGGTCGCGGCGTTGCTGCCCAGCCTCGTGTCGGTGCTGGCCGGGGCGGACCCGCAGCCGTGGCGGCGACTGCTCCTCGGCGCGGCGGCGACCGGCGCGGTGCTGGCCGGCGCGACCCGCCGGTGGCAGGCGCCGGTGCTGCTCGGCGGCGGGGTGCTGACGCTGTTGGCGCTGCACGAGCTGGCCCGGGGATGGGATCTGCTGCCCCGGTGGATCTACCTGGGGATCGGCGGGCTGGCGCTGGTCGGGCTCGCCGCCACCTACGAGCGGCGTCGCCGTGACCTGGCTCGACTGCGTGCCGCGGTGGGCCGACTGAGCTGAGTCGAACCAGTAGGGGTAGGGCCTGCCCTACCCCCCATTCGGGGGTTGTCGGGGTTACTCAGGGCTACCGCGATCGGGAGACTTGACATTAAGCCCGAACCACCCCGGTACGGGCGCAAGCGGAACGGGAGCAGCGATGGCGCTCGGAGCGGTGGCGGAACCGCCGGTACGACGGCGAGGCAGTGACTACGCACAGTTGTCCCGACGGATCAGCCAGGCAGGCCTGCTGGAACGGCGCCCCGGCTGGTATGTCACCCGCATCGTGCTCACCCTCGGGGCCTTCGTGGCCGGCTGGGTGGCCGTGTTCATGCTCGGCGACTCCTGGTGGCAGCTTCCGCTCGCGGCAGTGATGGCAGTGGCCACCACCCAGGTCGCCTTCCTCGGTCACGACGCCGGGCACCGCCAGATGTTCCGTCGGCGTGGCCCCAGCGAGTTGGTGGGGCTGCTCGCCGGCAACGTGGCGGTGGGGATCAGCTACGGCTGGTGGGTCGACAAGCACAACCGCCACCACGCCAACCCGAACCACGAGGACGAGGACCCGGACGTCGGCGCGGGTGCCCTGGTGTGGACGCCCGAGCAGGCGTTGGAGACCCGTGGGTTCGGCCGTTGGATGGCTCAGCGGCAGGCGTACTTCTTCTTCCCCATGCTGCTGCTCGAGGGCCTGAGCCTGCACGTGGCGAGCATCCGGGCGATCGTCGGCCGGGAGGACGGCAAGTACACCGTCCCGATGCGGCGCCGGGCGGTCGAGGCGGCGTTGCTCGTCGCGCACACCGCCGCCTACGTGGCGCTGCTGTTGGCGGTCATGTCCCCGGTCAAGGCGCTGCTCTTCGCCGTCGTGCACCAGGCGCTGTGGGGCCTCTACATGGGCTGCGCGTTCGCGCCGAACCACAAGGGCATGCCGATGCCGACCGCCGAGGACGAGCTGGACTTCCTGCGTAAGCAGGTGCTGACCTCCCGCAACGTGCGCGGCAGCCGACTGGTGGACACCACGCTCGGCGGTCTCAACTACCAGATCGAGCACCACCTCTTCCCGAACATGCCCCGCGCCAACCTGCGCCGGGCCCAGCCGATCGTCCGCGCCTACTGCGTCGAGCAGGGCATCCCGTACGCGGAGACCGGGCTGGTCGAGTCGTACCGGCAGGCGCTCGGTCACCTGCACGAGGTGGGCCGGCCGCTGCGCGGCTGAACAGCACGGCCGCTGCGCGGCTGACACGATATTGATCGGCGGGGCGGCATCTGACGATGCCGCCCCGCCGTCGCGTTCCTGGCAGTTCGCTCCGCCACCGCCACCGCCGGTGGCGCGTCCGGTCAGCCAGCCGCCCCACCGGTAGGGTCTGGTCATGGCAGACCTGCTCACCGCGGACGCGGTGCGAGAAGAGCTGAGCCGGTTGCCCGACTGGTCGGGTGACCCGACCGGCATCGGTCGTGACGTCCAGCTCGGCAGTTTCCCGGCGGCCATCGCTGTGGTGGACCGGGTGGCGACGGTGGCCGAGGAGCTCGACCACCATCCCGACATCGACATCCGATGGCGGACCCTGACCTTCCGCTGTGTCACGCACTCGGCCGGTGGGGTCACCCACCGGGACATCGAGCTGGCCCGGCGAATTGACGACATCGTCCGGAGTGCGGCATGAGATTCGAGATCAGCAAGGTTCTGGATGCCATCGAGGGTCGGGTCTGCACGGACCCGTCACTGGCCCGAGCCGTGGTCGACCTGGCCGAAGTGATCCGCTACCAGGACATCGACGGTGGCCGACCGGCCAGCCTGCTACGCCTCGGCATGGTCATCGACGCGCTCTCCCGCGAGCTGGAGGAGGACAGCGTCCAGGTCTACGCGGTGGTGCACCGGGCGTTGCTCTCCGACGCCGACCTCACCTCGAACGAGCGGATGGTCGTCCGCCGCTGGGCCGACGACGGGCTCGTCGAGGTGCTCGACAACCCGGGTGACCGGATGTTGGAGGTCGCCGACCTGCTCGGTCTGCCGGTGCTCAGCCGGGTCCGCTTCGACGGGTTGCGCGGTCGGTTCCCCTGGCTGGTCGAGCAGCCTGGTCGGGTGGTCGCACCGGTGCCGGGTGCCGGCGGGCCGGTGTTCATCGCGCACGTCGGTGGCGGGCACTCGCCGGTGGCCGGCAAGCGGTCGCCGACCGGCGTCAAGCTGCTGGCCCGCCAGTGGCGCTGCCCGGAGTCGGGCTGCGCGCTGTTCGGCGGCGGTGGTGGGGGTGGCGCGTTCGCCGACCTGGCCGGGGGTGCCGACCGCAGCCCCGCAGCGCAGCCGCCGCCCGCGCTGCGGGCCGGCGTGCCCACCTGCCCCCGGCACGGCGTACGGCTCGGTGACGCCGGCCCGCGTCCGCGTACCGAGGTGCTCGCGGTGCGCGTCGGTGGCCTGGTCCGACGGCGGTTCGTGCTCAGCGAGGAGCAGCCGATCGTGGCCGGCCGGGCTCCCGAGCAGGACGGCGGGATCATGCTCGGGCAGTGGCTCAACGACGAGGCCCGGCGGTGGATCAGCCGTGGTCACGTCCGCTTCGAGCTGCGGGTCGGCGAGGTCATCGTGACCGACGTCAGCACCAACGGCTCCGGCATCCGCCCGGCCGGTTCGATGACCGAGTCCGACCGGATCCCGCTGGCGCCGCAGCAGTCCCGGGTGCTGGGTGAGAACGACATGGTGGAGCTGTACCCGGGGGTGCAGATCGGTCGGGCCGAGGAGTTGCCCACCGGTGCCCCGTTCACCCCCACCTCGGTGATGGCCGAGGCCCCGACGATGGCCATGCGCCTGCCCCGCCCCTGACGCGAAAGGCGGGCGCCGGAACCCCGACGCCCGCCTTTCACCACGGTCCTGGATCAGCCGGCCAGCACCTCGGCCAGCCGGGTCACCGCCAGGTCGATCTCCTCCTCGGTGATCACCAGCGGCGGGGCGAGCCGGATGGTGGAGCCGTGGGTGTCCTTGGCGAGGATTCCGCGCGCGGCAAGCCGCTCACACGCCTCCCGACCGCTCATCAGCGCCGGGTCGATGTCCAGACCGGCCCACAGGCCACGGACGCGTACCCCGACCAGCCCCTTGCCGAGCAGCCCTTCCAGGCCGGCCCGCAGCCGCTCACCCAGCTCGGCCGAGCGGCGCTGGAACTCGCCGGTGGCCAGCAGCCGGACCACCTCGATGGCCACCGCGCAGGCGAGCGGGTTGCCGCCGAAGGTGGAGCCGTGCTGACCGGGCTTGAGCACGCCGAGCACGTCGGCGTTCGCAGCCACCGCGGACACCGGCACGATGCCGCCGCCGAGCGCCTTGCCGAGCAGGTACATGTCCGGCACGACGCCCTCGTGGTCACAGGCGAAGGTCGCGCCGGTACGCCCCAGACCCGACTGGATCTCGTCGGCGATGAACAGCACGTTGCGCTCGGTGCAGACCTGGCGTACGCCCGGCAGGTAGCCCTCCGGCGGCACCACCACACCCTGCTCACCCTGGATCGGCTCCAGCAGCACGGCCACTGTGTTCTCGTCGATCGCGGCGGTCAGCGCGGCCAGGTCGCCGTACGGCACGACAGTGAACCCCGGGGTGTACGGCCCGAAGTCGGCGCGGGCGTCCTCGTCGGTGGAGAAGCTCACGATGGTGGTGGTCCGGCCGTGGAAGTTGCCCTCGGCGACCACGATGTTGGCCTGCCCGGCGGCCACGCCCTTGACCTGGTAGCCCCACTTGCGGGCCACCTTGATCCCGGTCTCCACCGCCTCGGCGCCGGTGTTCATCGGCAGCACGAGGTCCTTGCCACACAGCTCGGCCAGTTCCCGGCAGAAGTCGGCGAACTGGTCGTGGATGAACGCCCGGCTGGTCAGCGTCAGCCGGTCCAGTTGGGCATGCGCGGCGGCGATCAGCTGCGGGTGCCGGTGGCCGAAGTTCAGCGCGGAGTAGCCGGCCAGGCAGTCCAGGTAGCGGCGGCCGTCCACATCGGTGAGCCAGGCGCCCTCGGCGGACGAGATCACCACCGGCAGCGGGTGGTAGTTGTGCGCGGTCCAGCGCTCGGCGTCCCGGACCGCTCCCGGCGTACGCAGCTTGTCATCCACTATCACTTGCTTGCCTTTCCCTGACGGAGTCGCAGCGTGCAGCACTTCGGTCCGCCGCCGGCCTTACGTAGCTCGGACAGGTCGACCCCGATGGTCTCGTAGCCCCGGTCGCGCAGCTTGGCGGCCAGGTCGGTGGCCTGCGCGGGCAGCACCACGTGCCGCCCGTCGCTGACCGCGTTCAGCCCCAGCACCTCGGCGTCGGCCATGGTGGCGTGCACCGCGTCGGGGAACAGCCGGCGCAGCACGGCCTGGCTGCCCGGGGAGAACGCCTCCGGCAGGTACGCCACGGTCCGCTCGTCGAGCACTGTCAACGCGGTGTCCAGGTGGTAGAAGCGTGGGTCGACCAGTTGCATGGTGATCACCGGGTAGCCGAAGACCTCCTGCAACTGGGCGTGTGCGGCGTGCGCCGTGCGGAAGCCGGTGCCGGCCAGCAGGTGGTCACCGGCCAGCAGGACGTCGCCCTCGCCCTCGTTGACGTGCTTCGGGTCGTACATCTCGAAGCCGGCGGCCTCGAACCAGGCCCGGTACGCGGGCGCCTCGTCGGCGCGCTGCGGGTCGCGGAACTGCACGGCCATCGCCTTGCCGTCGATCACGGTGCCGCCGTTGGCGGCGAAGACCATGTCGGGCAGGCCGGGCACCGGAGTGATCTCCTCGACGGTGTGGCCCAGGTCAAGGTACGTCTGGCGCAGCTGCTCCCACTGCCGGACGGCCAGCGCGGCGTCGACCGGCGCGCTCGGGTCCATCCAGGGGTTGATCGCGTAATCGACGGCGAAGTACGTCGGCCGGCACATCAACAGGCGCTGGCTGGTGGCGTCCATCGTCATTGTCCTGCTCCCAGGGGTCGGGCGCGCCCGGCCACCGTGGCCCACGGGCTGGCGCCGTTGCTCAACGGTATGCGGCGTCAGCGGCAGGATCCACCACCGAGAGTTGCGCAGACCGGAGATTCGTTGCGTGTAGCGGGCCATCTGAAACGAATCGTTGCGTTGGAGCGTGGAGGCGCCGGTGGCCGGTGGGCCGGTGGCCGAGAGCTGTGGGCCGAGAGCCGGGGCCCGGGAGCCGGCGGGCTCGCTCGCAGCCTTTGCTCTGCTGCCCTATGTGCACCACCAGACCGGGCCACCCGCACCGACGAGTACCGGATCCGCCGGCCACTTTTCGGCGCCGCGCGACGGTCGCCTGCCGGACGGACGCCCCGTGGCGCATATAGGTATGCAGAGCAAAGGGTGTTGTATGTGGTTCTCCCGGCTGCGGGGACGCACGAGATCGCCGCTCGGCGACCTGGACCGGAAGGAACCGTCGAACCCTGGAAACACTTCAGGGGCGGCGAACCGCCGCCCCTGAAAGGGTGTCGCCCGGCCGGTGAACCACCGGACTGATCGGGCTGCCGGCGAACCGCCGGCTGTTCGCCGGTGCATCACCGGCGAGCGGAACAGTGCCCGCTAGAAACGATCCACAAACTGTGAGTCAAGCCACTCTCGGAAGCGCGGCACCCAGTCGCCGTCGGTGGTCGGCCAGTCGAACTGCCCGGTCATCGCGAGCACCCCGATCACGACCGCGGCCAACCCGATCAGCACGCCGAAGAGCGCGTCGGTCTTGCCGGCGACGTGCCGACGACGGGTGGCCATCAGGCCGAGCACCGCGAGCACCGCACCGAACGCGCCGAGCCCGATGCCGTACCCGGCCAGGGTCCCGGTCAGCACGAACATCGCGCCGGCGACCGAGACGATCAGGCCGAGGGTGGCGAGCAGGCTGGCCCGCGGCTTCGGGCCACGCGTCACCGGCGGCTCGGGCGTGCTCACGCCCGGCGTCGGGTCGACCGGGCGGTCCGTGGTGACCCGATCGGTGGAGTCGGGCCGACGGGTGGTGCTGTCGGGGTCGGCGCCCCGCTCGGCGGTGCGCGCCGTGGCCGGGGCGACGGTGGGCCGGGAGTCGGTTTCCACCGTGCGGGCCGTGCGGGGCTCGGGTGTGACCGGGCTGGTCGTGTCGGTCACCGGCTCGGGTGCGACGGGGCGGGTCGTGCCGTTCACGGGCTCGGGTGCGACCGGGCGGGCGGTGCCGCGGGGCTCGGTCTCCGCCGGTCGCGCGGTGGCGGCTCGGGCCACCGCCGCCCGCTCGTTGGCCCGCCGCTCGGCCTCGCTGGTCTGGCTGTCGGTCGCGCCGGCACTGCGGTACGTCGTCTGGTCGGCGTCCCGGTCGGTGACCACCGGGCGACCGACGCCGTCGTCGGACTGCCCGGTCTCGGTGACCGGGGCGTCACGGCCGTCCACGCGGCCGTCGAGGTTCTCGTCCCGCGTCGGTGCCGGCTCGGACCGGCGGGACAGCGAAGGAATCCTGACCACTACACACCTCCTGATGCATGCGTGGTGGCCGACGGAAAGGGTGGCACCCACGCGGTGTCGCCCCTCAAATACCCACCTGGGCGTTTCCTGACACCAATCCTGGGTACGGACGCTGAGACGGCCTTGACCGGCCCGGTTGGCCGTCGTCGACTCGGTTGCCTGGAAGTCGCGGTGTCCCGTCTCCGTGGACACCCTGGTTTCCTGAAACCCGGGTCGATCAACGCGGCGGGGACCGGGTTGATCGGGCGGCGGCGGGCCCGAGCCGATCAGCGCGGTCCGGTCGGGCGGGGCTGGCTATCCTTGGCACCTGTGCCAGAGGGACACACGATCCATCGCCTGGCGGCCCGGCACGCCGAGCTGTTCGCCGGGGACAAGCTGCACGCCGCCAGCCCGCAGGGCCGCTTCGCCGAGGGCGCCGCCCGGCTCTCCGGGACCGTGCTGGAGGGCACCGAGGCGTACGGGAAGCACCTGCTGCACCACTACGCCGGCGAGCTGACGTTGCACGTACACCTCGGGTTGTACGGCAAGTTCACCGACGGACCGGGGGAGCCGCCGGAGCCGGTCGGGCAGGTGCGACTACGGCTGGCCAGCGACCGGCACTGGCTCGACCTGCGTGGGCCGACGGCCTGTGAGCTGCTCACCCCACCCGAGGTGGCCGCGCTGCGGGACCGACTCGGGCCGGATCCGTTGCGCGCCGACGCCGACCCGGAGCGGGCGTACGCCCGGATCGCCCGCAGCCGCACCCCTCTCGCCGCGCTCCTGCTGGACCAGTCGGTGGTGGCCGGCACCGGTTTGATCTTCGTGACCGAGGCGCTGTTCCGGGCGGGACTGCCGCCGACGATGCCGGGCCGACAGTTGACCAGGACCGGCTGGGACGCGCTCTGGGTCGACCTGGTCGGCTTGATGCGGCTCGCGGTCGAGCACGGCCGGATCGACACGGTCCGCGACGCGCACCTGCCGGACGCGATGGGCCGGCCGGCGCGGGTGGACCGGCACGGCGGCGAGGTGTACGTCTACCGCCGCCCGGGAGCACCCTGCCACGTCTGCGGCACCAAGGTCAGCCGCGGCGAACTGGCCGCCCGCAACCTCTACTGGTGCCCCACCTGCCAGACCACCTAACCCGCCCCGCCCCACACCGGCGCCGATCTTGCAGTTTCTGTTGTCGACATGGGCGGATATGCGCCGTAGGTCGGGACAGAAAGTGCAAGATCGCGGGGCTGGGTCGGGTAGCGCCGCCCCCGTGATCGCCGAGCCCGGCCTCAGTCGGTGTCGAGCAGCCAGCGGACCACCTCGATCTTCTCGGGGAAGACGGTGTCGTCGGCGAGGCTCCAGGACAGCGTGTGCCCGACCGTCCAACCCCGGACCCGTTCCCGGTCCAGGCCCAGTTCGGTGCTGAGCCGGTGCAGTCGATGCCGGACGGCGGCCGGTGAGTGGCCCAACTCCGGGCCGCGCACCATCGGCACGACCGAGAACTCCCGTTCCCCGATGAGCGGCTTCGGGTCGATCGCCAACCACGGCCCTCGGCCGGCGGCGAGCGCGTCGGCGGCGAGGATGTTGCCGGCGTGCAGGTCCTGGTTGACCAGCACCTGCTCGCCCTGGCTCGACGCCAGGCCGGTGAGCAGGTCGAGCGCCGCGTCCAGCAACCGCCGCTCGTACGGCCGACCAGCCCGTTCCCAGGACCGGGGCATCCGGTCGATCCAACCGGCGGCCTCCTGCGCCAGCGGGGTGAACGGCGCGCCGGCCGGTCGCCAGAGCCGGGGGAGCAGTCCGATCACCACGTCCAGGGCCCGGTCCGGCGGAAGATCGTGCAGGGGGGTGCCGGGCTGGCAGCGTTCGAGCAGCAGGGCACGCCGCCCGGGGTCGTGGGTGAGCAGACGGATCGCCCCGTGGCCGTCCCAGTGGGCCAAGGCATCGGCCTCGTACCGGCTCTCCTCGTCGGGGTACTGCAGCTTCAGCACCGCCGCAGTGCCGTCGGGCAGGTGGGCCGGGAGTGCCAGTGACGCGTACGCCTGCCGGAAGGGCGGCCCGACCCGCAGCGACCAGCGCTCGGCGCACTCGTTCAGCCACGTCGGGAGTGCGGCCAGCCAGGCGCGACCCGACGATGTTCCGCGTACCCAGTCGAGTCCCTCGGGCAGATCCATCCGGTGCTCCTGAGTCGTGCGGCGATTCGTGCCGGCTGCCAGGTGATTCAGCCCGGCCACGGGCGTTCACACATCGGTCCACAGTGGCTAGCGTGGACGGGTGCAGATTGGTGTGAACGTACCGAACTTCGCCCCGGGTACCGACCCCGACGTGCTGCGTCGGTGGGCGCAGACGGTGGAGGGTCTCGGCTTCGACCTGTTGATGGTCTCCGACCACGTCGTGGTGACCCCGGACGTGGCCGAGCAGTATCCGGCGCCGTTCTACGAGCCGTTCACCACGCTGTCCTGGCTGGCCGGGGTGACCAGCCGGGTTCGGCTGGGCACCACGGTGCTCATCGTTCCGTACCGGCACCCGCTGCTCACCGCCCGGATGGCGGCGAACCTCAACCGGCTCAGCGGCGGCCGGCTCGTCCTCGGTGTCGGCGTCGGCTGGGCCCGGCAGGAGTTTGAGGCGCTCGGCGTGCCGTTCCGGCAGCGCGGCGCGCTGACCGACGAGTACCTGCACACCATGCGCGAGGCCTGGCAGGACGCCGACGACTACGACACGGCGGCGATCCCGATCTGGGTCGGCGGCAACAGCGAGGCCGGCATGCGCCGCGCGGTACTGCTCGGTGACGCCTGGCACCCGCTGCGGGTCACGCCGGGACGGCTGGCCGAGGCGGTCGGACGACTGACGGACATCGCCGACGAGTTGGGTCGCCCAGTGCCCGCGTTGGTGCCGCGGATCGCGCTCCAGGAGACCCGAGAACCGATCACCGACCCGGAGCGGCTCGCCGGTGTCGGCACCATCGATCAGATCGTCGCCGACCTGGACAAGCTTCGTGCGCTCGGCGCGGAGACGGTGGTGCTGGACCCGTTCAACGGCGACCTGACCGAGATCCGCCAGCCCGAACGCGCCTGGCGGACCCTTGCGGCAGTGGTCGCACATCACGCAACCCAGGAGGACCGATGACCCCCGACGACGAGAAGTTTCTCCGCCACGCCGTGGAAATCGCCAGGCGGGCGGGAGCTTCCGGCGAACGGCCGTTCGGCTCGTTGCTGGTCGACGCGGCCGGCGTCGTCCTGATCGAGGACCACAACACAGTGGTCTCCGACGCGGACATCAGCGCTCATCCGGAGTTGAAGCTGGCCCGGTGGGCGGCTCGGGAACTTGCCCCCGAGGCAGCCGCCGGCACCACCATGTTCACCAGTTGTCAGCCCTGCGCGATGTGTGCGACGGCGATCGACCGGTCCGGCCTCGGGCGGGTGGTGTACGCGCTGTCCACCGAGCAGTTCGAGGAGGTCAAGCCGGCCACCCCGCCGCTGCCTCCGGTCCGCTATGAGGGGCCGGCGTTGTTCGATGAGGCACGCCAGCCGATCGACGACTACTACTGACCGGAGCTGCCCCGCGGCGGTGTGACGCAGCCGGAATTGACAGTCGGCCGGCTGCCGGAGCAGGGTTGAGCGGTGACAACGATGTCAACGGGCAAATGGGAGGATAAGCCTCCCGCCGCGCGCCGACCCTGGCCAGTCGATTCGTGGCGTACCGTTGGCGGTTTTGCGGCGCGGACCCGGTCCGTCGCCGATCCTGGCCGTATGTCCCTTTCCTACCCGACGGTGACCAGCTGAGATGACCGACGTGCCCCGATCCGACGCTGTAACGACCCCTGCTCCGGCGGGGTCACCAGACCTGCCCGATCTGGACGAGTTCCTCGTCGACCAGACCCGGACGCTGCTCGACACCGCCCGCCGCTCGGTCCGGCCTGAGGGCGGTTTCTGGTGGCTCACCGACGACCGCACCCCGGATCGCGGCGAACCGGTCCAGACCTGGATCACCTGCCGGATGACCCACGTGGCCGCCCTCGCCCACCGTAACGGCGACCCGGACGCCGCCGCCCTGGTGGACCACGGGATCGCCGCGCTCAGCACGCTACTGCGCGACGACCGGTACGGCGGCTGGTTCGGCGCGGTGGACCAGCAGGGAGCGCCCGTCAACGACCGCAAGGCCGGCTACGACCACGCGTTCGTCCTGCTCGCCGCCTCCAGCGCCGCACGCGCCGGACGGCCCGGCGCGGACCGGCTGCTCGCCGACGTGCTGACCGTCGTGCGGGACCGGTTCTGGGACGACGACGCCGGCGCCGTCCGCGAATCGTGGAACCGGGACTGGACGGTCACCGAGGACTACCGGGGCGCCAACAGCAGCATGCACATGGTCGAGGCTTTCCTCGCCGCTGCCGCCGCCACCGGCGACGCGAGCTGGGCCGACCGGGCCCTGCGGATCGCCACCCACCTCGTGCACGGTGAGGCGGCCCGACACGACTGGCGGCTGCCCGAGCACTTCACCACCGACTGGACGCCGCTGCCCGACTACAACCGGGACCAGCCTGCCGACCCGTTCCGGCCGTACGGCTCCACGATCGGGCACTGGCTGGAGTGGGCCCGGCTGCTGCTGGAGTTGGAGGCGGTGCTGCCGCAGCCACCCCGCTGGCTGCTCGCCGACGCCCGCGCCCTGTTCGCCGCCGCCGTGCGTCGCGGCTGGGCGGTCGACGGCGCGGACGGCTTCGTCTACACCATCGACTGGGACGACCGGCCGGTGGTGCGCTCGCGGATGCACTGGGTTCTCGCCGAGGCCATCGGTGCGGCGATCACCCTGCACCGCCGCACCGGGGACACGGTCTACCTCGACTGGTACCGGGTCTTCTGGGCGTACGCCCGTCGCAGTCTCATCGATCAGACCGGATGGCGGCACGAGTTGGACGCGCAGAACCTGCCCTCCGACACCGTCTGGCACGGCCGACCGGACGTCTACCACGCCTACCAGGCGGTACTGCTGTCCCGCGCGGCCGACGGGCTCGGCGGCCCCGGCCCGCTCGCACCGGGGGAGGTGACCGCGTGATCGTCGTCGCGGGTGAGGCGCTGATCGACCTCGTCGTCACCGCCGAGGGGCAGCGGGCCGTGCCCGGCGGCTCCCCGGCGAACGTCGCGGTCACCCTGGCCCGGCTCGACCAGCCGGTACGGCTGCTGGCCCGACTCGCCAGCGACGAGTACGGTCGGCAACTCGTCGAGCATCTGAGCGCCAACCGGGTGGACCTGGAGTGGGCGGTACGCGCCGAGGAGCCCACGTCGGTGGCGGTGGCCACCCTGAACGCCGCCGGGCAGGCCAGCTACGAGTTCCGGCTGGCCGGTGCGGCCGACTGGCAGTGGACGCCGCAGGAGCTGCCCGAGCTGGCCGGTTCACCGGCGATCGCGCTGCACACCGGATCCCTCGCGCTCGCGTTGGCACCCGGCGCGGACGCGCTGGAGGGCCTGCTCGCCCGGGAACGCCGGCGCGACGGGCTCACCGTCTCCATCGACCTCAACCTGCGCCCGAGCATCGTCACCGATCGGGCGGCGGAGCAGGAGCGGGTACGCCGGCAGATTCGCCTCGCGCACCTGGTGAAGGCCAGCGACGAGGACCTGGCCTGGCTCTACCCGGACCGTTCGGTGGCCGACGTGATGACCGAATGGCGGACGGCCGGCGTGTCCTGCGCCGTGGTGACCCGGGGCGGGGACGGCGCCTGGCTGCTCGCGCCGGACGGCTCGCTGCACGAGGAGCCGGCGGTCCGCACCACGGTGGTCGACACCGTCGGTGCCGGCGACTCGTTCACCGGTGGCCTGCTGGCCGCGCTGGCCGACCTCGACGCGCTCGGTGACCGCCCTGCCGACCGGCTCGCCGCGGTGACCCCGCAACAGTGGGGTGCGGTGCTCCGGCAGGCCGCTACTGTGGCCGCGCTGACCTGCGGCCGTCGGGGTGCCGACCCGCCCCGCCGCTCGGAGGTAGCGGCCCGCCTCACCCCCGCAAACTGACTCCTTTGCTCTGCACCCGCGGATGCGACGGCTACGAGCCGTGACCGACCGTGACCGACCGTGACCGGTGGTGACCGACCGTGACCGGTGCGCATGAGGGTGCAGAGCAAAGGAGGGGGCAGGGGGTTGTCGGCCTTGCTCCTCCGGGGCGAGCACGTCCTGCTCAACGCTCGCGGTTCCGCCACCGGATGGGGTGGGCGGGGGTCAGGTGAGGCCGCGGGGTCGGAGCCGCGTGGGGAGCACCGTGGTTGTCGGTGGGGAGTCGTCGCCGGCTATGCGCTCGAACAGCCGTTCTGTGGCGACCCTCGCCAGCTCCCGGGTGTCGTAGGCGACGACGGTCAGCGGTCGGGGCATCAGGTGGGCCAGCTCGAAGTCGTCGAAACCGACCAGCGCGGCGTCACTGCCCCGCCGGTGCAGCTCCTGGAGCGCGCCGACGGTGAGCCGGTTGTTGGCGCAGAAGAACGCGGTGGGCGGCTCCGGAAGGTCGAGCAGCGCGGCGACCGCCCGGCCGGATTCCTCGGGAGCGATGAGCCGTTCACGGATCAGCGACTCGTCCGGCTCGACTCCGGCGGCGTCCAGCGCCGCCCGTGCCCCGGCCAGCCGCTCCCGCATGGTGGGCACGCTCGGCGCGCCGAGCAGCAGCCCCACCCGTCGGTGCCCCTCGTCGAGCAGCGCGCTCACCCCGGCGTGGCTGCCACCTCGGTTGTCCAGCAGCACGGCGTCGGCCTGCAGCCCCTGCGGCGGCCGGTCCAGGAACACCACAGGCATGCCCAGCTCGACCTCCCGGCGCAGGAACGAGTGGTCGAGGCCCGCCGGCACCACCAGCAGGCCGTCGACCCGGCGCTGGGTGAAGTCCTGGAGCAGGGCGCGTTCTCGCTCCGGGTCCTCCTCCGACGACGCGGTGATCAGCATGGTGCCGTGGGCGGCGGCGATCTCGGCGGCGACACTGGCGATGGTCGCGTAGAACGGGTTGGCGATCTCCTCGATCAGCAGCCCCACTGTGGCGTTGAGCTGCCGGGAGCGCAGGTTACGAGCGATGTCGTTGCGCCGGAAGCCCAGCTCGGCGATGGCGGCCAGCACCCGGCCGACCAACTCCTGCCCCACCGGCTCGTCGTTCACGACCCGGGAGACCGTCTTCAGGCTGACGTCGGCCCGCCGGGCCACGTCGACCATCGTGGGACGCCGACGCACTGTCGGCCGGGTCGGGGTCTGGGTCACGGGGTGGTCCTCCACGGCGGGCGCGGGTCAGCGGTCGAGGGCGGCGAGCGCGTCGACCGCTTTTCGGGCAGCGATGAGCACCGGATCCCACACCGGCGCGTACGGCGGAGCGTAGCCCAGGTCCAGCTGCGTCATATCGTCCACCGTCATGCCGTTCCACAGCGCCACGGCCAGCGAGTCGATCCGTTTGGCCGCCTCGGACCAGCCGACGATCTGCGCGCCGAGCAACCGGCCGCTGGGGCGCTCGGCGATCAGCTTGACGGTCATCGGCCGGGCACCCGGGTAGTAGCCGGCCCGGTTGGTCGACTCGGCGATCACCGAGACGAACTCGAAGCCGGCAGCCGTGGCGTCGCGCTCGCGCAGACCCGTCCGACCCACCTCCAGGTCGCAGACCTTTGTCACCGCCGTGCCGATCACGCCCGTGAAGGTGGCGTACCCGCCACCGATGTTGATTCCGGCGACCCGGCCCTGCTTGTTGGCGTGCGTGCCGAGCGGCACGTGCACCGGCAACCCGCTGATCCGGTGCAGGGTCTCGACGCAATCGCCGGCCGCCCAGACCCCGGGGTGCCCGGGCACCCGCATCCGCCGGTCCACCCGGATCGCGCCGGTCGGCCCGAGGGGCAGCCCGGCCGCCTCGGCGAGCGCGGCGTTGGGGCGTACGCCCAGACCCATGACCACGACGTCGGTCGGGATCGGCCCCTCGGCGGTGACCACGGCGGACACCCTGCCGTCCCGCTCCTCCAGGCCGGTCACCGGCAGGCTGCCGCGGATCGTGATGCCGAGGCCGCGCATCGCCTCGGCGACCAGCTCGCCCATGTCGCTGTCGACGGTCGACATGGGCTGCTCGCCGGCTTCCACCAGGGTCACCGAGAGGCCGCGTTGGATGAGGGCCTCGGCGATCTCGACGCCGATGTACCCGCCGCCGACCACAACGGCCCGGCGCGGCTGCGGGTCGGCGTCCAGCCAGTCGCGTAGCGCCGCACCGTCGTCGAGGGTCTGCATGCCGAACACGCCGCCCGCGTCGGTGATCGCCCACGACGGTTTCACCGGCACCGCGCCGGTGGCGTACATCAGGTCGTCGAAGCGCTCGCGGACCTCGCCGCCGCCCTTGAGGTCCCGGGCCACCACCTCGCGGCGTTCCAGGTCGATGGCCGTGACCTCGTGGCGCATCCGGACGTCCATCGCGTACTCGGTGCGGAACGTCTCCGGGGTGCGGGCGATCAACGCCTCGGGGCCGGGAACCAGGCCGCTGATCCAGTACGGGATGCCGCACGCCGAGTAGGAGGTGAAGTGGCCCCGCTCGAAGACCACGATTTCCAGGTCGCCACGGTCACGGCGGCGTCTGGCCTGGGACGCCGCCGACATTCCGGCGGCGTCCCCGCCGATGACGATCAGCCGTTGCGCCACGGGTTCATCCTGTCACGCGGTGATCAGCCGCGGGTCTGCCGTGCGACGTCCTGCACCACGTCGGTGAGTCGGCCGGTGCGCTCGAACACCGCGCGCTGCCGCGCCGCGCCGCTGCCGTGCCGGCGCAACCCGCCCAGCAGGTCGGTCACCTCGGCCCAGTCGCCGTGCTGCTCCAGCGCCGGCCGCATCCGCTCCACGAACCGGTCCAACAGTTCCCAGGCTGGGCGCAGCTCACCGTTCGTGACGTCGACGGCTTCACCTTCCAGGCCGTCATGGGCGGCCCGCCAGTGCGCCCCGACCAGCAGGTGGTGGTCGGTCTGCAACGCCGGCCGGCCGGCCTCGACATCCGCCATGGCGGTGGCCACCAGCGCCCGGACCAGCGCGGCGACCAGCACCGCGTCGTCCACCGACGGGCAGACGTCGCCGATCCGCAGTTCCACTGTCGGGTACTTCGCCGACAGGCGGGCGTACCAGTAGAGCATCCCCTCGTCGAGCATCACCCCGCTGGAGATCAACTGGCGGATCAGCCGCTGGTAGTGCTCGTGCGACTCCAGGTACGGCGTCGGCGCCACCGACGGCCAGCGCTCCCACTCCACCGAGCGCCAACTGGCGTAGCCGGTGTCCTCGCCCCGGGAGAACGGCGAGTTGGTGGTCACCGCGTGCAGCATCGGCATCCACGGCCGTACGTGGTTGAGCACCTGCACACCGGTGTCCGGGTCGGGCACCCCGACGTGTACGTGCATGCCGTTGTTGCCGGGGCCGGGGACGAGCAGCCGGAACCGCTCGATCATCCGGTCGAAGCGGGGCTTGTCCACCACTGGCGGCACCGGGCCGTCCACCGGGCCGGTGCCGATGGCGAGCAGGCGTACGCCGGCCCGCTCGGCGGCGTCGGAGAGCGCCCGACGCAGTACGCCGAGGGAGTGCCGGATCGACGAGAGTTCCAGGCCGGGCGGGCTGCCGATCTCGATCTGACTGGTCTGGAACTCCCGCTCCACCTGCCCGCGAAGTTCGGCCGGCACCTGCTCCATGACCAGGTCCACGGCCGGAACCGCGGCCCCGGTGTGCGGGTCGACGAGCAGGAACTCCTCCTCGACACCCACGGTGAGCAACCCGGTCGCCGCAGCCATGTCGCTGGGCGCCTCCGCCACCTGACCGGTCATCGACATCACCCGTCCGTTCCTACCGTCGCGGTCCGTCCGCGTTGGTCCTTCGTTGGTTACCCAACGTGGCGATGCCGGGAAACGTGGCGGCGGCGCGTCGTGCTCGGGGCGGGCCGCCGGATTCGGCTGGGTGACGTGACAGCGGGTCCTATGCTGGGCCCGTGTCGGTGCTGCTGGGCTATGTCGGGGTCGCGTGGATGTCCGCGTTCGCCCAGCTCACAGTGCTCGCGGGCCGTCCGGTCGACCTGCTGGCGGGCGCCGCGTTGACCGCCCTGGTGCTGCTCGCGGTGGTGCTGGCGGCCCGGGTGCACGACCGGGCGGGCGTGCCCGGTGCCGGTCGGCGGTGGGCCGGGCTGCGGGCCCGCTCCCGAAGCCGCCGAATGCCTCGCCAGATCGACCCGGATGCGGCCGGTCGTCATCGTCCCCGTGCTCCGGGGCACCCCTCGGCCGCGTAGCGCCACGCCGCCGCGCGGCCGATCCCGCCGTCACCGGCCCCCCTTGTTGAGCGGACACCGCCCGGGGGAGGGCCTCACCGGAATCGGACCGAGGGGTTTCCCATGCTTGCCTTCGCACCGCTGCACGACGCTGTCGCCGCTGCCGGCAGCGCGCTGTCCTGGCTCACCGAGCTGCTCGAACCACTGGCCGGCGGCGGAGCGACCGCTGCCGCCATCGTGCTCTTCACCATCGCCGTCCGCCTGCTGATCTCGCCGCTGACCGTCGCGCAGGTCCGCGGCGAGCGGCGCCGCGCGGCGCTCGCCCCGCAGGTGCGTGACCTTCAGAAGCGGTACGCGGACGACCCGGCGACGCTTCAGCGGGAGGTGTTCACGTTGTACCGCGAGGCCGGCGCGAACCCGATCGCCGGGTGCCTGCCGCTGCTCATCCAGGCGCCGTTCCTGCTGGTGCTGTACCGGTTGTTCAGCACCAGTGAGGGTGGCACCGGGTTGCTGGACGAGCGGTTGGCCGGCGTGCCACTGGGTCACCATCTCAGCGACGGGCTGGCCGGTGCGGCCGGACCGCTGTTCGGCGTACTGCTGGTGGTGTTGCTGGTGGTGGCCTGGTGGTCGTCGCGGCGGGCCCGGCGGGCGTCGGCGGCGGTGGGCACGGTGGCCGGTACGCCGACCGAGGGACCGGGGGCGGCCACGCTCGGCCGGCTGCTGCCCCTGCTGCCGTTCACGACAGTGCTGGTGGCGCTGGTGCTGCCGCTCGCCGCGGTGATCTACCTGGTGACCACCAGCGTGTGGTCGGCTCTTGAGCAGGCGGTGCTCCGCCGCCCGCAGGCGGTCTCGACGCGCCCTCTGGACAGAAACAGTTAACTGTCTTAATAATTGGCAGCAACGTTGACGTCCATAAATGCCCGTCCGGGCCCGGAGGGTCGCATGAAACGCTCCAGATCGCTTGTCCTGTCCCTCGTCGCCGCCCTCGCGGCGACACTCGGCGCGGCCTGGGTGGCGCTGCCCGCGTACGCCGCCGGCGCCACCGCCAGCTTCGTCAAGACCGCCGATTGGGGCTCCGGCTGGGAGGGGAAGTACACCATCACCAACGGCGGCAGCTCGACCATCAACGGCTGGAGCCTCGCCTTCGACCTGCCGTCCGGCACCACCCTCGGCAGCTACTGGGACGCGTTGCTCAGCTCGTCCGGCCAGCGGCACACCTTCACCAACCGATCCTGGAACGGCACGATCGCCCCCGGCGCGTCGGTCTCCTTCGGCTTCCTGGCCAGCGGCTCCGGCTCACCGGGCGGCTGCCAGCTCAACGGCGCGTCCTGCGGCGGCGGCACCCCACCCACCACGCCGCCACCCACCACGCCGCCACCCACCACCCCACCGCCGACGACGCCCCCGCCGACCGACCCGCCCACCGGTGGGTTGCCGAAACACCTGCTCACCGGGTACTGGCACAACTTCGACAACCCCGCCGTCGAGCTGCGGCTACGCGACGTCCCCGCCGAATACGACCTGGTGGCGGTCGCCTTCGCCGAGGCCACCGCGACTCCCGGCGCGCTCACCTTCGGCGTCGACCCCGGGCTGGCCGCCGCGCTCGGCGGCTACACCGACGCGGACTTCACCGCCGACGTCCGCACCCTGCACAGCCGGGGCAAGCGGGTGATCCTCTCCGTCGGTGGTGAGACCGGCCGGGTCACAGTGAACAACGCCGCCTCGGCCACCGCGTTCGCCGACACGGCCGCCGCGTTGATCGCCCGGTACGGCTTCGACGGGATCGACATCGACCTGGAGAACGGGCTCAACCCCACGTACATGGCGCAGGCGTTGCGAGCGCTGCGGGCCACTGTCGGGTCGGGGCTGATCATCGCGATGGCGCCGCAGACCATCGACATGCAGAACCCGGCCGGTGGCTACTTCAAGCTGGCGCTCGACATCAGGGACATCCTCACCGTCGTCAACACCCAGTACTACAACTCCGGCGCGATGCTCGGCTGCGACCAGAACGCCGCATACGGCCAGGGCACCGTGAACTTCATCGTCGCGTTGGCCTGCATCCAGTTGGAGGCCGGGCTCCGCCCCGACCAGGTCGGCCTCGGCCTGCCCGCCGGAGCGGGGGCGGCCGGCGGCGGCATCGTCGCGCCCAGCGTGGTCAACGCCGCCCTGGACTGTCTGGCCCGGGGCACCAACTGCGGCAGCTTCCGCCCACCGCGCACCTACCCCGGCATCCGGGGCGCGATGACCTGGTCGGTGAACTGGGACGTCAGCAACGGCAACGGCTTCGCCAACACGGTGGGCCCGCACCTGGACACCCTGCCCTGAGCGCGCTCGCCGGCGTCCGGGCAGGACGCCGGCGGTAGGCGGTAACGCGGATCAGCGACCGGCGGTCACCGACCGCCGGTCGTCGCGACCCCGACGCTTGCGAACCTTACGGATCGCCCAACTGACCACCATCGCGACGAAGACCGCGGCGATCGCGTAGTTGAACCAGTCGCTGTAGCGCTCGACGTCCTGCCAACGGCGCCCGAGCGCGTAACCCGCGCCCACGATGAGACCGTTCCACACCCCGCTGCCGATGGTGGTGAGCAGGATGAACTCACCCAGCGGCATCCGGTTGGCCCCGGCCGGCACGGAGACCAGACTGCGGACCACCGGCACCACCCGGCCGATCAGCACCGCCCACCGGCCGTGCCGCTCGAACCACTTGTCGGCCTTCTCCAGGTCGTCGCTGTCCACCAAGGGGATGTGGTCCAACCAGCGCTTGAGCCGTTCCTCGCCCAGCGCCGCGCCCAGCCAGTAGAGCACCAACGCGCCCACCAGCGAGCCGACCGTCGCGGCCAGCACCACGAGGAAGACGTTGAACTCGCCCTCGTGCGCCAGGAAACCGGCGAGCGCCAGCACGATCTCACTGGGGATCGGCGGAACGATGCTCTCCAGCGCCACCAGCAGCGCCACTCCGACCGGACCCATCGCCTCGATCACCGAGGCCACCCAGCCGGTCAACCCGGTGAACTCGGACGGGTCGCCAGCCTGGGCGTACGCCATAGGTCGTCCTTCCGGTCCGCTTTCGGGGATCGGAGGGTCATACCCGGCGGGGCCCGAACTACACCTGCGCTCAGTGCTCCGGGTGCAGCGCGGTGTCCGCCGGCCCCTGTCGCCAGCCAGTGAACACCACTGTCAGGCCGGCGCGGGACGGCGCGCAGCAGAACGGGCCCGCGACGGCCTCGGCCGTCGGGTCCAGCGGGGCGAGCCGGACCAGTCGCCACGGCTCGTCGTCGACCCGGGCGCGGACGGTCAGCGCGTCACCGGCCCGGCTCACCCGGACGGTCACCTCCCGGCCCGCCCACTCCGGCACCGGCCCCACCGACCAGTCGGAGAACTCCCGGGTCACCACCGCGCCGAGCTGCGCCTCGCCGTCGCTCACCTCCACGCCCGCCTTGGTCCAGGTCCGTTCGTCGACGCGGACGAACGCGCCGGCCTGGTCGAACTGGGCCGAGAAGTCGAGCCGGAAGCTCACCTCCATGGCGGCGCCCACCGGCAGCGGCGCCAGCAGCGCCGGGCCGTTGTCGTGCACGAAGCCGTAGCTGGTCCGCCGCCAGAAGTCGCTCTCCGCCGCCGGCTCGACGATCAACTCGCCGGCCGGGCCCTCCTCGACGCGTACCGGCGGGTGCAGCCAGCTGCCCCGGGACCAGTCCAACAGTTCGCTCGGCGGTACGAGGTCGTTCTCCATGGCGGCACGGTAGCCAACGCCACCCCGCGCCCGCCGCCCGCCGGACGGGTTTGCCGCGGTGATCGAACGGAGATGTTCCTCCGGCATGGGTGACCGTTGGTATTCCGAAGCCGTCGTCTACTGCCTCGACATCGACACGTACGCCGACTCCGACGGCGACGGGGTCGGTGACATCCGTGGGCTGATCGGGAGGTTGGACTACCTGGCCCGGCTCGGGGTGACCTGCCTGTGGCTGCACCCGATCCACCCGTCGCCCAACCGCGACGACGGCTACGACGCCACCGACTTCTACAACGTGGACCCGCGCTTCGGCACCCTGGGCGACTTCGCCGAGCTGCTGCACCAGGCGCAGAACCGGGGCATCCGCGTGATCATCGACCTGGTGGTCAACCACACCTCCGACGAGCACCCGTGGTTCCAGTCCGCCCGCTCCTCGCCGGACTCGCCCTACCGGGACTGGTACGTCTGGTCCGACACCGAGCCGGACGACAGGCACCAGGGCATGGTCTTCCCCGGCGAGCAGGACGAGACCTGGAGCTACGACCGGACCGCCAAGGCGTGGTTCTACCACCGGTTCTACAAGTTCCAGCCGGACCTCAACTTCGCCAATCCGCAGGTCCGGGACGAGATCAAGAAGATCATGTCGTTCTGGCTCCAGCTCGGCGTCTCCGGCTTCCGGATGGACGCGGTGCCGTTCATCATCGAGCTGACCGAACCGGGCAACCCGAACTCCCCGAAGGACTTCGAGTTCCTGACCGAGATGCGCCAACACGTCCAGTGGCGCCGCGGCGACGCCGTCCTGCTGGCCGAGGCGAACGTCGAACCGGACCAGCTACCGACGTTCTTCGGCGACGCCAGCGGTTCCGGCAACCGGATCCACATGCTCTTCGACTTCATGCTCAACGGGCGACTCATGCTCTCCCTGGCCCGCCAGGACCCGGAGCAGTTGATCGACGCGTTGCACGACACCCCGAAGCTGCCGGTCGGTGGGCAGTGGGCCACCTTCCTGCGCAACCATGACGAGATCGACCTGTCCCGGCTGACTACCGAACAGCGCAACCAGGTGTACGCGGAGTTCGGCCCGGACGAGAACATGCGCATCTACGACCGGGGCATCCGTCGCCGACTCGCCCCGATGCTCGGCAACGACCGGCGGCGCATCGAGCTGGCGTACGCCCTGCAGTTCTCGATGCGCGGCACGCCGGTGCTGCGATACGGCGAGGAGATCGGGATGGGTGAGGACCTGTCGCTGCGCGGCCGGGACTCGATCCGTACCCCGATGCAGTGGTCGTACCAGCCGAACTCCGGCTTCTCCACGGCGGACCCGGAGAAGCTGGTCCGCCCGGTCATCGACAAGGGTGAGTTCGGCTACCAGACGGTGAACGTCACCGCCCAGCGGGGCGACCCGAAGTCACTGCTCGCCTGGTTCGAGCGCATGATCCGTACGCTGCGGGAGGCGCCGGAGATCGGCTCCGGCTCGACCAGCCACATCGACGTGCCGGTGCCGCCCGGCGTGCTGACGCACCGGGCGGACGGGCCGACCGGGACGATGGTCTTCGTGCACAACCTGGGCACCGACGACGTCGAGGTGGATCTCAGCAGCCTCGAACCGGAGGCCGACCTGCCGATCGACGTGCTCGCCGACCGGGGCTACGGAGAGTTGGGCAAGCTCGGCGCGGTGAAGGTCTCCGGCCACGGATACCGGTGGATTCGCCTATGCCGGGGGTCGGCCTGTTGAGGTTAAGCTCCTCCGATCGACCCCAAGTTACCGGGAGGTAATCATGTCGGAGGAGTCCCGCGTCGCCATCGTCACCGGAGCCGCACGCGGCATCGGCGCGGCCACCGCCCGACGGCTGGCCGCCGACGGAATGGCAGTCGCCGTGGTCGACATCGAGGAGGCGGCCACGAAGGAGACGGTGGACGCCATCGCCGGTGCCGGTGGCCGGGCGCTCGGGGTGGGCGCCGACGTGTCCGACCGGGACCAGGTCGAGGCGGCGGTGAGCCGCATCGCCGCCGAGCTGGGCGCGCCCACCGTGCTTGTCAACAACGCCGGTGTGCTCCGCGACAACCTGCTGTTCAAGATGACCAACGCCGACTGGGACACGGTCATGGGGGTGCACCTGCGCGGCGCGTTCCTGTTCAGCCAGGCCGCCCAGAAGCACATGGTGGACCGGAAGTGGGGGCGGATCGTCAACCTCTCCAGCACCTCCGCGCTGGGCAACCGGGGCCAGGCGAACTACGCCGCCGCCAAGGCCGGTCTACAGGGCTTCACCAAGACGCTCGCCATCGAGCTGGGTCCGTTCGGGGTGACAGTGAACGCTGTCGCGCCCGGCTTCATCGTCACCGACATGACCGCGGCCACCGCCGCCCGCATGAAGGTCGACTTCGACGACTTCCAGAAGCACGCCGCCGCCGAGATCCCGGTCCGCCGCCCGGGCCGGCCGGAGGACGTCGCGCACACCATCTCGTTCCTGGCGAGCGAGGGCGCGGGCTTCGTCTCCGGTCAGGTCATCTATGTCGCGGGCGGCCCACGGGACTGACCCGTACCCCCGACGAGGGCGCTCCGGCAGGTGGGCCGGCGCCCTCGTCGCCGGGCCTCGTCGCCGGGTCAGCCGGGTCGGCACCGGGTCAGCCGGTTGAGCGGCGGGTCAGGCGGGGGCGTGGCGGGTGCGCCAGAGCCAGATCAGGCCGAGCACCGGCAGCACCAGTGGGATGTAGCCGTACCCGCTGCCGAACTGCGACCAGACCGTCTCGTCCGGAAAGAGGTCCCTGTCGACCAGGCTCAGGATGCCGACCGCGACCACCCCGACCAGCTCCACCGAGCAGCACGCCAGCGCGACCCGACGGCCGGTGTGACCGGCTCGGGCCAACCCCACCGCCGCCACGATGTAGATGAGCGCGGCCACCCCGGAGAGCAGGTACGCCACCGGCGCCTCGTCGAACTTGGTGGCGAGCTGCAGGCCCGCCCGACTCGTCGCCGCGATCGCGAAGAGCAGGTAGACCGCGATCAGCAGCCGACCCGGGCCGGAGTTCGTGCGCTGCCGAGCCGGTCCTGTCTCAACCACCGAGCACCTCCCAGGTCTGCTGCAACCGGACCACCACCACCGGGGTCACCAGGCAGACCGCGCACACGATCGCCGAACCCCAGCGGGTCGGTTCCATCCGGGCCAGCACCCAGGCCAGTGGCGGCAGGCACACCAGCGTGACCAGGTAGCCGAAGAACGCGCCGGGCTCGCCGGGCCGATCCCCGCCGCCGACCGCGACGAGCGCCAGCACGCTCAACACCAACAACGCCACTTCGAGTACGGCCAGACCGACGAACTGCACCCGGTCCGGCGGTCGGTGGCGTACCGCCGCCACCAGCGCCCACACCGCCACGAGCAGCGACAGCACGATCGGCACTGTCGCGACGATCCCGTCCACCGGCGAATCGGCGCCCACGCTGGTCACCGGCGCCACCCGGTCGTTGCCTCGGTCACCGGCACAGCCTACTAACCGTCGTAGTAAAGGGGTGCCCTGCCTCTCCGCGTGTGACGCGCACCCGTCCAGGGGTCCGCAGCCCCGGTGCCACGCTTCTCGGACGGGGTCAGTCGCCTGCTTGCAGCCAGGAGACGGAGACGGCGAGGAGCGGGTCCGGTCCGTCGTTGTGAATCTGGAAATGAAGGTGAGCTGCTTCGATTGGTCGAACCCGCCGCCGTCATGGCCGCCCGGGCGACTAGCGTGGATCACGTCCGTGGCGTTGTCGCGGTGCGGGGAAACAGCGGAGGTACACGTGCTGCGGTTCGGCTTGTTCGGCACCGGTCACTGGGCGATCGAGACGCACGGGAAGGCGCTGCACGCCCATCCCGACGCGGAGTTGGTCGGGGTGTGGGGCCGCAACCCGGAGCGGGCCTCCGCGCTGGCCGAGCGATACGGCGTGCCCGCCTACGCCGACGTCGACGCGCTGATCGAGCAGTGCGAGGCGATCGCCGTCGCCCTGCCGCCGGACATCCAGGCCGACATCGCGGTCCGGGCCGCCCGCGCCGGCCGCCACCTGCTGCTGGACAAGCCGCTGGCGCTCAGCGTGGCCGACGCCGACCGGGTCGTGGCCGCCGCCGAGGAGTCCGGGGTCGCCTCGGTCGTCTTCTTCACCCAGCGGTTCCAGCCGAACGTGACCGCGTTTCTCGCCGCCACCGCGGCCGCCGGGGGCTGGCAGCACGGCCGGACCACCGCGTTCGCCTCGATCTTCCAGGACGGCAGCCCGTACGGCGGCTCGTTGTGGCGTCGGGAGCACGGTGCGCTCTGGGACATCGCCCCGCACGCGCTCTCGATCCTCCTGCCGGTGCTGGGCCGGGTGACGCAGGTGGCGGCAATGGACGGACCGAACGGGATGGTGCATCTGCTGCTCACCCACGAGGGCGGTGCCACGAGCAGCGCCTCGCTCTCCCTGGATGCCCCGACCGAGTCGATGGCCCGGGAGTTCGTGTTCTACGGCGAGAACGGCATCGAGAACGTCCCGTTCGGCGAGAACGACGCCGCCACCGCGTTCGGCGTCGCCATCGACCAGCTGGTCGAGCAGGTGCGGGCCGGCACCCGGGACCACCGCTGCGACGTCCGCTTCGGCCGCGAGGTCGTCACCATCCTCGCCGCCGCCGAAACCGCCCGAACCGAATCCCGCACCATCCCCCTCCCCTAACACCCCACCCCACCCCACCTCACCCCACCCACCCCAACCGCCAGCCCAAGTTGATCAAGAGGTTTGCGTCACGACACGCCACGCGGCATGACGCAAACCTCTTGATCACCCGGGTTCGGGCTGGGCGGGGCCGGGTTGGGGCTGGGGTTGGGTTGGGCGGGTTTAGGTGGGGGTGGAGAGGGCGGCGTTCAGTTCGTCGGGGGAGTTGAACTGCTCGGGTGTTAGGGCCTGGAGCATCTGCAACATTGCCGTGCTGGCCCCGTTCTCCTGACCCCAGCGGATCAGGTCCTCCCGCGAGACCGGGTAGTCGAGCCCGGCCAGGTACTCCTGCAACTGAACCCCGGTGACGGTCATGTCGGCCGGCTACCCGCTCGCGGTGGTCGTACACCGGCGGGGTTGGGGCCCACGACGGCCCGGCGGTCGGCGTGTCGGCCCGCGACGCGCGCACGGTTTGCCGCAGCGGCGGCCGGGTAGCCGCTGGCATGCTGGTTCAGCGGCTCGGCGCGCCGAGCGATTTCGACCCGTTGCTGGAGCGCGTTCGGAACGCCAGGGTGGTGATGATCGGTGAGTCCACCCACGGCAGTTACGACTACTACCGGTTGCGCGAGCAACTCACCCGCCGGTTGATCGCGGAGTGCGGTTTCTCCTTCGTCGCCGTGGAGGGTGACTGGCCCGACTGCGATCGGGTGCACCGTTCGGTGACGGCCGCGCCGGGCGGCGCGCTCGAACCGCAGCTCGCACTCGACCAGTTTGAGCGATGGCCGACCTGGATGTGGGCCAATGCCGAGGTGGCCCGGTTCGCCAGCTGGTTGCGGGCCTGGAACGTGGAGCGGCCGGAGGAGCAACGGGCCGGGTTCCACGGCCTCGACGTCTACAGCCTCTGGGAGTCGATGCAGGCGATCTTCGACTACCTGGGGGAGGAGGACCCGAAGTCGCTGGAGGCGGCGCAGGACGCGTACCGGTGCTTCGAGCCGTACGGCAAGAGGGTCGAGGAGTACGGTGCGGCCAGCCGGTTCGTCTCCGCGCGGTGCGAGGAGGAGGTTGTCCGGTTGCTCGCCCGTACCCGCGAACACGCTCTCTCCGACGGCCCGGACCGCTTCTCGGCCTGGCAGAACGCGGAGGTGGTGGCCGGCGCCGAGCGCTACTACCGGGCGATGGTGGCCGGCGGGCCGGACTCGTGGAACATCCGCGACACCCACATGCAGGACACCCTGGACCGGCTGTTGGACCGCTACGGCCCCGACGCCCGGGGCATCGTCTGGGCGCACAACACGCACGTCGGGGATGCGCGGGCCACCGACATGGCCGCCGACGGCATGGTCAACATTGGTCAGTTGGCCCGGGAACGGCACGGCGAGGACGCGGTGGCCCTGGTCGGCTTCGGCAGCTACCGGGGCACTGTGATCGCCGCACCCCGGTGGGGTTCACCGCCCGAGGCGATGGTGGTGCCCCCGGCTCGGGAGGGTTCGATCGAGCGGCGGTTGCACGAGCTGATGCCGGAACGGGCGGTGCTGATCTTCGGCGGTGACGACCAGCCGGGCTGGGTCACCGAGACCGTGGACCACCGGGCGATCGGGGTCGTCTACGACCCGTCGTTCGAGTCCTGGGGCAACTACGTGCCCACCCGGCTCGGCGACCGCTATGACGCCTTCATCTGGTGCGACGACACCACGGCCCTGCACCCGCTACCGGTGCCGGCGGTCCCCGGCGAGATGGAGACCTACCCGGCGGGCGTCTGACGCCCGCTCGATCGCATCGATCATGGAGTTGTGGTGCTGGACGAAGGCCCCTGATCGGGGCACGACGGGCACCACAACTCCATGATCGACAGGGTGGTGGGGGTCAGACGCGGGTTGGGGTGCGGTCTTCTAGGTGGGTGCGCAGGCCCTCACCTTCGATGTCCACGTTGGGCAGGGCGCGGTTGAGCCAGCGGGGCAGCCACCAGGCGCGGTCGCCGAGGAGCGACATCACCGCCGGGACGATGGTCATCCGGACCACGAACGCGTCGATGGCGACACCGATGGCGAGCGCGAAGCCCATCGACTTGATCACCGGGTCTTCCAGGAAGACGAAGCCCCCGAAGACCGAGATCATGATCAGCGCGGCGGCCGTGACCACCCGTGCACCGTGCCCCATGCCACTGATGGTGGCCTGCCGGGCCGTCTCACCGTGCACGAAGTCCTCCCGCATCCGGGACACCAGGAACACCTCGTAGTCCATGGCGAGCCCGAACAGGATGCCGATGAGCAGGATCGGCAGGAAGCTGATCAGCGGGCCGGGCGTGTCCAGGCCGACCAGGTCGGCGAGGTGCCCCTGCTGAAAGACGGCCACCGTGATGCCGAACGTGGCGGCGACGGTGAGCAGGAAGCCCAGCGCCGCCTTGATCGGCACCAGCAGCGAGCGGAACACCAGCATCAGCAGCAGCACCGAGAGCCCGACCACCAGCAGCAGGTAGATCGGTAGCGCGTCGGAGAGCTTCTCGGAGACGTCGATGCCGATGGCGGTGACGCCGGTGAGCAGCACGTCCGCGTCGGGGATCCCGCTCACCGCGCCACGGATGTCGTGCACCAGGGTCTCGGTGGCCTCGTCGGTCGGGCCGGTCTTCGGCACCACGCCGAGCAGCGCGGTCCGGCCGTCCGGGCTGAGCTGGGGCGGCGCCACCGCGAGGACGTTCTCGGTGCGCTGGAGCAGGGCGGTGACCTGCGGCACGGCGGCCGAGGTGGCCTGTGGCGTGTCACCGGCGACCACCACGGCGAGCCGGCCGGTGAAGCCCGCTCCGAAGCCCTCGACGGTCAGGTCGTTCGCCACCCGGGCGGGCGAGCCGACAGCGGCCGTCGCGGCGCCCGGCAGGGCCAGCCGCATGTCCGGCGTGGGCAGCGCGAGCAGCCCCAGGCCGAGCAGGCCGACCAGGATGACCGGTACGCGGAACCGGGTGACCAGTCGCGCCCAGCGGAAACCGAACCGGTTGCGCTCCTCGGTCGTGGTCGTCGTCGCGGCCGGCCGGTCGGTGACGTCCGAGTCGTCCTCGTCAGCGGCGGTGCCGTCGGTGGGAACGGAGCGCAGCCGGCGGGGGAGCACCCGGCGACCGGCGAAGCCGAGCAGCGCCGGCTGGAGGGTGATGGCGACCAGTACGGCGACGGTGACGGTGCCGGCGGCGGCGAGACCCATCACGGTGAGGAACGGGATGTCCACCACGGCGAGCCCGGCCAGGGCGATGACCACTGTGGCGCCGGCGAAGACCACTGCCGAGCCGGCGGTGCCCACGGCCCGGCCGACCGCCTCCTCCGGGGACAGGCCGTCGAGCAGGTTCTGCCGGTGCCGGGAGGTGATGAAGAGTGAGTAGTCGATGCCGACCGCGAGACCGAGCATCAGCGCCAGGATCGGCGCGGTGCTGGTGAGCTGGACGACGCCGCTCAGCGCGAACAGTCCGGCCATGCCGGCGCCCACGCCGATCAGCGCGTTGAGCATCGTCATGCCGGCGGCGACCAGGGAACCGAACGTGATGATCAGGACGATCGCGGCGACCAGTACGCCGAGCGCCTCGGTGGAGCCGATCTCCGGCTCGCCGCCGAGCACCTCGCCGCCGGGGGCGACCTGCCAACCCTGCGCCTTTGCCGCTGCGCCGACCTGCTCGTAGGCGGTGCGCTGCTCGTCGGTGACGTCGTCCCCGCCGCTGGCGAACTGGACCTGGACCAGCGCGTACCGGCCGTTGGGTGATACCGCGCCGACCTGGAGCGGGTTGACCGCGCCGACCACGCCGGGCAGTGCCGACGCCTGCTGGACGAGTTCCTGCACCACTGCCTGACCCTGCGGGGTGGCCAGTTGGCCGTCGGCGGGCGCCTTGACCGCGATGGTGCCGGTGGCGCCGCTGGCAGCGGGGAACTGGTCGGCCAGCAGGTCGAGCGCGCGCTGGCTCTCGGTGCCGGGCATTGTGAAGTTGCTCGCCGTCGGGCCGCGCAGGGTCGCCGCGGCCAGGCCGGCGGCGACGAGTACGACGAGCCAGAGCGCGACGACGAGCCGTCGCCGGCGCAACGCGCCCCGGCCGAGCCGGTAGAGCAGGGTGGCCATCAGGAGTCCTTGTCCTCGGTCGTGGGTGGATGGGGCAGTGGCGCGTCGACGGGTTCGACGGCCCGCCGGGCGAGGGTGAGCAGGGCGAGGCGCAGTTCGTCGTCGGGGATGTCGGCGAACTCGCCGCACGCCTCGGAGATGCCGGCGAGCAGCACCAGCGCGGCGATCCGGGCGCCCGGCCGGTCGGAGTGCCCGGCCAACGCGTCCCGCAGCCGGTCGGAGATCTCCTGGATGTGCGCGAAGGCCGGCTGGCACAGCAGTTCCGGGAACTCGCCGCGCAGTACCGCGATCTCCTGCCGGAACCGGACCGCGAGGTCGACGAAGCCCTGTGCGGCGACTTCCTGCGCGGCAGCTCCGGTCAGGCCGGTGAGCTGTTCGTCGAGGCTGCGGAGCACCTCGATCGCGGGGGCCATCAGCTCGGCGAGCAGGGCTTCCTTGTTGGCGAAGTGGTAGAGCACCGTGGCCTTGGAGCAGCCGACCTCCCGGGCGATGTCCTGCAGGGAGGTGCCCCGGTAGCCGGTCACCGTGAACTGCCGCGCCGCCGCGGCGAGGATCTCGCCGTGCGTGTCGGGTACCGCTCTGACCATGCCCGGTCCACCTCCCGCAGACCAGCATGCCTGACCGATCGGTCAGACCCTGACCGATCGGTCAGATGGAAGCGGTGGCGTTCGCCACACCCCTCGCTGGGTTTACCCGGCGTGCTGGGTGTCGTACCTGGTCCGCGCCTCGGCGATGGCCCGCCGGTGCCGCTCGGCCCAGCTGGTCAGCGCGACCAGCGACTCGTAGAGCTCCAGCGCCATCGGGGTGGCGGTGTATTCGACCTTGGGCGGAACGGTCGGGTAGACAGTGCGGTGCAGCAGGCCGTCCCGCTCCAGGTTGCGCAGCGTCAGCGTGAGCATCCGGCGGCTGATCCCCTCGATGTGCCGCTCCAGCTCGGTGAAGCGCACCGGCCCGTGCGAGGCGGCCACCAGGATGCCGATGCTCCACTTGCCGCCGACCCGGTCCAGCACCTCGCGGACGGTGCACGCCCGAGCCTGGCCCGGGGTGAACGGCACGTTCTCGGCCGCGCAGGTCAGCTCGGCCTTGACCAGCGCGGACACATCGCTGTTCCTCTGGGACATCAAAGTGCCTCCTTCCGCTCCGGTTCATGGTCACAGACGATGACCTCGGTAACAAACAGTGCACCAAGGAGGCGTTTCGTGGAGCGTGTCGTCCCATCCCGTTGGCCGGCGCTGCTGGTGCTCTGCGCCGGCAGCCTGATGATCATCCTGGATGGCACCGTCGTCGCGGTGGCGCTGCCCGCCATCCAACGCGACCTGGGCTTCAGCGCCGCCGACCTGGCCTGGGTGGTGAACGCCTACCTGGTCGCGTTCGGCGGGCTGCTGCTGCTCGCCGGCCGGCTCGGTGACCTGCTGGGCCGGCGCAGGGTCTTCCTGGCCGGCGTCGCGTTGTTCACAATGGCCTCGCTGGCCTGCGCGGTCGCCACCGGGCCGGCCCTGCTGGTGGGCGCGCGGTTCGGGCAGGGCATCGGCGGCGCGCTGGCCATGGCGGTCAGCCTCGGCATGATCGTCCGGCTCTACCCCGAAGCGGCCGAGCGGGCCCGCGCCATCGCCGTCTTCAGCTTCACCGGCGCCGCCGGTGCGTCGGTCGGCACTGTCGCCGGAGGGGTGCTCACCCAGGCCGCCGGCTGGCGGACGATATTCCTGGTCAACGTGCCGATCGGGGCGGTCATCCTCATCGCGGCCCTCCGCCGGCTCCCGGCCGAACGAGGGATCGGCCTGCGCGCCGGCCTGGACCTGCCCGGCGCGCTGCTCGCCACCGCCGGGCTGATGGCCGCCGTGTTGGGCATCGTCGGCACGGGCGAGCACGGCTGGACCAGCCCTCGGACGCTCGGCGCGGTGGCCCTCGCGGCACTGCTGCTCGGCGGGTTCGCGCTGCGTCAACGGGTGGCGGCGGCCCCGCTGGTGCCGTCCCGGGTGCTGCGCGTCCCGGGCCTGGTGGCGGCGAACGCCGTGCAGTTCCTCATGGTCTGCGCGTACTTCGGGTTCCAGTTCCTGCTCGCCGTGGAGCTGCAACTGGTGCTGGGGCTGGATGCCGCCGCGACCGGCTGGGCCTTCCTACCGACCCCGGTCGTGATCGCCGTGGTCTCGCTCGGCCTGGCCGGTCGGCTGATCGCCCGCTTCGGTGCCCGGATGGTTCTGCTGGTCGGGCTCGGCCTGGCGACCGTCGGCTTCCTCCTGCTCGCCCGGCTGCCCGCCGACGGCGGCTACGTCGCGGACGTACTCCCGGCGATGTTGATCTTCGGGGTGGCCGGCGGGTTGACCCTGCCGGCGGTCACCACACTGGCCATGGCCGGCGCGACCGACACCGACGCCGGGCTCGCCTCCGGCCTGGCCAACACCACCCAACAGGTCGGCGGGGCGGTCGGCCTGGCCGCGCTGGCCACCCTGGCCGCCACCCGCAGCGACGGGCTGCGGGCCGCCGGCTGGGCCGAGACCGCCGCGCTCGCCGGCGGCTACCGGACCGCGTTCGCCGTGGCCGCCGCTCTGGTGGTCGCCGCGTGGCTGGTGGCGCTGACAACCCTGCCCCGACGCCCGGCCCGGCCGTCGTCGGTCACCGATCCGTCGGAACCGGCCGGGGTGGGTGCCGGAATCGATCCGTACCGAAGCGCCGCGTCCAGTTGACCGACGGCACCGGGGCCGGGAGGGTGGTCGGGTGAGCGAGGCTGACGAGACCCGGGACGGCGTGGCCCTGACCAACCTGGACCAGCCGCTGTCCGACCGCGACGACGCGACGAAGCGTGACCTGGTCGACTACCTCGACGCGGTTCGGGACCGCCTCCTCCCGCAGTTGCGGGGCCGGCCGCTGTCGGTGATCAGGGTCCGCCCCGGCCAGCCGCCGTTCATGCAGAAGAACCTGCCCCGCTACACCCCGGACTGGGTCCGCCGGGCACCGGTCTGGGCGGAGGCGTCGCACCGGGAGATCTCGTACGCCCTCTGCGACGACCGCCGCACCCTGCTCTGGTTCGCCAACCAGCGGGCCGTGGAGTACCACCCGACGCTGGCCACCGTGGCGGATCTGCACCGCCCGACCCACCTGATCCTCGACCTGGACCCGCCGGACGGCGACGGGTTCCGCGCGGCGGTCGACGCCGCCCTGCTGGTCCGTCAGGCGCTCGCCGACGCCGGCCTGGCCGGCGCCGTCAAGACCAGCGGCGCCAAGGGCGTGCACGTCTTCGTCCCGGTGACCGACGAACCAACGGCCGAGGAGTTGGCCGCCGCCACCCGGGCGCTCGCCGTCCGCGCCGAGCGGCTCGACCCGGCGCTGGCCACCACGGCGTACATCAAGGAGGACCGGGGTGGCCGGGTCTTCGTGGACGCCACCCGGGCGGGCGGGGCGACGGTGGCCGCCGCGTACAGCCCCCGGCTGCGCCCGGGGATGCCGGTCTCGTTCCCGGTCGACTGGGCCGACCTGACCGAGGTGACCCCCGCCGACTTCACCATCCGGACCGCGCCCGCACTGCTCGCCGACGGCGACCCGTGGGCCGCCCTGATGCCGGCCCCGCAACCGCTCCCCGCCGACCTGGTGGCCGAGGGCCGGACCATCCCGGTGGCCCGGGTGCAGGCCATGCACGAGGGGAAGCGCCGGGCCCGCGCCCGCCGCGAGGCCGGCTGACCGGCCCGTGGGCCACCGCCCGCGCCGGCGTGCGGCGGATTGTCGGTGGGTTGTGGCACGATTTCGCAGGTGAGCAGCAAATCCGATGCGACCCAGCGGCTGGCCGACCTGGCGCGGCTGCGCCGGGTCCGCGACCGGATCGACAGGGAGTACGCGCAGCCGTTGGACGTCGAGGCGCTCGCCCGTGGCGCGCACATGTCGGCCGGGCACCTCAGCCGCGAGTTCCGGCTCGCCTACGGCGAATCTCCGTACAGCTACCTCATGACCCGACGGATTGAGCGGGCGATGGCCCTGTTGCGCCGTGGCGACCTGAGCGTCACCGACGTCTGTTTCGCTGTCGGTTGCTCGTCGTTGGGCACCTTCAGCACCCGCTTCACCGAGCTGGTCGGCGTGCCGCCCAGCGTCTACCGGCGGCAGGCGGCGCAGGCGACGGCCGGAATGCCGTCGTGCGTGGCGAAGCAGGTGACCAGACCGGTCAGGAATCGAGAAGCGCGGGTCACCGAGCCGCAACTAGCGTGACCAGCATGGACATCACCATTCATTCGAGTTTCCTGCCGCACACCGACCCGGACGCCTCGCTGGCCTTCTACCGCGACGTCCTCGGCTTCGAGGTCCGCCTCGACGTCGGCTACGAGGGGATGCGGTGGATCACTGTCGGGCCGGTCGGCCAGCCCAGCACGGCCATCGTCCTGCACCCGCCGGCAGCCAACCCCGGCATCACCGACGACGAGCGGCAGACCATCATTGAGCTGATGGCCAAGGGCAGCTACTTCGGCGTCAACCTCGCCACCACCGACCTCGACGCCACCTTCGCCAAGCTGGAGGCCAGCGACGCCGAGGTCGTCCAGGAGCCGACCGAGCAGCCGTACGGCGTGCGCGACTGTGCCTTCCGGGACCCGGCGGGCAACATGGTCCGCATCCAGGAAGTGCGCTGAGTCCTGCGCGCCCGACAGATGGAGACACGATGAGCACGGCCATCCAGCCGTCCGAGCCGCACGTCGCCGACAGCCACGACCTGATCCGGGTGCAGGGCGCGCGGGTGAACAACCTCAAGGACGTCAGCGTCGAGATCCCGAAGCGGCGGCTGACGGTGTTCACCGGTGTCTCCGGCTCCGGCAAGAGCTCGCTGGTGTTCGGCACCATCGCGGCCGAGTCGCAGCGCATGATCAACGAGACCTACAGCGCCTTCGTTCAGGGCTTCATGCCGACGTTGGCGCGGCCCGAGGTCGACCTGCTGGATGGCCTGACCACGGCGATCATCGTGGACCAGGAGCGGATGGGCGCCAACTCCCGCTCCACCGTCGGCACCGCCACCGACGCCAACGCGATGCTGCGCATCCTGTTCAGCCGGCTCGGGCAGCCGCACATCGGCTCGCCCAACGCGTACTCGTTCAATGTTCCGTCGGTGAAGGCGACCGGGGCGATCACAGTCGATCGCGGCGCTGGCAAGACGAAGACCGAGAAGGCGACCTTCAACCGTCTCGGCGGCATGTGCCCGCGGTGCGAGGGCATGGGTGCGGTGACCGACATCGACCTGTCGGCGCTCTACGACGACAACCTCTCGCTCAACGAGGGCGCGATCACCATCCCCGGTTACAGCATGGAGGGCTGGTTCGGCCGGATCTTCCGGGGCTGCGGCTACTTCGACCCGGACAAGCCGATCGCCAAGTTCACCAAGCGGGAGCTGCAGGACCTGCTCCACCGGGAGCCGACCAAGATCAAAATCGACGGGATCAACCTGACGTACGCGGGCCTCATCCCGTCGATCCAGAAGTCCTTCCTCGCCAAGGACATCGACGCGTTGCAGCCGCACATCCGCGCCTTCGTGGAGCGCGCGGTGACCTTCACGACCTGCCCCGAGTGTGCCGGCACCCGGCTCAGCAAGGAGGCCCGGTCGTCGAAGATCAAGGGCAGGAACATCGCCGACGCGTGCGCGATGCAGATCAGCGACCTGGCCGCCTGGGTGCGCGGGATCGAAGAGCCGTCGGTGGCCCCGTTGCTGGCCGGCCTGCAACACCTCCTCGACTCGTTCGAGGAGATCGGGCTGGGCTACCTGTCGCTCGATCGACCGTCGGGCACCCTCTCCGGCGGTGAGGCGCAGCGCACCAAGATGATCCGTCACCTCGGTTCCTCGCTCACCGACGTCACCTACGTCTTCGACGAGCCGACGATCGGGCTGCACCCGCACGACATCCAACGAATGAACGAGTTGCTGCTCCAACTACGCGACAAGGGCAACACAGTGCTGGTCGTGGAGCACAAGCCGGAGGCCATCGCCATCGCCGACCACGTCGTCGACCTCGGGCCCGGCGCCGGCACCGAGGGCGGGACCGTCTGCTACGAGGGCACAGTGGAAGGTCTGCGGGCCAGCGGCACCATCACCGGCCGCCACCTCGACGACCGGGCGGCCCTCAAGGAGACGGTGCGGACGCCCACCGGCAAGCTGGAGATCCGGGGCGCCACTGCCAACAACCTCCGGGACGTGAACGTCGACGTACCCCTCGGGGTGCTCGTCGTCGTGACCGGCGTCGCCGGCTCCGGCAAGAGTTCGCTCGTGCACTCCTCGATCCCGGCCGGCGCGGGCGTGGTCTCGATCGACCAGGGCGCGATCCGCGGCTCACGGCGTAGCAACCCGGCCACGTACACCGGGTTGCTCGACCCGATCCGCAAGGCGTTCGCGAAGGCCAACGGGGTGAAGCCGGCGCTGTTCAGCGCCAACTCCGAGGGCGCCTGCCCGAGCTGCAACGGCGCCGGCGTCATCTACACCGACCTGGGGATGATGGCGGGCGTAGCCGCCCCCTGCGAGGACTGCGAGGGCAAGCGGTTCCAGGCATCGGTGCTGGAATACCGCTTCGGCGGTCGCGACATCAGCGAGGTGCTCGCGATGTCGGTGACGGAGGCCGAGAAGTTCTTCGGCGCCGGCGAGGCGCGCACGCCGGCAGCGCACGCCATCCTCGACCGGCTCGCCGACGTCGGGCTCGGCTACCTGAGCCTGGGGCAGCCGCTCACGACTCTGTCCGGCGGGGAGCGGCAACGGCTGAAGCTGGCCACCCACATGGCGGAGAAGGGCGGCGTGTACGTCCTCGACGAGCCGACCACCGGCCTGCACCTGGCCGACGTGGAGCAACTGCTCGGCCTGCTCGACCGCCTGGTCGACTCCGGCAAGTCGGTGATCGTCATCGAGCACCACCAGGCGGTCATGGCGCACGCCGACTGGATCATCGATATCGGCCCCGGCGCCGGCCACGACGGTGGCCGGATCGTCTTCGAGGGCACTCCCACCGACCTCGTCGCCGCCCGCTCCACCCTCACCGGCGAGCACCTGGCGGCGTACGTCGGCAGCTGACCAAAGGCCCTGGCCGCCGATCGAACCACTACGCGACCGGCGGCCAGGGTGCGTGCGCGGCCGAGACGGCTAGGGAATCGTCGAGTCGTCAATCGGGGTCGCAACGCCGCGCTTCCGGTGAGACGAGGTGCTTGTCGTTCCTATTCGAGCGACATGTACGGGTCGTTTTGGTCGCCCCGCAGGTCGACGTCGATGCGTTCTGGGCGGGGCCTGTCACGTATAGGACGACCACGGGTCGGCTGGCCACCCCTTCTCACTTCCCGCCTAATCTATGATATTGCCTATGGCGGATCTCCTGGATGTCTCGGACAAGATCGCTTCGGTTGTCTCGGCCGTCGCCGGCATCGCCAGCGCAGTGATAACTGTCCGAGTGTTGCGTAACGGTGGTCCCCGAAACCCGAGACCAAACGATTCATCCGCTTCGACGAAAGCCGAAGCGGCATCGTCGCCGGCTGCCGACATGGCGTTGCACGTAGCGATCCAGGGAACCCAGGAAACCTCGGCGGCCTCGGAGCCACCAACAATCCCGGAACCCGCCATGACGACAGCGGACGCCAGGCCGATGGAGGGACAACCAGTCTCCGGGTCACCTGCAACGAGCGACCCGGCGGCAACGGATGCAGGCCCTGAGGTGATCGCGACACTGGCGGCACGCGAGTCGCCGGCGACGATCGAATCAAGCGCGCCCACGCCAAGCTTCGAAAATTCCGGAGATGCCGCAGTTGCGGATGGAGTCCCCACCGAAGGGTGCTCCGGCTTCTTCGGGGCGGCGCGTGAGTGGGTCGTGCCGGCCACCTGGTTTATCGTGGCTCCATTATTGCTGACCATGGCACACCTCACCTGGATAGGCAGGTCAGCGAACGCCAAGATTCAAGAAGCCGGAAGATTCGACGCCGATGTCCAAGCCTTCTGGGAATGGACTACCAGCCACCCAGTGTCGATGCTGGCAGTAGCTTTATCCCCAGTTCTTGTTATCGCCGTGGGATGTCTCGCCAGTGCCGCTTCTTCATACTTCACTGCCCGTCCGGCACCTGCGACCCGCCCAGCAGGCCAGCCCTCCCCTCCTCGCACAAGCCGAGAGGAATGGAAAGAGGGGTTGGGTTTATTGCTGATCAGCGTTTTTGCGATGGCAATCGCTATTCCGGTGTTGGCGATCGCGATGATAGTTGTGCTCGATGTTGGCGTCCTGGTGTTCTGATCGAAGCACGCCGCCGGCCTGACTGGGCACATGAGTAATGCCCCTGACCGGGTTTCCCTGGTCAGGGGCATCTTTGTGCCAAGCAATCTTGGTGCCCCCGGCAGGATTCGAACCTGCGCCCCCGCCTCCGGAGGGCGGTGCTCTATCCCCTGAGCTACGGGGGCTCAGCGACTGGAGAAGACTAGCAAACCTCCCCTGCGTACGCCGAATCGGTATCGGGTGAGCCGATCGTGTCGGACCGGCCCACCCGGCGCTCAGGCGGCTACCGCCCGCCCGCAGCTGGGCAGCGGGTGCAGGACGATTCGCCGAGGGAGCCGGCGCGGCCACTCGTTGCGCGGCCAGGAGCCGTCCACTATCAGGTGGACGGTGCGCTGCTCCTCGCCACTGAGCCGCAGCACGAAGTCGCGGGGGAGCGGCGGGTCCACCGTCGGCGTGGTGATCATGAAGCGCACCCGGCCGCGGGACGAGACGGCGGAGATCACGTCGGCGGCCGGCATCGTGCCGCGCAGCCGGATCCGGCCGATCCAGTAGACCTCCGCGAGGTGCTCCTGGGCGGCCCGGGTGATCCCCGGGTACTCGCTGCGGACCCAACGCTCGACCGCGCTGACGCAGAGCCCGCAGGCCCGCTCGCGCGGCTCCCGCGGACCCAACCCCCAGGCCCGCAGGTACGCCCCGACCGCGCCGGCGTCCAGCGGTAGCTCGAAGCGCCGCTGGATGAGCGTGGTGAGGCTCTGCCGCGTCCACAACTCCTCGTCCAGGCCGAACTCGTCGGGATGGACGCCTCGCAGCGTGTCGATCAACTCGAGTTCCTGTTCGCGGCTGAGCAATCCCGGCTCGCCCTGCCGCTGTCCGCGACGGACGGCTGCCACCGCCCCGTCACCACCGATGGTGTGGCGTCGGCACCAACTGGTTACCGAGCGCCGTGCGTCTCTGAGTGCAACCCCCACGTCTTGGGCAACGAGCCCGAATCGCAACTGGTCACGATATGTGGGGAGAAAACTCTCTAAGCAACGTAATCGCCTGTGCCTCGCAAAACGCCCACAAGGGACGAGAAGGGCTTTCAGGTCATAGGCCACGGGTTCGGCCGTGCGGGGTCGGGGTGGGTGCATGGCCTCGACACGGTGCGGCCCGCGTCACCGCCCATGGATCGGCGGGGACGCGGGCCGGGTGCGCCCGTCCGGTCGGTCAGCCCCTGGCCTGCGCCTGGAGCTGCCGGAGGTTGTTCAGCTCGGTCTGCTGGGTGTTCTTCATGGTGTTCGCCACCCGGACCACCTCGGCGTTGTCGGTCGCGCCGAGCGCCGCGTCGATCATGTGGATGCCGCCCAGGTGGTGGTCGTACATCAGGGCCAGGAACTGCCTGTCGACCTCGATGCCCTGAGCGTCGCGCAGGGCGGTCATCTGTTGCGGCGTGGCCATGCCCGGCATCAGACCGTCCTTGACGGTGGCCCCGTCGGACATCCACGACATCGGCGGCTTCGACCCGGTCGGGCTGAGGCCCCATTCGCGCAGCCAGGTCTGCATCGCGCCGATCTCGCCCTGCTGCCCGGTGGCGATGTCGACGGCGATCTGCCGCACCTCGGGGAGGGCCGCCGACCGGTACGCGATCAGGCTCATCTCCACCGCCTGCGCGTGGTGGGTAGTCATGTCCCGGGCGAAGCCCGCCTCGACCGAGGCGTCACCGGGTCGGGTGATCCGTGGGGTGAGCAGACCACCCGCATACCCGAGGAGGAGCCCCACCACCAGCATGATGGCGAGCGCCAGCACGCCGTAGCGCGACGCCGGGGCCCGGCCGCCCTCGTCCGGGGCGGCCGGGATCTCGTCGTACTCGCTGTCGGTGGTTGCCGGAGCGGTCATTGCCGTCCTTACTGGGTGGGCTGCTGCTGGAGTTCACGCGGCGTGGTGCCGGTGGCGGTGATGCCGGTGTTGCAGAGCGCCGTCGGGCCCTCGACGGAGGCGTTCACCCGCAGGTCCTTGATGAACTCGTCGATCCGCGAGTCGTCGGCGTTGTCGAGCTTGAGCTGGTAGCCCCAGGCCTGCAGCGAGATGGGCTTGTCCAGGCCCTCGTACGGGCTCATCAGCATCTTCTCGACGCCACGCACCTTGCCGGCGAGCTTGTCGACCTGGTCCTTGGGCAGGTCCGGGCGGTAGGTGATCCACACCGCGCCGTGCTCCAGGCTGTGCACCGCGTGCTCGCTGGCGATCGGGGCGTCGTAGACGTCGCCCATGCAGTTCTGCCAGGCGGCGTTGTGCACCCCACCAACCGGCGGCGAGTAGTTCCAGGTCAGCGGGCCCGACTTGTGCGACTCGTACTTCAGGCTGTCCGGGTCGGACTTGCGGATGTTGGCGATGCCGTCGATGGCGTTGGCCCGCTTGTCCCACGGCTTGGAGCCCTGGAACGACGCCCACGCGCCGTACCCGATGATGCCGGCCGCGAGCACGCCGACCGCGACGAAGAGCGCGATCGGCCCCCACGCGCGGCCCTGGCTCACCTTGACCGGGGTGACCGGCTTGCGCGGGCCCTTGCCCCCGGCCCGGGGGGAGCCCGTCGGCTTGCCGGAACCGGCCTTGGCGCCGGAAGCCGGCCGGCCTGCGGCCGGCTTCTTGCCGGTGCTGACCACGGTCGGGCGGCGCTCAGGGCCACCCGGGGTGCTGATGCTCATCGTGCCTCGTCAAGTCGGTCGGTCAGGGGAGTGGCGGGCCGGATGACGCGCAGGGGAGCCGCCGAGTGCCCGAGTCTACCCCCGATAACATGGTTGGGTGACTCCTGCAGAACTAGCCTCGGTCGTCCTCGCCGCCGCCCACGCCGTCTTCGAGCAGCGTGGGCTCGACCGCGCCGCGTTGCCGGCGAGCACTGTGGTGGAGCGACCGCGCAACCCCGAGCACGGCGACTACGCCTCGACGCTCGCGCTGCAGTTGAGCAAGAAGGTGGGCGTCCCGCCCCGGGAGCTGGCGACGGCCCTGGCCGACGAGCTGGGCCGGGCGCCGGGGGTCAAATCGGTGGAAATCGCCGGGCCGGGCTTCCTGAACATCCGGCTCGACGCCGCCGCGGCCGGTCAGCTCGCGCGGGTGATCGTGGAGAGCGGCGCGGAGTACGGCCGCAGCGACCGGCTCGCCGGCGAAAAGATCAACCTGGAGTTCGTCTCGGCCAACCCGACCGGGCCGGTGCACATCGGCGGGGTCCGCTGGGCGGCCGTCGGTGACGCGCTGAGCCGGCTGCTGCGGGCCACCGGCGCCGACGTCGGCACGGAGTACTACTTCAACGACGCCGGTTCGCAGATCGACCGGTTCGCCCGGTCGCTGCTCGCCGCCGCCAAGGGTGAGCCGGCGCCGGAGGACGGCTACGGCGGGGCGTACATCGCCGAGATCGCCGCCGAGGTGCAGGCCCGCCGGCCGGAGGTGCGCTCGCTCGACGACGACGCCGCCCAGGAGGTCTTCCGGGTCGAGGGCGTCGCGCTGATGTTCGACGAGATCCGCACCTCGCTGCGCGACTTCGGGGTGGAGTTCGACACCTACTTCAACGAGAAGGACCTGCACGACCGGGGTGAACTCGACCTGGCGCTGAACCGGCTGCGCGAGCAGGGGCACCTCTACGAGTCCGAGGGCGCCACCTGGCTGCGCACCACCGACTTCGGCGACGACAAGGACCGGGTGCTGCGCAAGTCCAACGGTGAGTGGACGTACTTCGCCGCTGACTGCGCCTACTACCTGGACAAGCGCGAGCGCGGCTTCGAGCGGGTCGTGATCATGCTGGGCGCCGACCACCACGGCTACATCGGCCGGATGAAGGCGATGTCGGCCTGCTTCGGCGACGACCCGGAGCGCAACCTGGAGATCCTCATCGGGCAGCTGGTCAACCTGCTGCGCGACGGCGCGCCGATGCGGATGAGCAAGCGGGCCGGCACCGTGATCACCCTGGAGGACCTGGTCGACGCGATCGGCGTGGACGCCTCCCGGTACGCGTTGGCCCGCTACTCCAGCGACTCCCCGATCGACATCGACATCGAGCTGTGGACCCGGGCGACCCGCGACAACCCGGTCTACTACGTGCAGTACGTGGCAGCCCGGACGGCGGGCGTGGCCCGCAACGCCGCCGAGGTGGGGCTGGTTCCGGGCGACGCCGACGCGTTCCGCCCCGAGCTGCTCGACCACGAGAAGGAGAACGAGCTGCTCAAGGCGCTCGCCCAGTTCCCCGCGGTGGTGGCGACGGCCGCCGAGCTGCGGGAGCCGCACCGGGTGGCCCGCTACCTGGAGGAGAGCGTCGCCGCCTCCTACCACCGGTTCTACGACAACTGCCGGGTGCTGCCGCTGGGCGACGAGGAGATCACCGACCTGCACCGCGCCCGGCTCTGGCTCAACAACGCCACCCGCACGGTGATCGCCAACGGCCTCTACCTGCTCGGCGTCTCCGCACCCGAGAGGATGTGACATGAGGGCTCATGAGGCTGGTGCGCTGCACGCGGACATCAGCAACCAGGGGCCGGCCTGGCTGCGTACCCCGGCCGACGTCAACGCCCTCGTGCCGGCGCTGTGGCCGCGGTCGGTGACGCGCGGCGCCGACGGCGCGGTCGCCGTCGCGGGCCTGAGCGTCCGCGACATCGCGGCCGAGTTCGGCACCCCGGTGTACGTCCTCGACGAGGCCGACCTGCGCTCGCGCTGCCGCGACTTCCGGGAGGCCTTCCCGACCGAGGACGTGTTCTACGCGGGCAAGGCGTTCCTCTGCCGGGCGGTGGTCCGGATGATCGCCGAGGAGGGGCTGCACCTGGACGTCTGCACCGGTGGCGAGTTGGCCACCGCACTGTCGGCCGGGATGCCGCCGGAGCGGATCGGCTTCCACGGCAACAACAAGTCGGTCGCCGAGCTGGGCCGGGCGCTGGACGCCGGGGTGGGCCGGATCATCGTCGACTCGTTCACCGAGATCGACCGGCTCACCGCGCTGGCCCGCGAGCGCGGGGTCCGGCCCCGGGTGCTGGTCCGGGTCACGGTGGGGGTCGAGGCGCACACCCACGAGTTCATCGCCACCGCACACGAGGACCAGAAGTTCGGCTTCTCGCTGGCCGGCGGCGCCGCTGCGAACGCCGCGTTCAAGATCCTCGACGAGGGCGTGCTGGAGCTGCGCGGTCTGCACTCGCACATCGGCTCGCAGATCTTCGACGCCAGCGGCTTCGAGGTCTCGGCCCGGCGGGTGCTCGCCCTCCAGGCGCAGATCCGCGACGCGCGCGGGGTGGAGCTGCCCGAGCTGGACCTGGGCGGCGGCTTCGGCATCGCGTACACCACCCAGGACGACCCGGCGACCCCGCAGGATCTGGCCAAGCGGCTTCGCAAGATCGTCGATTCGGAGTGCGCGGCGGAGAACCTGGCAGTGCCGCACCTGTCGATCGAGCCGGGCCGGGCCATCGTCGGGCCGGCCGTGTTCACCCTCTACGAGGTCGGCACTGTCAAGGACCTCGACGGCCTCCGGACGTACGTCAGCGTCGACGGCGGGATGAGCGACAACATCCGCACCGCCCTCTACGACGCGTCCTACTCGGCGACGCTGGCCTCGCGGGCCTCGACCGCGCAGCCGTTGCTCGCCCGCGTGGTGGGAAAGCACTGTGAGTCCGGGGACATCGTGGTGAAGGATGAATTCCTGCCCGCCGACGTGCAGCCCGGAGATCTTGTCGCAGTGCCCGGCACCGGTGCGTACTGCCGAAGCATGGCCAGCAACTACAACCATGTGCCCCGGCCACCGGTGGTCGCGGTGCGCGACGGCCAGGCGCGCCTGATCGTCCGGCGGGAAACCGAAGAGGACCTGCTGGCTTTGGATGTGGGATGACGTCACCTGTGCGCTTGGCGCTGCTCGGCTGTGGCACTGTCGGCCAGGAGGTGGTCCGGCTGCTGCACGAGCAGTCGGCCGACCTCACCGCGCGGATCGGCGCTCCGCTGGAGATCGCCGGCATCGCCGTCCGTCGGCTCGGCCGCGACCGGGGTGACCTGCCGGTCGACGAGGACCTGTTCACCACCGACGCGCTCGGCCTGATCAAGCGCGACGACGTGGACGTGGTGATCGAGGTGATCGGTGGCATCGAACCGGCCCGGAGTTGGCTGGTCGAGGCGCTGCGCGCCGGCAAGAGCGTGGTCACCGCGAACAAGGCGCTGCTCGCCGAGGACGGCGTGGCCCTGCACGAGGCGGCGGCCGAGGGCGGCGGCGACCTCTACTACGAGGCGTCCGTGGCGGGGGCCATCCCGCTGCTGCGTCCGCTACGGGAGTCGCTGCACGGCGACCGGATCAACCGGGTCACCGGCATCGTCAACGGCACCACCAACTTCATCCTCTCCGCGATGGACGCCACCGGCGCCGGCTTCGCCGAGGCCCTCGAAGAGGCCACCGCCCTGGGGTACGCGGAGGCCGACCCGACCGCCGACGTGGAGGGTTTCGACGCGGCGGCGAAGGCGGCGATCCTCGCCTCGCTGGCGTTCCACACCCGGGTCGGCGCCGCCGACGTGCACCGCGAGGGCATCACCGAGGTGACCGCCGCGGACATGGCCAGCGCCCAGGCGATGGGCTGCACGATCAAACTGCTCTGCATCGCGGCCCGGGGTGTCGACCCCACCGGCCGGGAGACGGTCAGCGTCCGGGTGCACCCGGCGATGATCCCGCGCAGCCACCCGCTGGCCAGCGTCGGAGACGCGTTCAACGCGGTCTTCGTGGAGGCGGACGCGGCCGGGCAGTTGATGTTCTACGGTCGGGGCGCCGGTGGCGCGCCCACCGCCAGCGCGGTGCTCGGTGACGTGGTCGCGGTGTCCCGCAACCGGCTCGCCGGGGTGCGCGCGGCCAGCGAGAGCGCGTACGCGGACCTCGCGGTCCGGCCGATGGGTGAGGCGTTGACCCGCTACCACGTGAGCCTCGACGTCGCCGACCGCCCGGGTGTGCTGGCCTCGGTGGCGAGCGTGTTCGCCCGGCACGACGTGTCGATCGCGACAGTGCGGCAGGGCTCGGCGGGCGGGCCGGCGGGCCGCGACGGCGACGCCGAGCTGGTCATCGTCACGCACGTGGCACCGGACGCCGCGCTCGCCGCGACCGTCGGTGAGCTGCGCGGTCTGGACATTGTCCGGTCGGTAACCAGTGTGCTGCGGGTCGAGGGTGACGCCTGAGTCGTTACATCATCGACGGGACCGCTCGCGCGTCCCGCCAGGTGGGTAGGCGGGGGTGTGCCATTGACCACTCCAGCAGGCTGGTCCAAGGTGGCCCTGACAATCGGGTGGGCGCGTCGGTAGAGGCGAGGAGAGCGACATGTGGCGGGGTCTGATCGAGGCGTACCGGGATCGGCTGCCGGTCACCGCGGCCACGCCGGTCGTCACGCTGCACGAGGGCAACACCCCGCTGTTGCCGGCGCCGGTGCTGTCCGCCCGGCTCGGCTGCGACGTGCACCTCAAGGTGGAGGGCGCCAACCCGACCGGTTCCTTCAAGGACCGGGGGATGACCCTCGCGGTGTCCAAGGCGGTCGAGGCCGGCAACAAGGCCATCATCTGCGCGTCCACCGGCAACACCAGCGCCTCCGCCGCGGCGTACGCGGCCCGGGCCGGGTTGACCTGCGCCGTGCTGGTGCCGCAGGGCAAGATCGCGCTGGGCAAGCTGGCCCAGGCGCTGGTGCACGGCGCGAAGCTGCTCCAGGTGAACGGCAACTTCGACGACTGCCTCGCGACGGCCGCCAAGCTCGCCCAGGACTACCCGGTCGCGTTGGTCAACTCGGTGAACATCGACCGGTTGCACGGCCAGAAGACCGCGGCCTTCGAGATCGTCGAGGCGCTCGGTGACGCGCCCGACATCCACTGCCTGCCGGTCGGCAACGCCGGCAACATCTCCGCCTACTGGATGGGATACGAGGAGGAGTCGGCCGCCGGCGCCACCACCCGCACCCCGAAGATGTACGGCTTCCAGGCCGCCGGGGCGGCCCCGATCGTGACCGGCCAGGTGGTGCCGGAGCCGTCCACCATCGCCACCGCGATCCGGATCGGCAACCCGGCGAGCTGGACCAAGGCACTGGATGCCCGGGACGCCTCCGGTGGCATGATCGCGGCGGTGACCGACCGGGAGATCCTCTCCGCGTACCGTCTGCTCGCCCGTGAGGTGGGGGTCTTCGTCGAGCTGGGCAGCGCGGCCAGCGTGGCCGGCCTGTTGCAGCAGGCCGCGGCGGGCGCGGTGCCGCCCGGTTCCACAGTGGTCTGCACGGTGACCGGCCACGGGCTGAAGGACCCGGAATGGGCGATCTCCACCGCGCCGGCGCCGGTGACCATCGCGAACGACCCGCTGGCTGCGGCGCGCGCCCTCGACCTGGCCTGAGCGCGCCACCGTCCGGGTGGTGATCGACGGCGGGTAGCTGGACGGCGCGACGGCCCGGGGGCGGCGGGGGCCGAGGTATGCGAGTCCGGCACACTTTCGGGTATCCCCGCCCGCATTCTCGTTCAGGAGTGAGCCAGGCCGATGTCGCTGCTCGCCAGATTCAGCCTCGCCAACCGAGGGCTGATTGCCCTCATCGCGGTGGTGACCACGGTGTTCGGAGTGTTCGCCGTGCCGTCGCTGAAGCAGCAACTGCTGCCGTCGCTCGAGTTCCCGGCCGCGTTCATCGTGGCTCCCTACCCCGGCGCCGGCCCCGAGATCGTCGAGTCGCAGGTGACCGAGCCGATCGAGAACGCCCTCCAGGGCATCCCGGGATTGGACCAGGTCACCTCCACCTCCCGCGAGGGGGCGGCCACCGTCCAGGTGACGTACGAGTTCGGCACCGACCTCGACGACGTGGTCAACAAGATGCAGACCGCGTTGAGCCGGATCGACGCCCAACTGCCGGAGGGCGTCGACCCGCAGGTCATCGCGGGTAGCACCGACGACCTTCCGGCGGTGGTGCTGGCCGCGGCCGGCAATGCGGACGAGCGGGCGCTCGCCGAGAAGCTGCGCGCGACTGTGGTGCCGGAGCTGGAGGGCGTCGAGGGGGTACGCACGGTCGAGGTGACCGGCACCCGCGACGACGTCGTGGTGGTCACCCCGGACCCGGCGAAGTTGGCCGCCGCGAAGATCCAGCCGACGGCGATCGGCGCGGCGCTGAAGACCAACGGCGTGGCGGTTCCGGCCGGCGCGGTGACCGACGGCGCACTGGCCCTCCCGGTGCAGGTCGGCACGCCGATCTCCACCCTGGAGGAGCTGCGCGGCATCGTGGTCGCCCCGGCCGCGGCACCCGTTCGCCTCGGTGACGTGGCGACGGTCGAGCAGCAGCTCGCCCCGGCTACGGCGATCACCCGGACCAACGGCAAGGACAGCCTCGGTATCGCTGTCACCGCGGCACCGGACGGCAACGCCGTGGAGATCTCGCACGAGATCCGGGACCGGCTCGACGATTTGAAGGACGCCTCCGGCGCGGAGCTGACAGTGGTCTTCGACCAGGCGCCGTTCGTCGAGAAGTCGATCGAGTCGCTGACCACCGAGGGCCTGCTGGGCCTGGTGATGGCGGTTATCGTCATCCTGGTCTTCCTGCTGTCGGTGCGCTCGACGGTGGTCACCGCGGTCTCCATCCCGCTCTCCGTGCTGGTGGCGCTGATTGCCCTGTGGATCGGTGACTACTCGCTCAACCTGCTCACCCTCGGCGCGTTGACCATCGCGGTCGGTCGGGTGGTCGACGACTCGATCGTGGTGTTGGAGAACATCAAACGACACCTGGAGTACGGCGAGGAGAAACAGCACGCCATCATCACCGGCGTCCGGGAGGTCGCCGGTGCGGTGACCGCGTCCACCCTCACCACGGTGGCGGTGTTCGCGCCGATCGCGCTGGTCGGCGGGTTCGTGGGCCAGCTCTTCGCGCCGTTCGCGATCACCGTGACGGTGGCCCTGCTCGCCTCGCTGCTGGTGTCGCTGACAGTGATCCCGGTCCTCGCGTACTGGTTCCTCAAGCCGCGCGGCGGCACCGCGGACGACGAGGCGGTACGGCACGCCGCTGAGGAGAAGGAGCTGCGCAGCCCGTTGCAGCGGGCGTACCTGCCCGTCATCGGGTTCGCCACCCGCAAGCGGTCGACCCGTTGGATCACCGTCGGGCTCGGCCTGCTGGTGCTCTTCGGCACCTTCGGTCTGGCGCAGAAGTTGGAGACCAACTTCCTGGACGACTCCGGCCAGGACACCCTCAACATGAGCCAGGAGCTGCCGGCCGGCAGTGGCCTGGCGGCCACCGACGCGGCGGCCAAGCAGGTCGAGTCGGTGCTGTCCCGCACCGATGGCGTCGAGACGTACCAGGTGACCGCGGGCGGTGGGGACAATCCGTGGGCGGGTGGCGGCGGCAACAACGTCGCCAGCTGGTCGCTGGCGCTCGACGGTGACACCGACGCGAAGCAGATGCGTGAGGTGCTGCGCAAGGAGTTCGACAAGCTCGGCGCCGGTGTGGGCGAGATCAGCTTCGGTGGCGGGCAGGAGGCGTCGACCAGCCAGCTGGAGGTGATCGTCCAGGCCAGCGACCCGGAGGCGCTGACCCGGGCCGCCGAGGAGGCGCGGGCCGCGATGGCCGGGATTCCGGACGTCGAGGAGGTCTCCACCAGCCTGGCCGCACGGGTGCCGCGGGTCGACGTGGTGGTCGACCGGGTCGCCGCCGGTCGGGTCGGGCTCACCGAGGCCGCCGTGGGGCAGCTCGTGTCGCAGGCGTTCCGAGGAGCGCCGCTGGGTCAGGTGGCGCTCGACGGCCAGCAGCAGAACGTGGTGCTGCGGTTGGGCACGCAGCCGCCGACGACCGTGGAGCAGCTGCGGGCACTGCCGGTCGGTCCGGTGAAGCTGGGCGACATCGCGCAGGTCACCCAGGGCGAGGGCCCGCAGCAGGTCACCCGCATCGACGGTGAGCGCAGCGTGTCGGTGACCGGCGCGGCGACCGGCTCGAACCTGGGCGCGACCAGCCAGGAGTTGCAGAAGCGGCTGGACGGCATCAACGTGCCGGGTGCGAGCCTCACCATCGGTGGTGTCAGCGCGGATCAGGCGGACGCCTTCGCGGACCTGGGCCTGGCGGTGCTGGCCGCGATCGCCATCGTCTTCCTGATCATGGTGGCCACGTTCCGTAGCCTCACCCAGGCGCTGATCCTGCTGATCTCCATCCCGTTCGCGGCGACCGGCGCCATCGGTCTGCTGTTGGTCACCGGGACCCCGCTCGGTGTGCCGGCGCTGATCGGTGTGCTGATGCTGGTCGGCATCGTGGTGACCAACGCGATCGTGTTGCTCGACCTGATCAACCAGTACCGGGCGCAGGGCATGGGGGTCCGGGAGGCGGTGGTCGAAGGTGGCCGTCGCCGACTGCGCCCGATCCTGATGACGGCGGTGGCGACCATCTTCGCGCTGCTGCCGATGGCATTCGGGTTGACCGGTGAGGGCGGCTTCATCTCTCAGCCGCTGGCGGTAGTGGTGATCGGTGGTCTGCTCAGCTCGACCCTGCTCACGCTGATCCTGGTGCCGACGCTGTACACGATGGTGGAGCACACCAAGGAGTCGCTGCGGGGTCGCCGCGCACGGCGGCGTTCCGGAGGATCGGCGGTGACCACGACGGAGACCGACGAGGTGCCAGCGCCGAACCAGGTCGCGGTGCCGAGCGGCGCGCCCGCCCCGGTCGCGGCCGAGGGTGTGCAACCGGCCGGGCGACCCGCGCCGTCGGCCGCGTTGGTGGAAGGCACGGACCAGTTCGAGGTGCTGCGGCTGCCGCGTAGCCGTACCTCGCCGCTGCCTCCGGCGGAGCCGACCGAGTAGGTCGCAGCGTGCTTCGCAACGCCCCCGACGGATTTTCGTCGGGGGCGTTTCGGGGTTCATTGGACCGGAAACACTCCGACTCGCCCACCCCATACTTTCTGTAACTTCTTGCATACTCCTCGTAGACGAGTGGGGGTGTGGGTGAAGCGGGGCGGGCGGATGGCCGAGGGCGCGGGCGGGTGGGGGCGGCGCGATCTGCTGCGCCGTGGCCTGCTGGTGGCGGGCGGTGTGGCCGTCGGCGCGGGGATGTCCGAGGCGTGGTGGATCACCCATCGCCGAATGTCGATCACCGGCGGCCCCGCCAGCGCCACCCTCGGTAATGGCCAGCAGGACGTCGGCTCCGGCGCGCTGGAGGTCGTCTGGTCCGGGCGGACCAACCAGCGCCTGGTGGCCCTCACCTTCGACGACGGCCCGGCACCACAGTGGACTCCCATGGTGCTCGACACCCTGGCCCAGCATCGGGTTCCGGCCACCTTCTTCATGGTCGGGGCGCAGGTCCGCCGGCACGCCGACGTCGTACGCGACCGGCTCGACGGGCACGAGGTGGGAAACCACAGCTGGGAGCACCGGGACCTGGCCGAGCTGGACGCCGCCGAGGCGTACGGCGACCTGCGTCGCAGCCACGACGCGATCGCCGACCTGACCGGGGTGCCGCCGGCGCTCCTCCGCCCGCCGTACGGCCACCTGGGCGGGGCGGTGCTGCACACGGCGGCCCGGCTGGACTATCGGCTGCTGCTCTGGTCGTTGCAGATGGTGGAGCGCGAGTTCCCCGGGCGCGCCGGCGGCTGGTCGCACTGCGGGGTCTGACCGAGATGATCAACCGGCTACGGTCGCGCGGTTACACCTTCGTCACGGTTTCGGCGCTGCTGGGAGCGGGTGTGGCTCAGACGACGACCAGGTAGGGTCGCGCTCCGTGGCGTCCACCCTCTCGGTTCTGACCGGCAATCGGAGCTTCCGCAACCTGTTCCTCGCCGAACTGGTGGTCTTCGGCGCCGACTGGTTCGTCATGGTGCCGCTGCTGGTGCTGCTGCCGCACCTGACCGGCAGCGGCGTCTGGGGCGCGCTGGTGTTGGCGGTGGACACCGGCATCGTTGCGTTGCTGCTGCCGTACACCGGCACGATCGCCGACCGTTTCGACCGTCGGAAGATCATGATCGCCGCGAACGTGGCCGCGCTGGCGGGCGTGTTGCTGCTGCTCGGCGTGCGGAACGCCGCAACGGCGTGGCTGGCGCTGGTCGCGATCGGCGTGGTGGCGGTCGCCAAGGCGTTCTACTCGCCGGCCGCCCAGGCCGCGCTGCCCAACGTGCTGGAGCCGCACGAACTCGCCGCGGGCAACGCCGTCGCCGGCTCGGCCTGGGGCACCATGACAGTGGTCGGCGCCTCGCTCGGCGGCGTGCTCAGCACCGCTGCCGGCCCGTACGTCTGCTTCTGGGTGGCGGCGGCGGGCCTCGCGGTGGCCGCGACCCTCGCCACCCGGATCCGCCGGCCGTTGCAGGCGCCCCGGGACGCCGACCAACCGGCCCAGCGGACCTGGTCGGCGGTTCGCGAGGCGCTCGGCTACATCGGTCACCGCCCCCGGGTGCTCGCGCTGGTCACTGTCAAGTCGGCGGTGGGCCTGGGCAACGGCGTGCTGACCGTGTTCCCGCTGCTGGCCGGCGTGTACGGTGTCGGCCCGCTCGGCGCCGGCCTGCTCTTCGCGGTACGCGGCGCGGGAGCGTTGGTGGGGCCGATCCTGATGCGCCGGGTGTTGACCAACCGGGCCTGGCTGCTGCCCGGCCTCGCGCTGTCCATGTCGCTCTACGGCCTGTCCTACCTGGGCACCTCGGTGGTGCGATGGTTTCCGCTGGTGCTGCTGCTGGTCTTCGTTGCGCACTTCGCGGGTGGCAGCAACTGGGTGATGTCGAACTTCGCCCTCCAGGGTGAAGTTCCGGACCGGCTGCGGGGCCGCGTCTTCGCCACCGACATGATGCTGGCGACGCTGGCGATCTCGGTGAGTCAACTGGCGGTGGCCCTGGTGGTGGACTCGGTCGACGAACGGGTGGTGCTCGCGGGCTGCGGTCTGATCACCCTCGTCTACGCGGTCGGCTGGCGGATCGCCACCCGCCGACTGTCGCTCACCGATCCGGCCGTCGAGCCGGTCCCGGACCCGGCCGGCTGAACTCGGCGGTCCCAGGCAGCGGGCGCGGGACCGGTTCGTCGGTCCCGAGCCCTAGCATGAGCGCGTGCCGACGAACTTCACCGCCGAGCCGGTCCGGGTCCGCGTCCCGGCGACCAGCGCCAACCTGGGCCCGGGCTTCGACGCGCTGGGTCTCGCCCTCGGGCTCTACGACGACGTGGCCGCCGAGGTCGCCACGGGTGGTGTCCGGGTGACAGTGACCGGGCAGGGCGCCGGTGAGCTGCCCGACGACGACCGGCACCTCGTGGTGCGAGCCATGCGCGCCGCGTTCGACGTGCTCGGGGCCCACCCCTCGGGGCTGAGCGTGGAGTGCGTCAACCGGATCCCCCAGGCACGCGGGCTGGGCTCCTCTTCCGCCGCGATCGTCGCCGGGGTGCTGCTGGCCCGTGCCCTGGTCGTCGATGGGGAGCACCGCCTCGACGACGCCGGCGCGCTGCGGCTGGCCGCCGAGATCGAGGGCCACCCCGACAATGTGGCGCCGTGCCTGCTCGGCGGTTTCACAGTGGCCTGGTCCGAGCCGGGCGGCGCCCGGGCCGTCTCCCTGCCGGTCGCCCCAGCGGTGCGGCCCACTGTTTTCGTCCCGGCGGAACGCGGTTTGACAGCGACAGCGCGGGCGGCTCTGCCGGCAACCGTGCCGCACGGTGACGCCGCGTTGACCGCCGGGCGGGCAGCGCTGCTGGTGCACGCGCTCACCACGGACCCGACCCTGCTGCTGCCGGCCACCGTCGACCGACTCCATCAGGATTACCGCGCAGCCGGGATGCCGGGCACATCTGCCCTGGTCAGCGAGTTGCGAGCGGCCGATGTGGCAGCTGTGGTCAGTGGGGCGGGGCCGACTGTGCTGGCGCTCAGCCAGCCTCCGGCGGGCTTCCCAGTGGGAACAGACTGGGAGATCTGGCAGTTACCGATAGACGTCAGCGGCGCGCGGGTCGCACGGGGTAGACTTGGACACGCCGAGCGGGACCCTGTTGCCGCAGGTCGGAAGAGTTGATTACGCTCTAGACCTAGCACAGCCGCGAAGCACGCGATCTCCTGCGGGGCGGCGCACCCCCGAAGCTCTCGGCGGTCAGCCCGTCTACCCCTGCCAAAGGCCCACGCCGCACCGCAGTTTCCACAGGTCGCCGCAGACGGCGAGACCTGCTCACCGACGTTGGTGAGTCGGGATACCGACCGGCTGCTGTGTCACAGACTCCCGCGACGCGTCCTTGCGAGGCGGGTGCACCGAGGCCGCCCGGCCACCTGAGCTCCGACTCCGGGCAGTCCCGGCCTTATCGAGGGAAGGAATCCATTGAGCGACACCACCGACGTGACGTCGGATGTTTCCAACGTCGCTGGCGATGCCACCGCAGCCGCTCCCGCCCGTCGTCGGCGTAGCGGCACCGGTCTGTCGGCGATGCTGCTGCCAGAGCTGCAGAGCCTGGCTGCGTCGCTCGGCATCTCCGGCACGGCTCGCATGCGCAAGGGCGAGCTGATCGCCGCGATTTCCGAGCGGCAGGGCGGCAACGCCGCCGGGACCCCTCGACCACGGGCCGAGGTCGCGGCCGCGGCCGCCCCGACCCGTGAGGGAGTGCGTGCCGAGGTGCGGGAAACCGCCGACCGGCCGGCAGCCGAAGGACGCGGTGCCGAGCAGGCGCCGGCCGAGCCGGCCGCCGAGACCGAGGGCCGTAGCCGCACCCGACGGAGCCGGACCGCAACTGCGGAGGCCCGTAGCACCGAGGCTCGCCCCGCTGAGGCGCGGGGGACCGAGTCGCGGGGGACTGAGGCGCGGGCGACCGAGACGCGTACCGACGAGGCGGAAGCCGGCGAGCGGGCCGACCGTGGCGAGAACCGCCGCGACCGGGCTGAGCGTCCGGAGCGTGCCGACCGGACCGAGCGGACCGAGCGTGGCGAGCGGACCGAGCGGACCGAGCGTGGCGAACGGACCGAGCGTGCCGAGCGTGCCGAGCGGACCGAGCGTGCCGACCGTGGCGAACGGACCGAGCGTGGCGAGCGGACCGAGCGTGCCGACCGTGGCGAGCGCAACGACCGGGGCGAGCGTGCCGATCGTGGCGAGCGCAACGACCGGGGCGAGCGTGCCGATCGTGGCGAGCGTGCCGAGCGCAACGACCGACCCGACCGCGGTGACCGCAACGACCGCAACGACCGCAACGACCGTGGTCAGCGTGCCGAGCGGGACAGCGACGACGACGACGAGGGTGGCGGCCGGCGCGGCCGGCGCAGCCGTTTCCGGGACCGTCGCCGCGGGCGCGGCGAGCGCACCGAGACCGGTGCCGAGACCGGCGGGCGTGAGCCGCAGGTCAACGAGGACGACGTGCTCGTCCCGGTGGCCGGCATCATCGACGTTCTCGACAACTACGCCTTCGTGCGGACGACCGGTTACCTGGCCGGCCCGAACGACGTGTACGTCTCGATGTCCCAGATCAAGAAGTACGGCCTGCGCCGCGGTGACGCGATCACCGGTGCGGTGCGGGCGGCCCGCGAGGGCGGCAACAGCGGCGACCAGCGGCGCGACAAGTACAACCCGCTGATGCGGCTGGACACGATCAACGGGATGGAGCCGGAGGAGGCCCGGCGTCGTCCGGAGTTCTACAAGCTCACCCCGCTCTACCCGCAGGAGCGCCTGCGGCTGGAGACCGAGCCGCACATCCTGACCACCCGGGTCATCGACCTGGTCATGCCGATCGGCAAGGGCCAGCGGGCACTCATCCAGTCTCCGCCCAAGGCGGGTAAGACGATGGTGCTGCAGGCGATCGCGAACGCGATCACCCGCAACAACCCGGAGTGCCACCTGATGGTGGTGCTGGTGGACGAGCGGCCTGAAGAGGTCACCGACATGCAGCGGTCGATCAAGGGCGAGGTCATCGCGGCCACGTTCGACCGTCCGCCGCAGGACCACACCACTGTGGCGGAGTTGGCCATCGAGCGGGCCAAGCGCCTCGTCGAGCTGGGGCACGACGTCGTCGTGCTGCTCGACTCGGTGACCCGGCTCGGTCGGTCGTACAACCTGGCGGCGCCGGCCAGCGGCCGGATCATGTCGGGTGGTATCGACTCCACAGCGCTGTACCCGCCGAAGCGCTTCCTCGGCGCGGCCCGCAACATCGAGAACGGCGGGTCGCTGACCATCATCGCCACGGCGCTGGTGGAGACCGGGTCCATGGCGGACACGGTCATCTTCGAGGAGTTCAAGGGCACCGGCAACGCCGAGTTGAAGCTGGACCGGAAGATCGCCGACAAGCGGACCTTCCCGGCCATCGACATCAACCCGTCCGGTACGCGTAAGGAGGAGGTCCTGCTCGCACCGGAGGAGCTGGCCATCATCCACAAGCTCCGGAAGGTGCTGCACTCGCTGGACTCGCAGGCCGCGATGGATCTCCTGCTGGACCGGCTCAAGCAGTCCCGCACGAACATCGAGTTCCTGATGCAGATCGCGAAGTCGACGCCGGGGGAGTAACCATCCCCGGGTGACGACGAAGGGGCACGGCCATCGCGGCCGTGCCCCTTCGTCATGTCCCCGGGCCCGACACCCGCAGTCGGCGGGAGCCGCAGCGGGCGGGAGATGACGCCCGCTCGGTGAGGTGTTGGAAATTTTCCTTCGGTTCAGTCGACAGGTATTGAAACTTCTATTCATTGCCGGGTTGACTGTCGTCCATGCGTACCCGCAGACGATCCGCCCGCCGCACCGGCGTCCTGCTGCTGACGCCGCTGCTCGCCCTGGCCCTGTCGCCGCCGGCCACCGCGGCACCCACCATCGACTCGCCCACCGTGGCCTCACGGTCCGTGGCCTCACCCACCATCGCGGAGGACGCGCCGCCCGCGTCCTCCGGCCCGGGCGGCTCGGTCAGCCTGGCCGCCGACCCGACAGTCGCGACCGCCCCGACCGCCGGCGCTGGTGGTCTGGAGCCGGCCGGCGGGCTGGAGACCACGACTGCCACCCGGCCGGTCGCGCCGGGCGTGCAGCTGACGTCCTTCGACCGGTACGACGCCGAGGGCTGGCTGCGCGCCGACGCGCTCACCACCGACCTGGCCGGCGGCTCCACCGTCGACTACGTCAACTCCGGCGCGGTCAGCCGGGCCGAGCCGCTGCGAAAGGCGGTGGACCAGTCGCACGCGGTCGCCGCTGTCAACGGCGACTTCTTCGACATCAACAACTCCGGCGCCGCCCAGGGCGTCGGCATCCGTGACGGCGAGCTGATCCAGTCGGGGGTCAGCGGTCACCGCAACGCGGTGGCGGTCACCACGAACGGGCTCGGGCGGGTGATCGAGGTGAACTTCGACGGCAGCGCCACACTGCCCACCGGGCCGGTCCCGCTGACCCAGTTCAACAACATGGTGCAGGCCGACGGCATCGGCGCCTTCACCGAGCTGTGGGGGACGTACTCCCGGCAGCGTGCCGTGGAGGGCGCGGCCCGGGTGGTCGAGGTCACAGTGACCGGCGGTCGGGTGGCCGCTGTGGGGAGCGTGGCCGGTAGTGGCCCGATCGTCGCCGGCAGCACCGTGCTGCTCGGCCGGGACCTCGGCGCGGACGCGCTGGCCGGCCTGCGCCCCGGTGACCCGGTGGCGGTGGCCTGGCGGCCGAAGCCCTCCGACGGCAGCACCCTGCACGCGGCGGTCGGGGGCGGCAACGTCCTGGTCCGCGACGGCGTCGTGCAGAGCATCGCCGACCCGACCCTCGCCCCGCGCACCGCTGTCGGATTCAGCGCCGACGGTCGAAAGATGATCATGCTGACGGTGGACGGCCGTCAGGTCGACAGCCGCGGCGTGACGCAGACCGAGATGGGCCGGATGATGGCCGAGTTGGGCGCCCACCACGCGCTCAACCTCGATGGTGGGGGATCGTCCACGCTGCTGGCCCGGGAGCCGGGCGCGCCCGCCGTACAGCTGGAGAACGGCCCCTCCGACGGCAGTGAACGGGCCGTGCCCAACGGCCTGGCCATCTACGCGCCGAAGGGCAGCGGGCGACTCACCGGCTACTGGGTCGAGACGGCCAGCGACCCCACCGCCGCCCCGGGCGTCTCACCGGTGCGAGGTGGGCGGCCCGACCGGGTCTTCCCGGGGCTGACCCGCACCCTCACCGCATCCGGCTACGACGAGACGTACGGCCCGGCGGCGGGCGCCCCCACCTGGCGGGCGACCCCGGCGGTACGCGGCCGGGTCGACAGTGACGGCGTGTTCCGCGCCGGCGCGCCGGGGGCCAGCACGGTCACCGCCGCACGGGGGCGGGCCAGCGGCTCGGTGAACCTCACAGTGCTCGGCCCGCTGGCCCGGATCGGCGCCACCGCACCGCGGGTCGGGCTGACCGGCCGCGACGGTGACGCAGTGGTCGGCGTGGTCGGGTACGACGCCGAAGGCAACACCGCGCCGATCGAGCCGGCAGACCTCACCCTCGACTACGACCGGAATCTGCTGCGGATCACCCCCACCGGGGACGGCAACCTGTCCATCGCCGCGTTGCGGGCCACCGGCTCGGGACTGGTGACCGTTCACGTCGGACGCTCGAGCGTTGTCCTGCCGGTCACCGTCGGGCTGACCGACGTGCCGGTCGCCGGGTTCGACGACGCCGCGTCCTGGCGGTTCAGCCAGGCCCGTGCCAGCGGTTCGGTGGCGCCGGCACCCGGGCACACCGGCACCGGACTGCGAATGTCGTACGACTTCAGCCGGTCCACCGGCACGCGGGCCGCGTACGCCGACCCGCCGGCCTGGATCGAGGTGCCCGGTCAGCCGCAGGCTTTCGGGATGTGGATCCACGGCAACGGCACCGGGGAGTGGCCCAGCCTGCACCTGCACGACGCCCAGGACACCCAGCACGTGCTGCGTGGCCCACTGATCACCTGGACCGGCTGGCGGTACGTGGAGTTCGCGGTGCCGGCCGGGGTGCAGTACCCGGTGCGGGTACGCCGCTTCTACGTGGCCGAGACGAACGCCGCGGCGCAGTACACCAGCGAGGTGATCATCGACGACCTGGTGGCGAAGGTGCCCCCGACGGTGGACGTGCCGGAGGCGGCCCCGCGTACCGATCGGGTGGTGGTCCGCGACGGCACTGTGGACGGCGCGCCGTGGCGGTTCGCGGTGCTCTCCGACGCCCAGTTCGTCGCCGCCGACCCGGACAGCGACCTGGTCGCCCAGGCCCGGCGGACGTTGCGCGAGGTGCGGGCGGCCCGGCCGGACTTCCTCCTGATCAACGGCGACTTCGTGGACACCGCCTACCCGGCCGACTTCGCGCTGGCCCGGCGGATCCTCGACGAGGAGTTGGGCGACGCGCTGCCCTGGTACTACGTGCCCGGCAACCACGAGATCATGGGCGCTCCGATCAGCAACTTCGCGGCAGTGTTCGGTGCCACCTCCCGGGTGTTCGATTACAACGGCACCCGGTTCGTCACGCTGAACTCGTCCACCGGGACGCTGCGCGGCGGAGGCTTCGACCAGGTACGGATGCTCCGCGAGGCGCTGGACGCGGCGGCCACCGACCGCCGCGTGGGTTCGGTGGTCGTCCTGCACCACCACCCGCCGCGCGACCCCAGCCCGGCGCAGGCCAGCCAGCTCGGCGACCGCAAGGAGGCGGCGCTGCTGGAGCAATGGCTGGCCGACTTCCAGCACCGCACCGGCAAGGGCGCGCTGTTCGTGGGCGGGCACGTCGGCACCTTCCACGCCGACCGGGTGGACGGGGTGCCGTACGTGATCAACGGCAATGCGGGCAAGACGCCGTCCACCCCTGCCGACCAGGGCGGCTTCACCGGTTGGACGGAGTTCGGCGTGGACCCGGTGACCCCGGCCGAGGCCGACCGGGCCCGCCGTGACCCGCTCGCCGAAGGCCCGCGCTGGGTGGACGCGGAGTTCCACGCGCACACCGACCGCCTCACGATGGCCGCCCCGGCCAGCGTCGCGGTCGGCACCCCAGCGGCGGTCACCGCCACGCTGACCCAGCCCGGCGGGCGTACGGTCCCGGTGGCCGCACCGGTCAGCGCCGACTGGTCGGCCTCGCCGGGAGTGCACGTCGGCTCGGCGGCCGGAGTGCGTCCCTGGCACACCGCCCGGTTCGACCCGGCCACCGGCACCCTGACGGCACTTCGGCCCGGCGCGCCGATACGCCTGACTGTCGAGGTCAACGGCGCCCGTGCCGAGGCCACCATCACCGTCACCGGGTGAACTGTCCGGACGGGCCCCCACGCCTGGGGGCCCGTCCGGACACCTCAGAAGTCGCCGTCGGCCACCTGGAAGACGGTGAGACCGAGGGATCGCCACATCTGGACGACCTGGACACGGTCGTCGAAGACGCCGGCCACCCGGTAACGGTCCCGGATCTCCCGGTCGTAGATCTCCCGCTTGACGATCGAGTCCTTCCGCGAGTCGCCGACGGCCCGCAGGTGTAGTCCCAGGTAGGGCACTCGGACGTGCCGGGCCAGCCACGCCTCGGTGGCCGCGCGGGCGGAGGCGTCCCGCCCCGAGCAGAAGACCACCCCGTACCCGGCGGCGTGCATCGCCCGGACTGCCGCGATCACCGCGCTGTTCGGCTGGTCCTGGCCCACCCGGGTCATGTCGTACGGGCTGCGGGAGACGGCCAGTGCGACGGTGCCGTCGATGTCCACCAGGACGATCTCCGGTGGCTCGGCCGACGGCGGGTGCACCACGGCGGGGCGTCCGGTGCGGGCCTGCGGCACCGGCAGCGGCAGCTCCCGCCCCTGGAGGTACCGCTCGTGCAGCCGGCGGATCGCGTCCGCGCCGACCTGGTCGGCGGCCGGACGGGCGGCGTCGCGGCGCAGGCACTCGTCCAGCGGCACGTCGGTGAAGTCGTGCACCTCGAAGTCCGCGCCGTGGCGGGCGGCCAGCTCGGCCCAGCCCCGTAGGGTCCGCGCGCGCAGGTTGGTGTCGTCCACGCAGACGTTCGCTCGTGCCCGCAGCAACGCCTCGACCTGAGCCTGCTGCACTGCTGTCACCTGCGCCTCGGCCCACTGGGTGAACAACCGTTCACCGTGCAGCATCCGGCGCAGATCGTCCCGGTTGACCCGCGACACGGAGGGCTGGAGCGTGCGGGCGAACGTCGTCTTGCCCGAGGCGGGCAGGCCCCGGGTGGCGATCAGGCGGGTCATCGGCGCACCTCCGGCTCGACGGGCGTACCCCGGCCGGGGTACCCGGCGGCGATCCGCCGGGTGCGCGAATGCCCCGCCGGGCGGCGGGAATGCGGACGGGTAGGCACGTGTTGACGATGCCGGACGAGGTGTGCGGCCCGACTACCGGGTCGGCTCAGGCCCATGGCACACTGGTCAATCGGCCACCGGTTCCGGTTCACGCCCGAGCCCGTCGCGTACGGCGCGACGAGCGATGACGGCGACCCGGCGACCACCAACGAGAGGACCGAGGCGATGAAGGCAAACATCCACCCGGAGTACGTGACCACCGAGGTCAGCTGCTCCTGTGGCAACACGTTCACGACCCGCAGCACCGCCAAGGGCGGGGCGATCCACGCCGAGACCTGCAGCGCCTGCCACCCGTTCTACACCGGTAAGCAGCGCGTTCTCGACACCGCCGGCCGGGTCGCGAAGTTCCAGCAGAAGTACGCCAAGGTTCAGGCCAAGAAGGCCAAGTAACTCCTCGTTCGGCGCCCGCGTCCGGTTTCTCACCGGACGCGGGCGCCGTCCGCGTTTTTCTCCATTTCCGCCCGGCCGCTGGCCTCCCGGCCCCGGCCCGGTCGTCGCGCACCGTCGAAGGAGCATCCGCAGCATGAGCAGCGAGCGTCTGGCCGGCCTTCTCGACGAGTACGCGGAACTGGAGAAGCGGTTGGCCGATCCGGCCATCCACGCCGACCAGGCCACCGCGCGCAGGGTCGGCCGCCGGTACGCCGAGCTGGTGCCGCTGCACAAGGCCGCCGACGAGTTGGAGCAGGCCCGCGCCGATCTGGCCGCGGCTCGCGAGTTGGCCGCCGAGGACCCGTCCTTCGCGGCCGAGGCGGACGCCATCGCCGGGTCTCTGCCGGTGCTGGAGGAGCGGCTCGCCGAGCTGCTCATTCCGCGCGACCCGCACGACGCCAAGGACGTGATCGTCGAGATCAAGGCCGGTGAGGGTGGCGAGGAGTCGGCACTGTTCGCCGGTGACCTGCTGCGGATGTACACCCGGTACGCCGAGCGGCACGGCTGGGTCACCGAGGTGATCGACGCACAGGATTCCGACCTCGGCGGGGTCAAGGACGTCTCCCTGGCGATCAAGACCAAGGGTGTGCCGGACGGCGGCAACGGCGTCTGGTCACGGCTCAAGTGGGAGGGCGGCGTGCACCGGGTGCAGCGTGTCCCGGTGACCGAGTCGCAGGGTCGGATCCACACCAGCGCCGCCGGGGTGCTGGTGCTGCCGGAGGCCGAGGACGTCGACGTCACGATCGACCAGAACGAACTACGCATCGACGTGTTCCGCTCGTCCGGCCCGGGTGGCCAGTCGGTGAACACCACCGACTCGGCGGTGCGGATCACCCACCTGCCGACCGGCATCGTCGTCTCCTGCCAGAACGAGAAGTCCCAGTTGCAGAACCGGGAGCAGGCGATGCGGATCCTGCGGGCCCGGCTGCTCGCCGCCGCCCAGGAACAGGCCGACGCCGCCGCCTCGGACGCGCGCAAGGCCCAGGTGCGCACCGTGGACCGCTCGGAGCGGATCCGCACCTACAACTTCCCGCAGAACCGGATCACCGATCACCGGATCGGCTACACCGCGTACAACCTGGATCTGGCCCTCGGCGGCGAGCTGGACGGGGTGCTGGACGCCCTCACCGAGGCCGACCGGGCCGCCCGGCTCGCCGGCGGCACCGAGCTGACCCGCCGCTGACCGCGGCACCGAGCTGACCCGCTCGCGCGGGGGCCGATCAGCTCGCGCGGGGGCGGGTCTTGGCGCGGAGCATCTCGCGGTCGGCCTGCTCGAACGCGACGCTGAGCGCGTCGCGTAACCCGCTGCCACCGGAGACCTCGGCGAAGCCGATGCTGACCCCGACCGGGGTGCCCGGGACCAACGACTCCCAGTCCTCCAGGCGGACCGCCGCCTCGATCCGGCGGGCCACTTCGGCGGCCTCGGTCATGCCGGTGTCCGGCAACACCACCACGAATTCGTCACCGCCGTAGCGGGCCACGAAGTCACCCCGGCGCATCACCCGGTTGATCACGCCGGCGATGCGTTGCAGCACCAGGTCGCCCGAGTGGTGCCCGTGCCGGGTGTTGACCGCCTTGAAACCGTCCAGGTCGCAGACGCCGATCACCACTCGATCGCCGCGGGTGACCACGGCAGTGATGTAGCGCTCCAGCCGGCGGCGGTTCGGCAGCCCGGTGAGCGGGTCGGTCAACGCCTCGCCCTCGAAGCGTGCCGCCTCGCGGCGCATCTCCTCGTGGTCGATGCGGGCGGCGATGCCGTCGATGTAGACGTCACGCAGCCGGTCGTTGCGCTGCGCGGCGAGCCGGAACGCCAGCCGGTCGGCCCGGTGCGCCGCCAGGTGGTCCCCGGCGCGGGTCAACGCGATGCTGCGCAGCCGGGCCGGCTCGGCCGCCCCGAGCGTCTCGTTGGAGACCTGGACGGTGTCCAGTCGCGCGACCGCCTCGATCGGCCGACCGTCGGCGACGGCGAGGCACACCTGCCCGAGCTGACGCAGGTCGCGGGCGCGGGCGCTGTCCCCGCCGTGGGTGATCAACCGGGCCGGCTCGGGGCCTTCGGTCGCCACCTGGTCACCGAGCGCGGCCTGTCGGGCCGCCGCGTAGCCGTACGCGGCGAGGCTGCTCGGGCGTAGCTGGCCGGCCCGCCCGGCGCGGACGAAGCGGGTCAGGTCGGCGGCCACGTCCCGGAGCACCCGCAGACAACCATCGCTGTCGCCGTTGTGGTCCAGGGCCACGGCGTTGCGCAGCCGGATGCCCGGCGCGGCGAACGTCTCCTCCGGGATCCCGGAGGTCAGCCCGAGCTGCCGGGCCCGCTCGATGGCACCCAGGGCGTACCCGTGGAAGCTGAGGTAGCTGTAGGCCATGGCCAGGTCGTGCCAACCCCAGGCGGTGTCCCGGTCCGGGTCGGCGACGGCGCCCAGCGCCCGGGCCGCCCGGACGAGGTGCATGACGCACCGGTCCAGTGCGCCCTGGTGGTGCGCGGCGAGCGCGGCCAGCGCGTTGAGGTGACCGTGCAGATAGGGCTCGGCGAGGTCGCGGACCGCCGCCGACGCCTCTTCGATGGCCCTGGTGAACTCCGCGGTCCGACCGAGATTGATCAGCGCGGAGAGGCGCTGCACCATCGCGTCCGCTCGCGCCGCCGGGTCGTTGGTGGTGCGGATCACACGCTCCAACAGGACGTACGCCTCCGCGGAGCGGCTGGCCTCCTGCAACGCCCGGGCGTGCGTCAGGGCGTCAACCTGGTCATCGACCCGGTCGAGCCAGCCCACCCGCCAACCTCCTGTCGTGCGCGCCTGGGCGCACCTGTTCGTCACGCCGCCCGTGACGCTTCATGATTATGTCGTGAGTACTTTGCCGCAACACCCCCCCGAAGGGACAGGCCCCATCCGGGCGTCCGCCGCGGTGGCCCGAGCGGCTCGCGCGCTCGCCGCCGCCGGGGTCGGCTCGGCCCGGGTGGAGGCCGAGTTGCTGGCGGCGTACGTGCTCGGGGTTCCCCGGGGTCGGTTGGCTCTCGCCGACGACCTGAGCGACGACCAGCTGGTGCGGCTCGACGAGTTGACGCGCCGCCGCGCCGCGCGCGAGCCGTTGCAGCACCTGACCGGTCGGGCCGGGTTCCGGCACCTGGAGCTGTCGGTCGGCCCGGGTGTCTTCGTGCCCCGGCCGGAGACCGAGCTGTTGGCCGGCTGGGGCGTCGAGCAGGCCCAGGGCCGGCCCGATCCGGTGGTGGTGGACCTGTGCAGCGGCTCCGGCGCCATCGCGCTGGCGGTGGCTCAGGAGCTGCCGGGAGCGCGGGTGATCGCTGTGGAGCGGTCCCCGGCGGCGCTGGCCTGGCTGCGGCGCAACGCCGCGGAGCGCGCCGCGGCGGGGGACCGCCCGATCGAGGTGGTCGAGGCCGATGTGACAGCGCCGGACCTGCTGGCCGAGCTGGCGGGCCGGGTGGACGTGCTGCTCTGCAACCCGCCGTACGTCCCGGACGACGTGGTGGTCCCGCCGGAGGTGGCCGGGCACGACCCGGCGGAGGCGGTCTTCGGCGGCGCGGACGGGCTGGTGGTGATCCGGCCGGTCGTCGCCCGGGCGGCGGTGCTGTTGCGCCCGGGGGGCGTGTTCGGCGTCGAGCACGACGACACCCACGGCGCGGCGGTGCCCGAGCTGCTCGCCCGCGACGGCGGCTTCACCGCCGTGACGGAGCATCCGGACCTCACCGGGCGTCCCCGCTACGCGACCGCGTCCCGACGGGCGGACGGCCAGCACGCCCCGATCGGGGCGGCGTGGCAGACTGACTCCTCGTGATGCTCTACGACTGCCGGTCGCCCGCCGATCGGGACCGCGGCATCGCTGCGGCGATCGAGGCGGTCAAGAACGGCGAGCTGGTCGTTCTCCCGACGGACACCGTGTATGGGATCGGCGCGGACGCGTTCACCCCGTACGCGGTGAAGGCGCTGCTCGATGCCAAGGGCCGGGGTCGGCAGATGCCGCCGCCGGTGCTGATCGGCTCGCGGCACACCCTTGACGGGTTGGTCTTCTCGCTGCCCACCGCCGCCCGGGACCTCGTGGAGGCGTTCTGGCCGGGTGCGCTGACGATCGTGGTCGAGCACTCGCCGAGCCTGCAGTGGGACCTCGGCGACAAGACCGGCACTGTGGCGGTGCGGATGCCGCTGCACCCGGTGGCGCTGGAGGTGCTGCGCGAGACCGGCCCGATGGCGGTCTCGTCGGCCAACAAGACCGGCCAGCCGGCCGCGGTCACCGCCGACGAGGCGCGTGACCAGCTCAGCTACTCGGTGCGGGCCTACCTGGAGGCCGGCCCCTGCCCGGATCCGGTGCCCAGCACGATCGTGGATCTGACCGGTGAGGTGCCGCAGCTGCTGCGGGCCGGGGCGATCCCGCTGGAGAAGCTGCGCGACGTGGTTCCGGATCTCGTCGACGGTCGGGCGGTCTGAGTGCCCCCGTTCACTGTTCTGCACGTCTGCATGGGCAACATCTGCCGCTCGCCGATGGCGGAGCGGCTGCTGGCCCTGGCGGTGCGGGAGCGGCTGACCCGGCGTTCGCAGGACCCGGCCCAGGCCGAGGAGCTGGTGCACAGCCACAGCGCCGGCACGGGTGGCTGGCACGCGGGCGAGGAGATGAACCCGCCGGCGGCACGGCAGGTCACCGGCCGTGGTGGGGACGTGGCCGGGTTCGCCGCGCGCAAGCTGCGCTCGGACCACATCGACGCCGCCGACCTGGTCCTGACCGCCACCGCCGACCAGCAGGAGTACGTGGTGGCGCTTCGTCCGGACGCGGCGTCCCGCACGTTCGTGCTGGGCGAGTTCGGCCGGCTGCTGGCCGCTGTGGACGCCGCCGCGCTGCCGCCGGGCGACGCCACCCCGGAGGCCGTGTACGCCCGGGGGATGGCCCTGGTGGCGGCGGCGCACGACGCGCGGCTGGGCGCTTCGGCGCTGGCCACCGATGATCTGGACGACCCATGGGGTCGTGGCGACCAGTGCTTCAGCCGGGTTGCCGACGAGATCGAGGAGACGGTCCACCCGCTGGCCGGCGTGCTACTGCCCTGAGCGTGGTGCGAGTTTCCTCCGGGTTTGGGGAAAACCCAGGGCTAAAGGGGCGTTCCGGGTCATTCTGAACGGGTCCTAGCGTGACCGGCTCCTGCGGGGAGAGCTGATGATCCGGGCCCAACTCGACAAACTGCTGACCGTGGTGATCGCCGGAGTGCTGGCCGGGTTGGTGCTGGCCGCCGCCGCCCTACCCGTGGCCCTGGTCCTCGGGATCGGCTTCAGCGCCCTGTCGACGCCGTACTCGGAGCTGCCGAACACGCTCCGGACGCCGCCCACCGCGCAGCGCTCCAACCTCTACGCCAACGACGGCACCACCCTGATCACCTCCTTCTACCAGGAGGATCGGGTGGACGTGGCGCTGCACGAGGTGGCTCCGGTGATGCGCCGGGCGATAGTGGCCGCCGAGGACGTCCGGTTCTACCAGCACAGCGGGGTCGACCTGCGGGGCGTGGTGCGCGCGTTCACAGTCAACAAGCGCGACGGCCGGACCCGGCAGGGCGCCTCCACGCTGACCATGCAGTACGTCCGCAACGTACTCAGCAACGACCCCCGGCTGACCGAGGCGCAGCGGGACGCCGCCACCGAACTCACCACCGTCCGCAAGCTCCAGGAGATGCGGTACGCGCTCGCGTTGGAGCGGGAACTCGACAAGGACGAGATCCTGACCCGCTACCTCAACATCGCCTACTTCGGTGCCGGGGCGTACGGCATCGCGGCGGCCAGCAAGCGGTACTTCTCCCGCTCCCCGGCCGAGCTGACCCTGGCCCAGGCGGCACTGCTCGCCGGTCTGGTGCGTTCGCCCGACAGCGACGATCCGATCAACGGCGACGCCGACAGCGCGGTGGCCCGGCGGTCGTACGTGTTGGAACGGCTGGTGGAGTCCGGGCAGGTACCGGCGGACGTGGCGGCGGCGGCACGCGCCGAACCGCTGCAACTGCGGCCCAGCGAGACCCCGAACGACTGCACGGGCGTGCCCGACGGGCACAACGACTGGGGCTTCTTCTGCGACTGGTTCACCCGCTGGTGGAGCAGTCAGTCCGCGTTCGGGGCGACCGCCGACGAGCGGCAGCGTGCGCTGCGCCGGGGCGGCTTCTCCATCGTGTCGTCGCTGGACCCGGGCGTGCAGCGGGCCACCACCGAGCAGGTGCTGAAGATCTATCCGACGACCAGGGCCGAGGCGGTGCCCACCGCGGTGGTGCAACCGGGCACCGGGCGGGTGCTGGCGATGTCGGTGAACCGCGCCTACAGCGTGGCGGACAACCCGGTCGGGCAGAAGAACCGCCCGAACACCGTCAACCAGCTGATCGCCGGCGGCGGCGCGATCGAGGGGTACCAGGGCGGCTCGACGTTCAAGCTCTTCACCCTGCTGGCCGCGCTGGAGTCCGGCCTGCCGCTGTCGACCGATTTCGTGGCGCCGACCCAGTTGCTCACCCGCTTCCCGGTGACCGGGGAGGCGAGCTGCGACGGACGGTGGTGCCCGGCGAACGCCAGCCCGTCGTCGATGGACGGCCCCCGCACCATGTGGAGCGCGTTCGGCCGCTCGGTGAACACGTACTTCGCCTGGCTCACCGAGAAGGTCGGCGCCGATCGGGTGGTGGAGATGGCCGAGCGGCTCGGCATCGTGCTGCGGGCCGAGTCCGACGCCAAGCTGGCCCGCTACGGCGCGAAGGACTGGGGTCCGTTCACCCTGGGCGTGGCCGCGACCACCCCGTTGGACCTGGCCAGCGCGTACGCCACGGTGGCGGCCGAGGGGACCTGGTGTGCGCCGCTGCCGGTGGTCTCGATCACCGACTCGGGCGGCCGGCCGGTCGACGCCGCCAAGCCGGACTGCCGACAGGTGCTCGACGCCGACGTGGCGCGGGCGGCCATCGACGCGGCCCGCTGCCCGGTGGGCGACCAGTCGATGTACGGGCGTTGCGACGGCGCCACCGCACCCGGGTTGCGGGCGAAGCTCGGCCGTCCGGTGGCGGGCAAGACCGGCAGTTCGGAGCGGTACGAGACGGAGACGGTGGTGGCGTTCACGCCGCAGCTCGCGGTCGCGTCGATGGCCGCGAACCCGGACGATCCCCGGGACGCGGTCGGTCAGGCGGTGCAGGCCCAGATGGTGAACGCGGTCGGTGAGGTGCTCGCCTTCGCCCTGCGCGACCAACCGGTCCGCGACTTCGTCCCGCCGAGCGAACGAACCGCCTTCCAACCCCAACCCCAAGCCGGCAACTAACCCCCACCCCACCCGCCCCCACGCCCCACCCCGCCGATCTTGCACTTTCTGCCGCGACAAAAGGTGCCAAGGCCCGCAAATCAGCAACACAAAGTGCAAGATCGCGGGGTGCGGGGTGCGGGGTGCGGGGTGCGGGGTGCGGGGTGCGGGGTGCGGGGCGCGGGGCGCGGGGCGCGGGGCGCGGGGCGCGGGGCGCGGGGTGCGGTCAGGGGGTCTGCTCGGCGTTGCGGGCTATGTTGCGGGCCATCCCGCCGAAGACCACCGCGTGGAACGGGGCCACCGACTTCCAGTACGCGTGCCCCGGCAGGCCGCGCGGCAGGAAGACGGCGCGTTGCTGGTAGCGGCTGCGACCGTCGTCGGCCGGCACCACCCGCATCTCCAGCCAGGCCCGGCCGGGCAGCCGCATCTCGGCGCGCAGTCGCAGCAGCTCGCCCGGGACGATCTCCTCGACCCGCCAGAAGTCCAGCGCCTCACCGACCTGGAGGCGGTGCGGGTCGCGTCGACCCCGGCGCAGCCCGACCCCGCCGATCAGCCGGTCCAGCCAGCCCCGGATCGACCAGGCGAGGGGAAACGAGTACCAGCCGTGTTCGCCGCCGACGCCCTCGACGACCCGCCAGAGCGCCGCTGGTGTTGCGTCCACCGCCCGTTCCCGGACGTCGGTGTAGGCGGTGCCACCGGACCACACCGGGTCGGTGGGCAGTGGCTCGGCGGGCGCGTCCGGGCCGCTCGCGGTGGACCAGCGGGTTTCCACCTGGGCGTCGCGCACCTTAACCAGCGCCAGCGCCACCGCGTCGTCGAAGCCGGTCAGCCCGCCGGGCGGGTCCGGGACGTAGCGGGCGATGTCGTGTTCGTCCGCGACCGCCTCCTGGATCAGGCTCTCCACCAGCGGGCGGGCGATCTTGTTCGGCACCGGGGTGATCAGACCGACCCAGTGCGAGGAGAGCGACGGGGTGAGCACCCGGACCGGCACGATGATCCGCCGGCGCAGCCCGGCCACCCGGGCGTAGCGCTGCATCATCTCGCGGAAGGTGAGCACGTCCGGCCCGCCGATGTCGAAGCCCCGGTTGACCTCCTTTGGCAGGGCGGTGCAGCCGACCAGGTACCTCAGCACGTCGCGGACCGCGATCGGTTGGATCCGGTTGCGCACCCAGCGTGGCGTGATCATGGCCGGTAGCCGCTCGGTCAGGTACCGCAGCATCTCGAACGACGCCGAGCCGGACCCGATGATCACCGCGGCGCGCAGCACCGCCGTGGGCACCCCGCTGCCCAGCAGGATCCGGCCCACCTCGGCACGGGACCGCAGGTGCGGCGAGGGGACCGCGTCGGTCGCCGGCAACGGACCGCCCAGGTAGACGATTCGACGTACGCCGGCCGCGCGCGCCGCCGCCGCGAAGTTGGTCGCCGCCGTTCGGTCGACCGCCTCGAAGTCGGACCGGCCCAACGAGTGCACCAGGAAGTAAGCGACGTCCACGTCCGCGAACGCGGCGGCCAGCGTCTCCGGTCGGCTGAGGTCTCCTTCCACGATTTCGGCCGCCGAGGCCCAGGGCACGTCGCGCAGCCGCACCGCCTTGCGGGCGAGGCAGCGCACTGTGTGCCCGTCGGCGAGCAGCAGCGGCGTCAGCCGCCCGCCGATGTAGCCGGTCGCTCCGGTGACGAGGCATCTCACAGGTCCCAGTCTGCGGCCCCCTAGACTCGTTCGCTGTGGAGACCGAGACGAGCACCTTCTGGGGGCCGGATTTCGCGCAGCTCAGGGCCACCGACCCGGAGATCGCCGGGGTGGTCCTCGGCGAGCTGGACCGGTTGCGGGGTGGCCTGCAGCTCATCGCCAGCGAGAACCTGACCTCGCCGGCGGTGCTGGCCGCGCTCGGTTCGACGCTGACCAACAAGTACGCCGAGGGTTACCCGGGTCGGCGCTACTACGGCGGCTGCGCCGAGGTGGACCGGGCCGAGGAGATCGGCATCGCCCGGGCCAAGGAGCTGTTCGGGGCCGAGCACGCCAACCTCCAGCCGCACTCCGGGGCGAGCGCCAACCTGGCCGCGTACGCCGCGTTGGTGCAGCCGGGGGACACGGTGCTGGCGATGGACCTGCCGCACGGCGGGCACCTCACCCACGGCAGTCGGGTGAACTTCTCCGGCAAGTGGTTCCACCCGGTCGGCTACCCGGTCCGGCCGGACACCGAGCAGATCGACTACGACGAGGTACGGGACCTGGCGCGGGCGCACCGACCCAAGCTGATCATCTGTGGGGCCACCGCGTACCCGCGCCTGATCGACTTCGCGCGGTTCCGGGAGATCGCCGACGAGGTCGGCGCGTACCTGATGGTGGACGCGGCGCACTTCATCGGTCTGGTCGCCGGTCGGGCGATCCCGTCTCCGGTGCCGTACGCCGATGTCGTCTGCGCCACCACCCACAAGGTGCTGCGCGGGCCGCGCGGCGGCATGATCCTGTGCCGCGAGTCGCTGGCCCAGCGGATCGACAAGGCGGTCTTCCCGTTCACCCAGGGCGGCCCGCTGATGCACGCGGTCGCGGCCAAGGCGGTCGCGCTGCGCGAGGCCGCCCAGCCGGAGTTCCAGACGTACGCCCGGCAGGTGGTCAGCAACGCCCAGGCGCTCGCCGCCGGGCTGGCCGACGAGGGGATGCGCCCGGTGTCCGGTGGCACCGACACCCACCTCGCCCTGATCGACCTGCGGGAGCTGGGGGTGACCGGCGCCGAGGCCGAGCGCCGCTGCGACGCCGCGTCGATCACCCTGAACAAGAACGCCATCCCGTACGACCCGCAGCCCCCGATGGTGGCCTCCGGTATCCGGGTGGGCACGCCGAGCGTCACCACGCAGGGGATGCGCGAGGGGGAGCTGCGCCAGGTGGCGACGCTGATCGCCCGTGCGGTGCGCACCGATCCCGCTGTTCCGGGCGGGGCCGACGAGTTGACCCGGCTCGGTGCCGAGGTGTCCGAGCTGGTCGCGGCGTTCCCGGCGTACCCCCGTGGCTGAGCCCGGGGTGGTCGGGCCGGACACCGACCGGCGGTGGCGGCTGCGGCACCTGCCGGTGCTGTTGGGCGCGTCGGCGGCGCTCGCGGCGGTCGCCGCCGTGGTGGGGGGGTTGACCGGCGGCGTGACGGCAGCGCTCGGCGCGGCGGCCGGCGTGGGCGTCACGGTGCTCAGCTACACCCTCACCACTGTGGTGCTGGCCCGGGCCGACCAGACCAACCCGCAGTTGCTGCTGCCGCTCGGCCTGGGGCTGTACGTGCTGAAGTTCAGCCTGCTGGGTGTGGTGATGGTGGCGGTGGCGTCGACCGGTTGGCCCGGGTTGATCCCTCTCTGCCTCGGCATCGTCGCCGGGGTGGCAGTGTGGACTGCGGTGCACATCTGGTGGCTGACCACGGTGCACGCTCGTCGGGCGCAGAGTTGACCTGACGGTCGTCCCACCTTTCGGACGCGCGGCAATGTGTCGGCCTCCGGTCATTTTCCGACGGGCGGAAGGGGAGTAGCGTGCCCACAGACGACGGCGCCCACGAGAAGCCCACACAACCACGGTTGTGCGGGGGGTGAGGCACAGCCTCGTCTTCCCGGCTGATATCGTTCGCCCCGTCATGGCTGGTGACCAAACCCCCCGTCCCGCCGGTGAACCGGACGATTATCCGTCCGGTGCCGGTCAGGGTTGGACCGCGCTCAGCTACCTCATCGGAGGCATGCTCGTGTGGGGTTTCATCGGTTGGGTTGTTGACCAGTGGCTCGACACCGGCGGCGTCGCCACCGGGATCGGCGTCGTGCTCGGTATGGCTGGGGGCATCATCCTGGTCATCCGCCGACTCGGCACGCCTACTTAGGAAGGGACGCGGTGTTCGGACAGGCGAACGTTCTGGCAGCGGGCCAGGCGGGATTCCCACCCAGTGTGGACGACTTCTACCTGCCCAGCATCCTGCCCTGGGGTGCGGAGAACTCGTACTGGTTCACCAAGATCACGGCGATGGTCTGGATCGCGGTCGGCGTCCTGATCATCTTCTTCCTGGCGAGCTACCGGAACCCGCAGTTGGTGCCGACCAAGAAGCAGTGGTTCGCCGAGTCGATCTACGGCTTCGTGCGTAACAACATCGCGGTCGACATGATCGGGCACGCGGGTGTGCGGTTCGCTCCCTACTTCACGACGCTGTTCTGCTTCGTGTTGCTGACGAACGCGTTCGCGATCATCCCGCTCTTCCAGATCTCGCCGAACTCGCACATCGCCTTCCCGGCGATTCTCGCGATCATCAGCTACGTGCTGTTCAACTACATCGGCATCAAGAAGCACGGCTTCGTCAAGTACTTCAAGAACTCGCTGATCCCGCCGGCACCCTGGTACATCCTGCCGCTGCTGATCCCGATCGAGCTCTTCTCGACCTTCATCGTCCGGCCGTTCTCGCTCGCGGTGCGTCTCTTCGCGAACATGTTCGCCGGCCACATGCTCCTGCTGGTCTTCACGCTCGGCGGCTTCGCGATGCTGAGCGCCAACGCCTGGCTGGCCCCGGTCTCGGTGCTCTCCTGGGTGATGACCATCGCGCTCACCTTCCTCGAGTTCCTGGTGATCTGCCTGCAGGCATACGTCTTCACCGTCCTCACCGCCAGCTACGTGCAGGGCGCGCTCGCCGAAGAGCACTGATCCACCCGCACCATCCGTTGTCGTCCCGCGTGAGAGTCACGTGTGATAACCAGGAGGAACCACACCAATGGACGCTAGCGTTCTCGCCGAGGTCACCGGTAGCACCGCTGCCATCGGCTACGGTCTCGCCGCCATCGGCCCGGGCATCGGCGTTGGCCTGGTCTTCGCTGCCTACATCCAGTCGACCGCCCGCCAGCCGGAGTCGTCCCGGATGACCCTGCCGTACGTCTGGATCGGCTTCGCCGTCATCGAGGCGCTCGCGCTGCTGGGCATCGCGTTCGGCTTCATCTGGGCCGGCTCCGCCGCCTGATCCAGCCCTTTCGACCGGGAGGTCTTCCATGTACTTCCTCGCCGCCGAGGGTGGTGAGTCCGCCCACAACCCGATCATCCCGCTCTGGCAGGAGATCGTGGTCGGTTCGGTGGCCTTCGCCGTGCTCTGCTTCGTGCTGATGAAGTTCGTCTTCCCGCGCATGGAGCAGACGTTCCAGGCTCGGGTCGACGCGATCGAGGGCGGCATCAAGCGCGCCGAGGCTGCTCAGGCCGAGGCGAACCAGCTGCTCGAGCAGTACCGTGCCCAGCTCGCTGAGGCCCGGACCGACGCCGCCAAGATCCGTGACGACGCGCGGGCCGACGCCGAGGGCATCCGGCAGGACATCCTCGCCAAGGCGCGAGAAGAGTCCGACCGGGTCATCCAGGCGGGCAAGGACGCGCTCGCCGCCGAGCGGGCCACCATCGTGCGCGAGCTGCGCGCGGAGGTCGGCACCATCGCGGTGGACCTGGCCAGCAAGATCGTTGGCGAGTCGCTGGCCGACGAGGCGCGGCGTAAGGGCACCGTCGACCGGTTCCTGAGCGGCCTCGAGAGCACGGGGGCCCGCTGATGCAGGCCGCCAGCCGGGAGTCGTACAAGGTCGCGGCCGAGCGCCTCGACGCGTACGTCCGCGGCGCGGAGCCGTCAGCGGTGGCCTCCACCGCCGACGCCATCCTCTCCGTGGCGACCCTGCTGCGGCGTGAGCCGCGGCTGCGCCGGGCGCTCTCCGAGCCGTCCCGGTCCGGCGAGGATCGCGGCGCTCTGCTCGGCGACATGCTCGGCGGGCGGATCGGCGCGGACGCGCTCGACCTGCTCGTGTCGCTGGTCGCCGGCCGATGGTCGGCACCGTCGGAGCTGCTCGACGGCGCCGAGCGGCTGGGCGTGGAGGCGCTGCTGGCCAGCGCCGACAAGGCCGGCGAGCTGGGCGAGGTCGAGGACGAGCTGTTCCGCTTCGGTCAGGTAGTGGCCGGTCAGTCGGCGCTGAGCAACACGCTCGCCGACCCGGTCGCCCCGGTCGAGCAGCGGGCCACCCTGGCTCGCGAGCTGCTCGCCGACAAGGCCCGTCCGGTCACCGTCCGCCTCGTCGAGGTCGCACTCGGCGGGTACGGCGGGCGCTCCTTCACCGGCGCGCTCACCCGGCTGGTGGAACTCGCCGCCGAGCGACGCGACCGGCAGGTGGCGTACGTGACCGTCGCGGCCCCGTTGAGTGACGAGGACGAGCGCCGGCTGGGTGCGAGCCTCAGCGCGATATACGGTCGAGAGGTCTCCGTCAAGCAGACGGTGGACCCCCACGTCCTGGGTGGCGTGAGCGTGCGGGTCGGCTCCGACCTGTACGACGGCACCATTTTGCGCCGCCTCAACGAGACCCGCAACGCGCTCGCGAAGCGCTGAGCGGCTCCGCCGCCCAGCAATGCGGTGGCTTCGCCGCCCCGGCGCTGAGCGGCTCCGCCGCCCAGCATCGGGGTGACTGGATCGCTCAGTGCCCGGAATGACAGACGCCATTCGGACCGGTCGGTACTAGGTATCCCGGGCCCCTGAATTTTAAGGAAGCAGAGGATGGCCGAGCTGACCATCTCGACGGAGGAGATCCGCGGCGCCCTGGAGCGCTACGTCTCTTCCTACTCGTCCGACGTCTCCCGCGAGGAGGTCGGCACCGTCGCCGACACCGGCGACGGTATCGCCCACGTCGAGGGCCTGCCCTCGACCATGACCAACGAGCTCCTGGAGTTCGAGGACGGCACGCTCGGCGTGGCGTTGAACCTCGACGTCCGGGAGATCGGCGTCGTCGTTCTCGGTGACTCCGCCAAGCTGGAGGAAGGGCAGCGCGTCAAGCGCACCGAGCGGGTTCTCTCCGTTCCGGTCGGCGACGCCTTCCTCGGCCGCGTGGTCAACGCGCTCGGTGAGCCGATCGACGCGCTCGGCGACATCGCCAACGAGGGCTTCCGCGAGCTGGAGCTGCAGGCTCCGAACGTGATGTCCCGGCAGTCCGTCGACGAGCCGCTGCAGACCGGCATCAAGGCCATCGACGCGATGACCCCGATCGGTCGGGGCCAGCGGCAGCTGATCATCGGTGACCGGAAGACCGGTAAGACCACTGTCGCCCTGGACGCCATCCTCAACCAGCGGGACAACTGGCGCACCGGCGACCCGAAGAAGCAGGTTCGCTGCATCTACGTCGCCATCGGCCAGAAGGCCTCCACGATCGCCTCCATCAAGGGGCAGCTCGAGGAGGCGGGCGCGATGGAGTACACCACCATCGTCGCCTCCCCGGCCTCCGACCCGGCCGGCTTCAAGTACCTCGCCCCGTACACCGGCTCGTCCATCGGGCAGCACTGGATGTACGGCGGCAAGCACGTCCTGATCGTCTTCGACGACCTGAGCAAGCAGGCCGAGGCGTACCGCGCCGTGTCGCTGCTGCTGCGTCGCCCGCCGGGCCGTGAGGCGTACCCGGGTGACGTCTTCTACCTGCACTCCCGCCTGCTGGAGCGCTGCGCGAAGCTCTCCGACGAGCTGGGTGGCGGCTCGATGACCGGTCTGCCGATCATCGAGACGAAGGCCAACGACATCTCGGCCTTCATCCCGACCAACGTCATCTCGATCACCGACGGCCAGATCTTCCTGGAGACCGACCTGTTCAACCAGGGCGTTCGTCCGGCGATCAACGTCGGTACCTCGGTCTCCCGAGTCGGTGGCGCCGCGCAGGTGAAGCCGATGAAGAAGGTCGCCGGTTCGCTGCGGCTCAACCTGGCCCAGTACCGCGAGCTGGAGGCGTTCGCCGCCTTCGCCTCCGACCTGGACCGGGCCTCCCGGGCCCAGCTGGACCGCGGTTCGCGCCTGGTCGAGCTGCTCAAGCAGCCGAACTACTCGCCGTTCCCGGTGCAGGAGCAGGTCGTCTCGGTCTGGGCCGGCACCGAGGGCAAGCTGGACGACATCCCGGTGGGCGAGGTTCGGCGCTTCGAGGCCGAGTTCCTCCAGTACCTGCGGCACAAGCACCAGGGTGTGCTGGCCGGCATCGCCGACAACCAGTGGAACGATGACATCATCGGCTCGCTGGACAGCGCGATCGCCGAGTTCAAGCAGGTCTTCCTCGGCAAGGAGGACGAGCGCAAGGTCAACGACGCGCCGGCCGCGCCGCTTGAGGGCGACGAGAACCGCGAGACGGTGACCCGCTTCCGCGACGGCGCGACCGACCGCCCGGCCGAGAGCTGATCCCATGGCGGCCCAGGTACGCGTTCTTCGTCAACGGATCCGCTCGGCGAAGTCGATGAAGAAGATCACCAAGGCGATGGAGCTCGTGGCGACGAGCCGGATCGCCAAGGCTCAGGCCCGGGTGCAGGCGTCCCTGCCGTACGCCCAGGCCATCACCGGTGTGCTCACGGCGCTGGCGTCCAACGCGCGGATCGACCACCCGCTGCTCACCCCGCGTGAGCGGGTGCGGCGGGCCGGCGTCCTGTTGGTCACCAGCGACCGTGGCCTGGCCGGCGGCTACAGCTCCAACGCGATCAGGATGGCGGAGTCGCTGATCGCGCGGCTCAAGGCGGACGGCAAGGAGCCGGTGCTCTACGTCATCGGGCGTAAGGGCGTCGGGTTCTACCGGTTCCGCGAGCGGCCGATCGAGGCGAACTGGACCGGCTTCAGCGAGCAGCCGTCGTTCGAGGACGCCCGTACCGTTGGTGAGACGCTGATCAAGGCGTTCACTGCCGGTGCGGACGACGTCGACGGCGGCGCCGGAGCGGACGGGGTGCTCGGGGTCGACGAGTTGCACATCGTCTACACCGAGTTCCACTCGCTCATGACGCAGAACCCGGTGACCAAGGTCATCGGTCCGATGCAGGTGGAGGACCGGCCGCGCTCCGAGGGGTTGCTGCCGGCGTACGAGTTCGAGCCGGAGGCGGAGGCGCTGCTCGACGCGCTCCTGCCGAGGTACATCAACACGCGGATCTACGCGGCGTTGATCGAGTCGGCGGCGAGTGAGTCGGCGGCACGGCGGCGGGCGATGAAGAGCGCCACCGACAACGCCGAAGAGATGATCGAGAAGTACACGCGCGAGATGAACTCGGCTCGCCAGGCCGGGATCACCCAGGAGATCAGCGAGATCGTCGGCGGCGCCAACGCGCTGGCCGCGTCGGGAAGTGAAGTGTGATGACTGCACCAGTAGAGACCAAGACGGCCACGGGTCGCGTGGTCCGGGTCATCGGCCCGGTCGTCGACGCCGAGTTCCCGCGCGACGCCATGCCGCCCCTGTTCAACGCCTTGAACGTGAAGGTGAACCTGTCCGGCGGTGAGAAGACGCTGACCCTGGAGGTTGCCCAGCACCTGGGTGACAACCTGGTCCGTGCCATCTCGATGCAGCCGACCGACGGCCTGGTCCGTGGCGCCGAGGTGCGCGACCGCGGCGAGCCGATCACGGTGCCGGTGGGCGACGCGGTCAAGGGCAAGGTGTTCAACGCGATCGGCGAGGTGCTCAACCTCAAAGAGGGCGAGACGTTCGAGGCCGACGACCGGTGGGGCATCCACCGCAAGGCCCCGGCCTTCGCGGACCTCGAGCCGAAGACCGAGATGCTGGAGACCGGCATCAAGGTCATCGACCTGCTCGCCCCGTACGTCAAGGGCGGCAAGATCGGCCTGTTCGGCGGCGCGGGCGTGGGCAAGACGGTGCTCATCCAGGAGATGATCACCCGGGTCGCCCGCAACTTCGGTGGCACCTCGGTGTTCGCCGGCGTGGGTGAGCGCACCCGTGAGGGCAACGACCTCATCGCCGAGATGACCGAGTCCGGCGTCATCGACAAGACCGCGCTGGTCTACGGCCAGATGGACGAGCCGCCGGGCACCCGGCTGCGGGTGGCGCTCTCCGCGCTGACCATGGCCGAGTACTTCCGGGACGTGAAGAAGCAGGAGGTGCTGCTCTTCATCGACAACATCTTCCGCTTCACGCAGGCCGGTTCGGAGGTGTCCACCCTGCTCGGCCGTATGCCGAGCGCCGTGGGTTACCAGCCGACCCTGGCCGACGAGATGGGCGAGCTCCAGGAGCGGATCACCTCCGTCCGGGGCCAGGCCATCACCTCCATGCAGGCGATCTACGTGCCGGCGGACGACTACACCGACCCCGCCCCGGCCACCACGTTCGCCCACCTGGACGCGACCACCAACCTGGAGCGGTCGATCTCCGACAAGGGCATCTACCCGGCCGTGGACCCGCTGGCGTCCTCGTCCCGGATCCTCGCCCCGGAGTTCGTCGGCGCCGAGCACTTCCAGGTAGCCACCGAGGTGAAGCGGATCCTGCAGCGCTACCGCGACCTGCAGGACATCATCGCCATCCTCGGTATCGAGGAGCTCTCCGAGGAAGACAAGATCACCGTGGCTCGCGCCCGGCGGATCGAGCGCTTCCTCTCGCAGAACACCTACGCGGCGGAGCAGTTCACCGGCGTGCCGGGCTCGACGGTCCCGATCAAGGAGACCATCGAGGCGTTCCGCAAGATCAGCGAGGGTGAGTACGACCACTTCCCCGAGCAGGCGTTCTTCATGTGCGGCGGTCTCGAGGACCTGGAGCGCAAGGCTGAGGAGCTGATGAAGAGCTGACCCAGCTCTCATCCGATTCGTAGCAAAAAGACTGCCCCGGCAATGCCGGGGCAGTCTTTTGTTCATGTTCGCGTCTTACCATCGTCGCGGTCCGTTACTCGTGGTCGTCACTTCCGCGGCTCCCGAGCTACGGTTCGTTCCGCGCTCACCTGAACGAGCGTTGATCTCTGCAACCTTTCGACGACGTGCGCCCGTCTTCCTCGTCGTGGGCGTAACGAACGGAGCTGCTCGTGGGTAAGGCCGGCAAGAGTGGCCGCAAGCCGTCCATCTGGCGAGGTGTGCCGCGATGGGCCAGGATCTGCACGGTGTTCGGCACCGTGCTGACCGTGCTCAGCGGCGCCGTGCTGGTCGGCACCGAGGTGCTCATGGCCCGCTACGAGGGGTCCGTCGGCAAGGCCGACCTCTTCGGCGACCAGGCGGCGGGCGCCCAGGCGAAGAAGAGCGACATCAAGGGTCCGCTGAACATCCTGCTCGTCGGCATCGACCCGCGTACGCCGACGGCCGCGCCGCTGGCCGACTCGATCATGGTGTTGCACGTGCCGGCCTCGATGGACCGGGCCTACCTGTTCTCGCTGCCTCGTGACCTCTACGTGCGGATCCCGGCGTTCAAGAAGGCCGACTTCCCGGGTGAGACCACGAAGATCAACGCCGCGATGTCCTTCGGCAGCAAGGTGCCGGGGGCCAACCCCGACGCGGCGCGGGGCTTCGAGTTGCTGGCCGCCACAGTGCAGAACGTCACGGGCATCAAGCGCTTCGACGCCGGCGCGATCATCAACTTCACCGGTTTCCAGAAGATCGTCGACGCCATGGGCGGTGTCGACATGTACATCGAGCGCGACGTGAAGTCCGAGCACAAGCAGCCGGACGGAAAGCCGCGGCCGGGCAACACCCGTGGTGAGGGCTACGTCGGCCCGCAGGCGATCTACAAGAAGGGCAACCGGCACCTGAGTGGGTGGCAGGCACTGGACTACGTCCGGCAGCGCTACCCGAAGAACGGCGTTCCGGATTCCGACTACGGTCGGCAGCGCCACCAGCAGCAGTTCGTCAAGGCCATGGTGGGCCAGGCGTTCAGCGCCGACGTGGTGTCCAACCCGATCAAGCTGGACAAGGTGCTCCGCGCCGCCGGCCAGTCGTTGATCTTCAGCGGTCGAGGCAACAGCGTTGTCGACTTCGGGCTAGCCCTGAAGGACATCCGCCCGAACACCATCGAGATGATCAAGCTGCCCGGCGGCGGGGTCTTCGAGGGCAGTAAGTACCTGGGCGAGCAGTTCCAGGAGGGTGTTCCGGACTTCTTCACCGCTCTGCACAACGAGCAACTCGACCCGTTCCTGCTGGAGCACCCAGAATTCGTCAACAAGGCCAAGTAGTCAGGTCGGCGTTGTCCCCACCCGCGTTGGGCGCGCCGCGTCGTCAGGCTAGACTTTCGGCAATCCGTAGCCGCAGCAAGGAGACAGCGTGGCACAGCAGCTTCACGTCGAGCTCGTCGCCGTCGAGGAGAAGGTCTGGTCCGGTGACGCCGAGATGGTCGTCGCCCGGACGACCGAAGGCGAGCTCGGTGTCCTGCCGGGGCACGCGCCGCTGCTCGGCCAACTCGCCGAGCCCGGCCAGGTACGCATCAAGCTCGCCGGCGGCGAGCAGGTCGCCTACGAGGTGGCCGGCGGCTTCCTCTCGGTGAGCGCCGACGGGGTCACCGTGCTGGCCGAGAGCGCAACCCCGGTCTCCGCGCAGAGCCGCTGAGCCACACCGGGGATGGAGATCGTCGAAGGATTCGGAATCGGCGTTGTCGTCATCCTCGGCGCGCTTCTGATCCTCTTCGTCCGGCGAGCTCTGGTCACCCGCAGCGGTGGCATCATCCGGCTCAGCGTCCGGGTCTCCACCATGCTCGACGGCCGCGGCTGGTCGCCCGGCTTCGGCCGGTTCGCGGGTGACGAGCTGCGCTGGTACCGGATGTTCAGCTTCGCGATCCGGCCCAAGCGGGTTCTCTCCCGCAAGGGGCTGGCTGTGGAGCGCCGCCGGTTGCCCGAAGGTCAGGAACGCTTCTCCATGCCGGCCGACTGGGTGATCCTCCGCTGTACCAGTGACCACGCACCGGTGGAGATCGCCATGGCGCGATCGACAGTGACCGGTTTTCTCTCCTGGCTCGAGGCCGCCCCTCCGGGGGCGGTCTCGCCGCGTATGGCCTCCCAGGACTGGCCGGCTGCCTGATCGGCTCTTTCTGTGGTTGCTCTTCTCGGTTTCCGGGGGAGCCCGCCCGGCTCCGGGCGGTCAGGCTTGATCCCTGCGCCGGGCGGGCTCCCCCGGAAACCCTTCGTTGGGCACTGTCCGCCGGCTCGGCGCGGGCTTTGATCACCTGCCGTTACCGATGCGGCTGGGTCCTGCCTCCTCGGTGCGCGTAGCGAGCCGGCCCCGCGCAGCGCGCAGGCCTGGTGATCGACTCGGTTTTCTTGATGTCGGGGTGTTCTGGTGGCTGGGATGGTCCCGCTTGGCTACGCGTGGTGGCGGGCAGAGTGGGAAACCAGACCTCGACGTGGTGCGGAGCCCGACGTTCAGCGCTTGCCGCCCGGCACCCATAGCACGTCTCCTGCCGGATTTGCCGTTCTTGACAGGATAAAGAGCAGATCGGAGAGCCGGTTGAGATACTTTGCCGGGAGCGTGCTGGTTCGTTCCGGATCGTGGCTGACCAGCGCCCACGCTGCCCGTTCGGCACGCCGGGCGACGGTCCGCGCCACGTGCAGCAGCGCCGCACCCGCGGTGCCGCCGGGGAGGATGAAGGAGTCGAGCTTGCTCAGGCGTGCGTTGTACTCGTCGCACCAGCCCTCCAGGCGCTCGACGTACTCCTCGGTGACCCGCAGCGGTGGGTACTTCGGCTCCGGCTCGACCGGGGTGGACAGGTCGGCGCCGACGTCGAACAGGTCGTTCTGCACCGACCCCAGCACGCCGCGAAGCTCCTCGTCGAGGTTTCCCAGCGCGAGCGCGACGCCGATCGCCGCGTTGCACTCGTCGACATCCGCGTACGCGGCGATCCGTGGATCGGTCTTCGGCACCTGCTCGTTGTTGCTCAGCCTGGTCATGCCGGCGTCGCCGGCCTTGGTGTAGATGCGCGTGAGGTGGACGGCCATGACGCACAGCCTACGGATTCCCGACCTGACGATCCCGGCGCGGCCGGACAGCACCGCCGGCTGGCCGGTGGTGGTGGGTCCCGGCGACGCCGGCGATTCGGCGGTCAACGACGTCGACGTCATCCGGGTACGTGGTGACGCCCGACTGTCCGGCACCGTGCACGTGGTCGGTGCCAAGAACTCGGCGTTGAAGCTGATGGCCGCCGCGCTGCTCGCGCCGGGCCGCAGTGTGATCACCAACGTCCCCCGGATCACCGACATCGCGATCATGGGGGAGGTGCTGCGTCGGCTGGGCTGCGACGTCCAGTTCGACGCGGACGACCCGGTCGACCCGATGGTCGCCCGTGGCGGCGTGGCCCGGTCCCGGTCGGTGACGATCGACGTACCCGAGCAGCCGGGCGCGGAGGCCGACTACGACCTGGTCCGCCGGTTGCGTGCGTCGATCTGCGTGCTCGGCCCGTTGCTGGCCCGCCGGGGGTACGTGCGGGTGGCCCATCCCGGCGGCGACGCGATCGGCTCGCGGGGGTTGGACATGCACATCTCCGGGCTGACCCGGATGGGCGCGGAGATCTCCGGTGAGCACGGGTTCGTCATCGCCTCCGCCCCGCACGGGCTGCGCGGCGCGGACATCGTGCTGGATTTCCCCAGCGTCGGCGCGACCGAGAACCTGGTGATGGCGGCGGTGCTGGCCCAGGGCACCACGATGATCGACAACGCCGCCCGGGAGCCGGAGATCGTCGACATCTGCACGATGCTCAACCAGATGGGCGCGCGCATCGTCGGCGCGGGCACGTCGACGTTGCGCATCACCGGTGTGCCCGGTCTGCGTCCGGTGCGCCACGCCACTGTGGGGGACCGGATCGTCGCCGGCACCTGGGCGTTCGGCGCGGCGATGACCCGGGGCGACGTGACGGTGACCGGGCTGGACCCGGCCTTCCTGGAGGTCGCCCTGGACAAGGTGGTGGCCGCCGGCGGGCTGGTGGAGACCCGGGCAGACGGCTTCCGCGTACGGATGGACGAGCGGCCCCGGGCGGTGGACGTGGTGACGCTGCCGTACCCCGGCTTCGCCACCGATCTGCTGCCGATGGCGATCGGGCTGGCGGCCGTCAGTGACGGCGCCTCCCTGATCACCGAGAACATCTTCGACGGCCGGTTCATGTTCGCCAACGAGATGATGCGGCTCGGCGCGGACATCAAGACCGACGGGCACCACGCTGTGGTCCGGGGCCGGGATCGGCTCTCCGGTGCCCCGGTGCGGGCCACCGACATCCGGGCCGGAGCAGGGTTGATCATTGCCGGACTCTGCGCGGAGGGGGTCACCGAGGTCTCCCACGTGCACCACGTCGACCGGGGCTACCCGGACTTCGTCGCCGACCTGCGTGCGCTCGGGGTGGCGGTCGAGCGGGGCACCACGCCGGAGGAGCCGGCACTGGAGATCTGAGGCCCGCACGACCCCGGCCCGACCGCCACTTAGCCATCGTTCAGGCTCGCCGACTAGGGTGCAGGCAGGCACTCAATCGCAGCGAGGGAGAAGCAGATGGCGGGTCGACTCGCGGTCGTCGGGGCCGGGCTGATGGGCTCCGGCATCGCCCAGGTGGCGGCGCAGGCGGGCTGGCAGGTGACGCTGCGCGACCTGGACGACGCGGCCACCACCCGGGGTCTCGGCGGTATTCGGAAGTCACTGGAGAAGTTCGCCGAGAAGGGCAAGATCGAGGCGTCCGAGGTCGAGGCGACGCTGGCTCGGATCACCCCGACCACCGACCTGGAGGCGGCGGCCGACGCGGACATCGTGGTCGAGGCGGTCTTCGAGCGCCTGGAGATCAAGCACGAGGTGTTCCGCGCCCTGGACAAGATCTGCAAGTCGGACGCGGTGCTCGCCACCAACACCTCGGCGATCCCGGTCACCCAGATCGCCGCGGTGACCGAGCGGCCCGAGGCGGTGGTCGGCACCCACTTCTTCTCCCCGGTGCCGATGATGCAGCTCTGCGAGCTGGTGCGCGGTTACAAGACCAGCGACGCCACGCTGGACACCGCGCGGGCCTTCGCCGAGGAGATCGGTAAGACGGTCGTCGTGGTCAACCGGGACATCGCCGGCTTCGTCACCACCCGGCTGATCTCCGCCCTGGTGATGGAGGCGGTCAAGCTGGTCGAGTCCGGGGTGGTGTCCGCGGAGGACCTGGACACCGCCTGCCGGCTGGGCTTCGGGCACGCGATGGGCCCGCTGGCCACCACCGACCTGACCGGCGTGGACGTGCTGCTGCACGCCTCGAAGAACATCTACACCGACACCGCCGACGAGAAGTTCTTCCCGCCGGAGCTGCTCCAGCGGATGGTCACCGCCGGCGACCTGGGCCGCAAGACCGGCAAGGGCTTCTACACGTACTGAGTCGTGGCGACCGGGGCGGGCGTCCGCCCCGGTCGGCCGCTCAGCCGTCGCGCTTGGTGGTCCAGCGGAAGGTGGTCAGGCAGAGCACCACACCGATCACGCACCACAGGGCCAGCACCACCGCCACCCGGCCCAGCTCGAACGAGCCGCCCGGCTCCTGGGCGCCGAAGCTCTCCGGCAGGAACACCGACCGCAGCCCCTGGCACATCCACTTGAGCGGGAACAGCGCCGCCACCTGCTGCATCCAGGTGGGCAGGTCGGTGAAGACGAAGAACACCCCGGAGATGAACTGGAGCACCAGGGCGACGGGGGTGACCACCGCCGAGCCGCTGCGGGCGGTGCGGGCCAGCGACGAGATCGCGATGCCGCACAGGGTGCACGCGGTCACCCCGAGCACAGCTACCCAGCCGAAGGTGAACCACTTCGCGGCGGTGCCCGGCAGGTCGAGGTCGAACAGCGCCACCGCGACGGCCAACAGCAGGACCGTCTCGGCGATGCCGATCGCCACCACCATGATCACTTTGCCGGCGAACCAGACCCACTTCGGCATCGGCGTGCCCCGGTAGCGCTTGAGCACGCCCCGGTCCCGCTCGATCGGGATCCAGATGCCGAGGTTCTGGAAGCTCACAGTCATCAGGCCGGTCGCGATCATGCCGGTGATGAAGTACTGGGTGAACTTGACCCCGCCGCCGATCGTGCCGTCGAAGATCGACGCGAAGATCAGGATCATGATGATGGGGAAGCCCATCGTGAAGACGACCGACTCCCGACTGCGCAGGAACTGGGTGATCTCCAGTCGGCCCTGGCGCAGGGCGAGCGCGCCGGCACCCGGCCGCCGGCCGCGAGTCGCGGTGACCGGCGTCGCCGGCTTCGTCGTGGTCGTCATCGCGCGTGTCCGATCATGGTGAGGTAGACGTCCTCCAGGGTCGGCCGGGTCACCGTGAGCCCGGGGACCTCGCCGCCGTAGCGCGCGGCGAGGTCGGCCACGAAGGCCGTCGGCGTCGCGCTCTGCGCGCTTTCCCGCGTCCCTTCCGGGGTACGCCAGGAGACCGTCGCGAGGGCCTCCTGCCGATTGCCCAGCCGGTTGGGGGCGGCGACCTCGACCAGCCGGCCGCCGGCGATCACGCCGACCCGGTCGGCGAGGGCCTCGGCCTCGTCCAGGTAGTGGGTGGTGAGCACGATTGTGGTGCCGGCCGCGGCGAGATCGCGGATCAGCTCCCAGAACTCGCGGCGGGCCTCCGGGTCGAAACCGGTGGTCGGCTCGTCGAGGAAGAGCAGCTCGGGACGGCCGACGATGCCCAGGGCCACGTCCAGGCGGCGCTTCTGCCCGCCGGAGAGGGTGTGCGTCCGGGCCTTCGCCTTGTCGGCCAGCCCGACCCGCTCGATCACCTTGTCCGGGTCGTCCGCGTCGGGGTAGAAGCCGGAGAAGTGCCGGATCACCTCGGCCACTGTCAGCTCGTCGAACTCGCCGGTGCCCTGGAGCACGATGCCGACCCGGGAGCGCCAGTCGGCATCCGGTCGGGCCGGATCGACGCCGAGGACTGTGACCTCGCCGGCGTCCCGGCGGCGGTAGCCCTCCAGGATCTCCACCGTGGTGGTCTTGCCGGCGCCGTTCGGGCCGAGCAACGCGAACACCTCGCCCCGGTGGACGTCCAGGTCCACGCCCGCCACCGCCACGTTGTCGCCGTACGCCTTGCGCAGCCCTCGGACGGAGATGGCCAGCTCGTCATCCATGCCGTCCAGTGTGCGTCCTGGCCTGGGCCGGGTGGTGCCCGGGGTGTGGCGGTCCACGCCACTGCGGGCGCTTGCCACCCGGTCGTCCCCGACATGGACCTGTGTGGTTTTCCACAGCTCCTTTTACTGAACGGTAACTTAGACTCCGGCCATGGATGAGACGGCATTCCCCGGGCGGCTGCCCGAGCGGGACCGCCCGTGGGTGATGCGCACCTACGCCGGCCACTCGTCGGCCGCGGCGACCAACGCCCTCTTCCGCCGCAACCTGGCGAAGGGGCAGACCGGCCTGTCGGTCGCCTTCGACCTGCCCACCCAGACCGGGTACGACCCGGACCACGAACTCGCCGCCGGCGAGGTCGGGCGGGTCGGCGTGCCGGTGGCCCACCTCGGCGACATGCGGGCGCTTTTCGACGGTCTCCCGCTCGCCGACACGAACACCTCGATGACCATCAACGCCCCGGCGATGTGGCTGCTCGCCCTGTACGGCACCGTCGGGCTGGAGCAGGGCGCCGACCTGGCCCGCTGCGCCGGCACCACCCAGAACGACATCATCAAGGAGTACCTGTCCCGGGGCACCTACATCTTTCCGCCGGCGGCGTCGCTGCGGCTCACCGCCGACGTGGTGGCGTACACGCTGCGCGAGATGCCCCGGTGGAACCCGGTCAACATCTGCTCGTACCACCTCCAGGAGGCCGGCGCCACGCCCGTGCAGGAGGTCGGCTTCGCGCTGGCCACAGCGGTCGCCGTGCTCGACGCGGTCCGGGACTCCGGCCAGGTCCCGGCCGAGCGGATGGGTGACGTGGTCCAGCGGATCTCGTTCTTCGTCAACGCCGGGGTGCGCTTCGTCGAGGAGATCGCCAAGATGCGCGCGTTCGGCGTGCTCTGGGACGAGATCACCCGGAACCGGTACGGGGTCACCGACGCCAGACAACGGCGGTTCCGCTACGGGGTGCAGGTCAACTCGCTCGGCCTCACCGAGGCGCAGCCGGAGAACAACATCCAGCGCATCGTGCTGGAGATGCTCGGCGTGACGATGTCCCGCGACGCCCGGGCCCGCGCGGTCCAGCTGCCCGCCTGGAACGAGGCGCTCGGCCTGCCCCGTCCGTGGGACCAGCAGTGGTCGCTGCGGATGCAGCAGGTCCTGGCGTACGAGTCGGATCTGCTCGAATATCCCGACCTCTTCGCCGGCTCGCACGTGATGACCGCGCTCGTCGACGAGGTCGTCACCGGGGCGCGGGTCGAGCTGGACAAGGTGCTGGAGCTGGGCGGCGTCGTCGCCGCAGTGGAGACCGGCTACCTCAAGAGCGCGCTTGTCGCGTCGCTGGCCGAGCGCCGTCGCCGGATGGAGTCCGGTGCCGACGTGGTGGTCGGGGTCAACCGGTACACCGCCACCGAACCCTCCCCGCTGACCGCCGCAGGCGCGGACGCGGTCGAGCAGGTCGATCCCGCGGTCGAGGCGGCCGCCGTGGACGGCGTACGCCGGTGGCGGGCCGACCGGGACGCGGCCGGCGTCGACGCGGCGCTGGCCCGGCTGCGCGCGGACGCCGCGACCACCACCAATCTGATGCCGGCCACCCTGGAGTGTGTGCGGGCCGGGGTGACCACCGGCGAGTGGGCCGGCGCGCTGCGCCAGGTCTTCGGCGAGTACCGGGCACCGACCGGCCTGGCCGGTGCCACCGGCGGTGGTGGGGAGCCGGGCCTCGTGGCGGTCCGCGAGCGGGTCACCGCCACCGCGCGGGAGCTGGGCAGCGGCCGGCTGCGGCTGCTGGTCGGCAAACCCGGCCTGGACGGGCACTCCAACGGCGCGGAGCAGATCGCGGTACGCGCCCGCGACGCCGGCTTCGAGGTCGTCTACCAGGGCATCCGGTTGACCGCGGGGCAGATTGTCGCCGCCGCCGTCGAGGAGGACGTCGACCTGGTCGGGCTCTCCGTGCTCTCCGGGTCGCACCTGGCCGCGGTGCCCGCGGTGCTCGACGGGCTGCGCGCCGCCGGCCGGGCCGACCTGCCGGTGGTGGTGGGCGGCATCATCCCGGCCAGTGACGCGGACACCCTCCGGGCGGCCGGGGTCGCCCGGGTCTTCACCCCGAAGGACTTCGCCCTCACCGGCATCATCGACGACCTGGTGACGGTCATCCGTCACGCCAACGACCTGCCCTGATCGAGCGCTGTCCCGGCAGGTCGCCGGCCGGCGTGGGTCAGCGGCCAGTGTGGGTCAGCGGCCGGCGTAGGTCATGCAGTCGGCCATGTCGTTGTCCGGGCCGACCCTGATCGACGCCGCGTGGCACTCCAGCTGCTCGTTGTGCCGGCAGTCGGCGCGCTGGCAGGCGCCCACCTGCGCGATCAGGCTCTCCACGCCGCCCCGGACGGGCGACTCGACGAAGGTGTGGCAGTGGGCGTGATCCATGCTGCCGATGGTGATCGCGAAGGCGTGGCAGTCACCTGCCTGGTTGTACGCGCACGCGGCGACCACACATTCCTGGACTCGGGGCATCTCCAACGCTGCGGTCATGCCGACCTCCTCTAGGCTCTTGCCCCGATACTAGGCTTTTGTCGACCCGTGGAGCCCCGGTATCGCGGGCCGCCGATCCGCCGCGTCAGACGCGGAAGCCGGCGGCGCGGGCGGCCTCTCGTTCGCGGCGTCGTTCGGATCGACGACGGAAGAACCAGAAGGTGAAGAACGCCAGGCCGACCAGGACGACGAGCACCAGCACCGGCAGGATGATCGCCACCAGGGAGACCACCACGCTGGTGGCGTCCTCGGCGGTGCTGGCGACCGGGGCGCCGATTCCGGCGGTGGTCGCGTTGATCACCGGGCGGGCCGCGGACTTGAGCAGGTGCACGCCCAACGCCAGCAGTACGCCGGTGACGACCGGCACCCACTGGTGGGACGAGAAGAAGCTCCCTGGGTCGCTGACCGTCACCGTCTCCGACGAGGAGCCGGCGCCGAAGGCCAGGCCACCGGCGGTGGGTCGGACCACTGTCTGCACCACGTCGTTGATGTGGTCGACCACCGGCACCTTGTCCGCCACCATCTCCACGGCGAGCAGCACGGCCATGATGGCGATGACCCAGCCGTTGCCGAGCCAGGTCCAGCCGCTGGGCAGGTCGATCAGGTCGGTGTAACGGCCGAGCAGGCCGAGGATGAGCAGGGGTATGTAGGCGTTCAGCCCCGCCGAGGCGGCGAGACCGGTGCCGGTGAGGACTTCGAACACGGTCTCAGCATCGCACCGACGCGCCAGTGCCGCTCGCTGGCGACCGGTGGGTGCTCGGCTACCCTCGTCGGGTGCGGTTGGTCATTGCGAAGTGCTCGGTGGACTATGTCGGACGGCTCTCGGCTCACCTGCCGCTGGCCACCCGGTTGCTGATGGTGAAGGCGGACGGGTCGGTGTCTATTCACGCCGACGACCGGGCGTACAAGCCGTTGAACTGGATGAGCCCGCCGTGCCGGTTGGAGGAGGCCCCCGGTGTGTGGCGGGTCGTCAACAAGGCTGGCGAGGAGCTGCGGATCACCCTGGAGGAGATCTTCCAGGACACCTCGTACGAGCTGGGTGTGGATCCGGGCCTGCGCAAGGACGGGGTGGAGGCGCACCTCCAGGAGTTGCTGGCCGCCAACCCGGGTGCCCTGGGTGAGGGGTTCACGCTGGTCCGCCGCGAGTACATGACGGCGATCGGCCCGGTCGACCTGCTGTGCCGGGATGCCAACTCGGGCTCGGTCGCCGTCGAGGTCAAGCGACGTGGCGACATCGACGGCGTGGAGCAGTTGACCCGCTATCTCGAGCTGATGAACCGTGACCCGCTGCTCAGCCCCGTCGTCGGGGTCTTCGCCGCCCAGGAGATCAAGCCGCAGGCCCGGGTGCTCGCCACCGACCGGGGCATCCGGTGTGTGGTGGTGGACTACGACAAGCTGCGCGGCATCGTGAAGGACGAGCTGACCCTCTTCTGACCGGCGTCCTACCCGGTGCGCACCGCGATCAGTGACTTCGGCAGACCGAACACCCGCTCCACCAGCATCGTCGAGTCGGGGAAGTAGTGACGCATCTGCGAGCGGTCCAACAGCTCGGTCCAGAGCACCTGGTGGATGGCGGCGTCGTGGCTGCGGGTCGGCTTGTGCCCCAGCGGCCACCGTCGGGCGAACGCGGTGCGCAGTCGTACCGGCAGGAACTGCATGCCGGGCGCGATCCAGTGTGGCTCGATGGGGAAGTAGCGGTAGGGCGTCTGGACCCAGTGCCGGTCGGCCAGTGAGCGGGCGGCGGCGGCGAAGCGGATCCGCCGTTCGTGCCCGCCCACGTGCTCCAGCACCGAGTTCGAGAAGACCAGGTCGAAGCTGCCCTTGGTGAGGTGCGGGGGCAGGTCGCAGGCGTCGGCCTGCTCGACGTGGGCCCAATCCGGGACGACGGCGGGCGGCTGCTCCAGGTTGACGACTGTCACCCGGGCCGGTCGGACGGTGGCGCGGTGCCAGGTGCCGAGCCGACCGCCGAGGTCGACCACGTGCATGTCGCCGATGTCGGGAAAGGTGCGCGCCAGCCAGTCCGAGCGGTGCCGACGCCGTCGGGCGCTCCACGACTGGTCACTGTCGACAAGGCGGTAACGCAATCGATTGGGGCCCATTTAACGCAATGTACCGCCGTGACCACGGTGTATAAACATGTGGATACGCCGATCCTTGTTGATGATCGGTTATCCGACACTTACCTCCCGTACATGACCTTGATGGCCTTGACGAGTCGGGCCACGTCGGCGGGGGTGCGCTCGAAGGTCATCGACGGCAGCAGCGACCGGGCACGACGTCGGGTGATCGCCTTGGACCGACCGAACTCACGCAGGCCGTCCTCCCCGTGGATCCGCCCGAAGCCGGAGTCGCCGACACCGCCGAACGGCAGGGTGGACATGCCGGCGAAGGTCAGCGTGGAGTTGATCGACGCCATCCCGGAGCGCAGTCGCCGGGCGACGGTCACCGCACGCCGGCGGCCGAAGACCGAACCCCCGAGGCCGTACGACAGGGCGTTGGCGCGGGTGACGGCCTCGTCGGCGTCGCGGACCCGGCTGATGGTCAGCGTGGGACCGAAGGTCTCCTCGCGGACGGCGGCCGACTCCTCCGGTACGTCCACCAGCACTGTGGGGTGGACGTACGGCGGTTGCACGGCGCTCGGGCCGCCGAGCACGGCGCGCCCGCCGGACGTGATGGCGGCATCGATGTGTCGGCGGATCACGTCGATCTGCTTGGGCATGGTGATCGGGCCGATGTCGGTGCCCTCCGGCCCGACCGTCAACCGACCGGCGCGGGTCACCACCTTGTCGACGAAGGCGTCGAAGACGGCGTCGACCGCGTACACCCGCTCGATGCCGATGCAGGTCTGGCCGGCGTTGGTCATACCGCCCCAGACACACGCCTCGGCGGCCGCGTCCAGGTCAGCGTCGCTGTCCACGATCATGGCGTCCTTGCCGCCACCCTCGATGAGCACCGGGGTCAGCGTCTCGGCGCAGGCGGCCATCACCTTTCGGGCGGTGGCGGTGGAGCCGGTGAAGGCCAACTTGTTGACGCCGGAGCGGCACAGCGCCGCGCCCACGTCGCCCAGCCCGTGCACGGCGGTGAACACCGGCTGCTCGGGCACCACCTCGGCGAAGCTGTCCACCAGCCACTGGCCGACGGCGGGCGTGTACTCGCTCGGCTTGAGCACCACGGCGTTGCCGGCGGCGAGGGCGTACGCGGCGGAGCCGATCGGCGTGAAGACCGGATAGTTCCACGGCCCGATCACGCCGACCACCCCGTACGGCTGGTATTCGAGGTGCCCGGAGAACTCGGCCAGGATGAGCCGGGACCGCACCCGGCGTGGACCGAGCACGCGGCCGGCGTTGCGGGCGGCCCAGTCGATGTGCTCGATCGCCGTGACGATCTCGACGATGGCGTCGGCGACCGGCTTGCCGCCCTCGACGTGCACCAACTCGGCCAACTGCTCGATGCGCTTGGCGAGCAGCGCACGCCACCGCAGCATCCGCTGGCGGCGGCCGGTGAAGCCGAGGCCCGCCCACCACTCGCCGGCGGCGCGGGCGCTGTCGACGGCCTGCCGCACGTCGGCGTCGGTGGCGACCGGGAGGCGACCGGCCTCGGCGCCGGTCGCCGGGCTGGTGGAAACCAAGTGGCCCGCGTCGATGACCGGAACGCCCGGGATATGCACTGCCGTCATGGCGGAAGTCTAGACCCGAGGATTACTCGCCGGTAGGGTCCCCGATTCGGGGCGGGGGAGCGGCGTCGCACCAACCCGGCCGATCGTTGATCAGTGCAGGTCAGGGCGTTGGTGACGGATGCGGCCCGCCCGAATCGTCGAACGGCAGGTGGCCGGGAGGTGACGAGAGGCTGACCGGCCGGTCGGTATTGACGACTACCGTCTGATGGCAAGCTGACGCGCGGAGTGACGGTGTGGGGTGGAGGGCTGACTGTCCATGGAGGAACTTCCGGAACTGATGCCGCTGTTGACGGTCGCGGGTGGACCGATGCGCGGCGCGAGCTTTCGTATGCGAGCCGAGATACAGGTGATCGGCCGAGCGCCGACCGGTCAGGTGGTCATCAACGACCCGCACCTGAGCCGTCGCCACGCCGAGGTGTGGCTGGCACCGGAGGGCCCGTCCCTGCGGGACCTGGGCTCCACCAACGGCACCTGGCTCAACGACCGGCGGATCACCGAGGTGGAACGACTCTCCGACGGTGACGTGATCCGGCTGGGCCGCACCGAACTGCGCCTGTTCGACCCCGGGGTGGCGCTCACCGACCCGGTGGGGCTCAGCTTCGGCCCGTCCCGGCGCGACGTCCGACCGACGCTGCCGCTGCCGCTGGCCGCGCCACCGGGCTCGCGTCGCTGATCGCCTGGCGGTCCGCCACACCGGGTAGCTCCGTTGGGTGGCGGTCCGACACCTGGACCGGCGGGGACACCCGTGGCACCATGCCGCGGATGGAGACCGAGCAGCGGATCGTGACGGCGAACGGCATCACCCAGGCGGTACGGGTGGCCGGCTCGCCGGACGGCACACCGGTGCTGCTGATCCACGGCAACTGCTCGTCAGCGCTGTTCTGGGAGCCGCTGGTCCGCCGTCTGCCACCGACGCTGCGGGTGGTCGCCCCCGACCTGCGGGGGTACGGCGACTCCGCGACCGCCCCGGTGGACGCCACCCGGGGCCTGCGGGACTTCGCCGACGACGTGGCCGCACTGCTGGACGACCCGACGCTCTTCGACGCCGAGGCGCGCCCGGTGGTGGTCGGGCACTCCCTCGGCGGCGGGGTGGCGATGCGCCTGCTGGTCGACCATCCGCACCGGGTGGGGGCGTTGCTGCTCGCCGCACCGGTCTCCCCGTACGGCTTCGGCGGCACCCGCGACCTGACCGGTACGCCGACCACAGCCGACTTCGCCGGCACCGGCGCCGGCACGGCGAACCCGGACTTCGTGGCCCGCCTCGCGGCCGGCGACCGGAGCACTGACGCGCCGGCCAGCCCGCGCGCCGTGCTGCGAGCCACCTATGTCGCCGATCCCGCCTCGCTGGGCACTGACGAGGAACTGCTGCTGGACACAGTGCTCTCCACCGCCACCGGGGACGACAACTACCCGGGCACGGCGGTGCCGTCGGAGAACTGGCCGGGCACCGCGCCGGGGGAGCGCGGGGTGCTCAACGCGCTCGCGCCGACCTGGTTCCGGCTCGCCGACGAGCTGGTGGCCGTCGCCGAGAAACCGCCGGTCACCTGGGTACGCGGAGACGTCGACGTCATCGTCTCGGACACCTCGCTCTTCGACCTGGCGTACCTGGGTTCGCTGGATCTCGTGCCCGGCTGGCCCGGCGCGGACGCCTGCCCACCGCAGCCGATGGTCGGCCAGACCCGGGCGGTGCTCGACCGGTACGCGGCGGCCGGCGGCGCGTACCACGAGGTGGTGCTGCCCGGTTGCGGGCACAGCCCGCACCTGGAGCGCCCGGCGGAGTTCGTCGCGGAGTTGTTGGCCCTGACCAGCGTGGCGGCCGGGTAGCGGCGCCGCTGGGCCGTGGGTGAAATATGCCACGGCGTCTCGACAACTCACCGTCACGTGGCAGACTCGCGCGCATAACCTTAGCGGCCGTTCAGTGGCCGTGCGGAGTCTCTGGGGAGGCAGGTCGTGGCGCGCGAGTTCAGCACCGTTGGTGTGGTGGGGCTGGGCACCATGGGTGCCGGCATCGTCGAGGTCTTCGCCCGCAACGGCATCGACGTGGTAGCAGTGGAAATCTCCGCGCCGGCGCTGGAGCGCGGCCGGGCCACCCTGAAGGGCTCCACCGACCGGGCGGTCGCCAAGGGCAAGCTCGCCGAGGCGGACCGCGACGCCCTGCACGAGCGGGTGCACTTCGCGGTCGGGCTGGACGCGCTGCACTCCGTCGACCTGGTCATCGAGGCGGTGCCCGAGCACCTGGACCTCAAGCAGCGGATCTTCGCGGAGCTGGACCGGGTCTGCCGACCGGAGACGATCCTCGCCACCAACACCTCGTCGTTGAGCGTCACCGAGATTTCCGTCGCCACCAGCCGCCCCAACCAGGTGATCGGCATCCACTTCTTCAACCCGGCCCCGGTGATGAAGCTGGTCGAGGTGGTCCGCACGGTAGTCACCGCACCCGAGGTGGTCGCCGACGTGGAGGCGCTCTGCGCCCGGCTCGGCAAGGTCGACGTCACCATCAACGACCGGGCCGGCTTCATCGCCAACGCGCTGCTCTTCGGCTACCTCAACCACGCGGTCGCCATGTTCGAGTCGCACTACGCGACCCGGGAGGACATCGACGCCGCCATGAAGCTCGGCTGCGGCCTGCCGATGGGCCCGCTGGCGTTGATGGACCTGATCGGCCTGGACACCGCGTACGAGATCCTGGACACCATGTACCGGCGCGGCGGGCGGGACCGCCGCCACGCCCCGGTGCCGCTGCTCAAGCAGATGGTGACGGCAGGGCTGCTCGGCCGGAAGTCGGGCCGGGGGTTCTACACCTACGAGCGGCCCGGCTCCCCGGTGGTCGTACCGGACGAGGCGACGCCGCTCGCCACGGACGCCGCGCTCGCCGACGGCGCGCGCGCCATCGCGAAGGTCGGCGTGGTCGGCTCCGGAACCATGGCCACCGGGATCATCGAGGTCTTCGCGAAGGCCGGCTACGAGGTCGTCTCGGTGACCTGCGGCATGGAGAAGTCCGCGAAGGTCTGCGAGGCGGTGAAGACCTCGCTGAACAAGGGCGTGGTGCGCGGCAAGCTCGCCGAGGCCGACCGGGACGCCGCCCTGGGCCGGATCAGCTGGTCCGCCACGCTCGACCATCTCGCCGACGTCGACCTGGTGGTCGAGGCGGTCGTCGAGGAGTTGAGCGTCAAGAAGGCCCTCTTCGCCAGCCTCGACGAGATCTGCAAGCCGGGTGTGGTGCTGGCCACCACCACCTCGTCGCTGCCGGTGATCGACGTGGCGATGGCCACCCAGCGGCCGGCCGACGTGGTGGGGCTGCACTTCTTCAACCCGGCCCCGGTGATGCCGCTGGTCGAGGTCGTCCGCACCATCCGCACCTCCCCGGAGGCCACCGCCACCGCCCGCGCCGTCTGCGCCGCGCTCGGCAAGACCGGCGTGGTCTGCGGCGACCGGTCCGGCTTCATCGTCAACGCGCTGCTCTTCCCGTACCTGAACGACGCGGTGAAGATGCTGGAGGCCAGCTACTCGACGGCCGACGACATCGACCACGCCATGAAGTTGGGCTGCGGCTACCCGATGGGCCCGTTCGAGCTGCTCGACGTGGTCGGGTTGGACGTCTCCCTGGCCATCCAGCGCGAGCTGTACCTGGAACTGCGCGAGCCGGGCTTCGCGCCCGCGCCGCTGCTGGAGCACCTGGTCACCGCCGGCTACCTGGGCCGCAAGACCCGCCGCGGCTTCCGCGACCACTCGCACCGCTGACCGGTGTCAAAGTCTGGGAGCGGTCGCCCACGGACGCGGAGGTCAGCACGGTTTTCGGCGGGCTCCGGGTCGCCGACGACCTTGGCGAGCCGGCCAGTTGGAAGTGACCGTAACCTTGGTGACTGTGAGCCCCCGTCGCAACCGCCCTCGCCGGGACGAGAACGCCAACCTGGACGCCGACCGGGTCCGGCAGGGCGTCGCCTCGGTGCAGCAGTGGGCCGACGGCGCCTGGCAGGTACGCGGCATCGGCGCGGGCGCGTCGGTCAAGACGTACCGCTGCCCCGGCTGTAACCAGGAGATCCCACCGGGGGTCGCGCACCTGGTGGCCTGGCCGGCGGACGGCCTGGGTGACCTGACCGACCGACGGCACTGGCACAGCGGCTGCTGGCGGGCCCGGGAACGACGCGGCCCGGCGGTGCAGCGTGGCCGGGGCTCCCCGCGCTACTGAGCGACCTGGGTCACGCTGTTCGTGCCTGGGCGGGCGGCGGCGGCGACTTCGCGACAGACTTGGGCGGTGAGCACAGCGATCCGCGCGTCGTCGATCCTGCCCGGCCGCCGGGAGGACATCGAGCTGCACACCGCCGACGGTCTGCGGCTGGTCGGTGAGCTGGCCCTGCCGGCCGACCGGTCGCCGGTGGCCACCCTGGTCTGCCTGCACCCGCTGCCCACCCACGGCGGAATGATGGACAGCCACGTGTTCCGCAAGGCGGCCTGGCGGCTGCCCGCGCTGGCCGACCTGGCGGTGCTGCGGTTCAACACCCGTGGCACCAGCAGCGTGCGCGGCACCAGCGAAGGGGCCTTCGACGGCGCGGTGGGCGAGCGGTACGACGTGGCCGCCGCCATCGAGTACGCGGAGTTCGCCGAGCTGCCCAACATCTGGCTCGTCGGCTGGTCGTTCGGCACCGACCTGGCGCTGAAGTACGGCTGCGACCCGACGATCGCCGGGGCGATCCTGCTCTCCCCGCCGCTGCGCTTCTCCGCCCCCGAGGACCTGGCCACCTGGGCCGACTCGGGTCGGCCGCTGGTGGCGCTGGTGCCGGAGTTCGACGACTACCTACGCCCCACCGAAGCGCGGGAGCGGTTCGCCGCCGTACCGCAGGCCGAGGTGGTCGGGGTGCCGGGCGCCAAGCACCTGTGGGTGGGCGACGCGGAGACGGTGCTCGACCAGATCGTCCGGCGGGTCAACCCGGCCGTCGAGGTGCCGCTTCCGACGACCTGGGACGGCCCGATGGAGGCCGGCGACGTCAGCGCGTACGCCGACCGCACGGTGGCCGCCTTCGCCGACACCCCCGTTCCCGGCCCAGCCGCCACCAAGGCGGACTGACCCGCCCGTTCCCGGCCCGGCCGCCGCTCAGCGGCGCTCCTGGCGGGGCAGCACCACCTCGCGCAGGATCAGTTGCAGCGCGGCCACAGTGGGGATGGCGATCAGCGCGCCCACCACACCCAGCAGCGCCACCCCGAGCAGCGCGGCCAACAGGGCGGCCACCTCGTTGACCTCCACCGAACGCCGCATCACCTTCGGGTAGATGAGGTAGTTCTCCACCTGCTGGTAGATCAGGAAGAAGACCGCGCAGGCGATGCCGGTCGGCAGGTCGGCGGCGAAGCCGACCAGACTCACGATCACCGCGCCCAGGGTGGCGCCGATCTGCGGGATCAGGTCGGTCACCGCGACCACCACGGCCAGCGCGAACGGGTACGGCAGGTCGACGATCAGGGCGAAGACGAAGGTGGTCGCGCCGGCCAGCACCGCGATGCTCAGCGCGCCGACCATGTAGGAGCCAACCTTGGCCAATATTTCGTCACCGATCAGCTGCACCCGCTGCCGCCGCGACCGGGGCACCAACGAGTAGCCCAGCGAACGCAGCTTGTCGAAGTACGCCAGGAAGTAGATGGTCAGGACCAGCACGGTCAGCGTCCGAAACACCGTGCCGAAGATCAGTTGTGCGCCGCCCAGCACCCCGCCGAGCGCCCGTCCGACCGTCTCCGCGTTGGCCGCGCCCTGCACCCGCTCCACCACGTCGTACCGCTCCACCAGGTCATTGACCGTCGGGTTGCGACGCAACTCGTCGAGCAGGCTCGGGATCTGGTCGATGAACTGCCCCGACTGGGTGACGATCGGCGGAACCAGCGCCACCACACCGCCGCAGAGCAGCAGCACCACGGTCAGGGCGACCCCCGCCACCGCCAGGCCGTGCGGCACACCCCAGCGGCCCAGTCGGACCACCGCCGGGTTGAGGCCGACCGCGAGGAAGAGCGCGATCACCACCAGCACGAGGATGCCGCCGGCATTGCGAATCCCCAGATAGAGGGTGTACGCCAGCAGCACGCCCAGCGCACCGGTGAAGCCGAGCAGGAAACTGCTGCGGCGCAGTGGCCGCCCCGGTGTGCCGAACTTTCCGGACGGGACCGCCGGTGGCTCATCCGGGTCGACCCCGGGGGCGGGGACCGGCACCGGCGGTGGCGTTGCCGCCGACGATGCCGCCTGCGCCTCCGTCGGCTGCGCTTCCGCCGACGGTGGCGTCTCCGCCGGCTGTGGGGTTTCGGCTGGCGGGGGACCGGGGGTCACGTCCGGCTCGTCGCCGGACGGGTCGTGCTGTGGCACCAGGGGCCTCCCGGCTCAGACCGTCGGACGACGGGCGACGGCCACGAACGCCCGCCACGCGGCGGGCGCGAACACCAGCACCGGGCCGGCCGGGTCCTTACTGTCCCGCACCCCCACGACCTCGGGCAGGTTGTCCGCCACCTCGACACACTCTCCGTTGCCGCTACGGCTGGACGTGCGCCAGAGCGCGCCGGTCAGGTCCATGAGGTCACAACTTCCTTCATCAGCTCGATCGACTGGCGGCGAGAAAACGCACCGTTTCTGATCATCTCCCAACGCGCCAGCAGCGTAGCCACCTCATGGTCGCCATCGACCACGAGACCGTCAATCTGATGCTCCATGTGCCCCACCCAACCACCGTCGGCGCCTCGGGCCAGATTGAACGGTCCGGAAAGTCGGCCCCACGGCCCCAGCGGCTCGGGCCGTACCCCCGGTATCCCCGACCCTGCGGCGCGCGGACGCCGCACACTCCGCTGCGACCCATGTGGTGCTACCGGGCCGACGTCCGGCCGTGGCCCCGCAAGAACGCCCGGCTGCTGCAAGCGGAGTTCGACGAGGACCCCACCCACCCCGGACGTCGACCAGGCGCGCCGAATCCGTGCAGATCTCGGACAGTTTCCGTTAGGCCGTGACGGAAACTGTCCAAGATCTGGTGGTGGGGCGCGCTCAAGGGCGAAAGCTGTCCGGATGCTGCCCGCCGATGACGCCGACGCACTCGACTGGCTCGCCTCCGAGCAGGCGGGCGTGCTGACGACCGCGCAGGTCACCGGGCTGCTCAGCGAGGGGCGGGTGCGGGGCCGGATTCGCTCCGGTCGGTGGCGGCCGGTCTGCCGCGGGATCCTGCTGGCCGGCAACGGCCGACTCACCCGCGACCAGCAACTCTGGGTGGCGGTGCTGGCGGCCGGGCCGGGGGCGGTGCTGGCCGGGGTGTCCGCCGCCGCCGAAGCCGGGGTACGGGGACTGCGACGCGAGCCGGTGCACGTGCTGGTGCCGGCAGCCCGCCGTGCCGCGCGGGCCACCCTGCGTCGACTTCCGATCGACATGCCCGCCGTCCTGGTCCACCGCACGAAGGGTCCTCCCCGAGGCCCATGTCCAACGTGCCCGCCGACCGCGTACCACGACGGCGCGGGCCCTGGTGGACGCGGCGGGTTGGGCGGCCGGCGTGTACGAGGCGCAGTCGGTGCTGGCCGCCGGTTGCCAGCAACGCCGGGCGCTGCCCGAGGAGTTGCAGGCGGTGCTCGACGTCCTCCCTCGGGCCCCCCGTCGGCGGCTGATCGGGCAGACCGTCAGCGACATCGCGGGCGGCGCACAGGCGCTCTCGGAGATCGACTTCCTGCGGCTGTGCCGCAGACACCGACTGCCCGCCCCGGACCTGCAGGAACACCGGGTCGACGCGGGCGGCCGGAACCGCTGGCTGGACGCGTACTGGCGGGAGTGGCGGGTGCAGGTGGAGATCGACGGCGCGCACCACATGGACGCCAAGCAGTGGGCGGCCGACATGCGTCGGCAGAACGACGTCTGGACCAGCGGCGACCGGATTCTGCGCTTCCCGGCCTGGCTGGTCCGCGCCCGCCCGGACGAGGTCGCCGACACCGTCCGGCGCGCCCTCATCGCGGCCGGCTGGACCCCCACCACGCCCCTACGCCACCCGACCCAAAAGTGAATCTTGGACACTTTCCGTCAACCGCTGACGGAAAGTGTCCAAGATTTCGAAGCTTCGACGAGGGGGTGCCCGTCACTCCTTCTCGATGGTGACCTTGCTGGGCTTGGCGCTGCGCTCGTCGGTGGTCGGCTTGGTGGGTCGCTTGCCGTTCTCACCGGTGCTAGTGATCTTGGTGGGCTTGGCGCCCCGACCGCCCTCGCCCGGAACGGCGGCCACTGTCGGCTCCCCGTCCACCCCGGCGCTCGCCGTGCCACCGTCCACTGTGGTCACCGGCTCGGCCACCGGCCGCGTCGTGGACTGCCCGGACTCCTCCGCAGCGGCGTTCACCGGCTGCCTGGTGTCGGCGGGCTCCGTCTTCAGCCCGGCGCCCGCACCCGATCCGGAGGTCGCGCCGGCGGCAACGCTCACGCCGTCGTCCCCACCACCGGACACGCCTTCGCTCGCGCCGGCGTCGCCGACCGGCGCGGTCGGGCCGTCGATCGGACCGGCGACACTCTGCAACCGCAGCTCGGACATCTGACGCTGAAGCTCGTCGGACTCCTGCCGGGCCTTCCAGGTCTCCTGCCGAAGATCCGCCAACTGCTGTTGGGCCTGGGCGATCTCCAACATCACCTGGGCCAACTGCTGACGGCCCGCCGCCGACTCCTGCTGGGTCGCCGCCAGGTGCTGCTGGGTGGTGGCCAGGTGCTGCTGCGTGGTGGCCGCGTACTCCTCGAACTGCCGTCGGGACCCCGCGACATGCTCGTCGGCCTTGCGGCGCTTGTCGCTGGCCTCGGCCTCGGCCCGGCTCAGCAGATCGGCGGCCTCCGCCTCGGACCGCTGGCGCAGCGCCGCCGCGTCCTGCTCGGCTGCCTGACGGACGCCGGCCGCGCCCTGCTCGATCTCGTTCTTGCGAGCCGTGTACTCGGTCTCCAGCTCGTTCTTCCGGCTGGAGTATTCGGTTTCCAGCTCGTCCCGACGGGTGGTGAACCCGCTCTCCAGCTCCTGCTGACGGCTGGCGAGCCCGGCCTCCAACTCCTGCTGGCGCGCCGCGTGTTGCTTGTCCAACTCGTCGCGGCGCTTGGCGAACTCCTGCTCGGCCGCGGACCGCCGCTGCGCCAACTCCCGGTCGGCCGCCTCCCGACGGGAGTTGACCTCCTGCTCCACCCCGGCCCGCCACGCGCCCAGCTCCTGCTGGGTCTGCGCCCGGGTGTGCTGCACGTACGCCTCGGTCTCGGTGCGCATGCGCTGCACGTACGCCTCGGTCTCGGCCCGGCTGCGCTTCGCCGACTCGGTTGCCTGCGTCGTCAGCCGCTCGGCCTCCTGCTGCGCCTTGGCGCGGGTGGCCCGCCCGGCCATCGACGCGTCGTCGATGATCTGCTTGGCCTCCTGCTGCGCCTTGGCGTGGGTGGCCCGCCCGGCTTCGGTCGCGGTGTCGGTGAGCCGCTTGGCCTCCTGGAGCGCCTTGGCATGCACCTCCTTGGCGGCATCGCGCAGGTCGCTGGCCTCCTGCCGGGCGTTGGTCAGCGTCTCGCGGGCCGTCTCGCGCAGCTTGGTGGCCTCCTGCTGGGCCCGGGTGTGGATCTCCTTGGCGGAGTCCCGTAGCTGGGTGGCCTCCTGCTGGGCCTTCGCCAGAGCGTCCTGCGCAGCCTTGCGCAACTGCGCCGACTCGTCCTTGGCCGACCGCAGGGCCGCGTCCGCCTCGGCCCGCTGCGCGGCGCTGTGCCGCTCCTCCTCTGCGCGTCGGGCGGCGAGGGCGATCTCGAAGTCCTTCAGCGCCCGCGCGGCCTGCTCGCGGGCCTCCTCGATGATGTGCTCGGCTGCGGCACGACGGGCCTCGATCTCCCCGTTCGCGTCGCCGAGGATCTGCTCCGCCTGCTCCTCGGCGAGAGTGAGGATCGACTCGACCCGCGGGCCGAGGTGCCGGAACGACGCCCGGTCGACGACGTTCATCTGCTTGCGCACCTGGGTCAGGTCGCGCTGGAGAACCTCGACCTGGCCGGCGAGCTTGTGGATCTGTGTATACGCCTGTTCCCGTTCGGAGGCGAGGGTCGCGATCTCGTGCTCAGCACGTGCGACATAACGGTCGACCTGTTTCTTCTCGTACCCCCGCAGAGCGGACTCGAAGCTGGGCTCCGTCGTCACGTCCCCGCCGAGAGCGAACAGTTCCTCGCCGTGCGACATGCCCCCATCCTCACACGCAACGGGCCCTGCTGGGGCGATACGGACGGGCCTTGTGGGAGCTACTTCACTCCGTTGCGGTCAACGGATACCCGGGGTTAGGAAACGCATACGGCGCGAGGTGGCACCGGTTACCCGGTGTCACCTCGCGCCGTCGATGCCCCGACCTGACGCCTCGCGTCAGCCGGCGGTCTCCGCGGGCACCCGCTCCTGACCGCCATCGGTCTTCTTGGCTGCTTCCGGCTTGGCAGCCGGAGCGGCCTGCGCCGGCATTCCCGGAACGATGCCGGCGAGGCCGGAGAGCATCTGACCCAGCTGCGACGTGACAGCGTCCTTCTGCCGGGTGAGGTCCTCGACCTCGCGGCGGGCGGCCTGCGTGGTCAGCTCCGCCTCGGTGCGAGCCTCGGTGAGCAGGCGCTGCGACTCGGCCTTCGCCTCGTTGAGGGTCTTCTCCGAGTGGGCCTTGGCCTTGTCGACCGTCTCGGCGGCGTTGCGCTCCGACTCGACCCGCCGCGCCTCGGCGCGCTGCTCGATCTCCTTGGCCCGCTCCTGCGCGGCCCGGGCACGCTGCTCGGCCTCGCTGACCATCTTCTGGGTCTGCGCGACCTGGGCGGCGTGCCGCTCGGACTCCTCGCGCTCGGCCTTCTCCCGCCGCTCGGCCAGCTGGAGCTCCAGGGCCTGCAGGTCCTTGTCGCGCTTGTCCCGCGCATCGGTGAGCAGCTTGGTCGCCTCGGCGCGCTTCTCCTCAGCCTCGCGGGCGGCCTTCGCCCGCTGCTGGGTGATCTCCCGCTCTGCGGTGGCCCGCAGGGTGGCGACCTCCCGCTCGACTGTCGACTTCAGCTCGGCCACCTCGTGCGCGGTGACCGTACGCAGCTGCTTGGTCTCCCGGTCGGCGTCGGCGCGCAGCGTGTCGGCCTCGCGGCGAGCCTGCACCCGGACCTCGGCGGCCTCGCGCTCGGCGGCCGTGCGCAGGTTGCCCGCCTCGCGCTCGGCGCTCGCCTTCATGGCGGCGGCCTCGGCGCGGGCCTTGTCGGTGATCTCGCGGGCCTCGAGGCGGGCGGCGGAGAGAATGCCCTCCGACTCGCGCTTGGCCTCGTTGCGGTGGTCGTTGGCCTGCTCCTCGGCGAGCCGGAGGATCTGCTCGACGCGCGTGCCGAGCCCGGAGAGGGTGGGTCGGCTGTTCTCTTCGAGCTGCTTGTTCGTGTCGGTGAGCTTCTGCTCCAGCGCACTCATGCGCTGCTCGGCCTGGCGGAGCCGACGCTGGGCGTCGTTCATCCGCTGCTCGGCCTCGGCACGGGCCTGCTCGGACTGGGTCAGCGCGGCGGTCATCCGGCCGAGGAAGTCGTCGACCTGATGGGTGTTGTATCCGCGCAGGCCAACGGTGAAATCTGGCTGCGAGTTCGCGTTATCGAAGAACGCGAGAGGGGAGGACTGCTGCTGGGGCATTGGGACATACTGGCAGACGCCCCAGGGTGCTTCGCAAGAGCGGTGCGAAGCTTTCGTGCCCTCTTTACATGGTCAACTCCCGCGATCGGCGAGGTTGGACCAATCGGCGATCTTGGCAGGTCCCGGCGGGTCGGACGCCACGCAGCGTGACGCGGAAAAGGGCCCCGGGGTTACCCCGAGGCCCTTTGTTCGATCCGGGTGGCTTATCCGCTAATGGGGGCGGAAGAACAATGAGCGATCAGCGCAATGGTCATCCGGCGTTCCGCCGTCCGGCCTGGACCCGCCTCGCGCTCCGGATGCCGGTCGACGCCCCCGAGGCCGGCGGCGCCGGTCAGTGACCCCGGGCCGGCGGCGCCGGTCAGTGACCCCGGAACCGGTTGATTGCGTCCTCGTGCCGGGCCCGCAACTCTCCGTCGCGCACGCCCAGCCCGTCGGTGGGTGCGAGGCAGCGTACGCCGACCTTGCCCTGGTGGGCGTTGCGGTGCACCTCGTACGCGGCCTGGCCGGTCTGCTCCAGCGGGTAGGTGCGGGACACCGTCGGGTGCACCTTGCCGAGCGCCACCAGGCGGTTGGCCTGCCACGCCTCGTGGTAGTTGGCGAAGTGGCTGCCCACGATCCGCTTGAGGTGCATCCACAGGTAGCGGTTGTCGTACTGGTGCAGGAAGCCGCTCGTGGAGGCGCAGGTGACGATGGTCCCGCCGCGCCGGGCCACGTAGACGCTGGCGCCGAACGTCTCCCGGCCCGGGTGCTCGAACACGATGTCCGGGTCCTCGCCGCTGGTCAGCTCGCGAATCCGTTCGCCGAGGCGCCGCCACTCGTCCGGGTCCTGGGTCTCCTCGTCCTTCCAGAAGCGGAAGCCCTCGGCGGCCCGGTCGATGACCAGTTCCGCGCCCATCCGACGGCACAGCTCGGCCTTCTCCGGTGAGGACACCACACAGACCGGAATCGCGCCGCCGTTGAGCGCCATCTGGGTGGCGTACCCACCGAGGCCGCCGGAGGCGCCCCAGATCAGCACGACGTCGCCCTGCTTCATGTTGGCGCCGTGGTGCGAGACGAGCTGCCGGTACGCGGTGGAGTTGACCAGCCCGGGACTGGCCGCCTCCTCCCAGCTCAGGTGCCGCGGCTTGGGCATCAGCTGGTTGGCCTTGACCACCGCCAGCTCGGCCAGCCCGCCGAAGTTGGTCTCGAAGCCCCAGATCCGCTGTTGCGGGTCGAGCATCGTGTCGTCGTGACCGGCCGCGTCCTCCAACTCGACGGAGAGGCAGTGCGCGACCACCTCGTCGCCGGGGGCCCAGCGGGTCACCCCGGGGCCGGTGCGCAGCACCACGCCCGCCGCGTCCGAGCCGACCACGTGGTACGGCAGGTCGTGCCGGCGGGTCAGCTCGGAGACCCGGCCGTAGCGCTCCAGGAACTTGAAGGTGGGCAGCGGCTCGAAGATGCTGGTCCACACCGTGTTGTAGTTGATCGCGCTGGCCATCACCGCGACCAGCGCCTCGCCCGGCGCCAGCTCCGGCGTCGGCACCTCCTGCACGTGCAGGGCCTTGCGCGGGTCCTTGTCCCGGGTGGCCATGCCGTCGAACATCCGGGCTTCCTCGGCGCGGACCACCACGCCCCGGTAGCTCTCCGGTACGGGCAGCCCGGCGAGGCCGGCGAGTTCGCGGTCCGGATCGTTCGATTCCTCCGCCGCCATGATCGCTTCGAGGATGTCCTGCACGGTGACCTCCGGTTCATCCGCACCCGCACGGGCCCGGGTGCTGCCATCGTCGGCGCCGGTGGGCACGACCGCCATGTCGGCATTCGACACATCCGGCACCGGTCGCGCTCCTGTGGGGCCGGACGTTACTGAACGGTAGCTAGGCCGGGAAGTCCTCTGTGAAAAACTGCATCCGCCGATGCGTGAAGGTGTCCGACCACAGCGCCAACCGCGCACTGACGTGCGCGCACCCGGCGTCCGACGGCCGTTACCCCTCGCTGATCAAGAGTTTTCGGTCATCTGCGCGGCGCAGGATGACGCAAACCTCTTGATCAACAGGGGGTGAGGGCGGGGCAGGGGGTGAGGGCGGGGCAGGGGGGTCGGTCAGTGGGGGGTGCGGGCGGGTTGGACCAGTTCGACGAGGACGCCTCCGGCGTCCTTGGGGTGGACGAAGTTGATCCGGCTGTCCGCGGTGCCACGCCTCGGAGCGTCGTAGAGCAGGCGCACGCCACGCTCGCGCAGCGCCGCGCAGGCCGCGTCGATGTCCACCACGGTGTACGCGACCTGCTGCACGCCCGGCCCGTTGCGGTCCAGGAACTTCGCGATCGTCGACTCCGGGGTGAGCGGGGCGAGCAACTGCACGCAGCCGCCCTCGGTGGTCGGCCCGACGGCCAGCATCGCTTCCCGGACGCCCTGCTCGGTGTTGGTCTCCACGTGGACGCAGCGCATCCCGAACGTCCGCTGGTAGAAGTCGATCGCGGCGTCCAGGTCGGCCACGGCGATCCCGACGTGGTCAATCTTGCGAAGCCCGATGTCTGTGACGTAGTCCGCACCGGGCTCGACGGGGGAGTTCTCTGCCATGGCGCTAGTCTGGCCGAACAATCGTTAAGGCGTACAGCTCGGCACCCCCTCGGAGGCAGGCATGGCTTCGGTGATCGTCAGCGGCGCGCGGACCCCGATGGGCCGGCTGCTGGGCAACCTCAAGGACCTCCCGGCCACGAAGCTCGGCGGGATCGCCATCAAGGCGGCGCTGGAACGTGCCGGCGTCAGCCCGGACCAGGTCCAGTACGTGATCATGGGCCAGGTGTTGCAGGCCGGCACCGGTCAGATCCCGGCTCGGCAGGCGGCGGTCGAGGCCGGCGTGCCGATGTCCGTGCCGGCGCTGACCATCAACAAGGTCTGCCTCTCCGGCCTGGACGCGATCGCCCTGGCCGACCAGCTGATCCGCGCCGGCGAGTTCGACATCGTGGTGGCCGGCGGCATGGAGTCGATGACCAACGCCCCGCATCTGCTGATGGGCCAGCGCACCGGCTACAAGTACGGCGACGTGGTGGTCAAGGACCATATGGCGCACGACGGGCTCAGCGACGCCTGGGACTGCTGCTCGATGGGCGAGTCGACCGAGCGACTCGGTGCCAGGCACGGCATCTCCCGGGCGGAGCAGGACGCCTTCGCCGCCGCCAGCCACCAGCGGGCCGCCGCCGCGCAGAAGAACGGCCACTTCGCCGACGAGATCGCTCCGGTGGTCATCCCGCAGCGCAAGGGTGACCCGCTGGTGATCACCGAGGACGAGGGCATCCGCCCGGACACCACTGTCGAGTCGCTGGCCAAGCTGCGTCCCGCCTTCGCCAAGGACGGCACCATCACCGCCGGCAGCTCGTCGCCGATCTCCGACGGCGCCGCCGCGGTGCTCGTGATGAGCAAGGCCAAGGCGAAGGAGCTGGGGCTGACCTGGCTGGCCGAGATCGGTGCGCACGGCAACGTGGCCGGCCCGGACAACTCCCTGCACTCGCAGCCGTCCAACGCCATCAACCACGCCCTGAAGAAGGGTGGCCTGAGCGTGGCGGACCTGGACCTCATCGAGATCAACGAGGCGTTCGCGCAGGTCGGTGTCCAGTCCACCCGGGACCTCGGGATCAGCCCGGACAAGGTCAACGTCAACGGCGGCGCGATCGCGCTGGGGCACCCGATCGGCATGTCCGGCGCGCGTCTCGTACTGACCCTCGCCCTGGAGCTGAAGCGGCGCGGCGGTGGCACCGGCGCGGCCGCGCTGTGTGGCGGCGGTGGCCAGGGCGACGCGCTGATCATCCACGTGCCGGGCAAGGCCGAGACCAGCCAGTGAGCACCAGGAGCGAGCCGGTCCCGCGAGCCCCGCGGTCGCGAACGGGGGTGACGCGGTGAGCGAGGCTGAGCACGTCCCGGCAGCGGGCACCACGTCGGTGCGCCGCAGCCGGGACGTACCGCTGCTGGTCGAGCGGGCCCGCACGGGCGACCCCCGCGCGGTGGCTCGCCTGATCACGTTGGTGGAGAACGGTGACGCGCTGTTGCCGGAGATCGCCGCGGCGCTGGCGCCGTACGCCGGGCAGGCCCAGGTGGTCGGGCTGACCGGTTCGCCCGGGGTGGGCAAGTCGACCACCACGAACGAGCTGGTCCGCGCGCTGCGGGCGCGCGGGCACCGGGTGGGCGTGCTGGCTGTCGACCCGTCCAGCCCGTTCACCGGCGGAGCGATCCTCGGTGACCGGGTGCGGATGCAGGACCACGCCACCGATCCGGGCGTCTACATCCGGTCGATGTCCAGCCGGGGCCACCTCGGCGGGCTGGCCGCGGCCACACCGCAGGCGGTCCGGGTGCTGGAGGGCGCCGGCTGCGACGTGGTGCTGGTGGAGACGGTCGGCGTCGGGCAGGCCGAGGTGGAGGTCGCCTCGCTCGCCGACACGACGCTGGTGCTGCTCGCACCCGGGATGGGCGACGCGATCCAGGCGGTCAAGGCCGGCATCCTGGAGATCGCCGACGTGTTCGTGGTCAACAAGGCGGACCGGGACGGCGTCGACGCCACCGTCCGTGACATCCAGGGCATGATCGCGCTCGGTGAGCGCGGACCGGGGCAGTGGCGGCCCCAGGTGGTCCGGTCGGTCGCCGCGCGCGGCGAGGGCATCGACGACATCGCCGCCGCCATCGACAAGCACCGGGGCTGGCTAATCGAGCACGGCGAGCTGCGCCGCCGCCAGGAGGCGCGGGCCGCCGCCGAGATCGAGGCGATCGCGCTCGGCACCCTCCGCTCCCGGATCGGCTCACTGCGCGACGGTACGGAGTTGGCCACGCTCGCCACCAAGGTTGCCGAGGGCGCTACCGACCCGTACACGGCGGCGGACGAGTTGCTCGCCCAGCTCGCACGCTGACCCGGCGACCTGCCGGCCGGCGCGTCCACCTGGTGGAACCCGATCGGCACCGTCCGGTGCGGACGGACGCCGTCGCCCGTGCGGCCGGTCGGGCGCGCCGCACGCCTGCAAGCGAAGGTCCCTCTGGTTTTAGTAGGCTCGCCGCGCGTGGCCGCAAGCGGGGCTTCCGCGAAGCGGGCTGACGAGCCGGTCGGTCCACAATTCACCGGGACCAGGGGAGATGTGATCATGACGGACGCGGTGGAGAACGCCGGTGCAGCGCAGCCCACGACGGGCGCGGCCCGCGGTGTCACGTCGGTTTCCGACGAGGTCGTGGAGAAGATCGCCGGTACGGCCGCTCGTGCCGTGCCCGGTGTCGCCGATCTCGGCGGCGATGTTTCCCGGTTCTTCAACAGCGTGCTGGACAAGATCGGCCTGGACGAGGTGGGCGACGCTCGGCGGGGCGTGTCGGCCGACGTGAAGGGCAGTTCGGCCGTCATCAACGTGGTCCTGGTGATCGACGCCGGGCACGTCGTGGCCGACGTGACCGAGGCGGTGCGGGCCGCGGTGATCGAAGCGGTGGAGAAGTACGGCCTGACTGTCACCCAGGTCAACGTCACTGTGGACGACATCGAGCTGAACCAGCCGGGGGCGGCAGCCGGAGCCTGACGCGTGGCTGCCCGACAATCTGACGGCTGACTCGGTGGTGTGAGGAGCAGGGAGCGACTGTGGACCTGGAAGCAACGCGGGAGCTGACCAGGGCGTCGGTGCCGGCCGGCGGGACGACGCAGGTCGCCGACGAGGTGATCGAGAAGATCGCCGTCGCGGCGGCCCGCGCGGTGCCCGGCGTGGCCGACCTGGGCGGGGACGTCGCCCGGTTCTTCAACGCGGTTCTCGACCGGGTCGGGCTGGACCAGGTGGGTGACGCCCGGCGGGGTTGCTCGGCCCACGTGACCGGGGACGCCGCAGTGGTCAACCTGGTGTTGGTGATCCAGGCCGGTCGACAGGTGGCAGAGGTCAGCGGTCAGGTGCGCGCGCGAGTGACCGAGGCGGTCGAGACCTTCGGGCTGCGGGTCGACGAGGTCAACATCCGGGTCGACGACCTGGCGATCGGCGAAACCCCCACCACACCCCCAGCCTGAGCGGTCCTGGTCCCTCCCGCCCGCCCTCCCGCCCTCGTCGATCATGCAGTCGTGGTGGCCATTTTGGCCCCGGCTGCGGGATTTGTGCACCACCACAACTCCATGATCGACGGGTGCGCTCGCCGTTACTCGTCGGTACGGCCTGACTTAGCGATCGTTCAGGTAGGGGCCTTACACTCGACAGGCAGTCGAGGACCCGAGGAGGAGCCCTGCTCATGGACGCCGACGAGATCGACGCCGGACGGGCGCGCTGGCAGGCCCGGTACGACGCCGCGCGCAAGCGGGACGCGGACTTCACCACGCTCTCCGGGATGCCGGTCGAGCCGGTGTACGGGCCGCCGGAGGGCGCCACCTATCCGGGCTTCGAACGGATCGGATGGCCGGGCGAGTATCCGTACACCAGGGGTTTGTATCCGACCGGTTACCGCGGTCGGACCTGGACGATCCGGCAGTTCGCCGGCTTCGGCAACGCCCAGCAGACCAACGAGCGCTACAAGATGATCCTCGGCGCCGGCGGCGGCGGGCTCTCTGTGGCGTTCGACATGCCGACGCTGATGGGCCGCGACTCGGACGACCCGCAGGCGCTCGGCGAGGTCGGCCACTGCGGCGTGGCCATCGACACCGCCACCGACATGCAGGCGCTCTTCGACGGCATCGACCTGGCCGGCGTGACCACCTCGATGACCATCTCCGGTCCGGCCGTGCCGGTGTTCTGCATGTACCTGGTCGCCGCCGAGCGGCAGGGCGCCGACCTGTCCAAGCTGGACGGCACCCTGCAGACCGACATCTTCAAGGAGTACATCGCGCAGAAGGAGTGGCTCTTCGACCCGGAGCCGCACCTGCGCCTGATCGGCGACCTGATGGAGTACTGCGCCCGGGAGATCCCGCGCTACAAGCCGCTGTCGGTCTCCGGCTACCACATCCGTGAGGCCGGCTCGACCGCGGCGCAGGAACTGGCGTACACCCTGGCGGACGGCTTCGGCTACGTCGAGCTGGGTCTCTCCCGTGGGCTGGACGTGAACGTCTTCGCGCCGGGGCTGAGCTTCTTCTTCGACTCGCACCTCGACTTCTTCGAGGAGATCGCCAAGTTCCGCGCCGCCCGCCGGATCTGGGCCCGCTGGCTGCGCGACGTCTATGGCGCGACCAGCGAGAAGGCCCTGTGGCTGCGGTTCCACACGCAGACCGCAGGGGTGTCGCTGACCGCGCAGCAGCCGGTCAACAACGTCGTACGCACCGCCGTCGAGGCTCTCGCGGCGGTGCTCGGCGGCACCAACTCGCTGCACACCAACGCGCTGGACGAGACCCTGGCGCTGCCCACCGACGAGTCGGCCGAGATCGCCCTGCGTACCCAGCAGGTGTTGATGGAGGAGACCGGTGTGGTCAACGTGGCCGACCCGCTCGGCGGCTCCTGGTACGTGGAGGCGCTGACTGACAAGATCGAGGCCGAGGCGGAGGAGATCTTCGCCCGGATCCGGCAGCTCGGTGGGGACGGGCCACACCAGATCGGCCCGATGACCTCGGGCATCCTGCGCGGCATCGAGGACGGCTGGTTCACCGGGCACATCGCCGAGTCGGCCTTCGTCTACCAGCAGGCCCTCGAGAAGGGCGACAAGAAGATCGTCGGGGTCAACTGCCACACCGGCACGGTCGCCAAGGAGCTGGAGATCCTGCGCATCTCGCACGAGGTGGAGCTGGAGCAGCGCCGGGTGCTCGCCGAGCGCAAGGGTGCGCGTGACGAGTCGGCGGTCCGCGCGGCGGTGACGCGGATGATCGAGGCGAGCCGTACCGACGAGAACATGATCCCCGCCATGCTCGACGCGGTCCGCGCCGAGGCGACCCTGGGCGAGATCTGCGACGCCCTGCGCGCCGAGTGGGGCACCTACCGAGAGCCAGCCCGCTTCTAACCCCTACCCGCCAACCCCCACCCCGTCGATCTTGCGGTTTCTGTGCCGACATAAGGCATGAATGCGGCGTACCGGCGACAGAATATGCAAGATCGCGGGGGGTGGGGGCGGGGCGTGAGAGTTGCAACGTCGGGGTTGCGGGTGAGCTGAGATCGGGGGCTCACGTGCGAGACTAGGTAACCATGAGCGACCCACGGATCACCTCGTCGATCTTCACCCGCGGCGCGGTCGACCTCAGCACGCTGCGTGGCCCCGCACCAGCAAGTACCCGCCCCGGCACGCCCCCGCAGGGCGGCCCGACCAACGGCGCCCCCGGCGCGCCCACCGCCGGCGGTGACACCGCCACCGTGGACGTCACCGAGGCGACCATCCAGTCCGACGTGCTCGAACGCTCGATGGCCACGCCCGTCGTCGTGTTCTTCGGTGCGGCCGGCTTCCCGGAGAGCGACGAGTTCGCCCCGGTCCTGGAGCGGCTGAACGCCGAGGGCGGCGGCACCTGGGTGCTGGCCCGGGTCGACGTGCAGGAAAATCCCCGAATCGCCCAGATGTTCCGGGTGCAGGGCATCCCCATGGTCTACGCGGTCGTCGGCGGCCAGCCGGTCGACGCCTTCTCCGGAGTGGTTCCCGAGGCGCAGCTGCGGCAGTGGATCCAGGCCGTGCTCAAGGCCGGTGGCGTGACCGTCGCCGAGCCCGAGGACCCCCGCCTCGACGAGGCGGACGACGCGCTGATGAGCGGCGATCTGGACGCCGCCGAGCAGGCGTACCGGAAGATCCTCGCCGACGCCCCGGCGGACGCCGCGGCCACGGCGGGGCTGGCCCAGGTCGGGGTGGCCCGCCGGGTGGCCGGTGCCGACCCGTCCGTCGCGCTGGCCGCCGCGGAGAGCGCCCCCGACGACGTCGCAGCCCAGCTGCTGGCCGCCGACATCGAGGTGCTCAGCGGCCTGGCCGAGCAGGCGTACGCCCGGCTCGTCGGTCTGGTTCGGCGCACCGCCGGTGAGGACCGTGAGGCGGTTCGCCAGCACCTGGTCTCGCTCTTCTCCATCGCCGGCCCTGACGATCCGGCGGTCGCCTCGGCGCGTCGGGCCCTGGCCAGCGCCCTGTTCTGAGTTCGTAGCACGCCAGCGCGGGCCGGCGTTCCGGCCGGCCCGCCCGACCATCGAGGACGGGAGCTCACGATGCGCCGGATCGCCGTCCTCGACGCGCCGACAAATCTCGGTCTACGGCCGCCGACGCCCACGTCGGTCCCGGGTTGCGCCAAGGCGCCGGGGGCGCTGCGCGACCACGACCTGCTGGCCCGGCTCCGTGCCCGCGACGCCGGCTGTGTCACCCCCGCCCGGTACGACCCGGGCGACTGGCGGCCCGGCGACGGGGTGTGCCACGCCCGGGAGATCGCCGACTACTCGTTGGCCCTCGCCGAACGCATCGGCTCGATCATCGACCGGGGTGAGTTCCCGGTGGTGCTCGGCGGCGACTGCTCTGTGCTCCTCGGCTCGGCCCTGGCCATGCACCGCCTCGGCGAGGCCGTCGGCGGGCGGATCGGGCTGGTCTTCGTCGACGGGCACTCCGACTTCCGGCACCCCGGCAACGCCTCCTACGTCGGCGCCGCCGCCGGTGAGGACCTGGCCCTGGTCACCGGGCGAGGGCAGGCCGACCTGGCCGCGCTGGAGGGCCGCCGGCCCTACTTCCGCGACATCGACGTGGTGGTGCTCGGCATCCGCGCCCAGGACGAATACCGGCTCGACCTCCAGGCCGCCGGGATCACCACCCGACCGGTGCCGGCGCTGCGCGCCGAAGGTGCCGCCCGGACGGCCCAGTGGGCGCACGAGCAACTCGCCGACTGCGCGGGCTACTGGGTGCACATCGACGTGGACGTGCTCGACCCGGCGGTGATGCCCGCCGTGGACGCCCCCGACCCGGGTGGAATCGCCTTCGCCGAGCTGGAGATCCTGCTCGCCGGCCTGGTCGACACCCCGCACTGCCTCGGCGTGGAGGTGACCGTCTTCGACCCCGACTACGACCCGGACGGCTCGTACGCGGCCGAGATCGTCAACACAGTGGTCGCCGGTCTGGCACCGGTGACCGCCCCGGAAGCCGTGCCGCCCCGACTGCTGTCGGCCCGGCCCACGCCCTCCCCGCGGCGCGGCAACGGCCGGGCCGCGACCGCCACCGAGCGGCTCGACCGGGCCGAGCGTCCCGACCGTGCCGAGCGGCCCGACGCGCTGGCTGGGCTTGACGGGCTTGACGGGCTCGACCGCGCTGAGCGGGTTGCGCGGCTTGAATTCCCCGCTGGCATCGACCCCGCTGACAGCGACGCCGCCGATGGCGGGCCTGCCGGCGTCGGTGTCCCCGGCGTCGGTTCGTCGGTGAGCGCTCTGCCGTACGACGTCCCGGCCGATGGGGAGTCACCCGGCACTGGCGGACGGGCCCACTCCGAGCCTTCGGGCGTCGCGGCCAGCGTCGCGCCCCTGGTCGAGCGTGAACCGGTCGGCCCACCGGCGTCGGCCGGCCCAGGTCTCCTCCGACGCACCTCCCCGTCGCCCCAGAACCCGCCGGCGAGGCGCGAAGCCGACACCGCCTGACCTGGCCCTCGACCCGGGCACCGGGCGTTGGCCCCGGGGCAATGGCCGGACGCCCGGCGGGGGCCCCGGACGGTGGCCGGACGCCCGGTGGGCCCTTCGGGTGGTGGCCGGACGCCCGGCGGGCCCTTCGGGTGGTGAGGTCAGGGGGTTGGGAGGGCGCGGAGGAAGCGCTCGGCCATCGGGACGGCCGAGGCGGTGCTGGCCCCGCCCTTCTCCACGAAGACGGCGAACGCCACGTCGCCCCGCCAGCCGACGAACCAGGCGTGGGTGTGCGCCGGGTTGTCGTCGTACTCGGCGGTGCCGGTCTTGCCGTACACCTCGCCCGGCACATCCTTGAGTGCGCTGCCGGTGCCGGCGGTGACCACCTCGCGCATCATGGTGCGCAGCGCCGCGACGGACTCCGGCTTGAGCTGCTCACCTGCCGGGGCCGGCTTGGCCGGCGCCGGGTCGAGCAGCAGCTTCGGCTGCTCGAAGCGGCCGCGGGCGACGGCGGCGGTGGCGCCGGCCATGGCGAGCGGGCTGACCAGCGTGGTGCCCTGCCCGAACGACGCGGCGGCCTGCTCGGCCAGGCTGCCGCCCGTCGAGACCTTGCCGGTGAAGGCGTCCGTGCCGAGGTCCCACTGACCCTCCAGGCCCAGCGAGCGACCGGCGGCGGCCAGCCCGTCGCCGCCGAGCTTCGGGGCCAGTGCGGCGAACGCCGTGTTGCAGGACTTGGCGAAGTCGGTGCGGAACGGCACCGAGCCGAGCTCGAAGTTGTCCGAGTTCTTGAAGGACCGGCCGTCCACGATGAAGGTCTTCTTGCAGTCCACCGGCCCGTCCAGCGTGACCGCGCCCCGGTCCAGCAGGCCCAGCGTGCTGACCATCTTGAAGGTCGAGCCCGGAGGCACCTGGGCGTCGAAGGCCAGGTTTTCCCCGGCCGGGCCGGGGCCGTTCGCGGCGGCGAGCACGGCGCCGTCACTGATCCGGAGCGCCACCAGGGCGGACCGGCGCGACTCGGCGCGCAGTGCCCCGTCGGCCGCGTTCTGGACGGCGACGTCCAGCGTGGTCTTCAGCGCCTGCCCCGGCTGCGGCTCCCGACGGAACAGCTCGGCGCCGGTGGGTTCGAGTTTGCCGCCCTCGGCCGGACGTTCGACCACAACGGTCAGCCCGGGGCCGCCGCGCAGTCGTTCGTCGTAGCGGCCCTGTAGGCCGCCGTGCCCGACCAGATCGCCGACGACGTACCGGTCGGGGTGTGCGGCGATGTCGTCGGCCTGCGCCGGGTCGACAGTGCCGAGCACCGCACGGGCGAACTCACGGGTGGGCGCCAGGTCGATCTTGTCGGAGACGAACTTGGTGCCGGGCAGGTCGTAGATGCGGGGCTTGATCTGCCGGTACGCCTCCTCGCGGAGCGACACCACCTCGACGAATGCGCCCGGCTCGGCCTTGGCCACCCGGTCGGGCAGGTCGGCCAGGTCGACGCCGGGGACCAGCGCCGGGCGGATGGCCTTGAACGCCGCGTCGAGGTCCTTGACGAGCTTCTTGAGGTCGGTGACCCCGTTGGGCTGCACACCCACCCGGACCACCGGGCGCGGGGTCACCAGCGGCTTCCCGGCGTTGTCCAGCACCGCGGCGCGGGCACCGGGGTCGCGACGCAGCGCCAACCGGTCGCCCTTGGTGAGCTGCTCGTGCACCACCTTCGGCTCCCAGATCACCTGCCACTGGTCGTCGTCGCCGTGGGCGAGCCGCACCTCCCGGTCGTACGCCCAGCGGGTCTGACCGGGCAGGGCCCACTCCACCTGGACGGTCGTGGTGGCGATGTCCTTCGTGATCTTCGGCTCGCCGCGACGCGTCAGGGTGGGCGGGGTCGCCGCCAGCTCACCGGAGAGGTCCTTGATCTCGCGCGCCACGTCGGCCGACGGCAGTTTCGAGCCGAGCGGGTCGATCAGACCGACCGCCTGGAGGTCGCCGCTGCGCCATCCCGCGAGGAAGGCGTCGACGGTGCGCTGCGGCCCGTCGTCACCGGAACAACCGACCAGGACACCCGCCGCGAGCAGCGCCGTGGTGACGGCGGCGGCGAGCCGGCGGCCGGGGTTCGGCCGGTGGGGCCGGGGGTACGACAAGGGCATGAAGCTGGTCCTTCCGATCTCGGACTGCCCTCGCACGGTAGTACGGGAACGCCGTCCCCAACGTCCCCCAGGTGCTCGGCCGCGCTCAAAGACGGGCCGCACCCGTGTGATGAACATCGCGTGGCGGGGTATCCCGCAGCCGGCCAACCTCGGACCCGCAACGGGTGAAAGGACAAAGTCCCGATCCGGACGTCTGGCCAGTGGTCCGCCGACGAAGGCGCAGAACGGCAGGGCCTAGGCTGGGCGGCAGAGTGACCCACAACGCGGTGGGTCGAGGGGAGTGGCACCGATGGACCGGCGTCCGGCGATCAAACCGGAACCCGACCTCCGGCAGGATGACTCCGGCCGGGACGATGACAGCTTCGATTCGGCGACCGACGGGGACGGCTACGGCCGACTCGACACGGGAGTCACCGGGCTGACCGGGTCGAGCATCGACACCATCTACGATCTGGGTCTGCCAGCCGAGGCGCTGGCCGACGACGTGGAGGACGCCGAGCTCGACGAACCCGTTCCCAACGCGGAGCGCCTGGTGGCCCAGGCCGTCGCGCTCGCCGGGGACGACCACGACGCGGCGACGCTTGTCGGCCGTTTCTGGCGGTTCGCCCCGGACGAGGAGCTGGTCGGCTTCACGGCGGAAGAGATGCTCGACGCGGCCCGGGCACACCGGGATCTCGCCCAGCAGCGGGTGCCGGGCGAGTTGAAGCTGCGGATCCACGAACCGCACGCCGACCAGCACCACACGGTCGTCGAGATCGTCACCGACGACATGCCGTTCCTGGTCGACTCGGTGACGGCGCTGCTCAACTCGTACCACCTCGACGTGCACCTGCTGGTGCACCCGCTGGTGGTGGTGCGGCGGGAGCCGCTGGGCCGGCTCACCGAGGTCTCCGCGGATGTGGAACCGGACGACGCGATCGCCGGCGACATCATCGAGAGCTGGATGCGGATCGAGATCGACCCGGTGCGGGACGCTGCCGAACGGGACCGGTTGCGCCGCGAGTTGCAGCGGGTGCTCACCGACGTGCGGGAGGCGGTGGAGGACTGGCCGAAGATGCGTCAGCGTGCCCTCGCGCTCGCCGACGAGCTGGCGTCCGCCCGTACCTCCGACAACCGCCCACCGGTGCCGGAAAAGGACATCACCGACTCGGTGGAGCTGCTGCGGTGGCTCGCCCAGGACCACTTCACCTTCCTCGGTTACCGCGAGTACCGGTTGGTGGACGCCGACGGCGGCGACGCCGCCGACCCGGTCGACGGCAAGGCGTTGGAGGCGGTGCTCGGCACCGGTCTGGGCATTCTGCGCTCCGATTCGCCGGATGCGCGGTCGCTGTCCTCGATGACGCCCGAGGCGCACGAGAAGGTGCTGGAGAAGCGCCTGTTGATCATTACCAAGGCCAACTCCCGGGCCACGGTGCACCGCTCGGCGTACCTGGACTACATCGGCTTCAAGATCTTCAACACCGCCGGTGACGTGATCGGTGAGCGGCGCTTCCTGGGCCTGTTCTCGACGGCCGCCTACCGGACCAGCGTCCGCGAGTTGCCGGTGGTACGCCGCAAGGTGGCCGAGGTGCTGGACCGCTCCGGCCTGAGCCAGCGCAGCCACTCGGGCAAGGATCTGATCCAGATCCTGGAGACCTACCCGCGCGACGAGCTGTTCCAGATCAAGACCGACGACCTGTACCACGCGGTGGTCGGCGTGCTGCGGATGGCCGGCCGCCGGCAGCTGCGGGTGTTCCTGCGTCGGGACGCGTACGGGCGGTTCATCTCCTGCCTGATCTACCTGCCCCGGGACCGGTTCACCACCCAGAACCGGCTGCGCATGCAGGACATCCTGCTGCGCGAGCTGAACGGTGTCGGGGTGGACTACACCACCCGGGTCACCGAGTCGATGCTGGCTCGGGTGCACTTCATCGTCCGTACCGACCCGACGCGGCCACCCGGCGACATCGACGCCGACCTGCTCGCCGAGGAGTTGGCCGACGCCACCCGGCTCTGGGACGACGACTACCGGTTGGTGCTGGAGCGCAAGCTCGGCGACGAGCAGGCCAAGCACCTGTTCACCCGGTACGCCGACGCGTTCCCGGAGGGCTACAAGGACGGGCACACGCCGTACGAGGCGATGAAGGACCTGGCGAAGCTGGAGCTGCTGGAGGAGCCCGGCCAGCTGGAGATGCACCTGTTCCGCAAGCAGTTGGCGCCCCGGCCGGGCACCCGGGTGCCGGGAGCCGACCTGGCCGAGGCGATGGACGTCCGGTTCAAGGTCTACCGGTACGGCGAGCCGATGATGCTCTCCGCAGTGCTGCCGGTGCTGCACTCGCTCGGCGTACGGGTGGTCGACGAGCACCCGTACGAGGTCGACCGGATCGACGGTCGGGTCTACCTGTACGACTTCGGCCTCATGCTGCCCGAGGGGCATCACGAGCTGGCCGAGGTGCGCCCGCACGTGGAGAACGCCTTCGCGGCTGCCTGGCGCGGCGAGGCCGAGGTGGACCGGTTCAACGAGCTGGTGCTGCGCGGCGGGTTGACCTGGCGGCAGGTGGTGGTGCTGCGGGCGTACGCGAAGTACCTGCGGCAGGCCGGCACTGTCTTCTCGCAGGACTACATGGAGCAGACCTTCATCGCGTACCCGAAGCTCGCCGCGTTGCTGGTGGAGCTCTTCGAGACCCGGTTCGCGCCGGGCGAGTCGAGCACCGAGGAGCGGCAGCAGCGCAGCGGTGAGCTGGTCGAGACGATCCGGGGCGCGTTGGACGACGTGGCGAGCCTGGACCAGGACCGGATCCTGCGCTCGTACCTGACGCTGATCGAGGCGACCCTGCGGACCAGCTTCTACCAGAAGCGCGCCGACGGGCGGCCCAAGGCGTACGTGGCGTTCAAGCTCGACCCGCAGGCCATTCCGGACCTGCCCGCGCCGCGACCGAAGTTCGAGATCTTCGTCTACTCGCCGCGCTTCGAGGGTGTGCACCTGCGGTTCGGGCCGGTGGCCCGGGGCGGGTTGCGGTGGTCCGACCGTCGGGAGGACTTCCGTACCGAGGTGCTGGGCCTGGTCAAGGCGCAGATGGTGAAGAACACAGTGATCGTGCCGGTCGGCGCCAAGGGCGGCTTCGTGTTGAAGCAGAAGCCGGGTGACCGGGACGAGGCGGTCGCCTGCTACCAGGAGTTCGTCGGCGCGATGCTGGACGTCACCGACAACATCGTCAGCGGGCAGATCGTGCCGCCGGAGGACGTCGTCCGGCACGACGGCGACGATCCGTACCTGGTGGTGGCGGCCGACAAGGGCACCGCGACGTTCTCCGACATCGCCAACGAGATCTCCAAGGCCCACAACTTCTGGATGGGCGATGCGTTCGCGTCCGGCGGATCCGCCGGCTACGACCACAAGAAGATGGGCATCACCGCCCGGGGTGCCTGGGAGTCGGTCAAGCGGCACTTCCGTGAGTTGGGCCTGGACACCCAGACCCAGGACTTCACTGTGGTCGGCGTCGGCGACATGTCCGGCGACGTGTTCGGCAACGGAATGCTGCTCTCCGAGCACATCCGGCTGGTGGCCGCCTTCGACCACCGGCACATCTTCCTCGATCCGGAGCCGGACGCCGCCACCTCGTACACGGAGCGTCGACGGCTGTTCGACCTGCCCCGTTCCTCCTGGGAGGACTACAACCCGGAGCTGATCTCGGCAGGTGGCGGCATCTTCCCGCGTACCGCGAAGTCCATCCCGATCACGCCGCAGGTCCGGGCGGCGATCGGCCTGGACGACGACGTCACACAGTTGTCGCCGCAGGACCTGATGAAGGCGATCGTCACCGCCCCGGTGGACCTGTTCTGGAACGGCGGCATCGGCACCTACGTCAAGGCCTCCACCCAGACCAACGCCGAGGTGGGCGACAAGTCCAACGACGCGATCCGGGTGGACGGGCGTAACCTGCGCTGCCGGGTGGCGGGCGAGGGCGGCAACCTGGGCTGGACCCAGCTCGGCCGGATCGAGTACGCGTTGACCGGTGGCCGGATCTACACGGACTTCATCGACAACGCGGCCGGTGTGGACACCTCCGACCACGAGGTGAACATCAAGATCCTACTCAACACGGCGGTGGCCGACGGTGAGCTGACCATGGCCGACCGGGACGAGCTGCTGGCCGGGATGACCGACGAGGTCGCGGAGCTGGTCCTGCGGGACAACTACGACCAGGCCCGGGCGATCAACAACGCCCAGGCCCAGGCCGCCTCGCTGCTCCCGGTGCACCGTCGGATGATCAACGAGCTGGAGCGTTCGGGCGGGTTGGACCGCGCGTTGGAGGCGCTGCCGCCGGACGAGGAACTGGCGGTCCGCAGCGAGTCCGGGCTGACCGCGCCGGAGTTCGCCGTGCTGCTCGCGTACGTGAAGATCGTCCTGGAGCGGGAGATCCTCACCGAGGGGTTGGCCGACGAGGAGTGGACGACCGAGGTTCTGGTCAACTACTTCCCGACGCCGATGCGCGAGCGGTTCGCCGACCGGATGGGCCGGCACCGGCTGCGCCGGGACATCGTCACCACGGTGCTGGTCAACGAGGCGATCAACCGGGGTGGCATCTCGTTCATCTTCCGGGTGGTCGAGGAGACGGCGGCCAGCGCGGCCGACGTGATCCGGGCGTACGTCGTGGTCAGCGAGGTGTTCGGCCTGCGCGATCTGTGGGACGCGGTCGAGGCGCTGGACAACAAGGTGGCGCCGGAGCTGCAGACCAGCGTCTACCTGGACACCCGCCGGCTGCTCGACCGGGCCGTGCGGTGGCTGGTCTCCAACCGGCGCTCGCCGATCGACGTGCCGGCCGAGATCGCCCGGCTGCGTGACGGGGTCACCCGGCTGCTGCCGGGGCTGGAGGAGCTGTTCTACGGCAACGAGCGCCAGGGCCTCGCCGCGCACATGGACTCGATGACCGAGCGTGGGCTGCCCCGAGAGCTGGCGGAGCGGGCCACCCGGCTGATGTACAGCTTCGGTCTGATGGACGTGGTGGAGACCGCGAACGCCAGTGGGCGGGACGTCAGCGAGGTGGCCTCGGTCTACTTCGTGCTGTCGGACCTGTTCCGGGTGGACTCGCTGCTGTCGAAGATCTCCCTGCTGCCTCGGGAGGACCGCTGGCAGACGCTGGCCCGGATGGCGCTGCGGTACGACCTGTACGCCGCGCTGGCCGCGCTCACCGCGGAGGTGCTCGACTCCACCCCGGGCGACCTGCCGCCGCACGAGCGGGTACAGCAGTGGGAGCAGTCGAACGCCACCTCCATCCACCGGGCCCGACGGGCGATGGGTGAGTTCGACGAGTCGCGGGCGGATCTCGCCGCCCTGTCGGTGCTGTTGCGTCAGATCCGCACCCTGGTGCGGACCTCCGCGGCCGCCTGAGTCAGGTACGCCGGACGCGGTCCGGCCGGTCGGGTCACCCCGACCGGCCGGACCGCGTTTCGTTTCGCCGCCGGTCAGGCCGCCATGGTGGCGAAGACGACGATGTTGTCCGGGTAGCTCTTCGCGGCCTGGTCGAACTGACCACCGCAGGTGACCACCCGCAGGCTGGGTCGGTCACTCGGTCCGTACACCAACTCGGTGGGGAAGGCAGTCTTCGGGTACGACTTCACCGAGTCGACAGTGAAGGTGGCCGGCACTCCGTCGGCGCGGCGCACGGTGACGGTGTCGCCGGGGGTGAGAGCGCCGAGGTCGAAGAAGACGGCCGGGCCGAGCACCGCCGAGTCCACGTGCCCGACGATGACCGCGTTACCCGTCTCGCCCGGGCTCGCACCGGGCTCGTACCACCCGGCCTGGTCGGCCTTGTCCAGCGGAGGGACCTGGACGGTGCCGTCCGCGTTGGTGCCCAACGACATGATCGTCGCGTCGACGCCGATCCGGGGGATCTCGATGCTGGTGGGTGCCGAACGGGCCAACCCGGCCGCCGCCTGACCGACCGGCTGCCCGTCGACCGGCGGAGCATCGTCGGCGGTGCTCGCCGGCCCGGTCGCCTCGGGTCCGGCCTGGGCCAGCGGCTGCGGCGGTCGGGGACTGGGCGTGGTCTTCAGGGAGGCGCCGATCATGCCGGCGCCGATCATGGCCATGGTGACGACGACGGCCGTGCCGGCGGCACGCCACGGTTTCCCGCGACGGCCGCCGGCCGGTGTCGTCGTCACGTCAGACGAGCGAACCATCGGTCCGCCGACGACGCATCAGCACGATCCCGCCCAGCGCGGCAGCGCCGAGCAGGCCCGCTCCGCCGGTGGCCAGACCCCGGTCGGTACCGGTGCTGACGCCACCGTCACCACCGTCGACACCGCCGTGCGGCAGCACGACGAGCTCGCCCTCGCCGCAGGAGCCCTTGAGCTCGTAGCGACCCGGCTTGGCGTCCTTGTCGACCTTGGCTTCGCCGTAGTAGACGAACTCGCGCTCGTCGTCCCAGTCACGCTCGTCCGAGCCGCGCTCGTCCTTGCCGTAACCGCCGCGCTCGTCCGAGCCGTACTCGGAGCCGTGCTCGTCCTTGGACTCCCAGCCGTTGTCCGAGCCGTATTCCGAGCCGTGCTCGTCCTTGCCGTAACCGCCGCGCTCGTCCGAGCCGTATTCCGAGCCGTGCTCGTCCTTGGACTCCCAGCCGTTGTCGGAGCCGTACTCGGAGCCGTGCTCGTCCTTGGACTCCCAGTCCTTCTTGTCTTCGTCCTTGGAATCCCAGTCCTTCTTGTCACGGCCCTCTTCGGCGTCCTGGCCGTGCTCCTCGCCCTTCCAGTCCTTGCTGCCCTCGTCGCCGTAGGCGTCGGCGGCAGCGCCGCCACCCTGGCCACCCTTGCCGTTCTCGTCCTTGTGCTCGTCCTTGCCCTTGTCGTCCTTGCCGTTCTCGTCCTTGCCCTCGTGGTCCTTGCTCTTGTCGTCCTTACCGTGCTCGTCCTTGCCGTTCTCGTCCTTGCCCTCGTGGTCCTTGCCGTTCTCGTCCTTGCCGTGCTCGTCCTTGCCCTTGTCGTGGTCGGAGGAGTTCTCCTCCTCGCGCCACTCGCGGTCCTCGCCCCGGTCTTCATGCGCCGGCTTGAGCTTGACCTTGCCGGTGACCTTGGACCACACGTACGCGTGCTCCTGCCGATCCGGGCAGATCTCGAGGAGCTTGACCTCGTCGCCAGCCTTGACGACATGCGGCTTGGCGTAGACCTTGCCATCGTCGTGGCCGTCGGCGAACGCGATCCCCGGTGCGAACACCAGGAGCGACGCGCCGCCGAGCGCGGCGCCCGCAACGACCTTCCCGAGCATCTTCTTAGCCATGACCTGCGTCACTCCATCCCTGTTGTCCTGAGCTCGGCGACAACCGAGCTAAGACCGACGTTAGACCGTTTCATGACTTATGAAGTGAAAGATTCGCGTTTTACCTTTGATCCAAGTAAGAGGTGAAGGGGTGGTACGCGGCTTTCGCCGCGCTGCGCGTCGTGTCAGGCTTCGCGCAACCCTGTGAGCGCGGCACGGTGTTCCGCGCTCCCCGTGTCCGGCCTGCCCCGGTCATCCGGTAGCGGCGGATCCGAGCGGCGCGTGCCGGTCGGGCGCACTCGGAGGTATCGTCCGAAACGACTCCGGCAACGCATCGAGCCATTGCCATGGAAGCGCTCCCATGCAAGAATCGGCGAACGCGGTTCAGAGAGCCACACCGTGCAGGCAGGGGAGTCGAGGGCACCCGGTTCACCGGGCGACGCACCCGCCGCCGATCGACCGGCCGACGCATGGCCGGGCACCACCACCACCATCGCCCGTCCGGGTCGGGCGCCCCCCAAAGAATCCCGTGGCGCCGACGGCCGTCCGTGCAGGACGCCCATCGGGCCGTCCCGCCGGGCCGTACGTGGGCCCGGTCTCGCCCAAGGAGATCAGTGGCATGAATGTGTGGAGAAGGCTAACCGGCCCACGCCGGGCCCTCGCGCTCGCTGGCGCGGGTGCCCTGGTCGCCGGTGGGCTCGTAACGATTCCGGGTACCGCGGCGCAGGCCGCGACGCAGTGCGACATCGCGTACACGAGCAACGACTGGCCCGGCGGTTTCACCGCGAGCGTCACCATCAAGAACGTCGGCGACCCGCTGAACGGCTGGACCTTGGGTTGGACCTTCCCCAACTCCGGCCAGCGGGTGCAGCAGGGCTGGTCGGCCACGTTCACCCAGTCCGGCAGCCAGGTCACCGCCCGGAGCCTGTCCTACAACGGCACCCTGGCCACCGGCGCGTCGACGAGCATCGGCTTCAACGGCGCGTGGAGCGGCAGCAACCCGAAGCCGACCTCGTTCACCCTGAACGGCGTGGTCTGCAACGGTGGCACCACCCCGCCGACCACGCCCCCGCCGACCGATCCGCCGCCCACCACACCTCCGCCCACCGACCCGCCGCCCACCACGCCGCCGCCCGGCACCAAGGTGGACAACCCGTACGTCGGGGCGCGCGGCTACGTGAACCCGGAGTGGAAGGCCAAGGCGGACGCCGAGACCGGCGGAAGCCGGATCTCCAACAACCCCACCGCCGTCTGGCTGGACCGGATCGCCGCGATCAACGGCACGCCGGACAGCAGCTCCAACGGCGCCTTCGGGGTTCGTCAGCACCTGGACGAGGCGCTGCGCCAAGGCGCCGGCTACATCCAGTTCGTGATCTACAACCTGCCCGGCCGGGACTGCTCCGCGCTCGCCTCCAACGGTGAGCTGGGCCCGGACGAGCTGCCGAAGTACAAGGCCCAGTACATCGACCCGATCGCCGCGATCCAGGGTGAGTCGAAGTACAGCAGCCTGCGGATCATCAACATCATCGAGATCGACTCCCTGCCCAACCTGGTCACCAACACGTCCGATCAGGCCGGCGGCACGGTCATGTGCGACACGGTCAAGGCCAACGGCGCCTACGTCAACGGTGTCGGCTACGCCCTCGCCAAGCTGGGCGCGATCGGCAACGTCTACAACTACATCGACGCCGGCCACCACGGCTGGCTCGGCTGGGACTCCAACTTCGTCCCGACCTCCAACATCCTGAAGACCGCCGCGGTCGCCTCCGGCAGCACTGTCAACAACGTGCACGGCTTCATCACCAACACCGCGAACTACTCGGCGCTGCAGGAGCCGTACTTCAAGGTCACCGACAACGTGAACGGCACGTCGGTGCGGCAGTCCAAGTGGGTCGACTGGAACTTCTACGTCGACGAGCTGTCGTTCGCCCAGGCGTTCCGCAACCAGCTGGTCTCGGTCGGCTTCAACTCCAACATCGGCATGCTGATCGACACCTCCCGTAACGGCTGGGGCGGCTCCGCCCGGCCCACCGGTCCGGGCGCGACGACGAGCGTCGACACGTACGTCAACGGCGGCCGCATCGACCGTCGGGCCCACCTCGGCAACTGGTGCAACCAGGCTGGTGCCGGTCTCGGTGAGCGGCCCCGGGCCACCCCGGCGACGGGCATCGACGCCTACGTCTGGGTGAAGCCGCCGGGTGAGTCGGACGGTTCCAGCAAGGAGATCCCGAACAACGAGGGCAAGGGCTTCGACCGGATGTGCGACCCGACGTACGGCGGTAACGCCCGCAACGGCAACAACCCGTCCGGGGCGCTCGGCGACGCGCCGATCTCCGGTGCGTGGTTCTCCGCCCAGTTCCAGGAGCTCATGCGCAACGCCTACCCGGCGCTCTGATCGGGTAGCTCACGCACCAACCCGCTGCCAGTGGTTGGTGAGGCACTGTTGGCAGCAGGTTCCCCCCGGGTCCCCGGCTCGACCGTCACAGGTCGGGCCGGGGACCCCCCCTTGGCCGCGATCAGGGCACTGTGCGTTCGATCGCCGCCCGGCCCTGCTCGGCCAGGTCACGGCGGGCCTTCTCCAGGTTCTCCGGTGTCAGATCCTGCCCTCGGGCCATCACCAGGTCCTCCGGCTCCCAGGGCTGCTCACCCCCGGTGCGGATGTTGTCCCCGCCAGCGCCGGTACCCGTCCCGGTCGCCCCGGTGCCGGCGGCGTACGGGTCGCCGATCAGCTCGTCGGTGTCCGGTGCGAGGTCGGCCGGTCGGCTGCGGGGCTCGGCGAAGCCCGGTGTGTCCCGATCCGGGCCACCTCCGGTCCGCAGTTGCGGCACGGTGGCGTCATCGTCCACCGCCGAGGCCACCTCGGGGCTGTCCTCCAGCGGCGGTTGGCGATCGCGATCGGTCATGGTGCTGCCTCCTGTGTCCGACACGGTGCCTGATTTCCCTCACGTACCCCTTCGTGCCGCGCTCATGCCGCACGGCCCGGCGGTCGGGCCGGGCCGGGCCGTGCTCAGGCAGTGCGGTCAGGCGGTCAGGCGTCGGGCTGCTGCTCGTTCGGGGCCGGCGCTTCCGCCGGGCGCCACCACTGCCAGAGCAGCATGAGCAGACCGAACACGAGCATCGCCAGCCCGGCCCACAGGTTGATCCGTACGCCTTCGGCCTTGTCGATCTCGGCCCGGCTGTCGAAGATGCCGATCAGCGTCACGATGACCCCGTACGCGACGAAGAGGCCACCGATCACCCGGCGGATGTCGAACAGCCGGGCTGCGGCGGAACGCCGCTGCTCCGCCTGCGTCTCGTCGATCAGCGGATCCTGTGCCGGCTGGCCTTCGTTGCTCATCTGCCGACCCCTTTCCTTAGAAGACCGGGATGTAGAAGACGGCGGCCAGCGCGACCGCGATCAGACCGAGCAGCACCGGGGAGCGGTACCAGGCGGCGTCCCCGGCGAGCACGTCCCCCTTCAGGTCGACGCCGCCCATGCCGTACACCAACCCGCGCAGCTCCTCGTCCCGCTTGGGTGCGGTGAGCGGGGTGACGATCGCGGCGACCACCACCGCCGTGACGAACGCCAGACCGGCACCCCAGAAGCTCTCCTCCAGGTCGGAGTTGAAATGGACCACACCGCCCTTGTAGAGCAGGTAGAGGCTCAGCGACACCAGGGTGCCCAGCAGCAGCGACCAGAAGCCTGCCAGCGCGCTCATCCGCTTCCAGAACATGCCGATGATGAAGGTGGCGAACAGCGGCGCGTTGAAGACGGAGAAGAGCGCCTGGATGTAGTTCATGATGTTGCTGAACCCGGCCGCGATGAACGCGGTGCCGATCCCGATCACCACGGCGGCGACCGTCGCCCAGCGGCCGACCCGCAGGTAGTACTCGTCCGACCGGTCACGGCGGATGTACGCCTGCCAGATGTCGTAGGTGAAGACGGTGTTGAAGCCGCTGACGTTGGCCGCCATGCCGGCCATGAACGAGGCGAGCAGGCCGGTGACCGCCACCCCGAGCACGCCGTTGGGGAGCAGGTCGCGCATCAGCAGCGGGATGGCGTTGTTGTACTGCAGGTCGCCGCTCTCCGCGCCGAGGCCCTTCACCGTGACCAGGGCCACCAGACCGGGGATGACAGTGACCAGGGGGATGAGCAGCTTCGGGTACGCGGCGATGATCGGCGTACGCCGGGCGGCGCTCATGTTCTTCGCCGAGAGGGCCCGCTGCACCTCGGCGAAGTTCGTCGTCCAGTAGCCGAACGACAGCACGAAGCCGAGGCCGAAGACGATGCCGATCCAGTGCGCGCCCAGCGGGTTGGCAGTGCTGCCGGTGTCCTGCCACGCGTGCAGGCCGGCCTCGCCGAGTTTGGTGTCGCCGACCGCGTCCATCAGGCCGTTCCACCCGCCGACCTTGACCAGGCCGATCACGGTGACCGGGATCAGGCCGGCCAGGATGACGAAGAACTGGAGCACCTCGTTGTAGATCGCCCCGGACAGGCCGCCGATGGTGATGTACGCCAGCACGATCGCCGCGCCGACCACGATCGCCGTCCAGAGCGGCCAGCCGAGCAGCGCCTGCATGACGAGGGCCAGCGCGTACAGGTTCACGCCGGCGATCAGCACCTGGGCGACGGCGAAGCTGATCGCGTTGAGCAGGTGGGTGGGGCGGTTGAACCGCAGCCGCAGGTACTCCGGCACGCTGCGGACCTTGGAGCCGTAGTAGAAGGGCATCATCACGATGCCCAGGAAGACCATCGCCGGGACCGCGCCGATCCAGTAGTAGTGGACCGTCATCACGCCGTACTGGGCCCCGTTGGCGGCCATCCCGATGATCTCCAACGCGCCCAGGTTCGCCGAGACGAAGGCGAGACCGGTCACCCAGGCCGGCAGGGAGCGGCCGGAGAGGAAGAAGTCGACGCTGGTCCGGATGGCCCGGCGCGCGGCGAAGCCGACCCCGAGGACGGTGACGAAGTACAGCGCCAGGATCAGGTAGTCCAGGCCGTTCATGTTGAGCCGAAGACCGTCGCCGTCCATCCCGTCACCCCTCGTCCCGACGTCCGCGCTGATTGGTGCGCGCGCGCCCTATTACCCCGTCCGCGCGGTTTCACTCCCGGAGGTCGAGACCGCCGTGTTCGGGCTCTTCGCACGGTCTGGCGGGCTCCGCGACGATCGGCACACAACAGGGCGCCCCGGCCGTTTCGGCCGGGGCGCCAGTGTTGGTCGGGTGACTCAGCGACCGAGTACGCGGTCCAGGAAGTCCCTGTAGTTGCGGACCGCCATCCGCAGTTGCTCGGTGTCGGCCGAGCCGGCGTCCTGCCAACCGCCCAGCGTGTTCTTCTGGGCGGCCAGCGCCGAGGAGAGTGCCTGGATGGCCTCCTCGACCAGGGACTGCGCCTCGCCGGCAGCTCCCTGCGGGTCGTCGACGAAACGCAGCTGCACGTCCCGCCAGCGGTCCCGGAAGCCCTGCGCGGTGTCCCTGTCGAGGAGCGTGGCCGGCTCGGCCGCCACCGTCGACCCGGTGGGTCGGGATGTTCCGGCGGACTCCAGCGTGGGGCTGGTGTCGTCGCCGGGGACCGGTTCGCCGTCCGCGTCCGGGTCGACCATCTCCGGTGTCGCGCTGCCGTAGCCGGCCGCGCCCGCCGTGGTGGCGTCCCGGTCGCCGGTCAGATCGCCGCGTCGCTCGGGGTCGCCGTCCGTGCTCCCCGGCGGTACGACGGTCCGCGCGGACGTGTCCGCGTCGGTGCGGTCGTCGAGATCGGTGCGGTCGTCGACGTCCGCGCCGCCGTCGACGTACGCGTCGCGGCGGTGCAGCTCCGCGGTGGGGTCGGCGCGCAGACCCTCCCGCTCACCGTCCTCGGCGCCGTCGCCCGGCTGGGCGGTCCGCTCGGCCCTCGGGTCCGGCTGATCCTGCGGGTGCGGGCTGGCCAGCGCGGAGGCGGCCACCGCGTCGGCCACGGTGGTGGCGCCGAACGTGGTCGGCAGCGGCCCAGGCTCGTGGAAACCACCCTCGTCGTCGGCCCGCTCGTGGGTGGCGGTCTGGTCGTCGAAGGTGCCCCGGTCGTCGAGGGCGTCCTCCGGGACGTCGGAGTGGCCGGCCCGGTCGCCGGCCGGGGGTACCGGCACGGGCGCGGACCGGACGGCCTCCGGGTGGTCGTTGCTCACCTGCTGCTCTTCCTGGCGCATCGGTGGCCTCCTCAGCGGCTCGTGGCGTCGTGGTCCGGGTGGTGGCGCTGTTCGGGCGTGCGGTGGCCGACCGGCTCCTCGCCCAGCAGTTCGGCGAAGAGCGCGCGGTAGTGCACGACCGCCTGCCGCAGCTCCTCGGTGTTGGCCTCGCCCCGGGAGTTGCGCAGGTGGATCTCGTGCGCGTCCCGGTAGTTGGTCAGCGTGCGGGCGTGCTCGACGGAGAGGTGGGCGATCTGGTCGGAGAAGTCACCGGTCGGGTAGCCCTGCTCCTCGATGAGCCGGGTGACCAGTTCGTCTGCGTCACCCACGGTCTCGCCGGGGGAGTCGATGAAGCGGACCTGGAGCTCCTCCCAGGCGGCGGCGTACCGGGCCCGGGACTCCGGGGCGAGTGGGGTGAGCGTGAGCTCGGCATGCCGGCGTTCCCGGTCGCGCAGTTCGCGCTCCGCGGCGGACCGGCTGTCCTGTTCCGCCACCACCCGGTCGTACTCCGGTCCGAACCGGTTGCGCAGGGCCCGGCGGTTGTTGAGCGAGCGGGCGGCCACGGCCAGCACCGCGACGATCACCAGCACGACGAGCACGATGACGACTATCTGCGTGGGCGACATGGGCTCCTCCTTCGTCATCTGCTATTCCCTCCGCGCAGTGATCGCCAATCCCGATCCGAGACACTTTCCTGACGAGGGGCGCAACTACTCACCGGCCAAAACCTGATTCATCCCGGAAGAGGCGCTTGGGTGGGTAGAGATACGGGCGGTAGTGAAACAGCCTCCGATTACGTATCCTGCCCAAGGCGCCCGCGCCGGTGCCCGGCGACGCGGCCGGGCGCGCAGCCGGCAGGCGCGGTGCCCGGCGGTGCCGGCACCCCTCCTGCCACCCTGTACGGGCGAGGTCTGATGAAAACCCGCGACTGGCCGATCCGCTCGAAGCTGACCGCGTTGGTCGTCGCGCCGGTGACCGCGCTCCTGGCGCTGTGGATCTTCGCGACCACGCTGACGTTCGGTCCCGCCCTGAACCTGCTCTCCGCCCGCACCCTGCTGTACGACCTGGGTCGCCCCGGCGAGACAGTGGTCACCGAGCTGCAACGGGAACGCCGACTCTCGGTGGTGCAGCTCGCCGGCAAGACCGAGCTGCCCGCACTCGCCGAGCAGCGCGGGCGCACCGATCGGGCGGTCGCCGAGCTGCGCCGCCGGGTGGACGGGGAACCGCTGCGCGACGCCGCTGACGACCTGCTGGAAAGCCGGGTCGACCAGCTGGTCAACGCCCTGGCCGCGCTACCCGACGGGCGGAGGTTCATCGACGAGCGCAAGGTGGACCGGGCCGGCGCGATCGGCCTGTACAGCGGCATGGTCTCCGCGGCCTTCCAGGCGTTCGCCGGCATGGCGACCCTGACCGACCCGGACATCAACCGGCAGGCCCTGGCGCTCACCGCGCTGGGTCGCTCCCGGGAACTGCTCGGCCAGAGCGACGCGCTGCTGGCCGGCGCGCTGACCGCCGGACGGTTCGCCGAGGGGGAGCACACCCAGCTCGTGCAGGCCATCGGCAACCAACGGTGGCTCACCGAGAGCGCCGTGGCCGACCTGCCCGAGAGCAGCCGGGTCGCGTACCAACGGTTGACCGAGAGCGAGGCGTTCACCCGGCTGCGCAGCATGCAGGACGCGCTGGTCGTGCCCAACCGGTCCGGCCGGCCGAGTGTCGACGCGGCGTCCTGGCAGGCCAGCCAGGACGCGGTGCAGCAGCAGTTGCGGGACTTCGAACTGTCCGAGGCCGACGCTCTCACCGACCGTTCGGTGCCGATGGCAGTGCGCATCCTGGTGCGGCTGGCCGCCGCCGGCGTACTCGGGCTCGTCGCAGTGGTCGTCTCGGTGCTGGTGGCGCTGCGGGTCGGCCGCACCCTGGTCCGCCGGCTCAGCGGCGTCCGCACCGCCGCGCTGGAGCTGGCCGAGCACCGGCTGCCCGACGTGGTGGCCCGGCTGCGTCGTGGCGAGCAGGTCGACGTTGCCCGGGAGGCGCCGCCGCTGGAGTACGGCCACGACGAGATCGGCGAGGTCGGGCGGGCCTTCACCGAGGTGCAGCGCACCGCCGTCCAGGCCGCGGTGGACGAGGTCACCCTGCGTCGTGGGCTCAACGAGGTCTTCCTCAACATCGCCCGACGGAGCCAGAGCCTGGTGCACCGTCAGCTGCACCTGCTGGACCGGATGGAGCGGCGTAGCGAGGACCCGGACGAGCTGGCCGAACTGTTCCAGGTCGACCACCTGGCCACCCGGCTGCGCCGGCACGCCGAGGATCTGGTCATCCTCGCCGGCTCCGCGCCCGGCCGGGGTTGGCGGAACCCGGTCGCGATGGTCGACCTGATCCGCGGCGCGATCTCCGAGGTCGAGGCGTACGAACGGGTGGACGTCAAGGCCGTGCAGCCGGCCGGCGTGCTGGGGCGGTCGGTCGGCGACATCATCCACCTGCTCGCCGAGCTGGTCGAGAACGCCACCGCCTTCTCCCCGCCGGACACCCGGGTCACCGTCACCGGGGCGCAGGTGGCCAACGGGTACGCCCTGGAGATCACCGATCAGGGGCTGGGCATGTCCGACGCGGCACTGGAGACCGCCAACACCCGACTGGCCAGCTCGCCCGAGTTCGACCCGGCGCAGAGCGCCCGACTCGGCCTGTTCGTGGTGGCCCGGCTGGCGGCCCGGCACGGCGTACGGGTGCGGTTGCGCTCATCCGGGGAGGGTGGCGTGACCGCCGTGGTGCTGGTCCCCGGTGACCTGGTCACCACCGAGCCACCGGCCGGCCCCGACCCCGCCACGCTCGGTACCGCGTCGGCCGACCCGAGCCGGCGGCTGGCTCGGACGGCGCGCCGGGGCGCCGTGACCCGCCCCCGTACCCGCCCGCCGACGGCCCCGTCCGCCAGCACGGCCCCACCCGCCCCACCCACCGGAGCGCCGACCTCGGCCATCGCGCCGGCCAATGGGCGCGAAGAGGGGTCGGCGACCCCCGACGAGCCGGACGACGAGCTGGATGGCCTGCCCCGCCGGGTGCGACGTCGTACCCCCGCAGCCCAGCCCCGGTCCACCGTCACCGACACGCCGTCGCCCCGCTCGCCGGAGGAGGTCCGCCAGGTGATGGCGGCGCTCCAGGCCGGCACGGCGCGCGGACGCGCCACCGCCATCACCCCGACGGCGCCAACCGGACCGACGGTCCCGGCGCCCACCGACCCGCCGACGACCCCCGAACCCCCGACCGTGACTGAGAGGGACGCCTAGTGCGGCATTCGACGAAGCAGAGCGCCGGCCTGGACTGGTTGCTCGACGAACTGGTGCAACGGGTACCGGCCGCCCGCGAGGCGGTGGTGCTCTCCGCCGACGGCCTGCTGCTCGGCTGCTCGGCCGAGCTGGAGCGCTCCGACGCCGAGCACCTGTGTGCGCTCGCCGCCGGCTTCTCCAGCCTCGCCCGAGGCGCCAGCCGGCACGTGGACGGCGGCCCGGTCCGGCAGACGGTGGTGGAGATGGAGGCGGCGTACCTCTTCGTCACCGCCGCCGGGCAGGGTGCCTGCCTGGCCGTGGTGAGCGACGCCGACGCGGACATCGGGCTGGTCGCGTACGAGATGGCGATGCTGGTGATCCGGGTGGGGGAGAGCCTCGCCGCGCCGGCCCGATCGGCAGCGGGTGCCGGAGATGCGGACTGAGCCGCCCGGGCCGCAGCACGAGTGGCTGGACGGTGAAGCCGGCCCGGTGATGCGCCCGTACACGCTCACCGGAGGCCGGGTACGCTCCGCCGTCGACGATTTCAACCTGGTCGCGTTCGTGTTGGCCGGTTCGGACGTCGACGCGACAAGCCATTCGCATCTGCTGCCGGAGCACCGACGGCTGGTCACGTTGGCCCACCGGCCGGTGTCGGTGGCCGAACTGGCAGCCGAGCTGGACCTCGCGGTCGGCGTGGTCCGGGTACTGCTCGGTGATCTCCTCGCCGAGGGCCTGGTCGCGGTGCACGAGCCGCCGGCCGCCGGCATCCTTCCCGACGACGACATCCTCAAGGCGGTGGTCAGTGGACTCCGTGCGCTATGACCAGGTGGGCACCAGCACCACCATTCCGCTGGCACTGAAGATCCTCATCGCGGGAGGCTTCGGGGCCGGCAAGACGACCTTGGTGAGCGCCCTGAGCGAGGTCCGTCCGTTGCAGACCGAGGAGGTGCTCACCGGTGCCGGGATCGGCACCGACGACATCTCCGGCGTGGAGGGCAAGTCCACCACCACCGTGGCGATGGACTTCGGCCGGATCACCATCAACGACGACCTTCAGGTCTACCTGTTCGGCACGCCGGGCCAGGACCGGTTCTGGTTCCTCTGGGACGAGCTGGCCTTCGGCGCGCTCGGCGCCGTGGTGCTCGCCGACACCCGGCGGTTGGCCGACTGCTTCCCCTCCATCGACTACTTCGAGCAGCGGGGAATCCCGTTCGTGGTGGGCGTGAACTGTTTCGACGACTCCCGCCGGTTCAACCTGGAGACCGTACGCCGGGCGCTCGACCTGGACCCGGACGTGCCGATGGTGCTCTGCGACGCCCGGGACCGGCAGTCCGGAAAAATGGTGTTGATCTCTCTGGTGGAGCACGTCGCGCGACAGCGCGGCGAGCCGGTGCCGGCGGCCTGAGATCGGGGGCCGGAAAGCCGGTTAACGGGCGGGCAACGCGGGCAGCCTCTGGTTGGATCAACGAAGGATGCCGGCGGAGGAGTTGGGCGTGAGCGGTCAGGGTGAGGTCGTCCACATCGGGGGTTACACAGCGCAGAGCGGCGGGCGGGGCAGCGGCATCGTCGCCGCTCGTCGCGACCCGAGGACGGGGGCGCTGACCCCGCTCGGCACTGTGGCAGTCACCCCGTCCCCCTCCTTCCTGGTGCGGCACCCCAGCCAGCCGGTGCTCTACGCGGTCAACGAGCTGACGGACGGCGAGATCAGCGCGTGGCAGGTCGGGGCGGACGGCGCGCTGGACCCGCTCGGCAGTCGGTCGACCGGCGGCGCGGAGCCGTGCCACCTGGCGGTGCTGCCCGGCGGGGGTCACCTGCTGGCGGCCAACTACGGCAGCGGCAGCATCGCGGTCTTCCCGCTCGACCCGCGGGGCCTGCCCGGCGAGCGCACCGACCTGGTGGTGCACGAGGGGCACGGCCCGGACCCGGAGCGCCAGGACCACGCCCACGCCCACATGGTCTCGCCCGGGGCGGGCCAGGGGCCGATCTTCGGCGTGGATCTCGGCACCGACTCGGTCTACCGGTACGACCTGGACGAGGCGACCGGACGACTGGTGCCGCATGCGCCGCGGATGCGTACGAAGCCCGGCACCGGCCCTCGGCACCTGGCCCGGCACCCCGACGGACGGCGCTGCTACCTCGTAGGTGAGCTGGACGCCTCGGTGATCGCCTACGAGCTGACCGACGACGGCGCGTTGCACCAGCGCGGGCGGGTCGAGGCGAGCGAGCGGGCCGGTCACGTCCAGCCGTCGGAGGTCGCCATCGCCCCGGACGGCCGGTTCCTCTACGTCGCCAACCGTGGGGTGGGGACCGTGGCGGTCTTCACAGTGGCCGGGGAACTGCCCGAGCTGGTGGCCGAAGTGGACACCGGCGGGGAGTGGCCTCGGCACTTCGCCCTCATCGGGGAGCACCTCTACGTCGCCGACGAGCGGGCGGACATGGTGCGGGTGTTCCGGCGCGACGCCGACACCGGCGTCCCGGAGGCGGTCGGCGAGCCGGTGCCGGTGCCGAGCCCGACGTGCGTATTGCCCTGAACGATGGTTTAGAGACGTGAGGGCGACGCTGATTTGGCAACGCCGCGAGGCTGCCCCATCACTCTGTGTTGCAAAAAGGTGGTCAACTGTTTCTCCTCCGTAACTTTAGTCCGAACGGATGTGGCAGAGACGGCACCTAGTACGCAAGATGGTCACCGTGTCAGCAGGCCGTCATCGCATGCGTTCGAAACTCCACCTAGCCGCCGCCGCCGCAACGGCGGGGGTGCTCGTCGTGACGACGGGCGCGTGGTTCGGCTACCAGGAGTTGATCCAGCCCAGCTGCTCGGGAGAGATCCGACTCGCCGTGGCGGTCGCGTCCGAACTTGCGCCAGCGGTGGACGCCGCCGCGTCCCAGTGGGTCAAGGATGGCGCTGCGGTAGGCCCGACCTGCATCCGCGTCGACGTGTCCGCGTCCGACCCGGTCGACGTGGCGGCCGTGGTGGCGGCCAAGCACGGCGCTGTACTGGCCGGCGTGGGGCAGGCCAGTGGCACCGCCGTCAGCCCGGACGTCTGGGTGCCCGACTCCTCGACCTGGCTGCTGCGGTTGAAGAAGGACGCGACAGCGTTCGCTCCGACCAACGGCCAGTCCATCGCGCGCAGCCCGATCGTCGTCGCGATGCCCGAGCCGATCGCCACCCGACTGGGCTGGCCGGACAAGAAGTTCAACTGGACCGACCTGCTCAAGCAGGTCAACAACACCAGCGCGCCGCTGCGCACCGGGATCGTCGAGCCGACCCGCGACGCGGCGGGCCTGTCCGGTCTGCTCTCGCTGACCGCCGCCGCGAACAGCGCCGGCGGCGACGCCCAGCGCAACACCGTCGGCGCGCTCCGCGCACTGGCCACCGGGCGGTCCTCGCTCCGCAACGACCTGCTGGCCCGCTTCCCCACGGCCAACGACTCGACGTCCATCGCCAGCGGTCTCGGTGCGGCGGCCCTGTCCGAAGAAGACGTGATCGCGTACAACAGCAAGAAGCCGCCGGTGCCGCTCGCCGCGCTCTACATGGAGCCGGCGCCGATGCCGCTGGACTACCCGTACGCGGTGCTGCCCGGCATCGAGCCGAGCAAGGCGTCGGCGGCCAAGGTGCTGTTCGAGCTGCTCACCAGCCCGACCTTCCGTAACCGGCTCGCCGCGCAGTCGCTGCGCGCGCCGGACGGCAACTGGGGCGAGGGTTTCAAGGCGCCGCAGGGTGCTCCGAGCCCGTCCGGCGGCGCGCCGACCGCACCGGCGAACGGCGGCACCGCGGCGGGTGGCCTCGACCCGGCTGCCATCCAGCGGGTCGTCTCCAGCTGGTCGATCGCCACCCAGTCCGGTCGGATGCTCGCCGTCATCGACGTCTCCGGCTCGATGAAGGACCCGGTGCCCAGCGCCAACAACCGCAGCCGGGAGGAGGTCACCGTGGACGCGGCCCGTCGCGGCCTCGGCCTCTTCGACGACTCCTGGTCGATCGGCCTGTGGACCTTCTCCACCCAGCTGGTCGGCAACCGGGACTACCGGGAGCTGGTCCCCATCGGGCCGCTCTCCGGCCAGCGGGCCCAGTTGGAGGGCGCGCTCGCGACCGTCAAGCCCTCCAGCGGCGACACCGGCCTCTACGACACCATGCTGGCCGCGTACCAGGCGGTGCAGGAGAACTGGCAACCCGGCCGGGTCAACTCGATCGTGCTGTTCACCGACGGCAAGAACGAGGACGACAACGGCCTCAACCAGCAGCAGTTGCTCGCCAAGCTCAAGCAGATCGCCGATCCGGAGCGGCCGGTCCAGGTCATCATGATCGGTATCGGCGAGGGCGTCAGCAAGGCAGAGCTGGAGTCGATCACCAAGGTGACCGGTGGCGACGTCTTCGTCACCAAGGACCCGAGCGAGATCGGCAGCATCTTCCTCAGCGCCATCGCACGGCGTCCGCCAGCGCCGCGCTGATCCGACGCTCAGACGTCCAGGGGCCTGCCGTACCGTCGATTCGGTGTGGCAGGCCCCTTTTCGGCCACCAGGTTGTTGAAGAAAAGTGACGGCAATACGTCGGAAGCAATCGGCAGTCATAGTTGTCAAGGCAGGATGTCGACTGTTCCGGCATAGTCGGTCCGCCTCCGGTCCGACCCGTCGGCCGGGGCCATCCTGTACAGAGTGGGAGGGCCGGTGAGCGTGGCGACACTGTTGACCCCCGCCACGTCGGCGGAGCCGGACGGTCGACGCGCCGGGTTGGTGGGGCGCGCCGACGAACGGTCCTACGTCCGGGTCCTGGTGGTGCTGGACACCACAGTTCTCATCATCGCGCTGCTGATCGGGTACGTCGCCCGTTTCGGTGACGACGAACCGACCGGCTCGGAGATCCCGTACGTGCTGGTCGCCCCCGGGCTGGTGTTGGCCTGGTTGATCTCGCTCAAGGCGCTCGGCTGCTACGACGACCGGGTGATCGGCTACGGGGCGGACGAGTACCGGCGGGTCAGCTCCGCCAGCCTGCGCCTGGCCGGGGCGATCGCCATCATCGGCTACATCGCCGACGTCGGCGTCTCCCGGGGCTTCCTGGGCATCTCCTTCGCGGTGGGCACCGTCGGGCTGGAGGTGGCGCGGTTCGCCGCCCGCAAGCGACTGCACCGGGCCCGCTCGGTGGGCGCCGGCTGGTCCCGCAAGGTGCTGGTGGTCGGCGACACCGCCCACGTGTTGGAGTTGGTCCACACGCTGCGCCGTGAGCCGTACGCCGGCTACCAGGTGGTGGGCGCCTGCATCCCCGACGCGCTGCTCGCACCGGTGGCGCAGCGGCTGGGTGACGTGCCGGTGGTGGGGTCGTTCCGGGGTATCCCGGAGGCCGCCACCGCGATCGGCGCGGACACTGTCGCGGTGACCGCCTCCGGTGAGCTGACCGCGACCCGGCTGCGCCGCCTCGGCTGGCAGTTGGAGGGGACCGGCATCGACCTGGTCGTGGCACCCGCGCTGACCGACGTCGCCGGCCCGCGCATCCACACCCGCCCGGTCGCCGGCCTGCCGCTGATCCACGTCGAGGCGCCCGAGTTCCGCGGCGTCCGCAAGCTGGTGAAGGGTTTCGTCGACCGGTCCGTCTCGTCGCTGGCGCTGGCGGTGCTGCTGCCGCTGATCGCGTTCATCGCGCTGGCCATCAAACTGGACAGCCGGGGCCCGGTGCTGTTCCGACAGGTCCGGGTCGGCCGGGGCGGGCAGGAGTTCGGCGTGTTCAAGTTCCGCACCATGGTGGTGAACGCGGACGCGCTGCTCGCCGAGTTGACCGCGCGCAACGAGACCGACGGCCTGATGTTCAAGATGCGCCACGACCCCCGGGTGACCCGCGTCGGCCGGCTGCTGCGCAAGTGGTCACTGGACGAGTTGCCGCAGCTGGTCAACGTGCTGCTGGGGCAGATGAGCCTCGTCGGGCCCCGCCCGCCGCTGCCCTCGGAGGTGGCCCGCTACGACGGTGACGTGGCCCGGCGGCTGCTGGTCAAGCCCGGCATGACCGGCCTGTGGCAGGTCAGTGGCCGCTCCGACCTGAGCTGGGAGGACGGCATCCGGCTCGACCTCTACTACGTGGAGAACTGGTCCCTCGCCGCCGACCTCACCATCCTCTGGAAGACCTTCGGCGCGGTGCTGAACGGCCGCGGCGCGTACTGACCACCGGTCACGGTTGCGGGCCGGTCCAGTCCAGGCAGACGACCACCGCGTCGTCGACCAGGTCACCGGCCACGAACGCGCGCAGATCACCGATCAGCGACCGGACGGCGTCCAGGGGTGCCATCGGCCCGGTCCGCCGCAGGAACCGGTCCAGTGCCGTCTCGCCGTAGCGCATGTGCTGACCGGTGGCCTCCACCACCCCGTCGCTGACCACGAAGACCCGGTCGCCGCGCTGCAGCGGGAACGTCTGCTCGTGGTAGTCGGTCGCCTCGAACATGCCCAGCGGGAACTGCGCCTCCAGGGGCTGCTCGGTGACGTCCCCGTCGCGGAGCAGGACCAGTCGGGGCGACCCGGCGTCCACCACTGTCATCACCCCGGAGCGCAGGTCCAACTCCATCAGCAACGCGGAAAGGTGCTGTTCGCCCCGGTACAGGTCGTAGATGGCCTGATCGGCGAGGGCGGCCTGGTCGGCCAGGCTCAGCCCGGCTCGACGCGCGTTGCGCAGCGCGTGGGTGGCCAGCGAGGTGAGCAGGGAGGCCGCCACCCCCTCACCGGTGCCGTTGATGGTGGACAACCAGACCCGTTCCCCGTCGTCGGACCAGTCGAAGCTGTCGCCGCGCACCGTGTACGCCGGCTCCAACTGCCCGGCCAGACTGAACGAGGGACGGATCCGGCTGCGGCCGGGGAGCAGGTCCCACTGCATCTCAGCGGCCAGGGTGAGGCGTTGGGTGCGCCGGGCCGCCAGATAGACGTCGGTGCCGGCGGAGACCGCCGCCACCTCGTGGGCGAGCGCGGTGGCGATCTCGGCCAGCGCGGCGACGACGTCCCGGTCGTCCGCGACGGGTGACAGGCGCAGCACCCCTCGACGCTCGCCACGCATGGTGACCGGGAACCAGGCGGTGCCGTCGACCAGTATCGGCGACTGGTGGTCGAAGGCGCGCCAGGCCGGGTGCCCGGGGCTCGTGATCGAGTCGTCGTCGCCGAGTGGCAACAGCTCCGCGAGCCGGTAGTCGACCTGGAAGAGCTCGACGTCGGTGATCCCGTACGACTGGGCGAGTACGTCCCCGATCCCACCGACGAGCCGGTCAGCTGGTGTCTCGTTCAGGGCACGTCGTGCCCGATTGACCGGTTCGCTCATCGTCAGTCCTTACTGAAAGCTCGACCACCAGGAGGTTCGGAGTACTCTCGGGCCACCATGGCCGAACTGAACCGTCCGACGGACCCTGAGACGAGTATGGCTGCCGCGCTGGATGTGGCGGCCGCTGCCCTGCTGGGCATCTGGGAGTCTGCCCGGGAGGGGACCGCGAACCGCGTGTCCGGTGCCCAGTTGCGGGCGGTGATGGTGGTGGAGCAGTACGACGGGATCAACCTGCGTCGGCTCGCCACCCGACTCGACATGTTGCTCAGCTCCGCCAGCCGCCTCTGCGACCGGCTGGTCGCCGCCGGCATGCTGGAACGCGAGCCTGGCCGCTTCGACCGGCGGGAGATCTCGCTGCACCTCACCCCGGAGGCCCGCCGGCTCGTCGCCGAGCTGCGGGCCGACCGCCAGGGCCAACTCGCCGCCGTGCTGGCCGGGATGAGCCAGGAGGGCCGCGACGCGCTGCTGCGCGGGATGCGGGAGTTCGACGAGACCGCCCGCCGCCAGCAGGCGCAGCACGCGCCGGCGTCGGATGAGTCGACGGGCCAGGGGGACTGGCCGGACGACCCGGACCGGCCCGGTGGGCGGCCGGAGGACTGGTCGGGCGATTCGGGTCCGCAGACCCGAACGGGGTGGACGGGTTCGTCGGGCGGTCTGGAACGATCGGTCGGCACCACCAGGGAATGGCCGGCCGGCGGCCCGCCGGTGGCGCGTACCGCCTGATCAAGCCGGCCGGGCGGTCGCCCGTCGGTCATGCCGAGGCGCCCACGGCCAGCATCGCGATGTCGTCGTGGGCCTGCCCGCCCAGCCAGTCGTCGACCGCGCGGAGCACCTGGTCGATCAGCGCCGCCGGCGGTTGCCCGGCCGCCGCCACGAGCGCGGCCCGCAGCCGGGCCTCGCCGAACATCGCCGTGTCGCGCGGTCCGCGCGCCTCGGTCACCCCATCGGTGTACGCGAGCAGCAGATTGCCCGGATCGAGGTGCACCCGGGTCTCGGCGAACCGTGCGGCCGTCAGCGCCCCCACCGGCATGCCACCGACCCGGACCGGGGTGACAGTGCCGTCCGCGGTGACCAGCAGTGGCGCCGGGTGACCCCCGCCGGCAATGCGGAGGTCCAGCCCGGCCGGCCCCCGGTCCAGGGAACCGAGCAACAGGGTGGTGAACTGGTTGCGCCGTGCCGCGTCCGGCGCGTCGAACAGTGCCTGGTTGAGCAGGTGGATCAGCTCCAGCGGGCGTTGCTCGACGAGCCGCAGCGTCTGCAACGACTGGCGGACCCGGCCGGTCAGCACCGCCGCGCCCACGCCCTTGCCGCACACGTCGCCGAGCGCGAACAGGGCGCCGCGCGGGTGCGGAAACACCTCGTAGAAGTCGCCGCCGATGCGCAGGGTGTCGCCCGCTGCCCGGTAGCCGCCGGCCAGGCTCACGCCGGGCACGACGGGCAGCTCGGGCGGGAGCAGACTGGTTTGCAGCACCCGGGCCAGGTGGGCCTGCTCGCCGTGCAGGTCGGCGGTGGCCAGCGCGGCACCCGCGCGGGCGGCGAACTCCCGGGCCAGCTCCACGTCGCGTCTGTCGAAGCCGGCCCGCCCGGACCGACGGATGAGCAGCAGCGCGCCGGCCGACCCGCTGGCGCTGAGCAGCGGGCTGACCAGCGCCATGCCCGGTGGGCCGAACTCGGGCGGCAGCAGGTCGGCCAGGTCGGCGAGCGGGGCGTCCGGCCAGGGGCCCGGCTCGGCCCGGTCGCCGGCCAGCGCTTCGGCCAGCCCGGGCACGGAGCTGGTCAGCGCGGGGCCGGCCAGCCCGGTGATCGGGGCGGGTTCGCCGTCGGCGTACCGGATCCATCGGGGGTGCGGCTCGGCCGGCGCGGTCGGTCGGGGCAGTGCCACGGCGACGTCGGCCAGGTAGGGAACGGCGAGCGTGGTGGTGGCCAGGAGGACCTGGTCCCGGTGCAGGGCCAGCGCCAGCCGACTGCCGGCCTGGGCGAGGAAAGCGGTGCGGGAGCGTTCGGCGAGCAGGGCGTCGGCGCGGGCGTGCTCCTCGGTGACGTCGCGGACGTACCACGCCCACCGGGAGCCGGCGAGTTGCCGTCGGACGCCGCGCAGTCGCCGGCCGTGGTGGTCGGCGTCGAAGCGGTCAGCGCCGGTGGCGACCGCGCGGGCCAGGGCTGCCACCGAGCAACCGGCCAGCTCGGTGCCGGCGTCGATCTCCGGGATCAGCTCGGCCGCCATGGCGTTGACCAGGGTGACCCGACCGGCCCCGTCCGTTGTCAGCACGGCCTCGGCGAGACCGTCGAGCAGCTCCCGGGCCAACCGTTCGTCGGCTGGCAACGGGGTGCCGCCGGGTTGTTGGGTCGTGGTCACCGCCGGACGCCGGCTCGCGTCTGACGACGTGTGCGCATGCTGCTTCTCGACTCCTCACCCGGGATCGTTGCCTGAGAGCAAGGGTACCGATTCTCTCCGACAGCGGCGCACGGCGTGGGGTGGCGATCAGCCGGCGCGGGCCAGCCAGCCGGCGGGCTGGGCGACGATCCGGCGGGCCACCGAGCCGGCGGCGCCTACCGCGGCGGCCTCCGCGCCGAGCGTCGACGGGCGGACCGTGACCGGCGACCAGGCCGCGGTGAGCACCCGGGCACCGATCTCGGCGAGGACCGGGGGGCACAGCCAGGGTGCGAGCGCCGCGTAACCGCCACCGAGCACCACGGTGTCCAGGTCGAGCAGATTGACGACGCCGGCCACCGCGACGCCGAGCGCCGTTCCGGCGTCGTGCAGCGCCCGCAGCGCGTCGGCGTCGCCGGCCTCGGCCAACTCGGCCAGCCGGGCCGTCGCGGTGTCCGCCGGAAGCTCCGCCCGAGCCAGCCCGGCGGCGGCCACGATCGCCTCCTGGCCGGCGTACTGCTCCAGGCAGCCCTGCCCGCCGCAGCGGCACGGACGGCCCTCGGGGTGCACCGGAAGGTGCCCGATCTCGCCGCTCCACCCGCGTACGCCGCGAAACAGCGCGCCGTCCAGCACGATGCCCGCGCCGATGCCCACCTCGCCGGAGATGTGCAGGAAGCTGGACGTGCCGGTTGGCTGCGAGTGCAGCTCGCCGAGCGCCGCGAGGTTGGCCTCGTTGTCGACCACCAGTGCGGGGATGCCGGGCACCTGCTCGATCAGCGGGGGGTGCTCGGCGAGCAGCGCGGGCACCGGCACGTCACGCCAGCCGAGGTTCGGCGCGAGCCGGACCAGCCCGGCGTCGTCCACCAGGCCGGGCACCGCGAGCGCGGCCCCGACCAGGGTGAGGCCGCGCCGGGCGGCGTCCTCGCGGGCTGCCCCGGCCATCTCGACCAGGCGGGCCAGCGCGTCGGCGGGGGCGACCGGGCGCAGGTCGGCACGGTGGACGGTGCGGTGCCGGACCTGGCCGGCGAGGTCCACCACGCAGACCGCCAGGTAGTCCACGTTGACCTCCAGGCCGAGCCCGGCCGGCCCCTGATCGGCCAGGACCAGCCCGCGCGCCGGGCGGCCGGCGCCCGAGCGGGGCGCGGGATCGGACTCACTGACCAGCCGGCCGGCGAGCAGGTCCTCGACCACCGCGGACACGGTGGCTCTGGTCAGGCCGGTCGCGGTCGCCAGGTCGGCCCGGGAGGGAGGTCGGTCGGCCGTGGCGATCCGGCCGAGGACCAGGGCGAGGTTGAGCTCGCGCAGGCTGCCCTGACGGACTGCGCCGGCCGGGGCGTGGGTGAGGCTCACCCCTTGACAGTGCCATAGGGTGGGCAAATAATTCAATCGCTGAACAAATAGCGGACAACACCACCCCGGAGGTCGCTCATGGCACCCCGTCCCACCCCCGCCGACAAGTTCTCCTTCGGGCTCTGGACCGTGGGCTGGCAGGCCCGCGACCCGTTCGGTGACGCCACCCGTCCGGAGCTCGACGCGGTCGAGGCAGTGCACCGGCTCGCCGAGCTGGGCGCGTACGGCATCACCTTCCACGACGACGACCTGATCCCGTTCGGCGTCGACGCGGCCACCCGGGACCAACACATCGCCCGGTTCCGCAAGGCCCTCGACGAGACCGGCCTGGTGGTGCCGATGGTCACCACCAACCTCTTCACCCACCCGATCTTCAAGGACGGCGGCTTCACCAGCAACGACCGCGACGTCCGCCGGTACGCGCTGCGCAAGGTGCTGCGTCAGGTCGACCTGGCCGCCGAGTTGGGTGCCAGCACCTTCGTCATGTGGGGTGGCCGCGAGGGCTCCGAGTACGACCTCGCCAAGGACGTCCGCGCCGCCCTGGACCGCTACCGCGAGGCCGTGGACCTGCTCACCCAGTACTCCATCGACAAGGGCTACAACCTGCGGTTCGCCCTGGAGCCCAAGCCCAACGAGCCGCGCGGCGACATCCTGCTGCCGACCATCGGGCACGCGCTCGGCTTCATCTCCCAGCTGGCCCACCCGGAGCTGGTCGGCCTCAACCCGGAGGTCGGCCACGAGCAGATGGCCGGGCTCAACTACGCCCACGGCATCGCCCAGGCGCTCTGGCAGGGCAAGCTGTTCCACCTGGACCTCAACGGCCAGCGCGGCATCAAGTACGACCAGGACCTGGTCTTCGGCCACGGTGACCTGATGAACGCGTTCGCCCTGGTGGACCTCCTGGAGAACGGCGGCCCCAACGGCGGGCCGGCCTACGACGGCCCCCGGCACTTCGACTACAAGCCGTCCCGCACCGAGGACATGGACGGTGTCTGGGCCTCCGCGGCGGCCAACATGAGCACCTACCTGCTGCTCAAGGAGCGGGCAGCGGCGTTCCGCGCCGACCCCGAGGTGGTCGAGGCGCTCGCCGCCAGCAAGGTCGGCGAGCTGAGCACGCCGACGCTCGGCGACGGCGAGGGCTACGAGGAGCTCCTGGCCGACCGGTCCGCGTTCGAGGACGTCGACGTCGACGCCGTGGCCGCCCGGGGCTTCGCCTTCGTCCGGCTCAACCAGCTCGCCGTCGAGCACCTGCTCGGCGCCCGCTGAGGCCCCGCCATGCCGTTGGTCGCAGGCGTTGACTCGTCCACCCAGTCCTGCAAGGTGGTGATCCGGGACGCGGAGACAGGCGCCCTGCTCCGGCAGGGCCGGGCACCGCACCCGGACGGCACTGAGGTCGACCCGGAAGCCTGGTGGCAGGCGCTACGTAGCGCCGCCGACCAGGCCGGCGGGTTGGCCGACGTGGCGGCGATCTCCGTCGCCGGCCAGCAGCACGGCATGGTGTGTCTCGACGAGGACGGCCGGGTGGTCCGCCCGGCGCTGCTGTGGAACGACACCCGATCCGCCGACGCCGCCGCCGACCTCATCGAGGAGGCCGGCGGCGGCTCGGCCGGGAGTCGGTTCTGGGCCGAGGCCACCGGCAGCGTTCCGGTGGCCAGCTTCACCCTCACCAAGCTGCGCTGGCTGGCCACGCACGAGCCGGAGCGGGCAGCCCAGGTGGCGGCCGTCTGCCTGCCGCACGACTGGCTGACCTGGCGGCTGGCCGGCGCACCGGGGCTTGACGCGCTGCGTACCGACCGGGGTGATGCCAGCGGTACCAGCTACTGGTCGCCGGCCACCGGGCAATACCGACTGGACCTGCTGGAGCGCGGCTTCGGCCGGCGGTTGGTGCTGCCCGAGGTGCTCGGTCCGGCCGATTCGGCGGGAAAGCTGTCCGACGTACTGGGTGGGCCGGGCGGCGCGCTGCTCGGCGCGGGCACCGGGGACAACGCGGCCGCCGCGCTGGGCGTCGGCGCCGGCCCGGGTGACGTGATCGTCTCGATCGGCACCTCCGGCACCGTGTTCAGCGTCGCCGACGTGCCCGCCGCTGACGAGAGCGGCACCGTCGCGGGCTTCGCCGACGCGTCCGGCCGTTTCCTGCCCCTGGTCGCCACGCTCAACGCGGCCCGGGTGCTGGACGCCGCCGCCGCGATGCTCGGCGTCAACCTGGACGAGCTGGCCGAGCTGGCGCTCTCCGCGCCGGCCGGGGCGGACGGACTGGTCATGGTGCCCTACCTGGAGGGTGAGCGGACGCCGAACCGACCGCTCGCCACCGGTGCGGTGCACGGCCTGACCCTGCGCACGTCGACCCCCGCGCACCTGGCGCGGGCCGCCGTGGAGGGCATGCTCTGCGCGCTCGCCGACGGGCTGGACGCGTTGACCGCACAGGGTGCCACCGCCCGCCGGGTCATCCTGGTCGGCGGCGGGGCCCGGTCGGCCGCGGTGCGTCAGATCGCCCCGCAGGTCTTCGGCTGCCCGGTCGTCGTCCCGCCAGCCGGGGAGTACGTCGCCGACGGCGCCGCCCGCCAGGCCGCCTGGGTCGCCCTGGGCGGCGCCGCGCCGCCCGTCTGGGCGGTCGAGGGCACCGAGGAGTACGCGGCGGCGGCCGTCCCCGCCGTGCGGGACCAGTACGCCGCGGCGCGCGGATTGGTGCTCGACCGGCGCTGACAGTCGGGATCGACGCGGATGGGTGCCGGTCGACGGTGACCGGCACCCACCCGCGTGACGACCTCCTTCACGCGGTCTGGTTGGCTGCCGGTCATGACGGTGACCAGTGGCGGGCCCGGCCTGCGCCCGCACGGTCGGGGCGGTGGGCCGGCGCACCGGTTGTACAGCGTCGTGGTGTTCGTGCTGCTCGCCTCGCTGGACAACGTGGCGATCGGGCTGGTCCCCCCGCTGTACGGCCCGATCTCGGACGCGTTCGACGTGTCCGGGCGGCTGCTCGGCGTGGTCACCGCGGTCAGCTTCCTGGTCAGCGCGGTCGCGGCGGTCGGCTGGGCGTACGTCGGGGACCACACCAACCGCAAACCGCTGCTCATGGTGGGCACGCTGCTCTGGGCAGCCGGCACCGGCGGTAGCGCGCTCGCCGGCGGCTACCTGACGTTCCTGGCCGCGCAACTGGTCGCGGCGGTCGGCCTCGGCGCGGTCGGCTCGGTGGGCTTCTCCGTGGTCACCGACCTGATCTCGCCGACTCGGCGCGGGCTGGTGATGAGCTTCTGGGGGCTCTCCCAGGGGGTCGGCACCCTCGCGGGCACCCTCGTCGGCGGGCTGCTCGGGGCTGCCGACTGGCGGCGGCCGTTCCTGCTGTTGACCGGCGTCGGCCTGGTCGCCACGCTGGCCTACCTGTTCACGTACGACGTCCGGCGTGGCCAGAGCGAGCCGGAACTGGCCGGCAGGTTGGACGCCGGCGCCGAGTACGACTACCGGATCAGTCGCGCCGACCTGCCGCGCATCCTGGCCCGGCGGACCAACCGGTGGCTGATCCTGCAGGGTCTGACCGCGCAGGCCGCGTTCGGCTCGCTGGTCTGGCTGCCGGTGCTCTTCGCCGAACGGGCCGAGGCCCAGGGCTACTCCACGTCGACAGCGGTGGTGGTGGGCAGCGTCTTCGCCACCCTGTTCCAGCTCGGTGGGGTGCTTTCCATAGTGGGCGGGTTGATCGGTGACGCCGTGCAACGTCGTACCCCGCGAGGGCGGGCACTCGTCGCCTCGATCGGCATCCTCGCCGCGCTGCCGTTCTACCTGGTGTTGTTCTTCGTACCGGTGACCATCGACGTGCCGGACGGCGCGAGCGGCGGCGCGGTGGTGGGTGCGGTACTGGCCAGTGTGTTCACCGAGCCGTCGGTCGGGCTGAGCCTGCTCACCGCCATCGTGGCGCTCGCGTTGACGTCGGCCAACTCGCCGAACTGGTTCGCGTTGATCGCCGACGTCAACCCGCCGGAGCACCGGGGCACTGTCTACAGCCTGGGCAACCTGGTCAACGGGGTCGGTCGCGCCGCCGGCAACGGGCTGGTCGGGGTGGCCTTCCAGGCACTGCGAGCGGCATTCCCGCCACCGCTGAACTTCGCCGTCGGGCTGGCCGCTTTCCAGCTCTTCTTCATCCCGACCGGCGTCATGTACTGGCTGGCCTCGCGAACCTCACCAGCGGACATCGACAACGTGCACGACCTGCTACACACCCGAGCCAACCGCCTCTAACCCCACCCCGCGCGCCCCGCGATCTTGCGCTTACTGTCCCGACAGAAGCGACATCGGACCCATACCGACAACCGAAACTGCAAGATCGGCGCGGCGGGTGCGGGGCGGTCCACGCCGACCGGCCCGCCCGCGAGTACCGCGGGACGGGCCGGTGAGCGTTCGGTCAGCCGCGCAGCCAGACGGTGACGTCGGCCGGGACCGCGCCGTTGTCGTCCAGGGGCGCGCTGGCGGCGAGCACCTCGGCGCCGGCCGGCATCGGCACCGGGACGGCACCGAAGTTGGTCAGCACGGTCAGCTCACCGTTGCGGAAGCTCAGCACCTCGTCGCCGGAGGACAACCACTCCAGGGTGCCGCGACCCAGCCCGTGGGCACGGCGCAACCGAAGCGCCGTGCGGTACAGCTCGTAGGTCGAGCCGGGCACGTCGCGTTGGCGGTCCAGCGCGTACTCCGCCCAGAGCGCGGGCTGCGGCAACCAGCTCGCGTCGGTCGGCCCGAAGCCGTACGACGGGGCGTCGGCCTCCCACGGGATTGGCACCCGGCAGCCGTCCCGGCCGCGTTGGGTGTGCCCGCTGCGCGCCCAGGTCGGGTCCTGCCGGGCCTCGTCGGGCAGGGTGGTGTGCTCGGGCAGCCCCAGCTCCTCACCCTGATAGAGGTACGCCGAGCCGGGCAGCGCCAGCATCAGCAGGGTGGCCGCCCGGGCCCGGCGCAGACCGAGTGCGGCGTCCGGCTGCGGGTCGCCGATGCCGATGCCGTTGGGGCGTACGGTGCCGACGGGCAGGCCGAGCCGGGAGGCGTGCCGCACCACGTCGTGGTTGGACAGCACCCAGGTGGTCGGCGCGCCGACCGAATCGGTCGCCTCCAACGAACGGGTGATCACCGCGTACTGGGCCGGTGCGCTCCACGCGGCGAGCAGGTACTCGAAGTTGAACGCCTGGTGCATCTCGTCCGGGCGGACGTAGCGGGCCAGCCGCTCGGCCGGTTCCACCCAGGCCTCGGCGACCAGCACCCGCTCGCCGGGGTAGCTGTCCAGCACCTGCCGCCACTGCCGGTAGATCTCGTGCACGCCGTCCTGGTCCCACATCGGCGGGCGGGGCTTGTCGATCTCGTTGCCGGAGAGGATCTCCTGCGGCTCCTGCCAGTCGGCCAGGTCGGCCTGCTTGATGAGGCCGTGTGCCACGTCGACCCGGAAGCCGTCCACGCCGCGGTCCAACCAGAAGCGCAGCACGTCCAGGAACTCCGCGTGCACCTCCGGGTTGTCCCAGTTGAGGTCCGGCTGCCCGGTGTCGAACAGGTGCAGGTACCACTGGCCGGGCTGTCCGTCGGCGTCGACCGTCCGGGTCCAGGCCGGACCACCGAAGACGCTCTGCCAGTCGTTCGGCGGCTGGTCGCCGGCCGGACCGCTGCCGTCCCGGAAGATGTAGCGCGACCGTTCCGGGCTGCCGGGCGCGGCCGGCAGCGCGGCCTGGAACCAGCGGTGCGCCGAGGAGGTGTGGTTCGGGACCAGGTCGACGATCACCCGCAGGTTGCGGGACCGGGCCTCGGCGATCAGCTTGTCCGCGTCGGCGAGGGTGCCGAACAGCGGGTCGATGTCGCGGTAGTCGGCCACGTCGTAGCCGGCGTCGGCCTGCGGCGAGGGGTAGAAGGGGGAGAGCCACACCGCGTCCACGCCCAGCTCGACCAGGTGGTCGAGGCGGGCGGTGATGCCGGGCAGGTCACCGATTCCGTCCCCGTCCGAGTCGGCGAACGAGCGGGGGTAGATCTGGTAGATGGAGGCCTCGGTCCACCAGCCGGTGGTCTGGTGAACGGAGGGGGTCTGCTGCGTCGGGTCGGTGTTCAGGGTCGTCTCCCGTGTTGCGGTGTTTGGGTTTCAGTGTGCCCGGGGCGGTGCTGTCGAGTCCCGGACCACCAACCGAGTGGGCAGGACCATCGGAGTGTCGCAACCGGCGTCCCGCTGACTGACGATGGGGCCCGGCGGCCGGGCCCCGAGCGGGTCGAGCAGCATCTGGGCGGCCAGCCGGCCCTGCTCGGCGGCGGGCTGGGCGACGGTGCTGAGCCCGAGCACACCGGCCAGGTCGTGGTCGTCGATGCCGACCACGCTGACGTCCTGCGGCACCCGCAGTCCGACGTCGCGCAGGGCGGTCAACGCGCCCATCGCCATCTCGTCGCAGGCGGCGACGATCGCTGTCGGTGGCTCGCCGCGGGCCAGCAGCTCGGCGGTGGCCCGGTTGCCGCCGTCGATGGTGAAGGTGGACTCGATGTCCAGGGTCGGGTCGGGTCGCAGCCCGGCGGAGCGCAGTGCCGCCTGGTAACCCCGGCGTCGGTCGAGGTGGGTGGTGAAGGCCAACTCGTCGTCCGGGTCGCCGGAGATGTGGGCGATCCGGTGATGGCCGAGGTCGATCAGATGCTTGGTCGCGGCCCGCGCGGCCGCCACGTCGTCGATCCGTACGCACGGCCAGTTGGGCACCCTGCTGCCCGAGCTGATGGTGACGCCGGGCAGTTCCAGCGTGGCCAGCGCGGTCAGGTCGGCCGGGCGCAGCGGCGTGGCGACCAGCATCATGGCGTCCACCCGCTTGTGCAGGTTGGCCGTCCGCAGGACCCGCTGGCGGACCTGCTCCCGGCCGCCCAGGTTGTAGAGCAGCAGGTCGTAGCCGGACTGGTGGAGGTACTCCTCGACCGCCTCGACGACGGTGCTGAAGAACCAGCGGGTGATCCGGGGGACCACCACCGCGACCGTGCCGGTCCGGCCGCCGGCGAGCCGGGACGCGCTCGGCGAGACCTCGTAGTCGAGTTGCTCGGCGGCGGCGAGTACCCGGCGTCGGGTGGCGGCCGAGACCGTCGGTAGTCCGCGCAGCGCCCGCGAGACGGTGGCCGTGGACACTCCGGCCAGCCGGGCCACATCATCGATCCTCGTCACGGTTTCCCCCGCTCGGTGCCCGGCGCGTCCGCCGCCGCCCGAGGGGCCGGGCGGCGGCGGACGCGCGGGTCAGCCCTTGACGCTGCCGGCGAGCAGACCTCGCACGAAGAAGCGCTGCAGGGACAGGAACACGATGAGCGGTACGACGATGCTGACGAACGCGCCGGCGGTCAGGCGCTGCCACTCGTTGCCGCGGGTGCCGGCCATCTCGGCGAGTTGGACGGTGAGCGGGGCGGTCTCATCGCCGCCACCGGCGAAGATCAATGCGACCAGCAGGTCGTTCCAGACCCAGAGGAACTGGAAGATGCCGAACGCCGCCAGCGCCGGGGTGATCAGCGGCAGCACGATGGTGCGGAAGATCTTCGGGTGGGTGGCCCCGTCGACCCGGGCCGCCTCCATCAGGTCCCCCGGCAGTTGCGAGATGAAGTTGTGCAGCAGGAAGACGGCGAACGGAAGCGCGAAGCAGGTGTGCGCGAACCACACCTGGGCGAACTTCTGCTCGTCGACCAGGTCCCAGGCCGGCATCAGTGTGACGCCGCCGAGGGTGACACCGGTGGAGAAGAACTTGAGCAGCGGCACCAGGGCCATCTGCAACGGCACGATCTGCAACGCGAAGATCGCGATGTAGACCCAGTCCCGGCCGCGGAAGTTGATCCACGCGAGCGCGTACGCGGCGAGGCACGCGAAGGCGAGCGGGAAGAGCACCGACGGGATGGTGATCGCCAGCGAGTTGATGAAGGAACCGGCGAGCTGCCCGGAGGACGACGACCGCCCGAACAGGACCTGCTGGTAGTTCTCCAACGTGAACTGGGGGTTGGTGAAGGCCGTCCACCAGCCGGTGGTCTTGATCTCGTCCTCCGGGCGGAGGGAGGAGACGAGCAGGCCGAAGGTCGGGATGGTCCAGACCACCGCGATGACGATCGAGACGAGCGTCGCGGTTCGGCTGTTCAACCGCTTGCGGACCCGGCCGGCAGTGGTGGTCGGGGTGCCGTCGGTCTTCTGGGTGCCGGCGGCGACGGTGGGCGTTGCGGTGGTCATCTCAGCCCTCCCGCTGCTGACGGAGGTTGCGGATCTGGTAGATCACGACCGGGATGACCAGGATGAAGAGGAAGACCGCGAGCGCGGAACCCTGCCCGTTCTGGCCGTACCGGAACGCCTGGTTGTACATCTCGCTGGCGATCACGCTGGTGTCGTAGTTGCCGTTCGTCGAGGTCCGGACGATGTCGAAGACCTTGAGCGTGGCGATGGTGAGGGTCACCACCACGACGATCAGCGCGGGCCGGATGCTCGGCATGGTGATCTGCCAGAACATCTGCCACGGGCTGACGCCGTCGAGCCGGGCGGCTTCGACGATGTCGCCGGGGATCGCCTTGATCGCTGCGGAGAGCACCACCATGGCGAAACCGGCCTGGATCCAGACCATGATGACGATCAGCAGCAGCGTGTTCAGTGGCGATTCGAGCAGCCACTGCTTGGGCTCACCGCCGAGGCTGACCACGATCTGGTTGAGCAGACCGATCTGATCGCCGTCGCCCCGGTAGGCGTAGACGAACTTCCAGATGATGCTGGCGCCGACGAAGGAGATGGCCATCGGCAGGAAGATCAGTGACTTGGCCACCGCCTCGAACCGGGCCTTGTCCACCAGTACGGCGTAGATCAGGCCGAACCCGGTCGCCACCAGCGGGACCAGGAGCACCCAGACCAGGGTGTTGATCAGGACCCGGAAGATCGAGTCGTCGGAGAACATCCAGCCGTAGTTGCGCAACCCCACCCAGTTGGTGCTGGTCCCATCCATCAGGGAGAGCAGCGTGGTGCGGATGGCCGGTACGACCAGGCCGATGACGAGCAGCAGCAGCGTCGGCAGCAGGAAGAAGAACGCGAAGAGCCCTTCCCTCTGCTTGCGTCGGCGGGGCAGCGGGCCCCCGCCTACGGAGGCAGCGATGAGCTGCGCCTCCCGCCGGCGGGCGAACCAGGCCGGCACCACGTCGAGCAGCAGTAGGAGACCACCCACCACCAGCACGAAGGCGACCAGCCCGTACATCAGCATGAGGAGCTTCGGCTGCTGATCGGCGAAGTCGAACTCCATCAACCCTCCCTTCCGGGTCCACCTCGGCCGGTGGCCCGGTCCGCGAACGCGGACCGGGCCACCGGCCGGGATCACTTAGGCCAGCTGCTCTCGATGCCCTGGAGCACCGGGGCGGTCGCCTTGCCGTTCAGCCACTCGACCATGCCCTTCCAGAACGTCCCCGCGCCGACGGCGGCCGGCATCAGGTCGGATCCGTCGAAGCGGAACGTGCCCGTCTTGTCCTGGAGGATCTGGACGGAGAGCTTGTCGATCGGGCTGGCGACGTTGGCGATGTCCAGCTTGTTGTTCGCCGTGACCCAGTTGCCGAGCTTCGCGCGGCTGTTCACGTACTCGGCGGAGACCAGGTAGGTCTGCACCGCCTGGACCTCGGGACGGTCGGCGTAGCCGACGACGAACTCGCCAGCGCCCAGCACCGGCTTGCCCTTGGCCGGGTCGATGGCCGGGAGGTAGAAGGCGAACGCGTCGCCGTCCTCGGCCACCTTGGTGCCCTCGGGGAACTGGTTGGCGTAGAACGACGCCTGTCGGTGCATCGCGCACTTGCCGGTGGTCACCGGCAGGCCCGCCTCCTGGAAGGCGGTGGTGGTGATGCTCTTGACGCCGCCGAAGCCGCCGTTCATGTACTTGTCGTTCTTGAGGATGCTGCCGGCGCGGTCAACCGCGTCGACGACCTTCGGGTCGTTGAACGGGATGGCGTGGGTGGTCCACTGGTCGTAGACCTCGGGGCCGCCCGTCCGCAGCAGCACGTCCTCGATCCAGTCGGTGGCCGGCCAGCCGGTGGCGTCACCGGACTCGACGCCCGCGCACCACGGCTTCGTGCCGCTGGCGGCGATCTTGTCGCTCAGGGCGATGAGCTGGTCCCAGGTGGTCGGGACCTCCCAGCCCTTCTCCTTGAACGTCCTCGGCGAGTACCAGACGAAGGACTTCACGTTGGCGCCGAGCGGCACGCCGTAGAGCGTCCCGTTGACGGTGCCGTACTTCAGCCAGTCGGCCGGCATGTTCTGCTCGGCGAGGGCCTTGGTGTCGGCGCTCAGGTTCTTCAGCTTGCCGGCGTCCGCGAAGCGCTTCACCAGGCCCGGCTGCGGCACGAAGGCGATGTCGGGCGCGTTGCCACCGTCGACCCGGACGGGGAGCTGCGCCTCGAACTCGCCGCTGCCCTCGTAGTCGATCTCGATGCCGGTGCAGTCGGTGAACTGCGACCACGACCGCTCCAGCAGGTCGGCCTCGGCGTCACGGATGGACGCGTAGATGGAGACCTTCTTGCCGTCGTGGCCCTCGTACTTGTCGTATGCGGCGCACTCCGCGGAGCCCGCGTTGTTGCTCTTCTTGTCGTCGCCGGTACCGCAGGCGGTGGCGCTGAGCGCCAGCCCGAGTACACCGGCGATCACGAAGGCCTGGCGTGGTCTGGTAAAGACCGCCATGCCGTCCTCCTTCCTAGCCGGCGCGGTCGTGCTGGTGACCCGTCGCCGGTCCGATTGGGCGTGCACACATGTAAGCGCTTGCATCCGGCCCGGGTCCACCCCCTGTCAGACACGAGCGAGTAACAATCCGGAAACCTGCGGGCTGCCCTGGTGGGCGCGCTCCCCCGGGACAAGCTGGGGACTCTTTCGAAGAGTGACGATATCTGTCAGGCTGAGGGCACCGGATCGAAGGTTTTCGACATAGGAGGAGCTGTATGCGAAAGCGGTGGATCAGCCTGCTGGTGACGGGTCTCTTCGTCGGGGGAGCGCTGGTGCCGGCGACCCCGGCGATGGCCGCGCCGACCTTCAAGGTGCCGTTCCCGTGCGGCCAGTCCTGGTCCGGGCAGACCCGGTCGGACCACAGCCCGGCGTACGCCGTCGACTTCAACCGCACCAACGATCAGGGCGACCCGGTGGTGGCGAGCGCCCCCGGCACCGTCGACCGGGTGACCGACCTCGGCGGCACCAGCTACGGCAAATACGTCAGAATCAACCACGGGGGCGGTTACAGCACCTACTACGCGCACCTCAACGGCTTCAACGTCTCGGTCGGGCAGACGGTCGGGTACGGCAAGGTGCTCGGCTGGGTCGGCACCACCGGCGGATCGACCGGCCCCCACCTGCACTACGAGCAGCGCCTCAACGGCGCCGACATCCAGGTCCGCTTCAACGGCACCCTCGCGCTCTACTGGGGCAGCAAGAGCTACACCAGTAACAACGGGTGCTCCTCGGGCAGCGGCAACGGCACCGTCGACACCAGCGGCACGCCACTGACTGTCCGCTCCGGCCCCGGCACCGGGTACGCCTCGGTGGGCACCGTCGCCGACGGCACCCGGGTGACCATCGCCTGCCAGACCAGTGGCACCACTGTCACCGGCACGTACGGCACCAGCTCGATCTGGGACCGGATCGGCTCCGGCCGCTACATCGCCGACGCGTACGTGTACACCGGCTCCGACGGCTACATCCCTGGCGTGCCCCGCTGCTGACCCGGTGACGGCCACGGTCCCCGGCGGGCACCCCCGCCGGGGACCGTGCGGTCAGTTGTTCAGCTGCCAGATCGACAGGTTCAACGCGGCGGCGAAGGTGACCCAGGCCCAGTACGGCAGCAGCAGCGCCGTCGCCACCCGGGACACCCGGGCGAACAGCACCACGGTCAGGCCGATCGCCAGCCACATCAGCACGATCTCGGCGAACGCCAGACCGTACTGCCCGGCGCCGAAGAACAGCGGGGTCCAGATCGCGTTGAGCACGAGTTGGGCCGTCCAGGCCCAGAGGGCGGGGGAGAAGCCGACCCGGCGCCAGACCAGCCAGCCGGCCACCGCGATCAGCGCGTAGAGCAGTGACCAGACCGGGCCGAACAGCCACGACGGCGGTGCCCAGCCGGGCTGCCGCAGGTTCGCGTACTCCTCGGTGGTGCCCTGCACGCCCAGCCCGCCGATCGCGGCCGCCACGAAGACCGCCGCCGCGAAACCGGCGAGGGCCCACCACGCTCGCCGCCCGGAGGTCGCCGGCGCGTCCTGAGATATCTCCATGGTCGAGATATTTCCTCTCGGGGTCGGCTCAAACCGCCGAGCGGGAGGGCGGTTCACCGGGCCGGCCACCCACGAAAAAGCGCCGGGATCGCCACGGCCGGTGCTTCTGTCGGGAGGACGAAGCTCCGGTCGCGGCGACCCCGGCGGGTCCCGTTGTCAAGGCGTATGAGCGCTAATTGAAGATGCTGACACCACCCGGGCCGACCAACAGCCCGACGACGATGAGGACGATGCCCCACAGGATCTGCCGGCGGAACAGCGCGAGGATGCCGGCGACCACGAGTACGACTGCGAGAATCCAGAGAATCAGCTCCATGACCTCTGACTACCCGACTGGCCGATCGGGGAAACCTGGTCGGTGTCGAGTTGATCGCCAACGTGAAAGACGCTGTACGCCTGCTTGATCACCGGGTGCGCGACGTTGCGGACGCGTACCCCGCCGGGGGTCGTGCCGCGCTCGGTGCCGGCGTGCGCGTGCCCGTGCACGGCCAGCGCCGTGGGCGCCGAGTCGATCGCCTGCCCCAACTGGTACGACCCCAGGAACGGGTAGATCTCCAACGGCTCGCCGGCCAGCGTGTCCGGCACCGGCGAGTAGTGGGTGAGCGCGACCAGCATGTCGCAGTCCAGTGAGCGCAGCGCCGCACCGAGACGGTCCGCGCTGTCGGTGGTGGTCCGCACGAAGGCCTTCATCTCCGGCTCGCCGAAGTCACTGGCACACCGCCCGGCGAACCCGCCGCCGAAGCCCTTGACGCCGGCGATGCCGAGCCGGCCACCGGCGCAGTCCAGCACGACGCCGTTGCCCTCGAGCACTGTGATGCCCGCGTCCTCCAGCACCTTGACCACCTGTGGCACCTGGTCGCACTGGTGGTCGTGGTTGCCCAGCACTGTCACCACCGGTACGGCCAACCCACCGAACTCCTCTGCCACGCAGCGCGCCTCGGCCTCGGTGCCGTGCCGGGTCAGGTCCCCGGCCAGCAGCAGCACATCGGCGCACTCCGGCAGCTCCTCCAACGCCGGTCGGAACCGGCCGACCACGTCCTCGTCCAGATGCACGTCGCCCACAGCGGCAATCCGGATCACCATGGAACCTCCCTCAGGGCAGTTGCTCGATCTCCGTGGGCGCTTGGGCGCGGATCACCCCGATGTCGCTGGTGACCGGCACGTCCGGGAAGCGCTCGGACACCCGACGCAGGATCTCCTCCCGCCGGTGCGGACTCTCCACCTCGCCGTAGAGCACGAGGGCGCGTTCCCGTCGAACCACTGTGATCCCCTGTTCGGCGACGGCGGGGTCCTCGACGAGCAACCGTTGGATCTCCGCCTCGACGTACTCGTCAGGTGGCCCGGCGTCGATGTCGCGATGGTGGGTCACGATGTCCCCTCTCCTGGCTGGGTGCCGGCGGCCGGCACCACCTCCAGCCGGTCCAGCAGCACCAGGAACGCCTCGGCGTACGGCGAGTGCTGCGTCTCCTTGCGTACCCGTTCCCAGTCGATCTGCTCCCGCAGCGAGCGGGCCAGCGGGAGCCCGCGGGCGAAGTCGCAGTAGTGCTGGGAGAAGCTGAGCAGTTTGTGCACCATCAGCTGGGTCGCGGACAGCACCGGCATGCGAATCGCGTCCACCGGTCGGATGACCGTGTCGGTGAACGTCTCCTCGGTGACCGGTGTCTCGATCGGCCGGTGGATCAGGTCCACCATCCGGTCGTCGTCGAACACCTTCACCAGCCAGTCCTCCGGTGGACGCTCGGCGACGAAGCCGGCGGCCACCAGGGCTTCCAGTGCCTCTTCCACGTCGGCCTCCCGAATCAGGAAGTCGACGTCGTGATCGCTGGAGTGGCCTCCGTGGGCGTAGACCGCGAAGCTGCCGCCCAGGGCGAACGGAATTTCGGACTGCTTGAGCACGGCGGCGACCTTCTTGAGGGTGTGCACAAGACTCTCGTCTCCGCGCTCAGCCATCTGGTTCCTCCGTCGTCGTGTTGGTGGACCGGCGGTTGGATTTCAAACTCCGGTACCCGGCATTCCGGTCGTCCACACCTGCTGGTGTCTCGGTCGGGCGTCAACAGGGATGAAGCACCACAAACCTCGCGGACCAGGTGCGTGGGTCGGATAACCTGTGGAGAGTGGCCAGATCATCGGGGATGCGACGACGCAAGGCCCGATTGCGCACCGTCGCCCTGATCGGGATCGACGGTTCGGGCAAGACCACTCAGGCACACCGGCTGGCCGACGCGCTGAACGCCGCCGGACGCCCCGCCACCTACCGCCGCAACGCCAGTGGCCGCCGCTGGCTCGGCCGGCTCGCCCAACGCCTCGGCCGGCCGGACGCGCAACGGCTCGTCGGTCGTGACGGCGTGCTGGCCGTGGAGTCGGTGCTGCGCTGGCTGGCCATCGCCATCGCCCTGATCAGCTGTCTGCTCACCGGCCGGACGGCGGTGATGGACCGCTACTCGGCCTGCCAGTACGCGAGCATCCGGGCGCACGGCGGGCAGCGCTGGGAGCGGCTCGCCCGGGCCGGCTACCGGCTGTTCCCGACGCCGCAGGTGACCTTCCTGCTCGCCGTCGACCCGGCGGAGGCGTACCGGCGCATCGAGGAACGCGGCACCGACCACGAGACGATGGGGTGGCTGACCGCCGCCGACACCGCCTACCGGGCACTGCCCGAGTACCCCAGCTTCGTGCTGGTGGACGCGGGCCGCCCGGCCGAGGAGGTGACCGAGCAGATCCAGGCGCACCTGGAGACGTGGCTACCGTCGTCCGCCTCGGGTGGAGAGGACGTCGGCCCGGTGGTGGCTCAGGCCCGCCCGTAGACCGGCACTGTGGCACCACTGGTCGGGGCGGAATCCGCCGACGCGAGGAACCGGATCACCGGCGCGATCTCGGCCGGGGTGACCCAGCGGGAATGGTCGGCGTCGGGCTGGGCCGCCCGGTTCGCCGGAGTGTCGATGACGCTGGGCAGCACTGTGTTGCAGCGCACGTTCTGCGACCGGTACTCGACAGCTACCGCGTTGGCGAAGGCCAGCACCGCCGCCTTGGCCGTCGAGTAGCCGGCCGCGCCGCGGAACGGGGTGACCGCCGCGCGGGCCGAGACGCAGACCACCGCGCCGCCGCCGGACGCCACCAGGTGCGGGAGCGCGGCCTGGGTGACCAGGTAGGTCGGCCGCAGGTTGACGGCGAGCATCCGCTCGAACTCCTCGACCGGGGTCTCGTGCACCAACCCGCCGCTGGCGTACCCCCCGACGAGGTTGACCACCGCGCGCAGCGGCGCCGCCGGTTCGCCGGCCGCGGCCTCGACCGCCTGCGCCGCGCCCGCCGGCTCGCCCAGGTCCGCGACCACGCGGACCAGTCCGGCCGCCGCCGGCTCCGACCCGGGCCGGGTTTTCCGCTCCGGTACGACCACCCGCCAGCCCGCCTCGGCGAACGCGGTCACGACCGCCCCGCCAAGGCCCCCGAACCCCCCGGTAACCAACACGCTGCCCAGTCCCATACGCCCCACGCTAGTGCCCCCCACGCCCCTGCGCGCCCCTCCGCCCGCCTCCGTCGATCATGAAGTTGTTGCCGTGACACGCCGATCCGAGTGGCAACAACTTCATGATCACGGTCTGCCGTCGGCAGAGCGGCTGGGTTGTTCGGAGCTGGGGGGAGCAGGATCGGCGGATGCGGATCCTCATTCTCGGTGGCACCCAGTTCCTCGGCCGGGCGACGGCACGGCTCGCCGTCGAACAGGGTCACGAGGTCACCTGCGCGGCCCGGGGCGTGTCCGGCACGGTGCCGGCCGGGGCGCGGTTCGTCGCGGCCGACCGCGATGATCCCGAGTCGCTCGTCCCGCTCGCCGCCGAGGGCTTCGACGCAGTGGTCGACGTGACCCGCCAGATCAGCCACGCCCGGCACGCGCTCGCCGCGCTCGCCGACCACGTCGGCCACTGGTCGTTCGTGTCGACGATCTCGGTGTACGCGGACCACACCACCCCGGGCCAGACCGCTGCGGACGCGGCGATCCTGGCGCCGGCCCCGCCGGACGTGGACGGTCCGGTCGGCCCGGACCACCGCTGGTACGGCGAGTGCAAGGTGAGCATCGAGGAACTGGTCCGGGAGCGGGTCGGCGTGAACCGTTCGTTCATCTGCCGGGCGGGGCTGATCGTCGGCGCGGAGGATCCGAGCGATCGTTTCCCGTACTGGGTGCGGCGGCTGTCGGCCGGCGGCGAGGTGCTGGCCCCCGGGCGTCCGACCGATCGGGTGCAGTTCGTGGACGTCGCCGATCTGGCGCGTTGGCTGTTGCACGCCGCCGGCACCCGACTCAGCGGCACGTACGACGGCACCGGTCCGGCGATGTCCCGGGCCGACCTGCTGGCCGGTGTGGCCGCCGGGCTGGGCGTCGCCGATCCGGCTCTCACCTGGGTCGACCAGGAGTTCCTGGTGTCCCACGACGTACGCGAGTGGTCGGGGGAGCGGGCGTTGCCGCTCTGGGTGCGACTGCCGGAGACCGCCGGCCTGATGGACCGGGACGTCCGACCGGCCCTGGACGCCGGTCTGACGGTCCGTCCGCTGGCCGATACCGTTCGGGCGACCGCGTGCTGGATGGCCGCACAGCCGGCGGCCGTCCGGCAGGGTGGACTCGGCCCGGCGGATGAGGCGGCGATCCTGGGGAAGTGGCAGGCTGTGCGGGACCGGTGATCCCGGCGATCGAAGTTTCCCCCACCTCGGACAGTCATAGTTGACGCTCACGCCTGCTGAAAGTAAGTTTCATCCGTGGCGAAGAGTCCGAAGATTTCTGCGAGTCACGAGCCCGGTGGGCTGATCGTCCACATCAGCGGGCTGTTGCCATCGCTGTCGCCCGCCGAGCAGCGGGTCGCCCGGCTGGTCGTGTCCGACCCGGCGGCCGCCGCCCGGCGGACAATCACCGACCTCGCCACCGCAGCCGAGACATCCGAGGCGACAGTCATCCGGTTCTGCCGTTCGGTGGGCATGGACGGCTACCCCCAACTGCGCATCCGCCTCGCCGCCGAGGCCGCGCGCCGGATCGAGCCACCGGACGCCCGAGTGGTCGGCGGTGACATCCCGCCCGGTGCCGACCTCGCCCAGATCATCGCCACCATCGCGTTCAACGACGCCCGCGCCGTCGAGGAGACCGCCGAGCAACTCGACCCGGCCGTCTGCGAGCAGGTGGTCGAGGCGATCAGCGGTGCCGGTCGGATCGACATCTACGGCGCCGGCGCCAGCGGGTTCGTCGCCTCGGACTTCCAGCAGAAGCTGCACCGCATCGGCCGGATCGCCTTCTACTTCCCGGACGTGCACACCGCGCTGACCTCGGCCGCCCTCCTGGGCCGGGGAGACGTGGCGATCGGCATCTCGCACACCGGCACCACCTCCGACGTGATCGAGGTGCTGGAGCAGGCCCGTACCCGCGGTGCGGCGACAGTGGCGCTGACCAACTTCCCGCGCTCGCCGATCACCGACGTGGCGGACTTCGTGTTGACCACGGCGGCCCGGGAGACCACCTACCGCTCCGGCGCGACGGCCAGCCGGCTGGCCCAGCTCACCGTGGTCGACTGCCTCTTCGTCGGGGTTGCCGCCCGCAACAGGGCCCGGGCCCGCAAGGCCCTGGAGGCGACCGCCGAGGCGGTCCAGTCGCACCGGGTGGGTGCCAACCGGAGGCGGGCATGACGGCCGGTGCGGAGATGCCCGCACGGCCCGCTCGCCCCACGGTCCGGGTGGGTGCCCCCACCGAACGGCGTAACCCGCTCAGCGTCGACCTCGACCTGATGTCGACCCGGGACGTGCTCACCGTGATCAACGAGGCGGACCGGCGAGTGCCCGCGGCGGTCGCCGCGGTGCTCGACGAGATCGCCACCACCGTCGACCTGGCGGTCGCGGCGCTTCGCGGCGGCCACCGGGTGCACTACTTCGGGGCCGGCACCTCCGGCCGACTGGGCGTGCTCGACGCCGCCGAACTGGCCCCCACCTTCAACTCGCCCCGACACTGGTTCTGCGCGCACCTCGCGGGAGGCCCGGACGCCATGTGGCGGGCCGTCGAGGACGCCGAGGACGACGACCGGGGCGGCGCGGTCGAAGCGGCCAGTTGTGTACGGGCCGGGGACCTGGTAGTTGGTCTGGCGGCCAGCGGACGCACCCCGTACGTCCTCGGGGCGCTTGCCGCGGCCCGCGCCAAGGGCGCCTCGACGGTGCTGCTCTGCGCCAATCCGGAGGCGGAGGCCGCCCGGTCGGTCGACGTGTTCATCGGGGTGGACACCGGACCCGAGGTGGTCACCGGGTCGACCCGGATGAAGGCGGGCACAGCGCAGAAATTGGTCCTCAACACGTTCTCGACCGCCGTCATGGTGCGCCTGGGGCGGGTCTACTCGAACCTCATGATCGATATGGTGGCCACCAACGCGAAACTCCGCGGACGAATGATCTCGATTCTGGTCGAGGCCACCGGTTGCTCGGAGGAACTCTCCCGGCAGGCCCTCACCGAGGCCGACGGGGACCTGAAGACGGCGCTGGTCGCCCTGGTCTCGGGCGCCGAGATCGACGCCGCCCGGGCCGCGCTGGCCCGCTCGGCCGACCAGGTGCGCGGCGCCCTCGCCCTGCTCGCCTCCTAGCGCCACCCGTACCGGGAAGCGAACGAGCCCTCGGATTGTTCATCTGGCCGAGGGGTAATAACACCCTCGTGAATGAACCGACCGGTGCACCGGTGCGTATCTGGCAGTGACCAGGATCGCATCGCGGTGGTGACCCGGGTCGCTGTGCCCCCACGGCGGGCGGTGTTGCCATGGTGCGGTAACCCGTACGTGGTGCCCAGTGGCGAGCCACCCGATGGGGTGCTGACAGCAAACATGGACCGTGCTTTCAGCTACTACTCAGGCATTCGTGACACTTTCGACTCACGACGAGGAATCCCCGACACGTCTCATCTGTTGTGTAGGTGTCAGCACCGATGGGCACAGCAGAAGTTACCAGGGGCTGACAGGTGTGGGGAATGGCAAGGAACCGGGCAACCGGCGCGAGCGAGGGGACCGTGGGCAACGTGGACAAGAACATCGGCATGCGAACCGACGAGGTTGCCGAGGAGCGCGACCTGGTCGGCGTCTACCTGCACGAGATCTCCCGGACGCCACTGCTGGACGCCGCCAAGGAGGTCGATCTCTCCAAGGCGATCGAGGCCGGCCTCTACGCCGAGCACCTGCTCGGTGAGGAAGCCGTTCCCGCCGGTGTCGACCGGGCCGACCTGGAGTGGCTGGTCGTCGAGGGCGAGCGGGCGAAGGACCTCTTCATCCGCGCCAACCTCCGACTGGTCGTGTCGATCGCCCGGCGCTACGTGCGCTCGGGGATGCCCATGCTGGACCTGATCCAGGAGGGCAACACCGGCCTCGTCCGGGCGGTCGAGAAGTTCGACTACGAGCGCGGCTACAAGTTCTCCACCTACGCCACCTGGTGGATCCGGCAGGCGATCAGCCGGGCCATCGCCCAGCAGGAGCGCACCGTCCGTCTACCGGTGCACCTGGTGGAGGACGTCAACCGGATGCGCAACGTGGCCCGGCAGTTGACCCGTGAGTTGGGCAGCGACCCGGAGCCGGAGCAGATCGCCAACGCCCTCGGCGTCACCGTCGAGCGGGTGAACGAGCTGCGTCGCTGGTCGCAGGACACCGTTTCGCTGGACACCCCGGTGGGCGACGACGGCGACACGAACCTCGGTGACCTGGTCGCCGACAGTGACGCGCCGTCGCCGGAGGACATCGTCCTCAGCGGCCTGGAGCGGCAGCGCATCGAAGGGCTGCTCAACCACCTCGACGACCGGTCCGCCGGCATCATGCGGGCCCGCTACGGGCTGGAGGACGGCCGGGAGCACTCGCTCACCGAGGTCGCGTCCCGCTTCTCGCTGTCCCGCGAGCGGATCCGGCAGCTGGAGATCCAGGCCCTCGGCCGGCTCCGCGAGCTGGCTCGGGCGGAAGGGCTGCAAGCAGCCTGACCTGGAAGTAATGACTAATGACGGCGAACGGCCGGCGTCCGATAGGGGGACGCCGGCCGTTCGCCGTTTCCGATGGTGGTCAGCGCACCCGGCCGTAACCCTGGATGGACATCATGTTCATGCCACGCTTGAGCACGTTGCGACCGGCGCTGGGCGCGTCGATCACCTGACCGTCGCCCACGTAGAGGGCGACGTGCCCGAGCCCGCTGTAGAAGACCAGGTCGCCGGGGCGTAGCTCGCCCCGCCCGATGTGGGCGACAGCGCTCCACTGCATCCTGGTGTTGTGCGGCAGGGACTTCCCGGCAGCCCGCCAGGCAGCCGAGGTCAGGCCGGAGCAGTCGTAGCCGTTCGGCCCGTCGGCCGCCCAGACGTAGGGCTTGCCGATCGCGCCGAACGCGTAACGCACCGCCGTGCCGGCAGCACCGGACACGGCGGGCACGTTCTTGGCCTCGCTCGTCGCCGCCCTGGGCTCGGGTCGCTCGGTGGCGGCCCCGTACGCCTGCCGGCGCAGCTCGTACAGCTTGGCCAGGTCCTGCTCGATCTGCTTCTTACCCGCGGCGAGCTGGCGAGCCTGTGCTGCCTGTCGGGTCAAGGTCGCGCCCAGGTGGGCCTTCTCGTCGAGCAGTCGCTGCTGGTCGGTCGTGAAGCCGGAGATGCGCTCCTGCCGTTGGCGGGTCAACTGCTCGATCGTGCCGAGCCGGTCCAGCAGCGCGGCCGAGCCGCCGGGACGCAGCAGGGCGTCCGCGGTGCGCAGACCGCCACTCTTGTACGCGGTGGAGGCGAGCTCCGCCACGTCGGCCCGGCTCTGCTCGACCTGCTGTTCGAGCGGGCCGATGCGGGTCTGTAATCGGGCCACGGCGGCCTCGTTTGTCTTGATCTCCTCACGCAACTTGTTGTACGACTCGACGACCCGCTCCAACTCGGCCGAGGACGTCTCGATCCGGCGGGTCAGGTCGGCGGGGGACGGCTCGGCCTGGGCCACCGCCGTCGGGGCGATCAGCGCGGCCGACATGCCGACCAGCGCCACGGTGCGCAGCAGATTTCTCAGGGATGACAAGAGCGGAAGGCCCCTCTCCCACGGACGCCGGGGCTGCTGACGCCCTCGACGACACCGGCCGGGGCCATCCGGGCGGACGGCACTGGGCCGGACCGGCTCGCCCAACCTAACCCGGGACGGATGTCGCTCGCAGTTGAAGCAGGGGCGAAAGTTGGGAGAGTTGCGGGTCGGGCCCATGGGCTGGGTGGCGCCATCGTGGCTGATGACGCCTGGGGACGGGGGAACATCGCCCTTTTCGCGGCCCACTGACGGATATGCGACTTTCGTCGTTCCGGGCGTATGCCGCCGGATTCCTAGCCGCCATAACCGATAAAAGCTGAAATGGATGCTGTTTCTCGGCGATGTCACCCGGTCGTGGCGAGCTGTCGGGACCCGGTAAATGCCCAGGTCGACTGGCGATGCCGCAACACAATGAAGTCGGGAGCCGGGAATCCCGTCGACAGGCAGCGATGACTGTCGCCAGCGGGTCCACTCGGCCAACCGTCCCCTTCGGGAGGAACCGTGAATCGTGAAGGCGCAAAGACGCGACCGCCGCGAACGGTGCCGGGCGCTCGGTCGACCCTGCTGTACGCGCGGCCCGGCATCATCGTGACCGTCGACCGGTTCACCGTCGGTCGGAACAGTTACCGGGTCGCCGACCTGACCCATCTGCGTACCACCCGGGGTCCGCACGACCGGATCGCCGTCCGGGCCGTGGTCATCACCGCCAGCATGCTCGGCGGTGTGGGGGTGCTCCTCGGCTTCACCGGCGGTCTGCACCGCCTCACCGCCGGGGCATACCTGATCCTCGGCGCGGTGTTCCTGCTCCCGGCCGCACTCGCCCTGGTCGGCGACCGCTGGCGCCCACCGCCGCACGAACTGTGGGGGTGGTACCAAGGCTCGGAGGTGCTGCTGTTCAGCGCCGACGACGAACGGCAGTTCGGCCAGGTCACCCGGTCGCTGCTGCGGGCCCGGGAGGTCAACCGCTACGGCAGTTGGGTCGACCCGCTCGCCGAAGCGGACCCGTGGCGGCCCAACCGCTGATCGGGCGCGACCAGCTCAGGCGGCGGCCCCCTGGCGGGCTGACCAGTCTGGGCAGTGCGGACCCTTACGCCCCAGCCGGCCGTAATTCGGCCGTTGACGCACCAGGCGTGAACTCACTGATCTTGAATATTGATAACTGAAGATCGGCTCAGTATGTTGAGCGCGCCGCGGAGGCGGATCGATCAACACGGGGGCTGTTCATGGTCGTTAATGGTGGGCGTCGCACGCCCTTTTTGGGCATTCGTCATCGCAGTTCGGCCCTATTGGTCATGGCATTCCTGCCAGCCTCGGTGCTCGTCCCACCTGCCGCTCCGGCCCAATCGGCCGCGCCCACGCCCGCCGCTGCCTGCGTCGACGTCCAACCGAACGCCAAGAGCGCCCGCGCGATGCTCGCCACCTGTGGCCGGCAGGTGGAGATTCTGTCTGAGCGCACCGAGTACGCCCAGACGTTCCTCAACCCCGACGGATCGCTCACCCTGGAGCAGAGCATCGAGCCGGTGCGGGTACGCAAGGGTGACTCCTGGGTGCCGGTGGACACTGTCCTCAAGGCGACCTCGGAAGGACTTGCCCCCAGGGCGTCGGTGCTCCCGATGGTCTTCTCCCCAGGGGGCGAGAGCGCGCCGCTGGCTCGGCTCCGCGACGGTGCCCGCGAGCTGACGATGTCCTGGCCCGGGCGGTTGCCCGCGCCGGTGCTTGACGGATCCACTGCCATCTACCGGAACGTGCTGCCCGAGGTCGACCTGCGGGTGACGGCCGGCGCCCTCGGCTTCTCCGAGGTGTTGGTGGTGCACACCCGGAAGGCAGCGGCCAACCCGAAGCTCAGATCCCTGCGCTTCGGTCTGGAGAGCAAAGGGGTGACGGTCAGTCCGGCGCCCGGCGGTGGTCTGGCGGCCCGCGACGCCAACGGCCAGAACGTCTTCAGTGCGCCAGCCCCGCTGATGTGGGACGCCACGGTCGCCGGCGCGGAGCCGGACCTCGCTGGCCAGGGCGCCCGATCGACCGACGCACCCGCCGGCACCGCCGGGGTGGCCCGGCGCGCGGTGATGCCGGTGACGGTCAGCCGCGACTCCCTGACCATCGTGCCGGACCGGGCGATGCTGGACGACCCACGGACCAAGCTGCCCATCTACATCGACCCGTCGTGGACCGGGGGGATAGCCAGCAACGCCTGGACATCGGTGTGGAGCAAGCACAAGTCCAGCTCGTTCTGGCAGAACTCCACCGCCCTCCAGCGGGCGTCCACCTACGGCGCTGCCGGGGCAGGTCGTACCGAGGACTGTGACGGCTGCGCGGACCACATCATCCGATCCCTGTTTCGGATGAACACCAGCGCGGTCAGGGGCAAGATCATCAGCAGGGCCGAATTCCGGATCGAGCAACTCCACTCCTGGACCTGCAACCCGAAGTCCAACGCGAAGCTCTGGCTCACCGGGAAGATCTCATCCTCCACGACCTGGAACAACCAGCCGAGTTGGGACAGTAGCTACACCGCTCAGACGTCGGCGAACCGTAAGATCGGTGGGGCGCACGGCTGCCTGGGGACCGGAACGATCGAGTTCGACGTCACCCGAATGGTCGACCGGGCGGCAAAGAGCGGCTGGGCCGACCTGACGGTGGGGCTCCGGGCGATCGACGAGGGCACAAAGAACCAGTGGAAGCGGTTCAAGCACTCGACGCCGAAGCTGTCGATCACCTACAACACCAAACCCAACCCACCGTCGGGACACCAGTCCGACGGTAAGCCCTGCGCCGTCGGCAACTCCCGACCGTACGTGTTGAACACCACCCCGTACCTGTCGGTGAGGCAGTCCGACCCGGACAGCTCGCAGCAGTCCCTGACCACGTGGTTCTACTGGTGGCCGCTCGGCGGCTCGCGCAACGAAACCAACAAGGTCTCCCAGGCGTCGGGCAACCCGTCAGCGGTGTCGAAGCAGATTCCGTCCGGCAGGTTGGTGGACGGCACCACCTACGTGTGGCAGGCGCGTACGTGGGACGGATCGGTCTACGGCGACTGGTCCGGCACTTGCGAGTTCACAGTGGATGCCACACCTCCGAAGGAACCCGGGGGCCTCAGCTCCACCACCTACAGCAACGACGGCACGCCGCGCGGTGGGGTCGGCGTAGCGGGTGTGTTCGCCGTGGCGCCGCCGACGCAGCGTCCGTACGAGGTGAGGGAATACGCCTGGACCCTTGACTCGGGCATGCTCACCGAGGCGCAGAACGTGCCGGCCCGGTCGGACTTCAGTGCCTCGATCAGCGTCATGCCGTTGCACGACGGGGTGAACACCCTGCGCGTCTGGTCCCGGGACCACTCCGGTCGGTACTCGCTCGTACCGGCGACCTACACGTTCTCCGTACGGGCAGGATCCGGTCCGGCGGCCCGCTGGACCTTCGACGAGACCGGGAACACCGCTGCCGACGTCACCGGTCACGGCAACACGCTCACCCTGGCCCCATCGGGAACCCGGACGCCGGGTCGGGCCGGTGTCGGCACCGCGCTCAGTCTCAACAGCAGCACAACGGGCTCACTGACAGGTTCGGTGCTGACCCCGAATCCGGACACGGGCGCGGCCACCCCGGTGCGTACCGACGGAAGTTTCACCGTGGCAGCCTGGGTTCGGCTGCCGACCGTGCCGACCACCGGCTACCAGGCCGTGCTCAGTGCCAACGGCACCCAGTCGCACGCCTACAGTCTGGGCTACTCCGGCGCGAGCCAGCGGTGGCGATTCACCATGTCGACCGCGGACACCGCCAACACCGCGCTGCATCATGTCCTGTCCAACTCGGCGGCCACCGCCGGAAAGTGGACTCACATCGCGGCGACCTACGACGGCGCCACGAAGAAGATGACCCTCTATGTCAACGGGGTGGCTCAGACCGCGACGACGACGCTGGTCGGCGGCTTCAACGCCACCGGCTCGATAACCGTCGGCAAGCGCAGGTGGAGCGGCGCCGACGACGGCCTCTTCACCGGCGCCGTCGATGACATCCGGGTCTACAACCTCGTCGAAACCCCGACCAAGCTTGCCGAGCTGGCAGTGCCCTTGCAGCCGGTGGTGTCATTCCCCAACGGCACCGAGGTGACCGCCGGAGGGCAGCTCCAGGTCACGTTCAACGCTGGTGGCGACACCAACATCACGAAGTTCCGGTACAGCGTGGGCGACACCACGCTGGGCAGCACGGTGAATGCGACAGTCGCCGGCGGGACCGCCACGGTCACCATCAGTGCCGGCGCCACCACCGGTATGCGCCTGATCTACGTGGCAGCCCTGGACGACGGCGGTCGACTCGGCGGAATGTCCCAGGCATCCTTCACGATCAAGGTGACGGCGTTCGTCTACGGCACCGTCTACGACGAAAACTGGATGCCGCTGGACGGTGCCACGGTGCGGCTGGAACCGGGCGGGCTGCAGACGACCAGCGGCCCCGAAGGTGGGTTCAGCCTCGCCGGCTTCGCGCCCGGGGTCTACACCCTCGTCGGCTCCTTCGGCGGCCGGTGTGGGCTCTCCGGCACCAGCGGTCCGTGGGAGATCGACGGCCAGGGGCTCGGTGTCAATCTCCCGCTGCAGGCGTATCGGGACGACGAGGGGCACACCTGCGCCACGTCGGCGAAACCGTTCATCGCCGCCGACACCATGCTCGCGTTGACGGGCGACGACGCGGTCGGCGAGGTGGCACTGCCCTTCGTGTTCCCGTTCTACGGCCACGCGTACCGCAGCGCCTGGGTGGACACCAACGGTCTCGTCTCCTTCACCGACCCGGGTGGATCCCACCCGTACACCGGGGGCGCACTGCCCGCTCCGGCAGACCCGAACGGCCTGCTCGCTCCGTTCTGGGACGACCTCGTCGTGGATTCCTCGGCGAGTGTGCGCACGGGGACGGTGGGAACCGGTGCGAGCGAACAGTTCGTCATCGAATGGCGAAACGTGCACCGGAAGTCGTCGACCGCGCAGCGGCTCTCCTTCCAGGTCCTGCTGGCCGCCGACGGCACCGTCACCACCAACTACGACCAGCTCGACAACGACGCTGAACGTGGGGCCAACGCGGTGGTGGGGATGGAAGCACCTGGTGGCGACGACGGCCTGGTGTATTCAGCTGCGACTCCGGCACTGGCCACCGGTCAGGCGATCACCTTCGCCATCCCCCCGACGACTGGGCCGTTGGCCAAGCACGATCTGTCCGGCACCCTTGTCGACCCGTCGGGCAACCCGGTGGTCGGCGCGACCGTCACCCTTGACCCGACCGGGCTGACCACCACCACCGGTGCGGGCGGGGCATGGCAGTTCACCAACGTGGTGGCCGACAGCTACACCATCTCGTCCACCCAGAACTACAGGTGCGGCCCGTCGGTGGAGAGCCAGGTCGACCTGACCGAGGACACGGTACGGGCGCTGCAACTCACCGTCGACTACGGCAGTCTCGGCTACGCCTGCGCCGTCGGTGCGTCCGGCTATGTCACCGCCGACACGCCGCTGGCTCCGACCAACGGCACATCGCAGGTGACCCTGCCGTTCCCGTTCACTCTGCATGGAAAGACCTACACCACGGGCTGGGTGGACCAGAACGGGCTGATCAGTTTCGATGCAGCTCCGATCACGATCATCAATCCCACCATGCCGAGGGTCGACGCGCCGAACGCGATAATCGCCCCGTTCTGGGACGACCAGCTCGCTATCGGATCCAGCAGCGTGATGCGCACCAAGACCATCGGCACCGCGCCGAACCGGACCTATGTCGTCGAGTGGTCAAGCATGGTGCTGCAGACGTTCACCGCGACCTACAGCATCAGCTTCGAGGCGATGCTGCACGAAGACGGTCGGATCTCCTTCCACTACGGCACTCTCACCAACCTCGTTCAGAAGGGCTCCAGCGCGACCATCGGCATCGAGAGTGCCTCCGGCGCCGTCGCGAAGCTCTACTCCTTCATGGAGCCGGCGGCCGTCAGCAACGGCTCCATCACCTTCACTCCGGCGCCGCCGGGCTCGATCAGCGGCACCCTGACGACCGCCGGAACGGGTGAGCCGATCGCCGGCGCCACCGTCACCCTCGACCCGGGAGGACGCACGACGGTCACCGCGGCGGATGGTGGCTACCAGTTCGCCAACGTGCCCATCGGAGAGCAGGTGGTGGGCGCGGTCGGCGCCGACAACCGGTGCGTCGGGCAGTACGCCCGCCAGTTCGTCAACCATCCCGGCGGTGGCGCCCAGGACCTCGACCTTTCAGTGATGTCCAACGGCGACGAGTTCGGCTACTCCTGTGAAGCCGGACCGGTCACCTTCATCCCCGGTGACGTGGTGGAGACGTGGCGCGGCGACGACAAGGTCTGGCAGAAGACCGCGCCATTCCCGATCAAGCTCTATGGGGAGACCCACACCTCCGCCTGGATCAGCTCCAACGGCTTGATCAGCTTCAGCAGCCTCGACGGCATCGACACCGACACGCCAACGCCAACCCCCCTGCCGTACGACGAGCTGGGCGGGACGATCGACAACGCCGTGTACGCGTTCTTCGACGACTGGGGGGTCGACGCCTCAAGCGCGATCGCCACGAAGCTCAGCGGCGCGGCGCCGAACCGGCAGTGGGTGGTCGAATGGCGGAACGTGTACCGCTCGGGCAACAAGGCGTATCGCGCGTCGTTCGAGGTCATCTTCAACGAGAACGGCGACATTTCGCTGGCCTACGCGGACATCGACCCCGCTGACGCCAGGGAGCGCGGCGGTCAGGCGACCATCGGCATCGAGAACGCCGCCGGCGACGTGGCCTTCCAGTACCTGCACCGGGAGGCGCTGCTGACCAGCGGCCAGGGCGTCACCTTCCGGCCCAGCCCACCAGGACTGGGTACGGTGACCGGCACGGTCAGCTGCCAGGGAACGCCAGTGGCCGACGTGACCGTGGCGGTCGGCGGGAAGACCGCCGTCACCTCAGCCACGGGCAGTTACCAGGTCACGAGCGTTCCCAGCGGCTCGTATGCGGTGATCGCCACCAGCCCCACCGGCACCTGCCGCGGCTCCTCGGTGCAGCACACCACCGTCGGTGCTGGTACCAGTCGGGTCGTCAACTTCGCCGTGGGGGCAACTCCGGCCGGTGCCGGCTACACCATCGCCGAACAACCGATCACGTACACCCCCGCCGACGGTGCGGTCCTGTCCCTCACCGGCGACGATCGGGACACACGAGTCGACCTGCCGTTCCCCGTCACGCTGTACGGGCAGTCGGTCAGCTCGGCCTGGGTGGACACCAACGGGCTGGTCAGCTTCGCCAACCCGGAGGCGCCGTCTCCGTTTCCCTATCCGATCCCGTCGGCGGGCAGCCCGGCCAACGGCATCTACCCGTTCTGGCATGACTGGGTGGTCGACTCCCCGGCCAGCGTGCGGACCGCGCTCCGAGGTACGGCACCGAGCCGGCAGTTCGTCATCGAGTGGCGCAACGTGTCCTCCTACGAGGACCCCAACATTCGGGTCACCTTCCAGCTGATCTTCGACGAGGCGGGCGGATACAGCTTCGTCTACGCCGATCTCGACGGGACGTTCGTGGAGCGCGGTGGTGCGGCGACCATCGGCCTCGAAGGTGCCGACGGCACAGCAGCTCTTCAGTACACACACCGGCAACCGGTACTCCGTGCCGACCTCGGCCTACGGATCAACCCACCAACTTCCTGACCACAGCCGGTTCTCCCCACAGCCGTCGCTCCTCGGACCCCTCTCGGAGGTAACCCGGTGCAGTCGAGCCTGTCCACTTACATGTTCGTGCCGTCGTCCAAACCCAGCCGAACCAGGACATTCGTCGTGATGCTTCTGGTGGTGACGCTAACTGCCACGACGTTGTTCGTACCGCCAGCTCGAGCATCGACACCGGAACCCTTCACGGCACCGAAGGCTGCGAAGGTCAAACCGGTACCTGTGCGTACCGTGCCCGCCGGCGAGGTGGCGGCCAAGGCCGCCGTACCGGAGGCCTCCGCGCAGCCGGCCCCCCAATGGCCGTCGGCGGGCACCGCCGAGGTCGACCTGCCCGGGCCGACGACGCAGGGCAGAGTGGCTTCGCCCGCCCGAGCCGGGGCGCTGCCGGTGCGGGTGAACCGTCCCGAGGCCTCCGCGCGCGGTGCCAGCTCGATTCCGAGCCGGGTCCGGGTCAGCGTGCTCGACCAGCGGGCCGCCGAGCAGGCGCGGATCCGTGGGGTGCTGCTCCGGGTCGCCCGGGTCGACGGTGCCGCCCAACGCGGCACCGTCGAACTCGGCGTCGACTACCGGGCATTCGCCACTGCCTACGGTGCCGACTGGGCGAGCCGGCTACGCCTGGTCTCCCTGCCGGCCTGTGCCCTCAGCACACCGGGGCGTCCGGAGTGCGCCGGCACCGTCCTGCCGACTCGCAACGACCTCGCCGCGCGTACGGCGACCGCCACCGTGCCGGTCGAGCCTCGGATGACGGAGAAGGGCAGCCTCGACCTGGCGGCGCAGGGGAGCCTGTTCGCTCTGACCGCCGGCCCCTCCGGTGCGGCCGGCGACTACGGCGCGACCAGTCTCTCGCCCTCGGCGACCTGGTCGGCCGGTAGCAGTTCCGGTGACTTCACCTGGTCGTACCCGATGCGCAACCCGCCAGGGCTCAATGGACCGACGCCGGAGATGAAGCTGGCCTACTCCGCGCAGAGCGTCGACGGGCGGCACGCGGCCTCCAACAACCAGCCATCCTGGGTGGGCGAGGGCTTCGAGTTCGTCCCCGGCGACTTCATCGAACGGCGCTACCGGTCCTGTGGGCAGGACATGGACGGCGACGACAACAACAACGCCACCAAGACCGGTGACCTGTGCTGGGAGACCAACAACGCGACGATGTCGCTCGGTGGCGCCGGTGGCGAGCTGATCTACAACGCCACCGACGATTACTGGCACCTGCGCCGGGACAACGGCACCCGGGCCGAGCGCATCGTCGGCGGCACGTCGTACGGCAACGGTGACAACGATGGTGAGCACTGGAAGGTCACCACCACCGACGGCACCCAGTACTGGTTCGGTCGGCACAAGCTGGCCGGTTGGACCACCGACAAGGCGGTGACCAACTCCACCTGGACGGTCCCGGTCTTCGGTAACGACCCCAATGAGCCCTGCCGGGGCTCCAACTTCGCCGCCTCAGACTGTATGCAGGCGTGGCGGTGGAACCTGGACTACGTCGTCGATCCGCATGGCAACACCATGTCGCTCTGGTACGCGAAGGAGTCCAACGGATACGCCCGCAACAACACCGCTGACGACGTCGCCTCCTACACCCGGGGCGGTTACCTGACCCGGATCGAGTACGGCACCGACAACCGCACCGCGGTCGGCGGTGTCCGCACCGACTCGCTCTATCGTGGCGTGGCCGCGCCGATGCGGGTGGATCTCGCCGCAGCGGACCGTTGCCTGAACGACTGCTCCAACCACGATGCGGCCCACTGGCCCGACACCCCCTGGGACCAGGAGTGCACCGGCGACTCCTGCCTGGTCGGTGCGCCCACCTTCTGGTCGAAGAAGCGGCTGTCGACAGTGACCACACAGGTCCGCGACGGCAGCGCCTACCGCAACGTGGAGCGATGGACCCTCACCCACACGTTCCCCGACCCCGGTGACGGCACCAGGGCGGGCCTGTTCCTGAAGAAGATCTCCCACGCGGGTCTGGTCGGCACCACCGCCTCGGTACCGGACATCGAGTTCACCGAGACGCAACTCAGCAATCGGGTCGACACCATCGACCACTCGGCTGCGATGAACTGGATGCGTCTCGCGGCGATCCGCAGCGAGAGCGGTGGCACGGTGAACGTCACCTACTCCGAGCCGGACTGTATCGCCGGATCCCGGATGCCCAGTGCCCCGCACAGCAACACGATGCGCTGCTACCCGGTCCGCTGGACACCGGAGGGCTACACCAACCCGGTCACCGACTGGTTCCACAAGTACGTGGTGACCACCATCTACGAGATCGACCACACCGGTGGCGTACCTCCGAACGGCAGTCCGCGGACCGCCTACTCGTACAGCTACCTCGGCGATCCGGCGTGGCACTACGCCGACGACGACGGACTGATCGGGAAGAAGGACAAGACCTGGTCGGTGTGGCGGGGATACGAGAAGGTTGGCGTCACCGTCGGTGACCCTGGCGAGCAGACCTACGTCGAGACGAAGTACTTCCGCGGCATGCACGGCGACAAGCAGCCGACCGGGACCCGCAACGTGCCGGTGACGGGGACCGGCGTGCCGACGGTGAAGGACGAGGACGCCTACGCCGGCATGGAACGAGAGAAGACCACGTACAACGGTCCCGAGGGCGCGGTCGTGTCCCGTGAGGTGAGCGAGCCCTGGCAGTCTTCCGCTACCGCCTCCCGCACCATCAACGGCGATCTCGTCGAAGCGAGATTCGTGGATGTTTCCGGACGGCACAACAGGATAACCCTGGACGCCGGCCGCGGTGAGCGGGTCACCTCGCAGTACACCACCTTCGACGACAAGGGTCTGCCGACCAAGGTGGACGATCTGGGTGACGCCGACAACGCCGGTGACGAGCAGTGTGTCAAGACCGAGTACGCGAACAACACCACGAACTGGCTCATCGGGCAGCCGCACACCAAGTCCACTTACGCGGTCCGCTGTGCTGACGCGGAGAACCCCGCCAGCCTCACCGAGGACAAGGTCATCTCGGTGGAGCGGGTCTCCTACGACGGCAACACCCACGGTGTGGCGCCGACGCGCGGCGAGGCCACCCGGAATGAAGAGATGTCGGCTTGGACGGCCGGTGCGCCGTCCTTCGTGACCGTCTCTCGGGCGGCGTTCGACGTCTACGGCCGGGTAACGGAGGCCTGGGACGCGGTGAACGCTCGGTCCACGACGGCGTACGTCCCGGCCAGTGGTGGCCCGGTGACCGGTCTCGTGGTCACCAACCCACTGAGCCATGCCATCACGAGTGAACTGGAACCTGGCTGGGGCCTGGCAACCAAGGTCACCGATGCCAACGGTAAGCGTACCGAGACCAGCTATGACGGCCTCGGCCGACTGAAAGCGCTCTGGGGTCCAGGCCGTGACAAGACGACCCAACCGGCGAACACCACCTACGACTATCTGATCCGGACCGACGCGCCCTCGGTGATCACTACGAAGGCCCTCAACTCGGCGGGCAACTACGTCGAACGGTACGAGCTCTACGACGGCCTGCTCCGCAAGCGGCAGACCCAGGCCGCGTCACCGTCCGGTGGCCGCCTGCTGACCGACACCTTCTACGACACCGCCGGTCGGGAGGTGAAGTCCTACAGCGCGTACCACACCGCCGGCTCGCCAGGCACCACTCTGGTCACCTCGACGGAAGCGGCCTTCGTCCCAACCCAGATGCGGACCGAGTACGACGGGGTGGGTCGGGCGGTCGCGTCGGTCTTCCAGCCGTACGGTGCCGAACGGAACAGGACCCGCACCTACTACGCCGGCGACCGGGTTGACACCACCCCACCGCTGGGCGGCACCGTCGATTCCAAGGTGGGCGACGCTCAGGGGCGCACCGTGGAGCTACGCCAGTACCACGGTGCGACCCCGACCGGCACATACGAGTCGACTCTCTACCGCTACAACCGGAAGGGTCTGCTCGATCAAGTGACGGACCCGGCGGGTAACCAGTGGGCGTTCAACTACGACATCCGTGGCCGGCGCATCGGGGCCACCGACCCGGACCGTGGGCCGACCAGCATGACGTACGACAACGCCGACCGCGTCACGTCTACGACGGACGCGCTCAACCAGAAGCTGGTTTACGCGTACGACTCGCTCGGTCGCAAGCGAGCGGTCTACGAGAACCAGGTGGGTGGGAAGCTGCGGGCAGAGTGGTTGTACGACACCCTCGCCAAGGGACAACTCACGCAGAGCAGCAGGGCAGTTGGCACGGCTGTCTACCAGGTGAAGGTCACGGGATACAACGACAACTACCAACCCACCGGTACGCAGGTGGTCATTCCGACATCGGAGACCGGCTTGGCTGGCACCTACGATTTCGGCGCCACCTACAACGTCGATGGCAGTGTGGCCTCCGGGTCTCTTCCTGCCAGTGCGGACCTGCCGACGGAGACGCTGTTCCAGCACTACGACCCCGTTTCCGGGCTGCCAAAACAGTTGACCACGCTATATGGTGCCGGACCGAAATCCAGCTATGTGGCGGACACCGACTACAACGCACTCGGCAAGGTCGATCAGTACGAGATGTATACCGGCCTCTATTCGGAGACGGGATCGAGAGTCTTCCGCTCGTTCACGTACGAACTCGAAACTGGCCGGGTGTCCGGCAGCAGCACCGATCGGGATTCGACCGCGCCGCACAAGATCACGGATGTTCGCTACAGCTATGACCAGGTCGGCAACATCACCAAGATGTCCGACATGGCGGCCACGGGCGGAGCCGACCACCAATGCTTCCAACACGACTACCGAGGGCAGTTGGCGCAGGCGTGGACGCCGGCCAACGGCGACTGCAACACCGCACCGACCGTCTCCGGCCTCGGTGGTCCAGCCAAGTACTGGCTGGAGTGGGACATCGACAAGGCGGGTCGCCGGCTGGAGGAGATCGATCGCAGCAATTCGTCCGGCGAGCGCGTCACCACCTACAACTACGGATATCCAGCCGGCGGCGGAGTCCGGCCACACGCACTCAACGGCACCACTACCAAGGTCAACGGGGTGGTCACCGCAACCACCTCCTACACCTACGACGCGGCTGGCAATACCCTGACCCGGCCGACGGCCACCGCCGGTACCCAAACCCTGACCTGGGATCCGGAGGGTCTGCTGGCCACCAGCACCGACAGCACAGGCCCCACCAGCTACATATACGACGCAGACGGCAATCGGCTGATTCGTAAGGACCCGACCGGGAAGACGCTCTACCTTCCGGGCCAGGAAGTGCGATACCGCACCTCCGACGGCAACCTCTCCTGCACCCGCTACTACACCTTCAACGGGCAGACGATCGCATCTCGTACCGCCGCGGGGCTGGTATGGCTCGGCAGCGACCATCAGGGCACCGCCCAGGTGTCGGTCAACGCAGGTAACCAGCAGTTCACCATCCGCCGACAGACGCCGTACGGCACGGCCCGTGGCGGATCGCCGGCCTGGCCCAACAGCAAGGGCTTCGTCGGTGGGACGGTGGACAACACGGGGCTCACCCATCTGGGGGCACGCGAGTACGACCCGGGGCTCGGTCGGTTCGTGAGTGTTGACCCGGTGTTCAACATGGACGCGCCCGAGCAGATGAATGGGTACGCCTACGCGGGCAACAGCCCCATCACGCAGTCCGATCCGACTGGCCGGGAGCCCGGTGGCAGTTGGACGTACCTCGGAAGCGACAGTTGGACCAGCACCAAGGGCGGCTACCGCTATCACTACCGTGCCGACTACTACCTCTTCTGCCGGTACGGCGGATCCGTCTGCCTCGGTGGGGTGGGCAACACGCTCTACTGGATCCCGATGGAGTACTCCGGCATGCCGGGCGTGTGGCTGGTGGCCCGAGTGGTGCTGAATGTCTGGCGATCGGCACTGAATTGGCAGGGCCCTACGGCGAACATACCCGCAGGGCCGCCGAAGCCCCGAGTGCACATCCCAAGTACTCCGGTCTGCCCCCCGGCGCCCATTCCTGAGAAGCCAGAGGGTGAGCTCGATGGTCCGAAGTGCGCCTTCAAGGACTGGAAGTGTTTGACCAGCGGCTCCGAGGGGGTGAAGAAGTGGTGGCGGGGTAACCGGGACTGGGTCACCGGCGCGGTCGGCATCACCGGCGCGGCCCTGTGCATCGTCGCCACGGCTGGGGTCTGCGCGATTGCCGGCGGGATCGGCTTGGGGGTCGCCGTGGGCGGCCGAGGCATGGACCTCTACTCCTCGAAGAGTGGGGCGAAGTCGCCAGAGGCTTGGGCGAGAGCCCTGGGCGGGGCGGTGATCGACTATGCCTCATACAGATTCATCCCAGCGGTGCCGTTGTACAAGACGACGCGGATGGGCAACACCGTCCCCGCGCCGCGAAGCTGGCGCCATCCGACCGGGAGCTACAGCCTTTCCTGGAAGGAGCAGTACAAACCTCGAGGTGTGACGGATACCGCTGCTACCGATGCCGCTGCAAGGGCGTTGGCTGCCCAACTGGGCTGGGTTGCGGTCTCGGCGCCGGGCGGCGTGGCGAAGTGGCAGATGGGCGTCCCGTTCACCGACCCCTTCGCGTGGTGACGAACCCAGCCGAGGGCTGTTCCAGCCCTCGGCTGGGTTCTAGGGTGGGTCGATCGATGGGGATGTCGTGACGAAGAGGTAGGGACGGTTTCTCGCGTGTGGTTGGCCGATGCAACTGAGGATGAGCGGAAACTGCTCCGTACGGCGATGATTCTGCTCCTGATAGGCCTGGGGTTGCTCGGCAGTTCGCTCGGCTACCGGTGGTGGGACTCATCGGAGGCGGATCGGCTGCGCGTGGAAGGCGTGCAGGTTCCGGCCACCCTCACCGACCGGGAGGGAGGCGACGCCCGAGGGAGCGGCGTCGACCGGATCGAGGTCTACTACATGTACGAGGGGGAGCAGCATCTCGACTGGATCCCCTGCGCCAAGCTCGCCGCCTGCAGCAGCCCGCCGCCGCAGGCGTTGACCATCTGGGTGGACCCGAATGATCCGGAGCATTTTGTGGCGGAGAACGGGCGTACCGATGGCTCGCTGTTTTTCCTGATGTCCTGGTATTTCGTGCCGATCGGCGCAATCCCCGCCATCGCCGGTGGCCTGATACTTCGCTCGATGAGGATCGATAGGAAGAACGCGAAAAAGTCACCCAGCGCTGATAATTAAATTATAGGGGAGATGGAATGACGAAACCTGTCAAAAAAGGGGTGCGGCCACCGTCCGCTGCCCGCAACCCGAAGGCGTATGCCTTGTCGGTGGCGGGAGCGGTGTTGATTCTGGTGGGACTGGTGGCGGTCGACTCGATCCTGCTGGTGGCGGTCGGGGCCGCTCTGACGCTGGCCGGATGGCTACTCGCCCGCCGAGGGGCGTGAAGGTCGGCGCAACCAATCTTCACGCCCGCTCACCGTCATCGCGGGAGGACGGGCTCCGGAGTCCGTTCCTCCTGCGGTGCGGCCACCCAGGCGCTGACCCGGCGCTCGGCGTAGAACGAGACGAACGGCACCGTGCCGGCCAGCATCACCAGCAGCATCCGCTTCAGCGGCCAGTCGGCTCGGCGGCTCAGGTCGAACGCGGCCACCAGGTAGATCATGTAGAGGAAGCCGTGCGCCGGCCCGATGGTCTCCACGACGACCGGGTTGTCGAACGCGTACTTCAGCGGCATGCCGATCACGACCAGCAGGATCAGCACCACGCCCACGATCCAGGCGATCACGCGGTACCGGGTAAGGGCAGCGCCCACCTTCGTCCGTCCTTCCGAGCCCGGCTCAGCCGGGATAGTCACCGGGCCGGGCGCCCGGATTGGCGTTCAACCATGACAGGTAGTGGTTGTAGGCGGCCAGGTCGGTGTCCTCGACGACATCGCCGGCGGCCGGCACCCGGGACACCCGCACCGGGCGGCGTACCGCCGGTCGGGACCCGATGGTGACCGCCGGCGCCGGCTCGACGGCCGGATCCGCGGGCGGCGCGTCGGCCTCCGCCGCCCTGCGGCGGGCCAGCTTCACCTCACGCCACCAGACGTAGACCACGAAGCCGGCGAAGATCGGCCACTCGACCGCGTACCCCCAGCTCAGGCTGTTGCCGGCGGTGGCCCGGCTGATCTGCCACCAGCCCAGCCCGAGAAAGCCCACGACCAGCACGACCATGGCCACGTGGCGTGCGATCCACGCCGGGGTCCAGAGCCGCCTCATGACATTGAGGGTACCGGGGGCGCTACCGGTCTCCGACACCGTGTCGTAGTCGTCGCCTCGCCGGCTTGGTTTGGCATCACCACGCCTGGGCAATCGTCTAGACGCCAGCCCAAACGAGATCAAGGGGGGCGATCATGACCGGATCGGTACGTGGGGACGGCTTCGCGTCCAGCGGCAGTGCGGATATTAGCCCGGAGCAGCGGGTGCCCGAGTGGGGCGGCGATCAGCTCGCCGACCCGGCCGGCGCTCCCGGCCTCGACGGCGACCTGCTCGGCATCGACCCGACGGAGCTGACCGACGAGGACCTGATCCGCGAGATGCACAGCCTGCACCGCACCCGCCTGGACACCCTGCGGCACGCGGCGGACTCCGCACTCGCGAACCACCTGCGGCGTACGGCGGAGCTGGAGACCGAGTACCTGGCCCGACACCCGGGTCGCGAGGTCGATCCCAGCCGCCTGCGGGACGCGTGATGCCGGCGCGCGCCGTGCGCGGCATGTCCGCGCCACCCGAGGTGGTCTTCAACACGGCCACCGACCCCGACCGTGCCTCGGCCTGGCTGCCGGAGCCGCTGCGCGGCGACGGCAGCCCCGCGGCGGAGATCAGCGGGGAGGAGCTACGCGCCCGCTGGGGCGACGGCGACGCCGACGACTGGTCCGCCGAGATCCGGGTGGAGCCGGCCGATTCCGGTGGCGCCCGGATTCAGCTCGACCTGGCCGACGGGTCCGGCGGACCCGGTCCGGACCAGTTGGCCGACGAGGCGCTCACCAACCTGGCACGCGAGGTCGCCGACAACCTCCAGGCCGGCTGAGCCGGCCGCGCGGGACGCCGTTCCCGCACCACCACGACACGTGAGGAGATCGGGTGAGCGACACTGGCCTGCGACAGAAGGCGGCCCGGCTGCGCCGGGCGTACGCGCCGCACGAGCACCGGCCGCTCGGCGGCTACCTGGTGGCCATGGGCGCCTACGCCGGGGTGACCGGGGTTCTCGCCGGCCTGGTCAAGGCGACCGGCCGACCGGTGCCGGAGCGTCCCGCGCCGTCCGACGTGGTGCTGCTCTCCATCGCCACGCACAAGCTGAGCCGGTTGCTGTCCAAGGACGCGGTGACCAGCCCGTTGCGGGCGCCGTTCACCCGCTACGACCGTCCGATCGGCAGCGGCGAGGTGATGGAGCAGGTCCGCGACTCGGGCAGCCCCACCCGGCACGCCATCGGCGAGCTGCTGAGCTGCCCGTTCTGCCTGGCGGTCTGGGTGGCCACCGGGCTGACCGGTGGCCTGGTGCTCGCGCCCCGGCTCACCCGTCTGGTGGCCACCGCGCTGACGGCGGTCGCCGCGTCCGACTTCCTCCAGATGGCGTACGCGACGGCGCAACAGGCTGCCGAGGGTGGGCACCAGGACGACGACTGACGAGCAGGACGGGAAAGGGGGGCCGGCAGACACCGGCCCCCCTTTTTTCTCGTACGCCTCAACGTTGCATGCCGGACCAACCGTGCGGCGACTCCGGCTCCCGCTCGTCCTCGTCCGCCCCGGTGATGATGTCCCGATCCACCGCCGTGCGGTCGTGCTCGTTGGCGAAGTCCGGCTCGGGCGTGGTGTCCCTGCCCTTCGGGGGCTGACCCAGCGCCGGCACCTTCTCGTCGTGGTCCTCGTGGTGCGTCATGTCGGTGTCCCTCCTGCGGTCATTCGCGCGATGGTGCCGCCCAGGTCGCTCGCTCAGCCGATGGAACCGCCCAGCAGGTCGCTGGCCTCGTCCACCGAGTACTCGCCCTCGGGAAGCGCGTCGATGCGGGCGAGCAGGTCCGGTGGAAGCTCGGCGGCCACCGCCCGGCGATAGATCTCCGCCTGGGTGACCCGCTCCTGCGCCCGGAAGATGTCGTCGAGCAGGTCGTCGAGGGCCTGGGTGTCCGGCTCGCCGGCCACGGATGCGTCTGCGTCGTCGGTCACGTCGATCAGCTACCCGGGGCGGAAACGGTCAAACGTCACCCCGGTGGCGGCCTGCGCTCTCGGTCGATGGCCCCGCGAACCCTCCTTTGCTCTGCACCCGCCCAGGCGACAGTCACGCTGGGTAGGTGGTGCGCGGACGGGTGCAGAGCAAAGGAAGGCAAAGGGGTGCCGGGGGCGAAGAGGGGCGAGGGTGATGTTGCTCGCCCTCTCGGCCGGGCCGGTCCGCTGGGGTTCGCCGAATACAGACAGCGCCGCCCCCGGCCTTGTGGGCCGGGGGCGGCGCTGGTGTCGGTGTGCAGGTCGCCTCTCGGCGAGTGGCACTACGCGGCTCCAGCCGGACGGTATTCCGCGAAGGCTATTTAGGTGAGGCCCGGGGACACTGGACACACCGACACCCCTGTCAACGAGCCGACCCCCGCTCGTGTTCCGTGCGCTGAGGTGTTGGCGGTCACACCGTCGTCGGCAGGGTGGCCCGCCGGGCCCGCACGGCCGAGGCGAGGTGGTCGAGCACCTCGGCGGTGTCGTCCCAGCCCAGGCACGCGTCGGTGACCGACCGGCCGTACTCCAACTCCCGAGTCGGGTCGAGCTCCTGCCGGCCGGGCAGCAGGAACGACTCCAGCATCACGCCGGTGATCCCACGCTGGCCGGCGGCCAGCTGGGCGGCCACGTCCGCGGCGACCAGCGGCTGGTTGCGGTGGTCCTTGCCGCTGTTGGCGTGACTGGCGTCGATCACCAGCCGCTCCGGCAGATCGGCGGCGCGGAGCAGGTCGAGTGCCCCGGCGACCGACTGGGCGTCGTAGTTGGGTCGGCCGCCCCCACCGCGCAGCACCAGGTGCCCGTCGGTGTTGCCCCGGGTGTGCATGATCGCCGGGGTGCCGGAGAAGTCGATGCCGGGGAAGACGTGCGGCACACCGGCGGCGCGGATCGCGTCCACGGCCGTGCCGATGCTGCCGTCCGGGCGGTTCTTCATGCCGATCGGCATGGACAGGCCGGAGGCGAGCTGGCGGTGCACCTGGCTCTCCACGGTGCGGGCACCGATCGCGCCCCAGCCCACCGTGTCCGCGATGTACTGCGGGGTGATCGGGTCGAGGAACTCGCAACCCACCGGCAGGCCCAGGCGGAGCACGTCGAGCAGCAGCGCCCGAGCCAGCCGCAGGCCGGTGTTGACGTCCCCGCTGCCGTCCAGACCCGGGTCGTTGATCAGGCCCTTCCAGCCGACCGTCGAGCGGGGCTTCTCGAAGTAGACCCGCATGACGATCAGCAGGTCGTCGGCCAGCCGGTCGGCTGCCGTCCGCAGCCGCTGCGCGTAGTCGAGGGCGGCGGCCGGATCATGCACCGAGCAGGGGCCGACCACCACCAGCAGGCGGTCGTCCTCGCGGTCCAGTACGCGACTGACCGCGCGACGGCCGGTCAGCACGGCCGCCGCGAGCGGGGCGTCCAGGGGCAACTCGTGGTGCAGCAGGGCGGGCGTGGTCAGCGGCACGACACGGTCGATCCGCTGATCGCTGACCCGATCGGTCTCCGGGGTCGTCACGGTGGGCATCCTTCCGCCGACCGTGCCCGGGGCCGGTGCCCGGGACGAGCCGGCTGCTCGTACGCAAAAGGGCAGGAACGACAGCTCCTGCCCAGCCGGCTCGGTCCGTGGTGACGTCAGTTCATGGGGAAGTCACCGGCGTGCGAGCCGGCCGCCTAAACCATCGATAGGAACGCGTCACCGGGCCAGCGTACCCGACCGGAGGCGGTCACCCGGACTGTCGTCCCAAGATGCGGGGCGGACATCGCGTGCCGGGGGCGCGGTCGGGGTAACAGGGGTGCCATGACACACGAGCAGAGCGATCAGGAGCGGGTGGAGTCCCGCGCGCACCACCTCCTGCCTGAGGAGAAGGCGGTGGGCAGCGACGACCCGGAGGCGCAGGCGGAGGCCATCCTCGCCGAGTCGGACATCCGCGAGGCGGACCAGAACGCAGCCCCGGACACGGTGCTGGAGCGCCGTACCTCGGATCAGACAGTGGTGGCGGTCGAACCGCCGGACTGAGCGGTTGCTCCACGGGCCCGACGAGATCCCCGGTAGGTCTGGTCGCGCAGCCAGGCAAGCGGGCCTGCGACCCGCAGTTCGGGTGGCAGGTTGCGCACCGGGTCGAACGCGAGCGCCGCGTCCTCGTCGGCGCTGAGCTGAGCATCGAGGCTGACCTGCCCGACCAGCCGCCAGGGCCCCACGGCTGACGCGACCGCGAGCACCAGGCGCGGGGTGTCCGTCCGGGTCGCGGCGGCCGCCGAGGCCAGGCTGCGACCGAGGTCGGCCGAGTCGGGGTCGGCCAGCGCGGCCAGCCAGAGCCGACGCCGACCCGCGCGGTAGCAGGTGATCGTGCTGTACGTGCCGGTGAAGCGGCGTCGGGGCAGCGGCAGGTTCCGCAGCACCGGGGCCGCGCCGCTGGAGCTGACCAGCAGGTCGAACGGTCGGCCGCCGTCGCGGTGCAGGCGCAGTGCGAGGCCCAGAACGTCGGGCCAACTGCCGGGCGTGGGCGTCCCCTTGGAGAGCCGGATGATGGTCCGGTACCGGCCGGGGTGGTCCAGCAGGGCGACCCCGGTCGGCGGTCCGGGCGTACCCCAGATCACCGTCTCGCCGACGAACGAGCGACCGGCCGGATGCAGCAACCGGCCGCGGCGCAGCCGGCCGAGTGCGGTGCTGGCGTTTTCGACGGCGGTGGCGGCCCGGGACGGAGGCGGGGTGACGGTCATTGCTCACCGGTACCCCGCGCGGCGGCTCCGATGCGGCCCGGGTCGGCTCGCCGACCGACCGCACGTCACCTTTCCGCCTCCGAGATCGGATAGCGTCGGGGGCATGCCCGACAGCGGTTACCCCTGGCCCATTCAGACGTCCCGACTGGACAACGGCCTGCGCGTGGTGGTGAGTGAGGATCGCACCGCGCCCGCCGTGGCCGTCAACCTCTGGTACGACGTCGGCTCCCGGCACGAGCCGGCCGGGCAGACCGGTTTCGCCCACCTCTTCGAGCACCTGATGTTCGAGGGCTCGGTGAACGTGGCGAAGACCGAGCACATGAAGCTGATCCAGGGCTCGGGCGGCTCGCTCAACGCCACGACCAACCCGGACCGGACCAACTACTTCGAGACGGTCCCGGCCGAGCACCTGGAGCTGGCGCTCTGGTTGGAGGCCGACCGGATGGGCGGCCTGGTCCCCGCCCTCACCCAGGAGACGCTGGACAACCAGCGGGACGTGGTGAAGAACGAGCGCCGGCAGCGCTACGAGAACGTGCCGTACGGCGACGCCTGGCTGCGGTTGCTGCCGCTGCTCTACCCGCCGGGGCACCCCTACCACCACGCCACGATCGGTTCGATGGCCGACCTGAACGCCGCCGACCTGGGCACCTTCCAGGCGTTCCACCAGACCTACTACGCGCCGAACAACGCGGTGCTGACCGTGGTCGGCGACGCCACCGCCTCCGACGTGTTCGCGCTCGCCGACAAGTACTTCGGCGCGTTGCCAGCCCGCGACGACATCCCGCCGGCACCGGACGGCCGCAACGTCCCCGCCACCGGGCAGACGGCCGTCGAGTCGGTGAGCGCCGACGTGCCGGCGCCACGGGTCTACATCGCCCACCGCAGCTACCCGTTCGGCAGCGCGGGGTACAACGTGATCACCGTGCTCGCCACCATCCTGGGCAGCGGCCGGGGCAGCCGGCTCTACCAGCGCCTCGCCGACGGCGAGCGGATCGCGCAACCGGACCTGGTCGGGGCATACGGGGTGGACCTCGCACACGCCCCGGCACCGCTGATCGCCACCGCCACCGCCCGCCCCGGAGTGAGCGCCGAGCGGCTGGCCGACGGGCTGGCCGAGGTCGTCGACGAGTTGGCCACGGTGCCGGTCACCGCCGCCGAGCTGGATCGCGCCAAGGCGTTGCTCAGCACCGGGTGGTGGCGTCAGCTGTCCACCGTCGACGGCCGCGCGGACCTGCTCGGCCGGTACACCACGCAGTTCGGTGACCCGGCCCGCATCGCCGAGCAGTTGCCGGCCCTGCTCGCGGTCACCGCCGAGCAGATCGCCGAGGCCGCCGCCGAGGTGCTCGCCACCGACCGGGTGACCCTGACCTACCTGCCCGAGGAGACCTCATGACGCTGATCGCCGACCGTCCCGGCCCGGGTGCCGCCCGCCCGTACCGGTTCCCGCCGGTGGTCCGCCGCGCCGCGGCCGGTGGTCAGGTCGTCGCCGCGCACCTGCCGGGGCAGAACCTCGCCGTGGCCCTGCTGCTGCTCGACGTGGGCGCGGGCCAGGAGCCGGTCGGCAAGGAGGGTCTGTCCGGCGTGCTGGCCAAGGCGTTGGAGGAGGGGACCGCGCAGCGGGACGCCGCCGCGTACGCGCTCGCCGTCGAAGGGCTCGGCACCGCGTTGTCGACCGGTCTGGACTGGGACTCGTTCCAGGCCAGCGTGGTGATCCCGGTGGACCGGCTGAGCGCGGCGGTGGAACTGCTCGCCGAGGCGGTCCGGACGCCCAGGCTCGACCCCGCCGACGTACGCCGGGTCCGCGACGACGAGGCGACCGCACTCCGGATGGACTGGGCCAACCCCGGCCCGCGCGCCGACGCCGCGCTGCGCGCCGACCTGTTCGGCGCCCAGAACCGCTGGGGACGGCCGATGCACGGCGACCCGGAGTCGGTCGCCGGGTTGGACGTGGAGGACGTGACGGTCTTCCACTCGGAGTGGTTCCTGCGCCCCGGCACCCTGATCGTCGCCGGTGACCTGGACCGGATCGACCTGGACGCGCTGGCCGCCGCGGCGTTCGCCGGCACCGGTGGTGGCCCCGCCGAGCGGGGCGGTCCCATCGAGGTGCCGCTGCACAGCGGTCGGCGGATCATCCTGGTGGACCGGCCCGGCTCGGTGCAGTCCACGCTGCGGCTGGGCCACCCGTCACCACACCGGGCGCACCCCGACCACGTGCCGATGACGCTCGCCGGCACTGTGCTCGGCGGGGCGTTCACCTCCCGACTCAACCACCTGCTGCGGGAGGTGCACGGCTACACCTACGGCATCCGGGGCGACTTCGCCGCGTCGCGGCGGTTCGGGCGGTTCGCTGTCAGTTCCGGCGTGCAGACGGCGGTCACCGCACCGGCCCTGGTCGAGGCGGTGGGCGAGATCACCCGTACCCAGGCCACCGGGGTGACCGAGGAGGAGCTGGAGGTGGCCCGCTCCTGGCGGGCCGGGCAGCTCTCGGTCGAGTTGCAGAGCCCTCGGGCGATCGCCTCCGCGCTGACCACTCTGGTGGTGCACGACCTGCCGGACGACTACCACGCGCGGTTGCGCGAGTCGTTGCTCTCCGCCGACGTGGACCAGGTCTCCGCGGCGGCAGCCACCCACCTGCACCCGGAAGCTCTCACCCTGGTCATCGAGGGCGACGCCGCAGTGATCCGCGACGACCTGGAGGCCACCGCCCTAGGAGATCTCCTCCCCTAACCCGCGCCGGACGAACGTCGTTGATCAAGAGGTTTGCGTCATCCGGAGCACGGTTTCTGACGCGAATCTCTTGATCGACAGATGTAGGGCGGGTGTGAGGTGGGACCCGGGGGGTGGGAAAGGGGTCCCGGTTTCGGGGGTGGGGTCGGTAGCCTCGCGGGCATGAGGATCGGCATTGTGGGGGCCACCGGCCAGGTCGGTGGCGTGATGCGGCAGGTGCTGGCGGAGCGGGAGTTCCCAGCGGAGCAGGTGCGGTTGTTCGCCTCGGCGCGGTCCGCCGGGCGTACGCTGCCGTGGCGCGACGGCGAGGTGACAGTCGAGGACGCCGCTACCGCTGACTATTCCGAGCTGGACATCGTGCTGTTCTCGGCCGGTAAGGGCACCGCTCGCGAGTTGGCGCCCCGGGTCGCCGAGGCCGGCGCCGTGGTGATCGACAACTCGTCGGCGTTCCGGATGGACCCGCAGGTGCCGCTGGTGGTCGCCGAGGTCAACCCGCACGCCGCCCTGGACCGACCCAAGGGCATCATCGCCAACCCGAACTGCACCACGATGGCCGCGATGCCGGTGCTGCGTCCGTTGCACGCCGAGGCCGGCCTGGTCGGCCTGGTCGTCTCCACCTACCAGGCGGTCTCCGGTGCCGGGCTGGCCGGCGTCGCCGAACTGGACGAACAGGTCCGCAAGGTGGCCGAGCACGCCGCCGGGCTGGCCTTCGACGGGTCGGCAGTGGAGTTCCCCGCGCCCCGCTCGTTCACCCAGCCCATCGCCTTCAACGTTCTCCCGCTGGCCGGTTCGATCGTCGACGACGGCTCGTTCGAGACCGACGAGGAGCAGAAGCTCCGCAACGAGAGCCGCAAGATCCTGGAGATCCCCGACCTGTTGGTCTCCGGCACCTGTGTCCGGGTGCCGGTCTTCACCGGGCACTCGCTCCAGATCAACGCCCGGTTCGCCCGGCCGCTCACCCCGCAGCGCGCCCACGAACTGCTGGCCGACGCGCCCGGGGTGGCACTGACCGACGTCCCGACGCCGTTGCAGGCCGCCGGCCAGGACCCGACCTACGTGGGCCGGATCCGCGTTGACGAGACCGTCGAGTACGGGCTGGCGCTGTTCTGCTCCAACGACAACCTGCGCAAGGGCGCCGCGCTGAACGCGGTGCAACTCGCCGAGCTGGTCGCCGCCGAGCGCCGCTGACCGGCACGGTCGCCGAAACACCGAACTCTCACCGAGCCCTCGCCGTCCGTCGGCGAGGGCTCGGTGCCGTTCCGGGTGGTCGCCCCGCCGTTCCGGGTGGTCGCCAGCGGCGGCCGGCAGGTCGTGCTTGGATGGGTTCGAGACGATCGTCCAACCTGGAGGACACCATGCCGGATGACCACACCCAGCAGGCGTTGACCGATCTGGTGGCCGGCCGCTCGATGGGCGTGCTCGCCACCATCAAGCGGGACGGGCGTCCGCAGCTGTCCACGGTGCTCTACTCCTTCGACCGGGACGCGGGCCTGATCCGGGTCTCGGTCACCGACGGTCGCGCCAAGACCGCCAACCTGCGCCGTGACCCGCGTGCCAGCTTCCACGTGAGCAGCGAGGACGGCTGGGCGTACGCGGTCGTCGAGGGTCGCGCCGAACTGACCCCGCCGGCCACCGAACTCGGCGACGAGACTGTCGAGGAGTTGGTGGCGCTCTACCGGGGGCTGAGCGGCGAACACCCCGACTGGGACGAGTACCGCCAGGCCATGGTCGACGAGGGACGGATCGTGCTACGCCTGCACGTCGAGCGGCTCTACGGGATGCCGCCCCGGGGCTGACCCGCCCACAGCCGATCAGCCCGGCTCGATCACTGTCACGCCGGGCCAACGTTGCGCCGGCCGGTGCCGGGCCAACCGCTCCCGCGACCGGGCCACGTCCACCCGGGCCGAGTTGTGCCGCCACACCCCGGCCAGCAGATCCGTCAGGCCGTACGGGGCGCAGACCCGGAGTCGGCCGGCCGGGTCCAGGCTGACGGCCACCGCTGTCGCGTACTCCGGCCAGGTGGCGACCGCGTCGGCCACGCTGCGGTACGGCGCGATCGGGTCGCCCCCGAACTTGGCCGCGTACCAGGTGTGCACCGCCGCCTGGTTGCGCGCCTGCCACGGCGGCTGCGGCCACATCTCCGCCAGCCGGGCGGTGGCCCGGTCGTCGTCGACGCGGGTCAGCCGCACCGGGTCGAAGAAGACCACGTCGACGTCGCGGACCCGCGCCGGGTCGAACCCCTCGCCGTACCGCTCGCCCCAGACCAGGTCGCGCAGGGCGCCCGCGCCGATCCAGGCGTCCGGCAACCCGGAGTCACGCACCACCGTCAGCGCCCGGGTCAGCCAGTTGCTGCCGGCGACCAGTTCCCGCAGCTCATCCTCGCCCGTCATCATCCGCCCACCGTAGGCAGCCCGACCCTGCGGCGGGAAACCTCCCGGTTGCTGTCGTTCAGCGACGGGGTCTTCGCCATCACGAACTGCGACACCCGCGCGGATAGGCCGGGGCCGTCGGCGTTACCCCCTCCCGGGCGGCGGGTAGACGGGCCGTGCCGACACCGAGAGGGGAGCACCATGACAACGGTCGGAGAGTTCATGACGACCCGGTTGGTGACGATGGACGGCAACGACACGCTCATCGCCGCCGCGCAGGAGATGCGTGACAGCGCGATAGGCGACGTGGTGGTGACCGACGGCGACAGTGTGGTCGGCATCGTCACGGACCGGGACATCACGGTCCGAGGCGTCGCGGAGAACATGGACCCGGGCTCGACCCGGTTGAGCCAGATCACCACTCGCGACGTGATCACGGTGAGTCAGTACGACGATGCCGTGGCCGCCGCGGACCTGATGCGGACGTACGCCGTACGCCGACTTCCGGTGATCGACGACGGGCGCCTGATCGGCCTGGTGTCGATGGGTGACCTCGCGGTCGAGCGCGAACCGCAGTCGGTCCTGGCCGACATCAGCGCCGACGACCCGAACAACTGACCCGTCCGCCGCGGCGCGCGCCGGCTCTCCCTTCCGGGAGGGCCGGCGCTGTGGCGTCTCCACCGGGGCGGGGCGGGCTCACCCGATTTGGGCGAGGTTGACCGGGGGAGCGGCGGGGACCCGTGCGGGGACGTGCAACGCCGGCCGTCCGTGCGACGCGAGCGCGGTGGGTGGGATCCCCGGCCCGGCAACTGGGAGGAGTGGACCCGATGGTGGACGCGACCACGAGGTTCTTCGAGGACCTGGACCGGCGGGGGTACGAACCCCTGCTGGCCAAGACCTCCGGGACGCTGCGGATCGACCTGCACGAGGGGGCGCAGACCCGGCACTGGCTGCTGAGGATCGACCACGGCCGGCTGAACGTCAGTCAGGAGGACCAGGAGGCCGACACGGTGATCGGCGCGAGCCCTGTCCTCTTCGACGACATCGCCTCGGGGCGCGAGCACGGCCTGGCCGCGCTGTTGCGGGGGGACATGACGGTCTCCGGTGACGCTCGGCTCGTCGTACAGGTGGAGCGGATCTTTCCGGGTGCCCCGGACGCCCGTGGGCCGCGTCGGCGATTCGCCGGGGAGGTGCACTGATGGGGCAGAGCAACACGATCCGGATCCTGGACGGCAACACGTTCGTCGTCTGCGAGGACACCGGTGACATCGAGGCGACGCCGAGCGAGCCCACCGGGCTCTTCTCCATCGACACCCGGTTCCTGTCGACCTGGGTGCTGACCGTCAACGGTGAGCGACTCAACTCGCTCTCCTACGACGACCTGCAGTACTTCGAGTCGCGATTCTTCCTGGTCCCGGGAATGGCAACGCACTACGTGGACGCCAAGCTGTCGATCATCCGGGAGCGCACCGTGGGCGGCAGCTTCTGTGAGCAGCTGACCATCCTCAACCACGACGAGAAGCCGGTCGACCTGGAAGTCCGGATGGACGCCGCGTCGGACTTCGCCGACCTGTTCCAGGTCAAGGACGAGATCCTGAACAAGAAGGGCGAGATCTACACCGAGGTGGAGTCGGACCGGCTGCGGCTGGGGTACCGGCGGGGCAACTTCCGGCGGGAGACGGTCATCTCGTCGTCGATGTCGGCCCGGTACGACAGCAAGGGCTTCGCGTACACCGTGCACCTGGAGCCCAACGAGCAGTGGGACGCCTCGATCGACGTCCAGACCCACGCGGTGGGGCCCGGCGGCCGGGACCTGCGGTTCGGGCTGCGCAAACACGGCACCGAGCGGCTCGCTCTCCAGCACGACCTGGAGAAGTGGATCGCTGACGCACCGAAGGTCAACAGTGAGCACGGCCGGGTGGCCAGCACGTACCGGCGCAGTCTGATCGACCTGGCGGCGCTGCGTTTCTCGCCGCTGTCGCTGGGCGGCGCCACCCTGCCCGCCGCCGGTCTGCCCTGGTTCATGACCATGTTCGGCCGGGACAGCATCCTCACCTGCCTGCAGACGCTGCCGTTCACCCCGCAGTTGTCGAAGACGACGCTGCGCATCCTGGCGTCCCTTCAGGGCAGCCGGTTCGACGACTTCCGGGACGAGGACCCGGGGCGCATCCTGCACGAGATGCGCTACGGCGAGACCGCGGCCTTCGAGGAGCAGCCCCACTCGCCGTACTACGGCTCGGTCGACGCGACGCCGCTGTTCATCGTGCTGCTCGACGAGTACGAGCGGTGGAGCGGGGACGTCGCGCTGGTCAAGGAGCTGGAGCAGGAGTCCCGGGCGGCGCTGAGGTGGATCGACAACTACGCCGACCTGGTTGGCACCGGCTACATCTGGTACGAGCGACGCAACACCGACACCGGCCTGGAGAACCAGTGCTGGAAGGACTCCTGGGACTCGATCTCCTACTCCGACGGCACGCTGCCGCCGTTCCCACGGGCCACCTGCGAGGTGCAGGGGTACGCGTACGACGCGAAGGTCCGCGCGGCCCGGTTGGCGCGCGAGTTCTGGGGTGACCCGGAGTTCGCCGACCAGTTGGAGCGGGAGGCGGCGGAGCTGAAGGAGCGGTTCAACAGGGACTGGTGGGTGGACGACGGGGAGTACTTCGCCCTGGCCCTGGACCCGGACGGCCGGCAGTGCGACATCCTCAGCTCCAACATCGGCCACCTGCTGTGGAGCGGGATCGTCGAACCGGAGCGGGCGGAGAAGCTCGCCGCGCACCTGGTCGGGCCGCGGCTCTTCTCCGGCTGGGGGGTGCGCACCCTCGCCGAGGGGGAGGCCCGCTACAACCCCATCGGCTATCACAACGGCACGATCTGGCCGTTCGACAACTCGTTCATCGCCTGGGGTCTGCGCCGCTACGGCTTCGCCGAGGAGGCCGCGACCATCGCCAACGGCATCCTGGACGCGGCCACGTACTTCGACGGCCGGTTGCCGGAGGCGTTCGGCGGCTACCCGCGGGAGTTGACCAAGTTCCCGGTGGAGTACCCGACGGCGTGCAGCCCGCAGGCATGGTCGACTGGTACGCCGCTGTTGCTGCTGCGCACCATGCTCGGTCTGGAGCCGCACGAGGGTCACCTGGCGGTCGAGCCGCGGCTGCCGGTGGGGATGGGTCGCATCGAGGTGCTGGACATCCCCGGTCGTTGGGGCCGGGTGGACGCGTTCGCCAGGGGTCGACTGGACCTGGACAAGCTCTCCGACTGACCGATCCGGCCGCCGAACCGGCGGTGGCGCGCCGCCCGCGTCGCCGCCGGTTCGCCACCCAGCCGATCCCCAGCCGGTCAGGGTAGATTCTGCGAATGCCGGAGCTCGTGTACCCGCCCGTTATCGCCGCCGCCAAGACGCTGTTCCGGGTCCTCGACCTGAAGATCACGATCGAGGGCGCCCACCACGTACCCCGCACGGGCGGGGCGGTGTTGGCCAGCAACCACGTCAGCTACCTCGACTTCATCTTCGCCGGTCTGGGCGCGAACGCGTCGGGCCGGCTGGTCCGCTTCATGGCCAAGGATTCGGTCTTCACACACAAGATCTCCGGCCCGCTGATGCGTGGGATGCGGCACATTCCGGTGGACCGGCAGGCCGGCGCGGCCTCGTTCCGCGCCGCCGTGGGGGCGCTCAAGAAGGGCGAGGTCGTCGGCGTCTTCCCCGAGGCGACGATCAGCCGGTCGTTCACCGTCAAGGAGCTCAAGAGCGGCACGGTCCGGATGGCCCGCTCGGCGAAGGTGCCGGTGCTGCCTGTCGCGTTGTGGGGCACCCAGCGCCTCTGGACCAAGGGCCGCCCGCGCACTCTGACCCGCCGGCACACGCCGATCACCATCCTGATCGGCGAGCCGATCAACCCGGCGGACTTCCCGGACCCGAACGTGCTGGCCGCCGAGCTGACCACCCGGCTCAGCGCCCTCGTCGACCGGGCGCAGCGGGACTATCCGGACACCCCCGCAGGCCCGGACGACACCTGGTGGCAGCCCGCGCACCTGGGCGGCAGCGCGCCGACACCGGAGGAGGCCGCCGCTCTGGACGCCGCCGCCGAACACCGCGCCCCCACGCCCTAGTTGGCCGGATCGTTCCGCACCCGGGCAGAATGGTGTCTGCCGGCGCGAACGCCGTCCGACCAGGATCGACGTCATGAGCAGAGCAGCACTCGTCGTGATCGACGTGCAAGAGTCCTTCCGTCAGCGCCCGATCTGGGCGTACGGCTCCAACCCCGACGTGATCCGCCAGGTCGACCGGCTGGTGACTGCCGCCCGGCAGCGCGGCGACCTGGTGGTCTGGGTCCTGCACTCGGAGCCCGGCACGGGCGGGTTGTTCGACCCTGCTCTCGGGTACGTCCGGCTGATCGACGGGCTGGTCCGCGCCGAGGGTGAGGCGACGCTGGTCAAGACCGCGCACAACGCGTTCACCACAACGAACCTCCAGCAGCGGCTCACCCAGGCGGGCATCACCGACATCACCGTCTGCGGCATCCGCACCGAGCAGTGCGTGGAAACCACCACCCGGGTCGGCGCGGACCTCGGCTACCGGATGACCTTCGTCACCGACGCCACGCTGACCTTCCCCATCCCACACCGGGACCTGCCGGAGACCGCCACGGTCGCGGAGATCCTCGCCGACCCGCGCACCCTGACGAACGAGGAGATCGTGACCCGGACCGAGTACGCGCTGGCTGGCCGCTTCGCGACCATCCGCACCGTGGACGAGGTCACCGGCGCGACCCTCGCCGGCAGCCGGGGCTGACGTCGTGACCCGGGTCGTCTTCCTGCTGGTCCCACAGCTGCACCTGCTGGACCTCGCCGGGCCGGCCCAGGTCTTCTCCAGCGCCGCCGACCTCGGGTACGACTATCAGCTGCACTACGTCGCGGAGCGCGAGCAGGTGCCCACCGTGCAGGGTGTACCACTGGTCGCCGACACCCGGTGGCCCGAGCTGGCCCCGGACGACCTGCTGATCGTGCCCGGTTGGCGGCCGGCGGCACACGGGCCGCAGGGACCGGTGTCGCCCGGCGACCTGCGGCGGCTCGCCGAGCACCACGCGGCCGGTGGCACCGTGGCCAGTGTCTGCGCCGGGGCGTACGCGCTCGGGCGGGCCGGACTGCTCGACGGCCGACGCTGCACCACCCACCATGAGGTACAGGACGACCTGGCCCGCCGGCACCCGGCGGCCCAGGTCGTCCGCGACGTGCTGTACGTGGTGGACGACCGGGTGGTCACCTCGGCGGGCATCGCCAGTGGCATCGACGTGGCGCTGCATCTGGTGGCTACCCGGCACGGCCCGGCGACCGCCGCGAAGATCGCCCGCACGCTGGTCGTCTACGCGCGCCGCAACGGCCACGAGCCGCAGGCCAGCGCGTTGATGCGGCACCGCTCACACCTGTCCGACTCGGTGCACCGGGTGCAGGATCTGATCGACAGCCGGTACGCCGAGCCCCTGCCGCTTGCCGAACTGGCCGCCGCGGGTGGCGTGGCCGAACGAACCCTGACCCGGCTCTTCCGGGCGAGCACCGGCCTCACCCCGCTCGGCTACCAGCAGCTGCTCCGGGTGGAACGGGCCGAACACCTGATCGGGCACGGCACCACTGTGGAAGCCGCCGCCCGGGCTGTCGGTTTCACCGATGCCCGGATGCTGCGCCGCCTGCGAGCCCGCCCCACTCTGTCGGATCCGGTCTCGAGCGGTAGTAGTCGTCCCGGGAGTGGAACTCCACAGGCAACGAGCCGGGCAGCGTGATCCGGGTGTCGCCGGCGAGCAGACCGGGGCCGGCCCGCACCAGCAGCACGTCGCGCTCCTGGGCCGAGAGGTCGACCAGTTGTGGACGGTTGAGCCGGAACATGGCCACCGCCCGGCGGACCTGCCGGGCCAGCGCCACGACCTCGGCGGTCGTTCCGCTGAGGGCCAACGCCGGCTGCTGAATGGTGCGCAGCGCGTCGCAGACGATCAGCAACTGCGCCGGGGCGTCCGGCGCGCTCGCCGGAAGCTCCAACCGGGACGGCCACTGCCAGCGGACCTGACCGCTCATCAGGCCGTTCAGTCGAGCCGGCGGTCGGGCCCGGTGCGTGCCGTCGGCGACCAGCGACAGCTGCGAGCCACTGCCCACCCAGCAGATCCGCTGGTCGGTGACGGTCACCGCGACCGGCTCGGGCATCTGCCAACGGCGTCGTACCTCGCTGGGCCCGAGCAGGTAGCCCGCGACCAGCAGCCGGTGTCGCCCGAGCAGCCGCTCGCCGGGAATCGGTCGCAGGTTGTAGCGGCGGTCCAGGGTCGGGCCCACGTCGTCGTCGGGGGCGTCGAACCGGTGGGGACCGATGAAGAAGGGGGACGCGTCGGCGTGCATCGTCACGACCTTCCGGTCAGCTGGCTGTGTACTGAAGCCTTCCGGACCGCAGCGCCCCTGTCATGACGCCTGTTAGGGGGTCGGCCGGTCGTGTGTCGCCTGTGACCGGTAGATGCCGATCTCCTCCGGGCGGACGAGACCGTCCTCGATCGCACGGGCGAGCAGTGCCGCCTTTGTGGCGGCTGGTCGCCCCGCCCGGGTGTACTTGATCCGCGCCCGGTCGACGTACTGCTTCACTGTGTGCTCGCTGATCTGCATCCGCCGGGCCACCGACGCCTTGGACATCGACTGGAACCAGAGCAGCAGTGCCTCACGTTCCTTGTCGGACAACATCGGCCGGTCCGGCCGTGGGTCACCGACCATCGCACCGGCCAGCGCCGGCGGCACGTACGGGCGGTCGCTCGCGGCGGCCAGCACCGTTTCCACGCAGTGTTCCCGGCCCTCGTGCTTGGCCAGGAACGCCACCGCCCCGGCGTCCAGCGCGGCGAGCATCGTCTGCGGGTCGGTGTGCTCCGAATAGACCACCACCCGCCGGCCGGCGGCGCTCAGCTCGGCCAACTTGTCCAACGCCATCCGCCCGTGCAGTCGCAGATCGAGCAGGACGACGTCGGCGTCCGGCGCGGCCCGCAGCACCGCGTCCGGGTCGTCGCCGGTGGCGAGCACCGTCAGGCGAGGCTCGGTGGCGAGCCAGGCGCGGACCCCCTCGACCACCACCGGATGGTCGTCGACGATCGCCACCCCGACCGGCCGATCGCCGCTCACCGCCGCCACCGGGTCTGCGCCCATCTGATGTTCCCGTCCCGTTCGTAGAGGTACTGCACCGGCCCGTCGTCGTGCTCCCCGGGGGGCGGGCCGGTCGACTCCGGCCCCTCCCGATCCGGGGTGACCAGGCTGACCACCACCTCGTCCGAGCCGGAGACCACCGTCAGACGCGCCCATCCCCGGGCGTCGGCGAGGGTGCCGGTGAGCGGGTCGGCCAGCCGGCGGCGGACCTCCACCGGCAGTGGCGGCGGGGTGCCGATGGTGACCAGGTCGATCGGAAGGCCGTTGCGTTCCGCCAGGTCGGCGGCGGCTCGCAACTCGTGCAGCAGCGGGTCGGGCACGTCGTCGGACTCGGCGATCAGCCGGCGCAGCCGGGCGGCGGCCAGCATGCACCGGCGCTGCACCTCCGGGTCGTCCGGGTCGGCCTGGCCGCCGGCCAGGTCCCCGAGGACCCGCCCGGCCGCCGAACTGACCAGAGCGAGCCGGTCCCGGCGTTCCCGACGGCCCTGCTCGGCGGCATCCCGCTCCGCGGCCATCGCGTGACCGGTGGCCGAGACGGCGGCCCGTTCCCGAGCCAGGCCGACGATGACAGTGCTGCCCACGAAGACCGCCACCGGCAGGGAGAACGTGCCGTAGACGTACATCACGTAGCGTGCGACGTCGGCCGGATCGGGGCCGTGCACGAGCACGGCGACCAGGGCGATCAACGCGTGCGTGCTGAGGAGCGCGATCAGCCCCATGACGCGCCGACCCCACACCGCGAGCACGAAGAACCAGCCGAGCGTGCCCCACACCCAGTTGGCGGCGGTGAACAACTGCCGCTCACCGGCCGCGGCGAAGACTGCCGCGTCGACGACCAGCAGCAGCCCGGCCAGCGGCCACGGCGGCAGTGGCGAACCTTGCAGTAGCCGTACCCCGGCCACCGCGCCGGCCACGGCGACCAGTATCCAGGCGCCGAGCACCACCGCTGGCGCGGCGAACTCCGCGCGGGCGGAGAGCACCGCCGGCAGCGCGATCGCGACGTGCCAGGCCAACGCGATGGCGACGGCGGCGATCCGGGCACCCCGGTCGGACGCGTGCGCCACGGCGGCCGGCGCGGCGAGCGCTGCGGGGGAGTCCGGCTCCCGGGGCGTCGGAACGCTGGTCCGGTCCGGTGCCTCCGGCGCGTCGGTGGGGTGCGCCGCGGCGTTCAGGTCAGCCGACACCGGGCCACTCCAGTCGGATCCGGGTGCCCGCGCCCACGGCCGAGTGCACGTCGGCCCGGCCACCGACCGTCGCCATCCGGCCGCGGATCGACTCGCGCAACCCGTACCGGTGCGGTGGGACGGTGGCCAGGTCGAAGCCGGGGCCGTCGTCGGCGACCTCGACCACGACGCCGATCGCGTCGCGGGTCAGTCGCAGGGTGGCCCCGGCGCCCGGCGCGTGGCGGACCACGTTGGACAGCGCCGCGTAGGCGCTCTCGCTGATCGCGTCGGCCACCCCGACCGGGACGGCGCAGGACGCCAGGTCCAGCCGTACCGCAAGCTCGGGCAGCCGGCCGACCACCAACCGCAACCGCCCGTCGAGCGGCACCGGGCCGTCGCCGGCCACCGGGCCGACGTCGGTGAGCGTGACGAGGGTACGCAGGTCGGCCGCGCACCGGTCCCGGAAGACGGCCGAGGGCCCAGCCACCGCGCCCAGCCCCACCATGGTCAGCGTCCCGAGCACCGTGTCGTGCAGGTCGCGGTTCTGCTGGCGTTCGGCCTCGCGGGCGGCGCGCGCGACCAACGCCTCCCGGGTCAGCCGCTGGTGCTCGACGAAGGCGCGGTCCGCCCGGCCGATGCGTCGGCGCATGACCGCCGCCATCATCGCCGTGCAGGCGGTCTGCGCCAGTAGCGTGGCCGCGTGCGCCCGAGCTTCGGTGGGGTTGCCGGCGGCCTGCGCCCCGGTCACGTAGGTGGCTATCACGAGCAGCCCGGCCGGGATCGACCAGCGGGCCGAGGTCGTTGCCTGTGTGTTGATCACCGTGGTGCTGGCCAGCACGGCGATCCAACTGCCCTCGCCGGGCAGCACCTCGGGCGCCACCAGCACCGGGATGAGCAGGCAGGTCAGCGCGGTGACCGCCACGTCACCGGCGACGAGGCCGGGGCCGATGCCGTGGCGCAACGCGCGGTGCGCGTACCAGAGGGACCAGCCGGTCAGCACGGCCACGGCGGGCAGCAACACCGCCTGCTGCACCGGCGGGGTCTGCACCGACACGGCCACCGCCGCGCCGAACAGCCCGCAGCTCAGCCGCAGCAGCGCTGGCAACGTGGTGAAGATGAGGCCCAGAGCCCCGCCGGCCGGATTGTCGAGCGTGGGCGGCGGCACGGTTGGGGTGGCAACGGCCGGCATCGGGAAGTGTCCTTCCGACAACGACCCGGTCCGGGTCCACGCGGCGTAGATCGACATCGGACAATAGCATGGTGGACCGTGACGGGGTGATCCTTTGTGTGCGGAGTGTCGCTAATGTGTCACTCTGTGCTGCGGGGCTGGAGAAGGTCCCAGCGGTTGCCGTAAATATCGACGAACACCGCTACCGAACCGTACGCCTCGTGCCGCGGTTCCTCCAGAAAACGCACCCCGGCCGCCACCATCCGGGCATGGTCCCGGGCAAAATCCTCCGTGTAGAGAAACAGCCCGACCCGGCCGCCGGTCTGGTCGCCGATCCGAGCCTGCTGCTCGGCGCTGCTCGGCCGGGCCAGCAGAAGTGCGGTCTCCCGGGCCCCCGCCGGGCGGACCACCACCCAGCGTGAACCGTCGGGTCGGGCGGTGTCCTCCACCAGTTCGAAACCGAGGTCGCCGACGTAGAAGTCGATCGCCTCGTCGTACTCCCTGACCAGCAGCGCGACAAGTCCCAGATGTGCCATTCGGCCATTTTGCCGGCGGACGCCCCGGGCCAGCCGGCGACGCCCCCACCGGTCGCCCACGTCACGCCTCGGGCCGGCCGGCCGGAACCGGACGCGTCTGTCGTCCGTCTCATCCTCGGGTGGAAGGGTGGTGAGCCGGATGCGCTCGTCCCGGACGGTACTGGCGGTGGCACTGCTCGGCATGGCGATGGGTGGCTGCGGTGGCACGGTGGTCGGGCCGGGCGATCCGAGGGAGCCCGGTCCGGCCCAGATCGTCGACGGGTGGACCTCCTGCGCCGAGGCGGCACCCCGGGCCGGCGAGATGATCACGGTGCCGACCACGGAGACGTCGCCACCGGCCGGGACAGAGCCGACGATCGGTCGCATCGACCCGGCGTTCACCCCGGTCGCGGCCGTGATCTGCGGGCGTGAGATTCGGCCGGGCCCCAACGGCGGCCAGGAGCAGATCGCCACCGAGCGACGCGCCGAGCAGATCGCACCGCTGCTCACCGCACTTCGCCTGCCCAGCGAGCAGACCGGCGGGGAGGTCGCCTGCACCCTCGAGATGGTCATCCCGCCGTGGTTGGCCCTGGTGGACGACCGGGGGCGCTGGCTGCGGCCCCACATCCCAACAGACTCCTGCGGCAAGCCTCGCGCCGAGGTGATCGCCGCGTTGGCCGGGCCGCGGTGGACCACTGTGGACACCCGTACCATCCGGCAGATCGAATCCGCGGCGGCCGAGGCCGCCGGATGCGCGCAGCAGTGGACGGACATGGTGTGGGTGGAGACCCGGAACGGTAGCCCCAGGCCGCCCGGGCCGGGGCTACCGCCGGCCGCCGGGCCGCTGCGCCTCTGCGTCTACCAGGTGCCCGCGTCGCTTCAGGAAGGCGAGAAACCCGCGGGCGACTTCGTGTACGGCGGTCCGCTGCCAACCGAGCGCCAGGCGGGCGTGCTCCGGGCGCTGTCCAACCGCCGGGCCGTGACCGACTGTGCCACCCCGGCGACCCGCTTCGCGGTGCTACGCCCGCTCGAAGGTGCAGGCCCCGACCGGTACGTGGAACTCGATGGCTGCCGCCGTTTCCTGGTCGCGCCGGCGAGCGGCGCTGCGCAGCTCGGCCAGGGCGACGACACGCTGGTCGCCCTGCTGAAGCCCGTCTGAGCCGACTCGGCAGGTCCAGGACGCCCGCCGTGTCGGGGCGGGCAACGCGGCTGCTACTTCGACAGGGCACGCTCCAATTCGCTCTTCGACATCGAGGAGCGGCCCTTGATGCCGCGTTGCTTCGCCTCGTTGTACAGCTGCTCCTTGGTGCGACCCTGGGCGCCGCTGTGGGAGCGCTTACCGCCACGGTGCCCTGACGACACGTCGTTCCGGGAGGACCGGCTCGCCGTTCGGGACTCACCGGAGCGGGCCCGTTCCTTGTTGACGGTGCGGGCCGCGATCTCCTTGGCCCGCCCCGAGGAGGCGCCCCGCTGTTGCGCGCTCTCCTTGATGTGCTCGTACTGTCGTTCTCTCTTCGGGCTTGATCCTGCTGGCATCGGTGCCTCCCACCTCCGCTGTCGGGTGCGGTCGAGGCCCGGCTCGTGCGCTGCTGAGCTGACGTCGGCACATTCCGAGCCGGGGCATGGTGTTCACGCTGTCTGAGCACGATGCCCCGCCGTCCGGGGGGTCAAACGGGTGCGCCCGAACCGATCCGGCTGCTTCGGGGACGTTCCACTCCGCGTCGTATAGTTGTCGCCGCAGCCGACGCCTGTGCGTCGGTCAGTCAGCGTCCAGCAGCGGGCGCCCGGGCTCGGTTGGCGAGTCCGTGCGGCGCCCCGTGCTCGCGGTGCGCCATCACCACGCGCGCTGCCGTCGCCTTCCTGCAACCGGTACGCGCCCCGGGCACGAGGACCTTGAAGTCATGGCACAGCAGCCCATTGACCCCAATGCGGCGGTCTCCGAACTCGGTCAGATCAAGCTCGGCGAAACCGACCTGTCTGGAGTGTTGACCCAGGTCTCCGAGTTGGCACGGCGAACGATCCCCGGCGCCGAGGAGGTGTCGGTGACGTTGCTGAAGCAGGAGGGTGCGCACACCGCAGCGTTCAGCGGTGAGATGGCGCTGCAGCTCGACGAACTGCAGTACGAGCACGGTGAGGGTCCCTGTCTGGAGGCGGCCAGAGACTCCGCCGTCGTGTCCGTCCCCGACATGTCCGAGGAGATCCGCTGGCCGCAGTGGGCGGCCGAAGCCGTGCAGGGCGGAGCGCACAGCTCACTGTCGATCGGGTTCCCGATCCAGGAGTCCGTGCTCGGTGCGCTGAACATCTACGGGGTCGAGGCGGGTGCCTTCGACGACGACGCGGTCGCCCTCGCAGAGACGTTCGCGGGGTACGCCGCTGTCGCCCTCGCCAACGCCCACCTCTACGACACCACCGCCACCATGGCCGCGCAGATGCAGTCGGCCATGCAGAGCCGGGCCGTCATTGAGCAGGCCAAGGGCATCATCATGGGCGAACGCCGCTGCACCCCCGACGAGGCGTTCGCCGTCCTGGCGAAGGTTTCCCAGGACTCCAACCGCAAGTTGCGGGAGGTCGCTGCCGCCCTGGTGGAACGGACCACCCGACCGCCGGGTCTCAAGCGTGACCGCGGTGCGTCCGGCAACCTACCGTAGGCTTCCGGCAACCGACTGCTGTTCTCCGGAAGTGGCGGCCCGCCAGCGCAGCACCGACTGAGGTCGGCCGGGAGCGGACGCGCGGAGTGGCGGACGACTGCCCAGGCGGTTATCGTCGAGGTTGGTCAAGCCACGCGCCAATCCTGTTACGGATTTCAACAGGAGGCGGGTGCTCCCATGACTGAGCGTTCCTGGCCCTTCCAGAGCCATCTCGACAGATCCCCGACGGCAGTCACCATCGGTCAGGTCACGTCAGCGGTGCTTGCCGGCAGCAAGTGGGACGGCCGCCTCGACCTCGACTCCTCCGGGCCGTCGTTCCAGGTGACCCGCTACACCGAGCCCACGAACATGTCCGCGACCATCTCGGCCGACCGGATGGTCGTCGCCCCGGTGGGGTACGTCGACATGGACACCGCGCCACGCCTGGCCACGGCCCTGATGATCGCCATCGACAGCCATCCGGAAGTCTGTTGCGACCTGACCGGCGTCGGCTTCTTCAGCGCCGCGGGCGTGCGCGTACTTCTGCTGGCGCGGAACCGGGCGGACCAGGCCGGCTCCCGCTTCTCGATCCGAGGCGCCGGGGGAATCACCCAGCGGGTGCTGCGGATCACCGGGGTGGAGCGGCTGCTCCTCGGCCCCGAACAGGACACCGGCCCAGCCGCGCGGCTCGGGTGATCCGCAGCTCATGAACCACACACCCTCGCCAGGTGGTGGCGTCACCAGGTGTCCGGGCGGTCGAGATCGCGGGCCGGCTGGTACCCGCCGAGGATCGCCAAGCCCTCCGCCTCGGTGTAGCCGTTCCCCCAACCCTTGCGAAACGCCTCGACGAAGCAGCGCTCGACCACCATCTCCAGCACGTCCCTGCCTTGTCGGCGGGCCCGGTAGGGGCCGGCGACAAGGTCTCCGCGGCGGGCGTCGTCGCCGGCCGGGGCGAGTTGCGCCCGAACGGTCAGCCAACGACCGGATGCGTCACCGACCACCAGAGAGCCCTCGACGAAGGAGTCCCGCGCCGACCGGCCGAGCGTGACCGAGCACTCCAGCAACCGTCCGTCGGGCGGCAGCGACTCCAGGCGGAACGGCACGACACAGCGGTGGGCACCATCGAACCGGACCCGGCTCGCCGTGCCGGCCGCCTCGTCCCGGGTGGTCGCGTAGATGTCCAACTGGGCCCAGAGCCCGTCGGCGGGTTGCCAGCGGACGAACCACAGCTTCCGGTCGCCGGACGGATCGAACCAGGCGGCCCCCGGGCGGTCGCCGACCCGCACCTCGGTCCGTCCCTGCGGTCGACCCTGTGAGGACAACGTCTGCTGAAGCCCGTCCAACAAACCTTCGGTACGCGCCAACACGAAACGGGCCCCCCCGGTCGGGCCCCGAAACTCGACGCTCTCGATGCCGCGCCCGGTGCGCCACGACGCGGAGCTGGCATCGCTCACCAGCGTGTCGGTCGAGAAATGCACGGTCGCGGGATCGGCACCGACCTCCTCGGGGCGTACGGTCCCATCGCTGTGTGCCTCCGGCAGCATCAACGCCGCGGCCGGCATGATCCGGTCATCGGTGGTCCCGCCGCCCGGAATCACCAGCACCACCGAGGTGAGAGCGGCACACGCCGCTGCCACGCCGCCGGCGATCAGTCCCCGTCGCCACACTCGCAACCGCCGGCCGCGATGCCGGGCCTGTTGCACGATCGGCGTCGGATCGATGTCGCCACCCGCCCGATGCTTGAGCGTGGTGGCGAGCTGCTCATCGAGGTCACTGAACATCAGAGCTCTCCTGCCCATGCGTGGGTAGCTGCAACCTGACGCTGACGCAGCGCCGCCAGGGCCCGCCTCGCGTGTGTGCGTACCGTCCCGGTCGAACAGGCGAGGATCTCGGCGATCGACGTGTCGTCCAGATCCTCGTAGTAGCGCAGGACGATCACGGTGCGCTGACGCGCCGGCAGATCACAGACCAACCGCCACAGTGCGTCGCGCTCGGCGACCCCGGCGGCCTCGTCCACCTCGCCAGCCCGATCGAGCACCGCGGCAACCGAGACCTCGCGGCTGCTGAGCCGACGCCACCACGAGTTGTGGGTGTTGACGAGCATGCGCCGGACATACGCATCAGGACGGTCCGTCCGCGAGATGCGGCCCCACCGGGCGTACGCCCGCGCGAGGACATCCTGAACCAGATCCTCGGCTCGGTGCTCGTCACCGGTCAGCAGCCGGGCGAGCCGCACCAGCGCCGAAGTGCGAGCGAACGCGTACTCCTCGAACGTCACGCCCTATTAACGCCGTAGGCCGGCCGGTCCGTAGACACCCGCCGGGCACTTTGTGCGCAGCAGGCCCGATCGACCTCGACACGGCCCGACGCTGTCAGCGCAGTGCTGGTGCTGAGCGCCAGGAGACAGCCGTGCGCCGGCAGGACTATCTCCGTCCCCGGAGAAAATCTATGAGCGAAGCGCTAGACATTCGCGCCGCCGTCGACTAACGTACCTGTGGTCGAGAGCAGAGCAAACAAAGACGCTGACGTTGCCGCCCCGCACGAGGGCGAAGGAGTGGGGCCCAGGGAACCTTGTGGGGCCTGCTCAACTCGGCGGCAGACATTTGCCGCAGACGGACGTGTGACAGCGGGTGGGGCCGACGCTTGTTCAGGGCTTCACCCGAGGTTCAAGGAGGGTTCGTCGTACGTGTTGGGGCCATGAAGTCGCGTGGGGCTCGGACACCGACGGACAGCACGGAGTACTTCAGAGGAAATCAGAGGCAAGGGAGGGCATTACACCGTTGGATCGCCCGCTGCCAGTCGCATTCGTGGGCTGGGCGCGGACACCGCAGTTTCCCTCGAACGAGAGGTGGTCTCCGGTCACGCTTATGCGATCCTCGCACCCCGAAGCCGTCCCTGACGGCAGGTGCGGACAAGACAAGCCGACGTTCTGTCGGTAGATGGTGTTCCTGACCCACAACCCTTGGGCCCCGGTGCTTCCGAGCACCGGGGCCCTCGTGATGGAGATTTCATGGCTCAACCCGACGACATGCTCGACGATGAGGACTACCCCGCCTACACGATGGGCCGTGCCGCCGAGATCCTCGGCTGCTCGCAGGATTTCCTACGCCGACTCGGCGATGCGAAACTGATCGACCCGCAGCGCTCCGCTGGCGGGCACCGCCGCTACTCCCGCTATCAACTGCGCCTTGCCGCGAGAGCCCGGGAGATGTGCGACCAGGGCACCGACCTGGCCTCGGCCTGCCGGATCATCATTCTCGAGGACCAACTCGAAGAGGCCCTTCGGCGCAATGAGCGTCACCAGCAGGGCTGACACACCGTTCCGCCCTCGGCCGGCATCCGATAGGTCTCGGTGAAGCCGAGGCCGGCGTAGAACTCGGCGCGCGGGAGACGTCCTCGCTGAAGAGGATCACCTGCGGGCTGCGGAACATCGACACCGTCCGACGCTATCAGCGCAGTGACTTCTCGCTACGCGGGCAAGTCCGATGAACTTCCGCAAGCGCGCGTTCGCCCAGTATGCCCCCCGCTGCATCCGCGACGGCCACGAACGGCGTTGACGCGCCCGGCTCGACGACGCATCGAGCCGGACGCGCCAGTTGCGCTATGCCACGAAGCGGGAACGGCGTCGGCGTCCGATCAGGTATCCAGCGCCGCCGAGGAGCAGGAGCACACTGCCAATACCGGCCACGGTCGCGGTGTCGGCACCGGTCACGGGCAGCCCACCGCCCTCGCCACCCTCGCCGCCGGGGGCGCCCGGGCTGGCGGAGACGGTAGGAGTCGGTGCCGCGGTCGTCGTGGCGCTGGGCGTAGCGCTCGGTGTGGGCTGAGACGTCGGCGTCGGCGTGGGCTGAGACGCGCAGTCAAGCTCACGGGCGGCGTACAGGCCGTCGTTCAGGTAAGCCAGGTAGGCGTCGACGGTCGCCTCACCGAGCACCTTCTGCGCGGCGGCCTCCACGTTGGCGCCAGCGTCCGTCAACGTTCGAACCACGGTGATCCGCAGAGCCGTTGACCAGGCATTCTGCACGCCTGTCTTGAGGAATGCGCGGAGCTCATCATCAGTGCCCTTCAGCGCATCCTGGATGGCACCGGGCAGAACGGGCAACGAGTCGGCGTTCGCCGCGGCCAGGATCTGGGCAGCCAACACCCGTACCTCCTGCTCGGTGGCGGTATCCAGGTCGAAGGTGACAAGCTCGCGGATGTCCTTGTACACCTTGCGCTCGACCGTTTGGCAGGCCTCGTTCAGCCCTGGTGATTCGAACTGCGCCGCCGCCGGAGTCGCCGGAATCAGAAAGGCCAGCGCCAATAGGGCGCCGGCCGGGAACTTCCATCGCATGTGGTCTTCCTCCCCGTTGCAAGCAAAAACACGGAGATACTACCGTCAGTGGGCGGAAGAGCAAGGATGGATGCACGTCCAAGACTGCGCAATGAGCAACACCGCAGCGGGATGGCTGCCCAACCCTCTCCACAAGGGAGGGAATGCCTACCATTTGGTCCGTTTTGGTGGGAACTCTTGGCAGGCTGTGGTCTCACCTCGATCTTTATTCGCTCCTCAGGAATTCGAGCCCTGGCCGCTGACGCTGAGAAATGCCGAGATAACGGTTCGTCAGCCACGAGGAGGCTCAGGCTGCGCTCGGCCAGAACGAGCCCGCGCCGGTGTCCAACGGACGTAACCAACTAGTGCTCGGCGAAGTTTCTTGGCAGACCCTGCCCAAGCCACTCGACGGCGGTTACTTCGCGATCTTCCTCATTGACAAGCGCACCAACCGCAAGGCGGGAAGCTTCAGCGCGTCTTCGCCACTGCCGGACGCCATCAGCGCCGGGAGCGCCGGAGTGGAAAACAAGATCCCCAGCGCTATCCCTGGCTGAAGGGCGCAGGCGACATCAAAGTTGGCGACACCTGGTGGACCCACGGGCTCCAGACTGGCCGTGTTCGACGGGGGCGCTTCACCGCTAACGTTCGTCGCGCCCTTCCCGTATCTGGAGGGGGCGCAACGGGAAGCGGCCAGGGGAGCCACTGCACTGGTTGCGATGTCGGACCTGCTGCTGGCCCTGGTCTACACGGGGCCCGATGGGCAGGTGTACCGGGCCCAGCGGCTCCAAGGCCAGGTAGCGGATCTCCGAGCTGTATGAATGGCCGTGCCGGGGTCGAGGTCATCGACGGGGCCGGGCACGCAAGCCGCTGACCTGCGGTGGTGGGGTGCGCCCGGCAGGATTCGAACCTGCGGCCTTGGGATTAGAAGTTGAATCGGATACGGGTTAGCCCGTGATCGTGAGTTGCTAGGGGTGTCTATCTGTCCAGGTAGACACCCCTATCCATGTCGATCCATGTCGGGTCGTGACGCCGGATCCGGAGGCGTCCGGGCTCACTGCGGGCTCACCCTCCAAGCGATCAGGCCATTAGGACCACGACCCGGTCGGTACGAGGCGCGGATCGGGCCGCACCGTGATCGGCAGTTGGCGGTAGCCGCCGCGCGGAGGGGTGACGCGCTCTACGGCAGCGAGCACGATCCCCTGCCGCCGCACGCCCTACGAACGGCGAGCCAGGGGCCGAGCGCGAAGCCGCAAGGGCGATCCGTGAACCCGAACCGCCGGTTTACGGGTCGACTGGTGGGTGATGTTCGCTGGCGGAGGAGTTCGATCTGAACCGCTGGCGCCTGCCTAAAACAGGGGCTGATCGAGGTCGTCATCGCTGTCCTGCTCGGCAGGGCTAGGCTCCACCGCCGAGGGGACCTCAACGAGGTCGATCCCTCGCGGGTCGTACAGCCAGTACAGCCGTCCCTCCTTCTCCTGCCGGCCAGACAGGCGCATCGCAAGCCCTTCTCGGAAAGCCTGGATTGCCTGGTCGTACAGTTCCTCAGGCAGCCGAACGCGGAGCTTCTTGGCTTGCGAGCCCTCGATGACGTTCAAACGGATCACGCCCGCAGTGCCCGGCCTGGGCCGGTCGAGCAGGGTTACCGTCCCGAGTGCTGTGATGCCGACTGAAGGCTCGGTCCGGGCGAACCGGGTACTGGCGCTCTCAAGAGCAATGACGTCCGATGGCTCGAACTGTACGTAGGTCGGACCGGGCGCATCTTCCCGCCAGTCCCGCCACTCCACGCCGACCTCGGCTCCGTCTGAGTTGGCGACGAGTCGGGCTAAGGCTTGCGTCAGCTCATATGAGACTCCGTACTGGACTGCTTCGTCAAAGGCGGCACTGGATGATGTTCGGTTGAACTGATCTGTTGCTTCCCGGGTGGCTTCCAGACTCGATACCAACGTGCGCGTAACCTTACGGCCTGTCAGGGCCTCGCCGAAGCCTGGCAAAGGTACGTCTACCCCGGCTATGTCGCCCACGGGAGTTAGCGCCGTGACGACATAGCTGCCTATCTCCGTCTGCCCCATGCGGACACTGTTCATGTACGCCTTGGCAGAGGTCCAATGTTTGTTTCCGAAATACTTGGTCTTCTCCCGTTCGGCCTTGGCAGCCGCTTCAAGTAGCCGAGTAGACGCGGTGATCAGTGATTGACCGGACGTCCAAGGAATCGTTCCGTGTGGCGTAGGCATCTCCTTGCGGAATCGGACCAGATCGCCAATGCCAACATCAAGCCTGGTGAGCATCCGCTCATAATCTATACCGGAGATGTCCCCGACGGCCGCGACTGCGTCGGTCAGCAGATTCCGAAAGTCGGCATGCCCCACGTCCATCGGAACTACAACACTCTGACCGACGGTCGGTGGAGCTAGTCGCAGGTACAACCCTTCGCGCCCGCCACGGATCGTCCAACCCTGGCGCTGTAGATATGCCACAGTCTGACTCGGGCTGATCCACGAGCCGTCCAGCGCCACGGCGTCCACCGGGATGGTCATGCTCGACCACCGGCCCCGATGCGTCGCATGATGTCGCAGAGAGCGAACTCGTCAAAGACCTGCGACGTGGGAACCCTAACTACAGTCTCGTCCCTGCCGGTAATCGGGTGTCCTTCGAGGTTCCGCCAATAGCAACAATGGCGGAGCATCATGTGGTTGGAACCTACCTCAATCCACTGCCCGATATCGCGAGGCACCAGCATGGCGATCAAGATCGTTGAAGTGATGACGGGCGAGTGCGCTAGGCGAGTTAGCTGACTGTTTGGCAATGAGATCGGAATCGAATCCAGATCGCTTGCCGGGGCGACCTGATATGTGCTCTTCAACTGGACTCGGAGATCTACCTCGAAGTCGTGAAGATGCTCAGTCGATTGATGGCTGATCTTCCAGTCAATCCCTCGATCCCTATTAGGTTTCGAGAGGGAGCAGCGGGCCGCCGCAGCCACGGCGTGTAGGTATGCCTCCTGAAGGGTTTCCATGCACTGCTTCTGATCCAGGTCCCCACGCAGTGGAGTTGGGTCATCGACAGCGACAGACATGGTTCCCCCTACAGTCCGGAGCGATCATTGTGACGCTCCGTTGCATGTAGATCTACCCACCGAAAAGTCGAGGCTAAAACCCGACAGCAGCCGTGTCCACACTGACCGACCGCGACCCGGCGGTATCGGGGCCGTGTGCCTGGTGGTGGGCGGCCTGAGCGCTGTGCCCAGCTACTCGGTCTTGAGGATGTCGCTGTGCTCGTACCGGAGTTGCGTCAGCAGCAGGCTCCCGAGGCCGAGCACGCCGAGGGCATAGCGCTTGGCGTCGTCCCGGTTCTGGATGCGGTGCCGGTCCACGTTGCTGAGCGCCTGGGCGAAGCCCATCCCGAGGTACCGCCAGCCCTCGCGCTCGCTGGCTTGCCGGCCAAGCCGGTAGTCGCTGGCATCGTCGAACACCTTCAGGTAGAGAGCCTTGCCGACCAGGTTGTTGTCGTTCCGATCCTGCGGGTTCCCCGCCCACGTTCGGACGTGGTTCTCAACAAAGATCGCTGTCTGACTGGCGACCTTCCCCCACTCCTCGTCATCTACCAGTCCCTTGACGTGCGACCAAAGATCAGGGTCGTACGCGTACTCGTCCACTGGCTCACCGCCGCCACTGAACTGGAGTTCATAGATGGCCGCGTCTGTCAGCCCCATGACACTCAGGACTCCGCTACGCCGACGTTCCTCGTAGGCAGACCGGGGCATCCCACCGGATATCGCGGTCGGCGAATACCTAACCTTGTCGAAGCTCTCCACAATGTGGTTGTCGGTGCCCAGTGTGCGGACAAAGATCATGCGCACCCGATGCTTCCACGACTCCAAGCCCTCGCGCTGACGGAAGAGATCAGCAGCTTCGGCCTCGGCCTTGAGCTTCGTCAGTTCCTCGATGGCGACAGCTGGGCGCATGGACGCGAGCCTACTTCTCCCCTGCGACATGGATCCCGCGCCCCGGCTGGCCCACGACAAGATCCCGGTCGTGCAGGAGCGAGACGGCACGGTACGCGATGGCCAAACTGACGTCGGATCTACACCGGATCGTCTACGCCGGTGGGTTCGCAGGGAAGCATTGGTGCCCTTTCGGCGAACCGGGTTAACGCTGCAATATGTGCCAGCCGCCTCAAACTGTCCTGGCGCCCGTACTGTGGGTCACACGTTCGATGACGTCCGCAAGTCTGCTGAGGCGTCAAGCTTGTTGATCGCCGGGTGAGGTGAAATAGCTTTGCAGCATTTCAGAGGTCCAGCTAGCTTGCTGCACCGAGCCCCGTGGACCGAACTCTGAGAACCACGGCTTGATGTCGAGGACTGGAGTGCCGTCCACCGCGTCCAGGTCCTCGACGTGCAGATCAAGCCCGTCGACCTTGACCAGGCGGCACCGACTTACGCCCAGCCAGTTGATCCGACGCATGTTGCGATGGCCAAAGATGCCGACTTCCGGCCACTCCGGGTTGTCTCTGGGGCGACGTGCACCGAGGTTCAGGTCAGTGGGATCGGTGAGATGGAAGCGAAACACGACCTCAAGATGGGAGAACTCCTCAAGTCCTTTGGTGGCTTCTGGCGTGAAGCGTTCTTCATCGACTCGAATGACAGCTCTGGTTCCGCCCCAGTAGTCGTCTGTTGGCTCGGTTCTTCCCCCTACGACGCGAGCAATGGACTCCACGGTGAATTCTTCGGCTGCCATTCGGCCCTCCCGGTCTGTATGTGACTTCTTCTAGGCAGAAGTAGAGAGGTAGCTCTTGGCGCGAGCATCGATCTCCTGGACCCCTCGGATCTTGCGGTTTTGGTAGGGGGAGAGGATGGCGCGCATCTCGGCGGCTACCTGACGCGTACGGCCCGAGCGAACGCCTTCCATCGCGTCGAGGGCGCGGGACCACGTTGCGCAGGCTTCCTCAATCTCACCCTGCCGGGCCTGCACTGCCCCGAGGTAACCCAGCGTGACTGCGTGGGTTCGGGTGAAGGCTGCCGCTTTGCGTGTCCTGACACTGCGGCGGAAATGACTTGTCGCCCCCGCCAGGTCGCCGGTGTCCCGTAACGCGCATGCCGTCTCGTGCGCGAGGCTGGCCTCAGCGAAGAAGAAGACTCGTCCGGGCTCGTCGTCTCCTTGGGTGGCGGCGGCGAGGTCGTCCTCTGCTCGGATCAGCGCGCGGGCCGAATTCTGGGTCTCGCCGTTTACTGCTAGAGCGCGAGCATGGACCACTCCTATGAGAGCGCGTTCCCGTGGAGCTGCCGTCTCGTAGCGGTCGCCGCGCACCGAGGCATCGGCGAGATCGAGAGCGTGCTTGTGGTGCCCAAGGTCGATCGCCTGGTGTGCCATCGCCCGGAGGACGTGGCCCGCCATCGCCGGGTTGTCGGCTTCGGCAGCTAACTTCACTGCGATGTTGAAATAGTGCTGCGCGACGTTGTGTTCGCCATTGTCAAACGCCATCCATCCCGCAAGGTAAGAAAGCTCGCTGGCCGCGGTGAACATGTCGCGTCTCAGCTTTTCGTCTGCGTAGCGCCCGCGTAGGTAAGCCGCCACGTCGGAGCTGAGATATTGGGCCACTGCTGATCGGGCGTGCCCGCCGCCCCGGCGCTGGTCCACGCGCGAGAACAGCGACACCATGTCGTGTACCGCGTCAACGTCGCCCCTGCGTACGGTCCTGCCAGCGGGCGTGCCGCGCGCTTGGCCCAGCTTGGCCATGCGCGTCCACCAGGGATCGGCTGGCAGGGCAAGCGCAGCAAGCGAGTAGGCGGCAGTGCCCAGAACACGCCTGCGCTCAGCGTCCACGTCGACTCTCCCGAGTTCGGTCAGCGCGGCCAGCGTATCGACTCGCCACCCAAGCATGTCCGCTGAGGACAGCAGTGGAGTCGGTAGACCGATGTCCTCCAAGGTCAGCGCGCGTCCGAGCTTGCGTGACAGCGCTTCGCAGAGCAGCACGGGTGCTCGTCCAGAGGGCTTCGAGCCGGCGATCCAGTGCGAGACGTGGGAACGGCCGACCCCGGTCAACTCGTCCGCGTTGCTCTCCTGAGCGACGCGGACCAGTGCTCGTGCCACCTCGGCATGGGACATCCCAGCTTCCGCGATCACGGCTGCGAGCTTGGCGTTGCCGGGTCCCGCTTGCGGCACTGTGTACCCCCGCATAGAAGTCGATCTTTCACCACGTTCACCGCTTCGACGTGGGTCACAGAGTACCTAACGGCGGTGGTTTGCGATTCGCTGTAGGTAAGCAAGACGACGACGAATCGGCAAATTGATTAGCCCTGCGTCGCGTCGGTCTTGTGTGGCTGAAATCTGGACGGAATCCCCATTGCTGCGAGCGGTGTACGCCGTAGTGGTGGGTGACGGGCAGGGTGCGCCGCGTGGACGAGAGGTTGTTACTCATGCGGCGTCGCCCTGCCCCCTCGGGAGGTGAAATCGCGTGACTACTTACTCCGGCGGCTGGCAGATCGACAGGGCGCAACTGGTATTGGATCGGCACACGGTTCTGAGCGCAAATGGTTGTTGCGCCGGCTGCGGAAAGTCGGGGTCATGCCCGCAACGCGAAGACGCCGTTCGAGTATTCCGCCGCTCACTACGTCTACCCAGGCGCAACCCGGGAGCGACACGCCCTGAGCTGATCAACGCGCGTCGGATCGGCGGCCCTGCATTCTTCGGAGCATCGTCTCGGGCCGTCGTTGGGGGCGTCGTGAACACCCCACCCTGCGGAAGCAGTGACGGCGCACATGGATGACGACGACGCGGACCTGATCCGACCAAGGCATCGCCCGCACCGGTCACTCCGCTTCCCTGGTGGCCGCCCGTGTGCGTGTCCCTCGTGCCGCGCGGCGCGCAGGCGAGAGCGAAAGCAACAGGCACTTGGTGCTGCGCCGCCGGCTACTGGCTATCTCCCGTTTTCCGGCGGTGGCCTGCCACCGCCTCCGGCCTCGCCCTACAGGCCGACGCATATCGATTGGACTCGCGCGGCCGAGGCGGTGACCCGAGGCCACCTCGGCCGCGCGCAAGGAATCGCACCCGTCGGAAGGAGCGGACCCCCTCGCACGTCAGCTCACGGCACGGAATCCGTCAGCTCTCACACCGAAGGAGACACGGCACCATGACCGACACGATCACTGGTAACCCGACCATCGAGGCTTACACCGGCCCCATTGACCTGTCCCGCCCGCACTTTGTGGGCGTCGGTGGGTCCGCGATGTCCGGCCTGGCCCGATTGCTGGCCGAATTGGGCCACCAGGTCAGCGGTAGCGACCTGAACGATTCCGCCACAGTCGCGGCCCTGGGCGTCGCGGGCGTGCGGGTGCACGTGGGGCACGATGCCTCTCACGTGCAGGACGCGAGCTGCGTCGTCTACACCACGGTTGCCCAGAACGCGCCGGAGATCGGGGCGGCCCGTGCCGCCGGTATCCCGCTGGTGCACCGGGCACAGGTCCTCGACGCGCTCAGCGCTAACCGGCGGCTCGTCGCGGTGTCCGGCTCGCACGGCAAGTCCACGACGACCGGCATCCTGGCCCACATCCTGCGGACCCTCGGGGAGGACCCGACCTACCTGATCGGGGCTGACCTGACCGGGCCGGGCTCTGGCGCCCGTCTCGGCGGGTCCCGGCTGCTGGTCGCTGAGGCGGACGAGTCGGACCGGTCGTTCCACTTCCTCACCCCGTCGATCGCCATCATCACCAACGTCACGGACGACCACCCGGAAAACTTCGTCAACCACGCCGCGGTGATGCGTGCCTACGTCGAGTTCGGCTCCCGGATCGCTCATCACGGGTTCCTGATCGTGAACGCCGACTGCGTGGGCGCGAACGTGGCCGCCGAGGTCATCGCTGATGAGCGACCTGACCTGACGGTGCTGCGCTACGGCCGGAGCCGCACGGCCGATATCTGCCTGCTCGATGTGCGCGCCGAGGGGTGGAGCGTTTCGGCGACCGTCCGGATGCCGAACGGGACGACGGTGCGGCTGACTCTGCCGACCCCTGCGGCGCACCACCTGGAGAACGCGGTTGGGGCCGTGGCGTGCGCGGTGGCCCTGGGCCTGGACCCCACCAATGCGGCGGGCGCGGCGTGCACCTTCGCGGGGGTTCGCCGTCGCTTCGAGCACGTCGACACTCGGGCCGGGGTGACGGTGATCGACTCCTACGCCGACCACCCGAAGGAGATCGCGGCCGACCTGGAAGCCGCGCGCACCTTGGCTCGCGGCCGGGTCATCGTGGTGTTCCAGCCGTCCGGACACGCCCGGGTGCTGGCCTTCAGTTCGCGGATCGGCCGGCTCCTGGCGGACAAGGCCGACTACGTCCTGCTGCTCGATGTCCACGGCACCGTGCCGCAAGGACGGCCGGCGGCCGACGCAACAGTGATCGTGACTCACTTGCGCGACGGTCAATACTGCCTGCCGCTTGGCGCGGATCACGTCGCGCGGATCGTCGGGGGGATGGCTGGTCGCGGTGACGTGGTGCTGACGATGGGCACCGGTGATGTGACCGGCTACGGTGCGACGATCCTGGACGCCCTGAGCCAGCGTTCCGAGGTCGCGTTGTCGGCGTGATCCCTACGCCTGGGCGGTAACAGCGCCGGGCTCCTCGATCAGCTTGTCCGCGAGCGCGAGGAGCCCGGCGCTGTTCGATGCCTTCACCAACACGACATCGCCCGGCCGTAGCCCACTGCGGAGCAGGTCCCACGCCTGGGCCACGTCCGCCGCCCGATCAACCGTTGTGCCGCTGCCGGCGGCCCCGTTCGCGTACTGGTCGGCGTTTGTACCGCCGATTGCCACCAGCCACCCGGCCCCCATCCCGGCTACCTGCTGTCCGATCTCGCGGTGCACCTCTGTGGCGTGCTCGCCCAACTCATTCATCTCGCCCAACACCGCGACCGCCCGTTGGTCGTCCCCGGTCATCGCGTGCAGGGCGCGTAGTGCGGCGTGCATGGCGTCGGGCGCGGCGTTGTAGGCGTCGTTGATGATCGTCACCCCGTCGGCGCGGGTGGTGACCTGCATCCGGCCTGGTGACACCGCTTCGGCTTGCGACACGGCCTCGGCTACTGCCTCGATCGGGTGGCCCAGCCCGAGAGCTACGGTCGCGGCGGCGAGCGCGTTGGACGCCTGGTGCAACCCGTACAGCCGCAACCGCACCTCGGCGGCCTGGCCGTCATACACGAGCCGGAAGCCGGCGCGGCCCAGCTCGTCCAATGTCACCTTCTCGGCCCGCACGTCCGCCGGGTTGTCGATCCCGTAGGTGAGGACGCGGGCGCGGGTGCGGCTCGCCATGGCGACCACCAACTCATCGTCGGCGTTGAGCACCGCCAATCCGCCGTCGCCCGCATCTGGCAGGGCTTCCACGATTTCGCCCTTGGCTTGGGCGATGTTTGCCACCGAACCGAACTCGCCTAGGTGCGCGTGCCCGACGCGGGTAACGACGCTGACGGTGAGCGGGGCGATCCCAGTCAGGTAGGCCACGTGCCCGATGCCGCGTGCGCCCATCTCCAAGACGAGATAGCGGGTGTTGGCAGTGGCGCGGGTGACCGTGTACGGCAACCCAAGCTCGTTGTTGTTGGACGCCCGGGTAGCAACCGTCTCGCCCCAGGCGGGAAGCACCTGGGCAAGGATGTCCTTGGTTGAGGTCTTGCCTACCGAGCCGGTCACACCGATAGCCGTGGCTTGCGCCAGCCGGTCGACCACCGCGCGGGCGAGGCGTCCATAAGCGGTGGGCACGTCCTCGACGACCACCGCCGGCACCCCAACCGGTCGTGACGCCAGCACTGCCACCGCGCCGGCCTCGATCGCCTGGGCGGCGTAGTCGTGCCCGTCGACGCGCTCACCCGGCAGCGCCACGAACATCCCGCCATGCTCCACGCGCCGGCTGTCGAACACCACCGGAGCCGTGACGCTCACTGGGTCGGGGGCGTCGCGGACGGCTCCGCCGATCGCGGCCGAGATCTCTTCCAGGGTCATCGGGAGCACGGGTTGAACGTACCGTGCGGAGCTGATGCCGCGCCCGATCCATTGGCCGGTGTTGTGATGTCAAGCCGGTGTTTTGAAGGTGCGCCCGGCAGGATTCGAACCTGCGGCCTTGGGATTAGAAGTCCCCTGCTCTATCCGCTGAGCTACGGGCGCGTGTGGCGTGGATGTCGCGCCCAGAGGGTACCGCCGTCCCACTGTGCGACGGCGAAAAGGGTGCCCGCGTCCACGTTGCCGAGCAGAGTCTCACGTCCGCCTCGTAGCGGGCATCCGGGTTACCGCGGACCGGCCTGGCCGCGAACCGTACCTTTGGCTGGTGTTGCTGGATTCCGATGCCGAGAGCAGCGTCGCCTACGAGCTGTGCCAGGTCGTCGGTCGCGCCATCCTGCCGTACCGGTCGTCGGGCGACGTCGGTACCGCGTTCTTCTTCCAGGGCGGCGACGACCCGGTGGGGGAGTCGCTGCTGACGGCGGCGGACCTGGTGGGCGGTTCGGGTGGTGAGTTGAGCCTGCGGGCGAGCATCACCGAGCCGGCGGGGATGGCCCCGGCCGTCATTTCCGAGGCCGAGATCGTGCCCGGTTGGGCCCGCTTCGCGGGCGACGGGGTTGCGGTGTTGCCAACCGCTGGCCTGCACCGGTATGCCGGCGACGGCGGCTGGCGGTGGCGCGTCCAGCCGGTGCCGGCGGGGATCGCCGCCGGGCCCGAGGTGGTCGCCCGCCTCGGCGCCGACGCCAGTTCCGCCTTCGTGCTGGCCCATGGGGTACGCGAAGACGGGTCGCGGCCGCTGGAGGTCGCGATCGAGCGGGTGGTCCGCGACGGGGACGCCGTGCTGATCACCACCGAGCTACCGCCGGGGTACGTCGGCGCGCCGGTCTTCATCGTTCAGGCCGAACCCACCGGTGAGGTCTCCCCGTACTGCCTGGGCCTGGTCCTGCCCGGTGTCGGCGCGCAACCGGTGGCGACCTTCGACCGGATCCGTGCCGTCCTCCCGGCGACGCCCGGCGACATCTGAACCGCGTGTTGGCCGGCCTGGTCAGCCGCCGGGCGTCGCCGCTCCCGTCACGTCGGCCGGGGCGGTGGGGCCGGCGGCGAGGAACGCCTCGGCCCAGCGGCCCACCTCGTCGAAGACCTTTTTGCGTACGGTGGGGCCGGAGAGCGTGAGGTCGTGCATCCCTCCGTCGAAGCGGGCCAGTGTGACGTGGCGCCCGAGGCGGGGCGCGTAGCGGACCATGTGTTCCACGTCCAGTACGGCGTCGGCCAGTGTCGCGTTGTCGTGCCACTTGGTGCCTCGGAAGGACCGGGTCGAGCAGGCCAGCAGCACCGGCACCTGGATGTCCAGCCCGGCGCGCAGCCGGCGTTGCCCGGTGCGGATCGCGTTCAGCCAGCCGGCCCGGACCGGGAATCCGGCCAGCGGCTTCCACGCCAGGTCGTAGGTCCACTCGCCGCGGTGGTCGGAGTGGATGCTCTCGCCGTACACGGTGCCCAACCCGAACGGGAGGATGCGGTGCGGCGCCCTGCGGCCCAGCCGCGACGCGGCGGCCGCGAGGGGTCGACGGACCGCCCAGGGGGCGTTCAGGTCGAAGAAGGGGCTGTTGAGCACCAGGCCATCGATGGTGCCGGTGTCGCGGCGGGCGTCCGCCCAGAGCGAGATGATCAGGCCACCGGTGGAGTGGCCCATCGCCAGCAGGGTGTCGTGCCCGTCATCGGAGCGGATGATCTCGGCGGCGGCGTCCAGCTCGGGAAAGTAGTCGCTGATGTCGCGACAGAAGTTGGGGGTCTGGGCGGGGAGCAGACTGCGGCCGTATTTGCGGAGGTCGAGTGCGTAGAAATCCCAGCCTCGCTCGGCGAAGAAATCGGCCAGATGTGTCTGGAAGAAGTAGTCGACGAAGCCGTGCACGTAGAGCACGGCCCGCCCGGTGGGGCGCTCGGCCCGCCGCCGGACCACTGTCGCGACGACGGGGCCTTCGTCGTCGGTGCCCAGGTCGATCGTCTGCCGCTCGTACGGCGGCCCCAACACGTCCGGTTCCACGAACGCGACGCTACGCCGCCAACCTACCCAGCGGTAGCCCGCGCCCGCGCCCGCCCCCGCCCGCCCCGCCCCCGCTCCCCGCCCGCCCCGCTCACCCCCGCGATCTTGCACTTTCTGTCCCGACATAACGGGGCAGTAGCCGCTGTTCGGGAGCTGAAAGTGCAAGATCGCGGGGGTGAGGCGTGGGTCAGACCGTCTCCGCGTCGGCGCGGGGGGCCGGGTTCTCCGACTCGTCGGCCTCGGTCTGCGGCTGGGGGAGGTCGCGCAGGTGCTTGTTGTGCCGCGGCTCCTGGCGGGTTTTGGCGTCGTTGAGCCTGCGGCGCAGGTCGTCACGGACGTCGTTCAGGGCGGCGTGCAGGTCCTCCTCCGCGGAGGTGGTGACGATCTTCTGCCGGCCGGCGATCCAGCACTCCAGGGTGACCTTCTGACCACGCGCCTCCCGGTCCTTCACCGACACCTCCAGCTCGGTGGCGTCAGCGTGGAAGCTGGCGAGCCGGGCGTCGAGGGTGGCGAACTGCTCGGCGATCCAGTTGCGGTCGCCCTGGGAGAACCCGGCGCCCACCCGCAGGCACTCAGCCACGGTGGCCGGGTTGGCCACGGCGCTCATCGCTGCGCCTCGGAAGCGTTCGCGGAGCCGATGGTAGTGATCATCATGGCGCTGACCTCTCGTCGACGTGCAGCTGTCGGTGGTGCTTGATCAAGTCCTTACCCAGTTCGGGTGGCCTGGGAAACCGTGGGCGGCGGGTCGGGCGGGTCGGGCGTACCACATCGGGGCGTGATCAGGGCGTTGTCCACAGGTGGGTTCGTCATCCACAGGTCGGGGATGGGCGCTCGCGATTGGCGCTCTCAGTGTCGATGCTCGGTGTCGAGTCGACTCGCGCTGGCAGGCCCCGATCCCCCTGGAGGGACGATGTTCGACACTTACGTGACAATCGTCGGCAATGTGCTGACTACGCCCGAGTGGCGGCGTACGACCCAGAGCAACACTCTGGTGGCCAACTTCAAGGTCGCCTCGACCGCCCGCCGACTCGATCGGGACAGCGGCCGGTGGGTTGACGGCAACTCGCTCCGCGTCCGCGTCAACTGCTGGCGCAAGCTCGCCGAGGGGGTGGCGGCCTCCGTCATGGTCGGCGATCCGGTGGTGGTCTGCGGGCGGCTCTACACCCGCGACTGGACCGACGACGGCGGTAACCACCGCACGCTCTACGAGCTGGAGGCGGTGGCCGTCGGCCACGACCTGTCCCGGGGTCGGGCCCGCTTCCTGCGCAACCGGCCGAGCATGGCGACCAGCACCGTGGAGGACGGTGAGGCCGAGAGCCGGGTGCGCGGCGAGCCCACCGAGCTGGTGCCGACCGGGCAGGCGCCCGTGCTGCCCGACGACCGTCCGCTGGATGACGACTTCGAGCTGCCCGACTACGCGGAGCTGCGAACCAACCCGTTCGGCAACGTCCCGGGGGACGACGACAGTTCCCCGAGCGGCGGGGTCTTCGGTGACGGCGGAGCGCTTGCGAGCGGCGGGCAGGCCGGGCTGGCCGACGCTCCGCCGGACCTCGACGAGTTGGCCCCTCCGCCCGAGGCGGACGACGACAACAACGCCGACGGTGACCTGGACATCGAGTTGGGGCCGGTGTCCGACGAGGGGCAGCCGGAGCCGGCGCAGCCCGGTCGAGGGCGGCGTGGTCGGGGCCGGATCCCGCAGCCAGCCTGACCGGTCACGACGGGGGCGGGGTGGCGGCGCGACCGGCGTCGTCACCCCGCGTGACGGGCGTCGGCAGGTTGGGCTGGTTGTTCGCTCCACGGGTTCTCGTTGCCGGTGCGGGACCGTGGGTTGGGCTGGTTCACGGGGTGCTCGTCTAGGCTGGCCGGCCGGAGGTGGTGCGGGTGCGACGGACAGCGCCGATGGCGAACGCGGTGGGGCTGCTCGCCGGGTACGCGCTGGACAGGGTGCTCGGCGACCCCCGCCGGTGGCACCCGGTGGCCGGCTTCGGGCAGGCCGCGGGCGCGCTGGAGCGCCGCCTCTACCGCCCGGACCGAACGGCGGGCACGGCGTTCACCGCGCTGGCCGTCGGTGGGCCGGTGTTGCTCGGGGCGGTCGCCGCGGCGGCTACCCGGCACCGGCCGGTGACCCGGGCGGCGCTGGTGGCGGTCGGCACGTGGACCGTGCTGGGCGGCCGCACGCTACGGCACGAGGCGACCGTCATGGGTCGTACGCTGCGTGACGGTGACCTGCCCGCTGCCCGGCGACGCCTCGGTCACCTCTGCGGGCGGGACCCGTCGACGCTGGGCGAGTCGGAGCTGGCCCGCGCCACCGTCGAGTCGGTCGCGGAGAACACCTCGGACGCGGTGGTCGCTCCGCTGCTCTGGGGTGCGGTCGCTGGTCTGCCCGGCCTGCTGGGCTACCGCGCGGCGAACACCCTCGATGCGATGGTCGGGCACCGGTCGACGCGCTACGCGCGGTTCGGCACGCCGGCCGCTCGGCTGGACGACGCGCTCAACCTCGTGCCGTCCCGGCTGACCGGGCTGCTCACCATCGCCGTCGCGCCGGTCGCGCACGGGGACCGTCAGCGCGCCTGGCAGGTGTGGCGGCGGGACCGCAACGACCACCCGAGCCCCAACGCCGGTCAGTGCGAGGCGGCGATGGCCGGTGCGCTCGGGGTCCGCCTCGGTGGTCGCAACGCCTACTTCGGGCGCTCCGAGGTGCGGCCGTTCCTCGGCGACGGCCCTCGCCCAGAGGCGCGGCACCTGAAGCGGGCCGCCCGGATCTCCGGCGCGGTGGGGCTGGCCGCCGTCGGGTTGGCGGCCGCGTACCCGGTGACGCTCGGCCGGCTGGTCGGCGCGGTGAGCAGGCGTGCACTGTTCGGCGCTGTGGGTCGGCGGGGGAGTGGGCGGTGAGCGGCGGGCTGCTGGTGGCCGGCACGACGTCCGACGCCGGCAAGAGTGTGCTCACCGCCGGCATCTGTCGTTGGCTGCACCGGCAGGGCGTGAAGGTGGCGCCGTACAAGGCGCAGAACATGTCGAACAACTCGGCGGTGGTCGTCGGGCCGGACGGGCGCGGCGGCGAGATCGGGCGCGCCCAGGCCATGCAGGCCGCGGCGTGCGGGCTCGCACCCGACCTGCGGTTCAACCCGGTGCTGCTCAAACCGGGCAGTGACCTGGCCAGTCAGGTGGTGCTGCTGGGCGAGGCGGTCGACACGATCACCGCCGGCACCTTCCGGCAGTTGCGTCCCCGGCTCGCCGAGACCGCGTACGCCGCGCTGGCCGAGCTGCGCGAGACGTACGACGTGGTGATCTGCGAGGGCGCCGGCAGCCCCGCGGAGATCAACCTGCGGGCCGGTGACTACGTCAACATGGGGCTGGCCCGGCACGCCAACCTGCCCACCATCGTCGTCGGCGACATCGACCGGGGCGGTGTCTTCGCCTCGATGTTCGGCACCGTGGCCCTGCTCGACCCGGCCGACCAGGCGCTGATCGCCGGGTTCGTGATCAACAAGTTTCGGGGCGACCTCGGGCTGCTCCAGCCGGGCCTGGACATGCTGCGTCAGGTCACCGGCCGCCCCACGTACGGGGTGCTGCCCTGGGCGCTGGACCTGTGGCTCGACGCGGAGGACTCACTCGCCTACGGCCGGGTGCTCGGCCGACCCGCCGCCCCGCACGGCAGTGAATGGCTGGACGTGGCCGTCGTCCGCCTACCCCGGATCAGCAACGCCACCGACGTGGAGGCGCTCGCCACCGAGCCGGGCGTCCGGGTACGCCTCACCATCGAACCGGCCGAACTGGCCGCCGCCGACCTGGTCGTCCTACCCGGCTCCAAGTCCACCGTCGCGGACCTCGCGTGGCTGCGCGAAACCGGTCTCGCCGACGCGGTGGCCACCCATGTGGCGGCTGGCAAGCCCCTGCTCGGCCTCTGCGGCGGCTTCCAGATGCTCGGCCGCGCCATCCACGATCCGGTGGAGAGCCGGCAGGGCAGCGTGCCGGGGCTCGGTCTGCTGCCCATCGACATCACCTTCGACCCGCGCAAGACCGTCCGGCAGTCGGTGGGCACCGGCCACGGTGGCCTCCCGGTGCGGGGCTACGAGATCCACCACGGGTACGTCTCGCAGGCCGACCCGAGCCTGACCCCGCTGCTGACCAGCGACGACGGTGTCGGGGAGGGGGCCGTGCTCGGCGTGGTGCACGGCACGCACTGGCACGGGGCGTTCGAGTCCGACGAGTTCCGCCGGTGGTTCCTCACTGAGGCGGCTCGGCTGGCTGGCCGTAGCGGGTTCCGGGTCGCGCCGGCCACCAGCTTCGCCGCCGCCCGGGAGCGCTCACTCGACCTGCTCGGCGACCTGGTCGAGGGACACCTGGACACCGATGCCCTCTGGCGTCTCATCGAAGCCGGCCCCCCCGCCGACCTGCCCTTCATCCCACCCGGTGCCCCGTCCTGACCGGGAGCACCGTCCCTTGGGGAGGGTGAAGGGATCGTGCTCGATCGTTGTTGGAGGGGCCTCGCCCACACAAGGAGGGGCCTGTTCCTGGATCGAGCACGATCTTGCGTAGACCGACCGCCCGGAATGGCAGGCGAGGGGCGAGGTCGGGGGGTCAGGGGCGGATGTCGGCCGGACGGTCGGTGGTGGGCAGGCCGGCGGCGAGCCAGGCGTCCATGCCGCCGATCATGTCGGTGGCCCGGCGCAGGCCGAGGGTCTGCAGGCTGGCGGCGGCCAGACTGGAGCTGTAACCCTGTCGGCACACCAGGATGATCTCCCGGTCGTACCCGGTGGCTTCCGGGATCCGCCAGGCGCTGGCCGGATCGAGGCGCCACTCCAGTACGGTCCGGTCGATGACGACCGCGCCCGGCAGGTCGCCCTGTTCGCGGCGCTGTAGTTCGGTGCGGGTGTCGACCAGCAACGCGCCGCCGCGGACCGCCTCGACGGTCTGCTGCGGAGTCAGTCGGTGCAGCCCGGCGCGGGCCTGTTCGAGTAGGGCGTCTATACCGGGGCTCATTACGTCTCGGAGCACCACCCGATCATGCCGATTCGGTGGCACCCCGGGCGGCGAACGGGCCGCCCGTCACCCGTCGCCGCACCAATTCCCCCGGACGTGACGGTGGCCGGCCAGGGCGGTGGCGGCATACTTCGGTCATGCACCACGGGAGGCTGCGCTGAACCCGGGAACTGGCGGACCGACCGTGGCGGTTGTCGAGGCGTACGCCGAACTGGCTCGTCGGGTGCTCGCGGGCCCGGCGCGGTTGGGGCGGACCCGGCTGGTCGCGGTCGACGGGCCGAGCGGCGCGGGTAAGAGCCGGTTCGCCGCCCAACTCGCGGATGCCCTGGCGGGGCCGCTCGGCGGCCGACCGCCGGTGGTGCACACCGACGACCTGCTCGACGGGTGGGACGACCAGGTCACCTTCTGGCCCCGGCTCGACGACTGGGTGCTCGCCCCGCTGCGTAACGGGGAGCCGGGCGCCTACCGGCGGTACAGCTGGGTCCGGCAGTCCTTCCTGCCCCGGCCGGTTCCGGTGCCGGTGGCTCCGGTGCTGGTGGTCGAGGGCGTCAGCGCCGCCCGAACGGTCGTCCGGCCGGAGCTGACGCTGGCCGTGTTCGTCACCGCGCCCGCGTCGCTGCGGCTGGCTCGCGCTGTCGCCCGGGACGGGCCGGAGATCCTGCCCGAGCTGCGCCGCTGGCATGACGGGGAGCGGGCGCACTTCGCCGCCGACGAGACCGTGACCCACGCCGACCTGTTGGTGGATGGCGCGCCGACACTGCCGTACGACGCGGACCGGTACTACGTGCGGCTTCGCTGAGCGGGGCATGGACGTGGGCCACCGACTGCGGCACGATGCGGAGAGCTACGGCGAACGGGGAGCCACCATGACGGCAGCGGACGCGCCAGCGCGGCGTCGGATCACCCTCACCGGCATCAGCTCGCGGGCCTGGGAGCATCCGGCCGACCGGGGTGCCCTGGTCGCGCTGCGGGAGCTGCGCGGTTTCGACGACGTGCTGCGGGCGTTCTTCGGGATGTGGAACGAGCGGGGCTTCCGGCTGTCCGTGCTGGCCTCCGGCATCCGGGTCGACCACCGGCAGTACCCGGCGGTGTGGCAGCGCTACACCGAGGCGGCGGCGGCGCTCGACGTGGCCGAACTGCCCGAGCTGTACGTGACCCAGTCGCCCTGGTTGGGCGCCGAGGCGGTCGGGCTGGAGCGGCCGTTCATCGTGCTGAACTCCGCCTGCGTGCAGCAACTCGACGAGGACGAGCTGCGCTGCCTGCTCGGCCACGAGTTGGGGCACGTGGGCAGCGGGCACGCGGTCTACAAGACCATGCTCATGATCCTCACCCGGTGGGCGGCCAACCTGAGCTGGTTGCCGGTCGGCGCGATCGCGCTGCGCGCCATCATCGCGGCGATGCTGGAGTGGTGGCGCAAGGCGGAACTCTCCGCCGACCGGGCCGGCCTGCTCGCCGGGCAGGATCCGGCCGCCGCGCTGCGGCTGCTGATGAAGCTCGCCGGCGGCGGTGACCTGTCCCAGGTCGACACCACAGCCTTCCTGGAGCAGGCCGCCGAGTACGCCGGCGGCGGCGACCTGCGCGACAGCCTGCACAAGATCCGGATGACCGCGTGGAGCACCCACCCGGTGCCGGTGGCGCGGGCGGCGTCGGTGCGCCAGTGGATCGACTCCGGGGCGTACGGGCAGGTGCTGGCCGGGGACTATCCACGCCGCGAGGACGACAGCTCGACAAGCGTGTCGGAGGAGATCAAGGCGGCCGCCGAGTCGTACCGGGAGGAGTTCAGCCGGTCCACCGACCCGCTGGTCGGGTTGCTGCGCCGGCTCGGCGACGGCGCGAGCGACGTCGGCGAGTGGGTGGGCGGCACCGCCGGCCGGGCCCGTTCCTGGATGGACGCGGCCACCGAGGCGGCGGGCCGCGCACACCGCGCCGGGCGGGCCGCACCGGGCGCGCGGGCCGGCGCCGGCCCCGCTGACAGCGGTGACGGTACGGGCTCCGCCGACACACCCCGGTAAGGCCGGCATACGATGCCGGTCATGACCTCACCGATCATGTCCGAGTCCGAGGTGCGGGCCGCCGTCGAGCGGGAGATGCCCGGCGTGCGGGCCGACCTGGAGCGCCTCGTCCGCATCCCCGGCATCGCCTTCGAGGGCTTCGACCACTCGCACGTGGAACGCTCCGCGGAGGCGGTCGCCGAGCTGCTGCGCGGCTGCGGCCTGGACGTCGACATCGTGCGATCCGGCGGCCAGCCCGCGGTGATCGGCCGTCGGGCCGCCCCGCCCGGCGCGCCCACAGTGCTGCTCTACGCCCACCACGACGTCCAGCCGGTCGGCGACCGGTCGCTGTGGGAGTCCGACCCGTTCGAGCCGGTGGAACGGGACGGCCGGCTCTACGCCCGGGGTGCGGCCGACGACAAGGCCGGCGTCATGGCGCACGTGGCGGCGCTGCGCGCGTACGGTGACGCGCTGCCGGTCGGCGTGGTCCTCTTCATCGAGGGCGAGGAGGAGTACGGCTCCGACTCGCTGGAGCAACTGCTGGCCGAGCACCGCGACGAGATCACCTCGGACGTCATCGTGATCGCCGACTCGGGTAACTGGGACATCGGCGTACCGGCGTTGACCACCTCGCTGCGGGGCATCGTCAACTGCTTCGTCGAGGTGCGCACGCTGGACCACGCGGTGCACAGCGGCATGTTCGGCGGTGCCGTGCCGGACGCGCTCACCGCGCTGGTCCGGCTGTTGGCGACGCTGCACGACGACGCCGGTGACGTGGCCGTGGACGGACTGGTCGGCCGGGAGGGTGCCGTCGTCGACTACCCGGAGGACCGGGTCCGGGCCGAGGCCGGGCTCGCCGAGGGCGTGCAGTTCATCGGCACCGGCCGGATCACCGACCGACTCTGGACCAAGCCGGCGCTGGCCATTCTCGGTGTCGACGCGCCGTCCACCGGCGAGGCGCCGAACGCCCTGGTCCCGGCCGCGAAGACGAAGCTCAGCATCCGCCTCGCCCCGGGCGACGACCCCAAGCGGGCGTACGCGGCGGTGCGCGCGCACCTGGAGCAGCACGCGCCGTGGGGTGCCCAGGTGACTGTCACCTTCGAACACGACGGTGACCCGTGCGTGATCGACGCGACCGGGCCGATGTTCGACGCCGCCCGTTCGGCCTTCCGGACCGCCTGGGACGGCACCGACCCGGTGGACATCGGCGTCGGCGGTTCGATTCCGTTCATCGCCACCTTCCAGGAGATGTTCCCGAAGGCGGCGATCCTGGTGACCGGCGTGGAGGACCCGCACGCCCGCGCGCACGGCCCGAACGAGAGTCTGCACCTGGGTGAGTTCGCCCGGGTCTGCCTCGCCGAGGCACTGCTTCTGCGCAACGTGGCGGCCGTGAGCGGTTAGGTGTCAGAACGGCAACTTTGGGCCTGATCTGGGAGTTTACGGCGTGTCGGATGGTCAGCTGTTATAGCCTTTCGTACATGAGTACGAACGAGGTGATGGCCCGGTTGGGGGCCGCTGTCAGCGCGCTGGGAGATGTCGATGTCTCCGCGTGGTCCGAGGACACGCTCAACGAACAGCTCGGTGAGCTCTCCGCCGCACTGGTCGCCCTCGACTCGGTGCTCTCCCGGGTCGCCGGCGAGGTCCGCGCCCGAGGCTTGCGCATCGAGGAGCCCATCTCCGCCTAGGCCTGTCGTCCACGTGAGTGGGCGGCACCCTGCCGACACCGCCCGGGCACGGCAATGCCCGGGCGGTGTCGGAGGTGACTGGCAGGATGAGCTGCGTGCGGTTCCTCGATCTGGCAGCCACCTCCGCCGCCGTCGGCGCCACCAGCGGCCGACGGGCCAAGGTGGAGCTGCTCGCTGACGCGCTGCGCCGGCTCGATCCCGCCGAGGTCGAGCCCGGCGCCGGCTATCTCGCCGGTGAGCTGCGCCAACGGCAGACCGGGGTCGGCTTTGCGAGCCTGCGTGACGTGCCGCCGCCGGCCGCCGAGCCGACGTTGACGGTGGCCGCCGTGGACGCGGCCATCGCGCAGATCGCCGCAGTGCACGGTTCGGGCTCACAGGCTCGGCGTCGGGCGCTGCTCGGTGCCCTCTACGCGGCGGCCACCGCCGACGAGCAGCGGCTGCTCACCGGCCTGTTCAGTGGCGAGCTACGGCAGGGCGCCCAGGCCGGCCTCCTCGCGGACGCGGTGGCCCGGGCCGCCGAGGTGCCGGTGGCGGCGGTCCGCCGGGCACTGCTGCTCGCCGGTGATCTCCGGGCCGTGGCGGTGGCCGCGCTGGCCGGAGGGGCCGCCGAGTTGGCCGGGTTCGGTCTGCAGGTCGGCCGCCCACTGGCGCCGATGCTCGCGCAGAGCGCCCCCTCGGTCGACGAGGCGCTCGCCGCGACCGGCACGCCGGCGGTGGTCGACGTGAAGCTCGACGGCATCCGCATCCAGGTGCACCGCTCCGGCACCGACATCGCCGTGTTCACCCGCAGCCTCGACGAGATCACCACCCGGGTGCCCGAGGTGGTCGCCGCGGTCCGTGCCCTGCCGGGTCGGGAGTTGGTCCTCGACGGCGAGGCGATCGGCCTGGACGAGACCGGCCGCCCACTGCCGTTCCAGCAGACGTCGAGCCGGGCCGCCCGACGCACCACCCCCAGCACCACCGGGCGCACACCTGTCGCTCCGGCGGTGCTCGCGGCGGCCGCCAGCACGGGCGCGACGGTGCTCACCCCGTACTTCTTCGACCTGCTGCACCTCGACGGCCAGGATCTGATCGACCTTCCCGGCCGGGAGCGGTGGGCCGCCCTCGCCGGTTCGGTGGATTCGTCGCTGCTGGTCGGCCGGATGGAGGTCGACGGCCCGGAGCAGGCCGCCGCCGCGTTCGCCGCCGCGCTCGACGCCGGGCAGGAGGGCGTGGTGGTCAAGGCGCCGGACGCCCCCTACGACGCCGGCCGGCGCGGTGCCGCCTGGGTCAAGGTGAAACCGCGGCACACCCTCGACCTGGTGGTGCTCGCCGTCGAGTGGGGCAGCGGCCGACGCAAGGGCTGGCTGTCCAACCTGCATCTGGGTGCGCGTGACGCGCGCACCGGTGACTTCGTGATGCTCGGCAAGACGTTCAAGGGGCTCACCGACGAGTTGCTGCGGTGGCAGACCGAACGGTTCCTCGGCCTCGCCGTGGAACGCGGCGACTGGGTGGTCCGGGTCCGGCCCGAGCAGGTGGTGGAGATCGCCTTCGACGGGGTGCAGACGAGTTCGCGTTATCCCGGCGGGATGGCGCTGCGGTTCGCCCGGGTGGTGCGCTACCGCGATGACAAGTCCGCCGCGGAGGCGGACACCATCGACGCGGTCCGCGCCATCCACGCCGGCCGCGTGACTGGCTGACCGGGCGAGGTCAGGCGGAAGCGGTCGGCGTCGGCTCGGCGGCCCGGTCCAGGGGAGCCGGGGTGGTGCCGATGCCGGCGGCCCGGCGAGCCTCCCGACGGGCCACCCAGCCATAGCCGAAGAGGGCCATCACCGCGAACAGCCACCACTGCACGACGTAGCCGAAGTTCTGCCAGTTGTTGGCGTGCCCGACCGGCACCGCCTTGAACACCGGATCGGCTGCCGGGGTCTGCTCGTCGAGCAGCAGATACGCACCGTAGACCGGGTAGGGAAGCTCGCCGGCCAGCCGCGACACCCCGATCCGCCGGATCTCCAGCAGCCCGTCGCGTCGGGCCACCGCGCCGGCGCCGCTCTCGGTCTCGTGAACCCGGCCGACCACCGTCACGTCGCCGGTCGGCGCGGCCGGCACCGACGGCTGGGCGGTCGCCCCACCGGGCGCCGGCGGGATCCAGCCCCGGTCCACCAGCAGCGCCGTGCCGTCGGCGAGCACCAGCGGGGTGAGCACCTCGAAACCGACCCGGCTGTCCACCGTCCGGCCGCGGACCAGCACGGTGTTCGTGGGGTCGTACCGGCCGGTGACGGTGACCCGGGTCCAGACCTTGTCCTCGGCGGGGGCCGGACCGGCCGTCCCCGCGCCGCCGGCGGGCGCGCGCAGCGCGTCGGCGAGCGGCACGGGAGCCATCCGCTGGCCCGCGTCGATCCGCTCGTTGACCTCGGTGCGCCCCCGGTAGCGGTCCAGCTGCCAGTTGCCGAGGAACACCATGACGGCGGCCGCGACCAGGGTCAGCGCGAGAGCGCCCAGCCAGCGTGGGCTCAGCAGGAACCGGTACACGGCACCGAGGCTACTCGTATGACCGGCGCCACTGACCTGGACCGGGCCGGACCGGGCCGAGGCCGACGCCCCCGGGGGCACTGCCAGGGCCGGGCCGCCCACCCCGGTTGGCGGTGCTCGCGCCTTCAGCCGGGCGGGTATCGTCACGCCGACGGATCGGCCTCGGTCGTCCCGTCGCGTACCCGCCGCCGCTCGCGAGGAGTCGATGATGACCGTCGTGCCGCGCCTGGTGCTCAGCGCGCCGTCCTCCGGGCACGGTAAGAACGCGCTGGCGATCGGGCTGCTCGCCGCCCTGGCCGAGCGAGGGGTCGACGTCGCCGGGTTCAAGCTCGGGCCGGACCACGTCGACGCCGCCTACCTCGGCCTCGCCTCCGGTCGGCCGGGCCGGGTGATCGACCCCCGACTGGTCGGCCTGGACCGGCTCGCCCCGCTGGTGGCGCACGGTGCCGCCGGTGCCGGGCTGGCCGTGGTGCAGGGCAGCATGGGGCTGTACGACTCGGTCGGTGGCCGTCCCGAGCAGGAGTCCACGGCGGCAGCGGCAGCCGCGCTGCGCAGCCCGGTGGTGCTCGTTGTCGACGTGGCCGCGATGGGTCAGTCGGTGGCGGCCCTGGTGCACGGTTTCCGCTCGTACGACGAGCAGTTGTGGCTCGGCGGGGTGATCCTCAACCGGGTGGCGTCGTCGCGACACGAGGCGATGCTGCGCGAGGCGTTGGACGACGTGGGCGTGCCGGTCTACGGCGCGCTGCGTCGACAGGACCTGCCGGCGGTGCTGCCGTCGCGGCGGCACGGGGTGGCGCCGGTGGTTGACGACTCGGCCGATGCCGTCCGTGCGGTCCGCCGGCTGGGCGAGGCCGTCGCCGCCACTGTCGACCTGGAACGGCTGCTCGGGCTGGCCCGCTCCGCTCCGCCGCTGCCGGCGCCGGCCTGGTCTCCCGAGGAGGCCCTCGGCACGTTCACACCCCCGGCGAACCGCCCACTGGTGGCGGTGGCCGGTGGGCCGGGCGGCAGCTTCAGCCACCCGGAGACCACCGAGTTGCTCCGGGCCGCCGGCGCCGAGGTCGTCGTCGTCGACCCGCTGCGCGACGAGGCGCTGCCGGTCGGCACCCGCGCGCTGGTCGTCGGCGGCGCGTTGCCCGAGGCGTACGCCGAGCAGTTGTCGGCCAACCGGCGGCTCTGCATCGCGGTGGCCGAGTTGGCGCGGACCGGGCGTCCGGTGATCGCCGAGGGCGCCGGGCTGCTCTGGCTGGCCCGGGAGTTGGACGGGCTGCCCATGTGCGGTGTCCTGGACGCGGTCGGCGTCAGCCGCGAAGGTGTGGTGGCCGGCTACCGGGAGGCGACCGCCCAGACCGACAGCGTGGTCGCCGCCACCGGCACGGTGCTGGTCGGGCACAAGGCGCACCGTGCGGTGCTCACCCCCCGCGCTGGTCAGCGCCCGGCCTGGAGCTGGGACGGCGGCGCGCCGGAGGGCTTCGTCTGGCGCAACGTGCACGCCTCGCAGCTCACCCTGCACTGGGCGAGCCATCCGGCGACGGCGGCCCGGTTGGTCGCCGCGGCGGCGGCCGACCCGACGAGCGAGGTGGTACCGGCGCAGCCGGGCGAGGTGTCGGTGTGATCGGTCAGGTGGCGGTGCGCCGGTTCCCGGCGTTGACCGTCTCCACCCCGCGTACCGAGGTGCGTCAGCTCACGGCGGCCGACGCGGCGGCGGCCGGGGAGATCTTCGCCGACAAGCTGACCCGGCGTTGGCTGCCGCTGCCCGACGACTCCGGCCCGATCGACGGGCTGGCCTGGTGCACGGATCTGGCCCGGCAGCGGCGCGACAGCGGGGAGGGCGACCACTACGCGGTGCTCCGGCGCGAGGACGACCAGGTGGTGGGCTCGCTGTGGACCCGGCGCACCGACTGGGGCGCCCGCCTCACCGAGATCTCCTACGCGATGGCGGCGCACGCGCGGGGCTTCGGCTTCGCCGCCGAGGCGGTCGACGCGGTGGCCATCGCGCTGATCCTGGAGCACGGCTTCCAGCGGGTCGAGCTGCGGGTGGCTCCCGGCAACCTGGCCTCGCGCCGGGTCGCCGAGAAGGCCGGGTTCAGCTACGAGGGTCTGCTGCGTAACGCAGGTTTCGTCAGCGGCGGCCGGGTGGATTTGGAGCTGTGGTCGTTCGTCGCCGCCGACCTGCGCTGACTCTCGCGCCGGGTCAGCCGACGATGGCGTCCGACGGTGGGGTGAACTGGCGGGTCGGGGTGCCTTTCAGGCCGTCGCGCAGGGTCTCCGAAACCGCCTTGATCGGGATCTGGGACTGCCCGTCACCGACCGCGTTGAACGGGTTGTCCGGGTCGGAGATGAAGCTCGCCGCGGCCAACTCCGGGGTGTAGCCCACGAACCAGGCCGACCGGGTGCTGTCGGTCGTACCGGTCTTGCCGGCAACCGGGCGTCCGACGGTGCCGCGCACGCTGTCGGCGGTGGACCATCCGCCGCAGCTGCCGCGCGCCGGGGTGTCTCCGGTCGGGCAGCGGGCCGCGTCGGTGGCCGCCCGCGCGGCGTCCGCGTTGACCACCTGCCGGCAGCGTGGCTTGGCCACCTCTCGTTGCAGGCCGCCCGCGGTGGCGTAGGTGGCGGGTGTGCCGTCCCGGTTCATGATCGCTTGCACCGGGATGGCCTCGCAGTAGCGGCCGTCGGCCGCGATGGCGGCGTACGCGTTCGCCATCTCCAGTGGGGTGGCGTCGGAGACACCCAGGGTGAACGCGCCCCACTTCTTCGCCTTTGCCGGGGACGCGTGGTCCCGGTCGACGTCGGTGCGCCACCGCAGCCCGAGCTGTTCGGCCAACCGGACCGCCCGGTCCGCGCCGACCTTCTCCTCCAGCCACACGAAGTACGTGTTCACCGACTTGCCGAAGCCGGACCACATGGTCTGCTGGCCGGACATGGCGCCGCTGGCGTTGGAGGGCGCCCACCCGTCGTAGACCTCGGACCGGTAGCGGTGTGGGGCGTTGAACGAGGTGGAGAGGGGCATCCCCGCGTCGAGCGCGGCCAGCATCGGGAACATCTTGAACGTCGATCCGGCCTGGTAACCGGCCAGGTCACCCCCGCCGAGCAGTGGTGCCACGGTGTTCGGGTAGTTGGCCTTCACCTTCGGCCCGGCCTCGGGGTTGGAACTCTGCGGGTTGTCGGCCAGGTCCAGCGAGTACGTCCGGTTCACCGCCATGGCCTTCACCCGCCCGGTGCCCGGCTCGGAGACCACGATGCCGTTGGCGAACGGGCTGCCGGTGGCCTCCTTGGCGCCGACGCTCTTCTCCGCCGCCTCCTGGATCTTCGGGTCGAGGCTGAGCACGATGCGGTAGCCGCCCCGGCGCAGGTTGTCCATTCGTTCCAGTCGGTTCGCCCCGAACGCGGGCTGCGCGCTCCACCAGTTCTTCAGGTAGTCGCAGGCGAAGCCCCAGCTGTTGTACTTGTCCGCCACCGCGGCGCAGTCGTGCGGTGGGGTGGTCAGCTTGAGCCGGATCGGTTCGGACTTGGCGGCGGCGGCCGAGTCGGGGGAGAGGTAGCCGAGTTGGCTCATCCGGTCCAGCACGTAGTTGCGCCGCCCGGTGGCCTCCTTCTGGTCGGAGTCGGCCGGGTCGTACTCGGAGGGGGACTTGACCAGTCCGGCGAGGGTGGCGGCCTCGACCGGGGTGAGGTCCTTCGGGGTCTTGGAGAAGAAGATCTCGCTGGCGGCGTAGATGCCGTACGCCCGGTGCCCGAAGTACGCCGAGTTCAGGTAGCGCTCCATGATCTGTTCCTTGCTCAGCTCCTTCTCCAGGTCCAGCGCCATGCGCATCTCCCTGACCTTGCGCAGGCTGGTCTGCTGGGTGGCTTCCTGGACCTCCTTGGGGGTGGTCGCGCTGTCCCGCAGGGCCATCCGGACGTACTGCATGGTGAGCGTCGAGGCGCCCTGGGAGCCGCCGGAGCGGGCGTTGGAGACGAAGGCCCGGGCCACGCCCTTCGGGTCGACGCCGTGGTGCTGGTAGAAGCGGGAGTCCTCGGCGGCGACGATCGCCTGCTGGATGTTCGGCGACATGTCCGACAGCTTGGTGTACTGCCGGTACTCCTCGTAGAACATGGTCAGCACGGTCTTGCCGTCCGGGCCGTAGACGTACGAGGTCTCGGCGGGAAGGGCGGTCTTCAGCACCCGGGTCTTCTGCTCCACGGCGTGCGCGGTGGCCTTCGCGCCGAGCCCGGTGAGGGCGACCACTGGATAGGCGACGGCGGCGATCACGATTCCGGCGATCAGCCCGGCGCGGAGGAGAGGGACGAGACGACCAGCGGCAGCAAGGGGTCGGTTGCTCACCTGGTCAAGTTATGACATTTCCGATTCGTACATGAGAAAAACTCTTAAACCGGCGAGTGGTGACGCGGCTTACGCTGAGATCGACTGTCCCACCGGCCACCTTCCCGGCAGGATCGCGGACATGTCTGATCAGCCGAGCGCTGTCGCCCCGCCCACCGGGGTCGAGCCGGACCTCGCCCACCACGGCGACGCGGAGGCCACCGTCGGCCTGATCGACCTCGCCGTCAACGTCCGTCGGGCGCGGCCTCCCGCCTGGCTGGCCGACCCGATCGCCGCGACCCTGACCGACCTGGCCCGGTATCCGGACCCGGCGCCGGCCCGGGCGGCGGTCGCCGCCCGACACCGCCGTCACCCGAACGAGGTGCTGCTCACCGCCGGCGCCGCCGAGGGTTTCGTGTTGATCGCCCAGGCGCTGCGCGGCGTGCACCGCCCCGTGGTGGTGCACCCCCAGTTCACCGAGCCGGAGGCGGCGTTGCGGGCCGCCGGACACCCGGTCGAGCGGGTGCTGCTCGACGCCGCCGACGACTTCCGGCTCGACCCGTCCCGGGTGCCCGCCGACGCCGACCTCGTGATGATCGGCAACCCGACGAACCCGACCTCCGTGCTGCACCCCGCCCAGACGGTGGCCGCGCTGGCCCGCCCCGGCCGGGTGCTGGTTGTCGACGAGGCGTTCGCCGACACCACCATCGCCGCCGGGCGCCCCGGCGAACCGGAGTCGCTGGCCGAACGCCGTGACCTGCCCGGCCTGCTCGTGGTGCGCAGCCTCACCAAGACGTGGGGTCTGGCCGGCCTGCGGATCGGCTACCTGCTCGGCACCGCGCAGCTGCTGTCCCGGCTGGCCGCCGTCCAGCCGCTCTGGGCCGTCTCCACGCCCGCGCTGGCGGCCGCGTCGGCCTGCGCCGGCACCGTCGCGGTCCAGGCCGAACGCGCGATCGCCGCCGACCTCGCCGCAGACCGCGAGCACCTGGTCGCGCGCCTCGCCGAACTGCCCGGTGTACGCGTCGTCGGTCGTCCCGCCAGCGCGTTCGTCCTGCTGCACCTGCCGGGCGCGACACCGATCCGGGCCGCCCTGCGCGAGCGCGGCTGGGCGGTACGCCGAGGCGACACGTTCCCCGGCCTCGGCCCGGACTGGCTGCGGGTGGCCGTACGCGACCGAAACACCACCGACGCGTTCATCGACGTGCTGCGCGAGACCATGGAGGCATGATGCTGGAGACCACGATCGCGGCGATCCGCGCGGCGGACGAAGCGGCCATGGCCGCCGCCCGGGAGCTGCACGGTCGGCTGACCAAGCCGGCGGGATCGCTGGGCGCGCTGGAGGAGCTTTCGGTACGCCTCGCCGGCCTGGCCGGATTGTGCCCGCCACCGCTGCCCGAGCCGGCCGCGGTGGCGATCTTCGCCGGCGACCACGGGGTGCACGCCCAGGGGGTCAGCCCCTGGCCGCAGGAGGTCACCGCGCAGATGATCGGCAATTTCCTGGCCGGTGGAGCGGTGGTCAACGCGTTCGCCCGGCAGGCCGGCGCCTCGGTCACAGTGGTCGACGTCGGCGTGGCCACCCCGCTGCCCACCGACCCGGCTGTGCTCGAACCGACGGCCGTCGACCCGGCTGTGCTCGACCCGGCCGTGCCTCGGCTGGTTGTCGCGTCCGTCCGCCGGGGCACCGGCGACCTCACAGTGACCGCCGCGCTGACCCGGGACGAGGCGTTGGCGGCGGTGCAGACCGGCATCCGGATCGCCGACGAGCTGATCGACGCCGGCGCCGGCATCCTGCTCACCGGGGACATGGGCATCGGCAACACCACCCCGGCCGCCGTGCTGATCGCCGCGTTCACCGGCGCCGACCCGCTCGACACCACCGGTCGGGGCACCGGGGTCGACGACCCGACGTACGCGCGCAAGGTGGCTGTGGTGCGGGCCGCGCTGGCCCGGCACACCCCCGACCCGGCCGACCCGCTGGGGGTGCTGGCCGCCGTCGGTGGTCTGGAGCACGCCGCCCTGGCCGGGTTGATCCTGGGGGCCGCAGCGCGCCGCACGCCGGTGCTGCTGGACGGCGTGATCGCGGTCTCGGCAGCGCTCGCCGCCGCCGCGTTCGCCCCGGACGCGGTCTGCGCCATGGTCGCCGGCCACCGCTCGGCCGAGCCCGGTGCCACTGTCGCGCTGCGCCACCTCGGCCTCGACCCGCTGATCGACCTGGGGCTGCGCCTCGGCGAGGGCACCGGCGCGCTGCTGGCGTTGCCAGTGGTCACCGGCGCGGTCCGGGTGCTGCACGAGGTGGCCACCTTCGACTCCGCCGGGGTGGCCGAAAAGTGAGCACGCGCAGCGAACGATCCGTCCGCCCCGGTGGTGCGACGTGACCTCCAACCCGTACCCCCTGGGTTTGCGGCTGCACGGGCGGCGGGTGGTCGTGGTGGGTGGCGGCGCGGTCGCCACCCGGCGGGTGCCCGCGCTGCTGGATGCCGGTGCGGACGTCCTGCTGGTGGCCCCGGAGCTGACCCCGGCGCTACGCGCGCGGGTCGACGCGGGTCGGCTGCACTGGGTGCCGCGCCGGTTCGTACCCGAGGACCTGGACGGCGCGTGGCTGGTCCACGTGGCGATCGACGACCCGATGGCGGCGGCTTCGGTGAGCGCCGTCGCCGCCGAGCGGCGGATCTTCTGCGTCCGGGCCGACGACCGGACCGCCGCCACCGCCTGGACCCCGGCGGTGACCCGGCACGGCCCGGTCACCGTGGCGGTGTTCGGAGGCGGCGACCCTCGTCGGGCGATGACAGTCCGCGACGCCATCCGCGACCTGCTCGCCGTGCGTCTGGCACCGGACGGGATCGCTGGCCGGCCCGACGCTTCCACTGGGACGACCGGCGGACGGCAGGCCGGACGGCAGGCCGGGCGGGTGGCGCTGGTCGGGGCGGGGCCGGGGGACCCGGAGCTGATCACGGTGAAGGGCTGGCGGCTGCTCACCGAGGCCGACGTGGTGGTCGCCGACCGGCTGGTGCCCGGGCTGCTGCTCGACGAGTTGCGCCCGGACGTCGAGCTGGTGGACGCCTCGAAGATCCCCTACGGCCCGTCCCGGGCCCAGGAGGAGATCAACCAGATCCTGGTCGACAGGGCCCTGGCCGGCGCCTTCGTGGTGCGGCTCAAGGGCGGTGACCCGTACGTCTTCGGGCGCGGCGGCGAGGAGTTGCTGGCCTGCGCGGCTGCCGGCGTGCCGGTCACAGTGGTGCCGGGGGTGACCAGCTCGATCGCCGCGCCGGCAGCGGCCGGCATCCCGGTCACCCATCGGGGAGTGGCGCACGAGTTCACAGTGGTCTCCGGGCACCTGGCACCCGACGCGCCGGCTTCGCTGGTGCGCTGGGACGCCCTCGCCGGTCTGCACGGCACCCTGGTGATCCTGATGGGGTTGAAGAACCTCGCCGCCATCACGGCCACCCTGATCGCCCACGGTCGGTCGCCGCAGACGCCGGCCGCGGTCGTCCAGGAAGCCACGACGGGCACCCAGCGCGTGCTGCGGTCCACGCTGGGCGAGGTCGCGGCCGACCTGCGTGCGGCCGACCTGCGCCCACCCGCCGTCGTCGTGGTGGGCGACGTGGTGGGCGCGCTCGACGGCTGACCGGCGACCTCATCGAGGTCGCTGCAATGGCGTCCCGTCCGCCGGCGGACCCGGACATCGGAGGGCGCTGGCAGGCCAAATCGTGGACGGTTCCCGTTAGCGCGTAACGGGAACTGTCCAAGATTGCCGGCTGCGGCGGTTGTCGGTGGCTGTGGCTTCCGGTCCGGGACCCGGTTGTCCTGTTCGGCCTCGGCGGCGTCGGCGCGGCCCGTAAACCGAAGCTCGCTCGACCACACCGGCGACGCCCCACTACTGTGCCTGATCCACGCCGGCAGCAGCGCTGTGCTGCCGTACGTGCACTGGACGGTGCCCACCGACCTCGGCGCCCACCTGTACGGGTGGCAACCGAGCCTGCCGTACCCGCAGTGACCGACGGGGCCGGAGCATGCGCTCCGACCCCGTCGTACGAGCTGTCGACTACTGCTTGAGCATGTTGTCCAGCAGCAGGGCACAGCGGACCAGACCGAGGTGGCTGTACGCCTGCGGGTGGTTGCCCAGGCCGCGCTCGGCGAGCGGGTCGTACTGCTCGGGGAGCAGCCCGGTCGGGCCGGCGGTCAGCACCATCTGCGCGAACAGCTCCTCGGCGTCGGTGCGGCGGCCGGTGCGCAGGTACGCCTCGATCAGCCACGCCGTGCAGATGTGGAAGCCGCCCTCACGGCCGGGCAGGCCGTCGTCCCAGTGGTAGCGGTAGACGACCGGGCCGCTGCGCAGGTCCGCCTCGATCCGCAGGACGGTGGACAGGAAGCGCGGGTCGTCACCCGGGAGCAGGCCGGAGAGGCCGATCCAGAGCGACGAGGCGTCCATGTCCTCGTCCCCGTACGCGACGCTGTACGCCTCGACGTCGGAGTGCCAGCCGTGCTCCAGCACGTTGGCGCCGATCCGGTCGCGCAGGTCCTTCCACTCGGGCCGGTCCTCGCCGCCGTGCTCGCGCATCACGTGCAGCGCGCGGTCGACTGTCATCCAGCACATCACCTTGGAGAAGACGTGGTGCCGGGGTGGCAGCCGGGCCTCCCAGATGCCGTGGTCGGGCTCGTGCCAGCGGCGGCGGACCGCCTCGACCATGTTCTCCAGGACCCGCCACTCGTCGTCGCGGACCGAACCGCGAGCGTCGGCGACGGCCGCGATCAGGTCGGCGATCGGGCCGAAGACGTCCAGCTGCAACTGGTGGTTGGCGAGGTTGCCGACCCGGACCGGCCGGGAGCCGGCGTACCCGGGCAGCGTGTCGATGACCGCCTCGGCACCCAGCTCGTAGCCGTCGATGGTGTAGAGCGGGTGCAGTCGCTCCGGGTGCCCGCCGGTGCGCTCGATGCAGCCGTCCACCCAGCGCAGCAGCGCCTCGGCCTCCTCGACGGAGCCCAGGTCGACAAGTGCGCGGGCGGTCAGCGCGGCGTCGCGCAGCCAGCAGTAGCGGTAGTCCCAGTTGCGGACGCCGCCCAGCTCCTCGGGGAGCGAGGTGGTCGCCGCGGCCAGGATCGAGCCGGTGGCTTCGTGGCAGAGCCCGCGCAGGGTGAGGGCGCTGCGCGCGACCAGGTCACGGGCGGTGGACGGCAGCCGCAGCGAGGCCACCCAGTCCTTCCACGGCTGCTCGGCGGCGGCCTGCCGCTCGTGGATCGGCACCCGGTGGTGCTCCAGGCTGTGCGTGCCGAAGCGCAGCTCCAGCACTACCTGCCCACCGGCGGCGGAGAGGTCGACGATCGCCTTGGCGGTCTCGTACCCTCCGTCGTTGCCGACCTCCCACTCCACGCCGGGGGCGTAGAGCGCGACCGGTTCGTTGGAGCCGAGCACCAGCAGGCCGTCGCCGAGCGGCTGCAACTGGACGGCCACCTGACCGAACTCGGGCCTCGGCGCGAACTCCACCTTGGCCTTGCCGCTGCCGGTCAGCACCCGGACCAGGGTCGAGTCGCCGGTGATGACCGCCGGGCTGTCGTCCGGGGTGGTTTCCCGGGCCGGCTTGTCCAGCCAGTCGGTGACGGTGAGCCCGGACCAGCGGGTCTCCACTGTCATCGTGCCGGAGCGGTAGCGCTGGCCCAGCGGGATGCCGCCACGTTCCGGGGTGATGCTGAAGTGGCCGGCCGGGCTGCCACCGACCAGGTCGGCGAAGATCGCCGCCGAATCCGGCTTGGGGTGGCAGAGCCAGCTCACCTTGGCTTCGGGGGTGAGCAGAGCGACGGTACGACCGTTTGCCAGCATGGAGTGCCGTTCGATCGGCACCGCCCGCTCACCGAACAGCCAGTGCCGCCGGGTCTCCAGCAGCAGAGCCAGCGCGCGGGCGGCCTCCAGCGGGTCGGCCACCCGGTAGCTGGCCTGGGTGTCGCCGGGGCCGATCTTGATGCCGAGGTCGGGACCGTGCAGGTGGCCGAACCCGTTCTCGTCGGTGATGTCGTCGCCGATGAACAGCACCGCGCTGGAGGCGAGCTGGGTCCGCAGCTGGTCGAGTGCGGTGCCCTTGTGGGTGGCCACCACGGACAGTTCGATGACCTCCTTGCCCTGGGTCACCGTGACGCCGTCGAAGGTGGCCGGACCGTTGCGGACCGCCTCGATGGCGGCGGCGGCGATCTGAGGGTCGACCCCACGGGTGTGCATCGCGACGCTCGCCGGTTTGCGTTCCAGCCGGATGCCCGGGTGCTGGGCGGCGATCTCACGCAGCGCGTTGCGGACCTGGGTCCGCACGGCGACCAGCTCGGGGGAGAGCCGCTCGACGAAGCCGATGTCGAACTCGGAGCCGTGACTGCCGACGAGGTGCACCTCGCTGGGCAGCCGCGAGAGTGCGGCCAGGTCGCGCAGCGCCCGACCGGAGACCACAGCCACTGTGGTCTGCGGCAGCGCGGCGAGCGCGCGGACCGCGGCGACCGACTCGGGCAGCGGTACGGCCGTGCTCGGGTCCTCCACGATCGGCGCCAGCGTGCCGTCGTAGTCGCAGGCGACCAGTAGTTGGGGGACCCGGGCGATCCGGCCGATGGCGGAACGCAACTCAGGGTCCATGACCCCGGTGGCGTTTGCCGCCCCATCGTTGACGGACGTGTTCACTCGGCCTCCGCCTCGGGAACTCCGAGCTCCGAGAGGAAAGACTTGGCCCAGTGGCCCACGTCGTGGGTACGCAGGTGACGTTGCATTGTCCGCATCCGGCGGCGTGCCTCGGTTTTCTCCACGTGCACTGCCCGGAGGAGGGCGTCCTTGACCGCGTCCGGGTCGTGCGGGTTACACAAAAATGCCTGGCGAAGCTCGGTGGCGGCACCGGCGAACTCACTGAGTACGAGCGCGCCACCCTGGTCGGCACGTGATGCTACGTATTCCTTCGCCACGAGGTTCATTCCGTCTCGCAGCGGGGTCACCATCATCACGTCGGCAGCAACGTACATCGCCGCCAGCTCAGTGCGACTGTACGACTGATGGAGGTAATGGACCGCAGGCACGCCGACCCTGCCGAACTCGCCGTTGATCCGACCGACCTCGCGCTCCACCTTCACCCGTAGTGCCTGGTAGTGCTCCACGCGCTCGCGGCTGGGCGTGGCGACCTGAACCATGACCGCGTCGGGAACTGTCAACTTTCCGTCAGCCAGCAGCTCCCGGAAGGCCTTGAGCCGCAACTCGATGCCCTTTGTGTAATCCAGCCGGTCCACGCCCAGGATTATCGTCTTCGGGTCGCCCAGCTCGGCGCGAATCTGCTTGGCCCGGGCCTGGATCGCCGGATCGGCGGCCATCCGCTCCATCTCCTGGGTGTCGATCGAGATGGGGAAGGCGCCCGCCTTCACCTGCCGACCGTCGACCTGGATCATCTGCCCCTCGTAGCGCAGCCCGAGCAGGTGCCGGGCCAGCCGGACGAAGTTCTGCGCGGCCAGCCGCTGCTGGAACCCGACCAGGTCGGCGCCGAGCAGACCGCGCAGGATCTCGGTACGGAACGGCATCTGCATGAACAGCTCGATCGGCGGGAACGGGATGTGCAGGAAGAACCCGATCCGCAGGTCCGGGCGGAGCTCACGGAGCATCGCCGGCACCAACTGGAGCTGGTAGTCCTGCACCCAGACCGTCGCGCCCTCGGCCGCCACGTCGGCTGCGGCCTCCGCGAACCGGGCGTTGACCAGGCGGTACGCCTCCCGCCACCGGCGCTTGTAGGCCGGCGTCTCCACCGCGTCGTGGTAGAGCGGCCAGATCGTCGCGTTGGACTGGCCCTCGTAGTAGCGCTCCAGTTCCTCGGCGCTGAGCGGGACCGGGTGCAGCCGGATGCCCTCCAGGTCGAACGGCTCGGGGGCGGCGCCGGTGCCACCGGCCCAGCCGACCCAGGTGCCCTTGTGTTCGGCGAGTACGGGATGCAGCGCGGTGACCAGCCCGCCAGGGCTGCGTCGCCACTGCCGGCCCTCGGGTGTGCTCACCTCGTCGACCGGCAGACGGTTCGCCACTACGACAAAGGAGCTACGGACGGTCACGATCGGCCACCTCCGGGTACTGACGGGTCCACCGCGATGAGCGTACTGAGCGTAGCTGCGGCGTCTTGTGCCCCGTGCCGGAGTCTCCTACCCGCCTCGGTGCGACCGAATCCTAAGGGTGATCTTGTCGACAGCCCGCCGGTCAGAGGTCGATGATCGGCCATTCCTTCGGCAGTACCTCGCCGAGCAGCTCCCGCCGATCCGTCATGATCGGTGTAATCGCCCGAGCCGCCTCCATCGCAGCCTGGGCCAGGTCCATGCCGCCGAGGGTTCGCGACCAGCCGCCGAGAATGGCGCACATGTCGTGCTCGACGGGCGTGACCATGACCTGCTCCAGGTCGCCGACGATGTCGAGCAGTGGCCAGCCGTCGCTGGTCACCTGGCGGTACGCGGCTGCGAGGCAGAGCGCGGGGACGATCACGCCTTGCCCCTTGTCCGCGACTTTCGCAATCTGCTCCCCGACCGCTTCCATGCCTTCCGAGTAGGCGAGGAGGCAGCCCGTGTCGAGGACGAGGCCGGCATCAGTCACGAATGGTCATCCGTCCGCGAGACGCCGCGCCCAGCAGGGCAGCTGCCTTGGATCGCAGTTCCGGGGTGATCTTCGCCTGTGCCTCGTCGAGTTGCCTGCCCGCCTCGGCGAGACCTTCATCAGTGAGCCGGAAGCCCACCTGTCGAAGTGCCCGCCGCGTGCGCTCGCCAGCCATCCGCTGACGAACGGAGTCGGTGATGAAGGCGGAGACGTTGGATTCCTCGGCCAGCCGCTCCGCCACGTCATCCGGCACGCTGATGGCGATCTTCTTGGTCATACCAGGTACGCTAGCGGGTGATACCACGGTCGGCAAGGAGGCGCGCTCGGGTACACCTGGGGCGGGGTGATGTGGGCGAAGCGCGCCGTACCTGTCAGGATTGACGATGGCGTGCGCGCGGCCGGCTCCCGGCCGGCGGCGGCGGGCGGTCCTCGCAGCCCGCGCCGCGCCGCCGATCAGCGACAGCAACCGACGGAGGTAGCCCGCACCGTGGCCCAGTACATCTACGTTCTGGAAAAGGCGCGCAAGGCGCACGGCGACAAGGTCGTGCTCGACAACGTCACGTTGAGCTTCCTGCCGGGAGCCAAGATCGGTGTGCTCGGTCCGAACGGCGCCGGTAAGTCCAGCCTGCTCAAGATCATGGCAGGGCTGGACAAGCCGAGCAACGGCGAGGCCCGACTCATGCCCGGCTACACCGTCGGCATGCTCGCTCAGGAGCCCCCGCTCAACGAGGCCAAGACCGTCCTCGGCAACGTCGAGGAGGCGGTCGCCGAGACCAAGGCCAAGCTGGAGCGGTTCAACAAGATCGCCGAGCAGATGGCCACCGACTACTCCGACGAGCTGATGGAGGAGATGGGCAAGCTCCAGGAGGAGCTGGACCACCTCGACGCCTGGGACGTCGACTCCAAGCTCGAACTGGCCATGGACGCGCTGCGCTGCCCGCCGCCGGACGCCGACGTGACCCAGCTCTCCGGTGGTGAGCGTCGCCGGGTCGCGCTCTGCAAGCTGCTGCTGGAGGCGCCCGACCTGCTGCTGCTCGACGAGCCCACCAACCACCTGGACGCCGAGAGCGTCTCCTGGCTGGAGCAGCACCTGGCGAAGTACGCCGGCACCGTCATGGCGATCACCCACGACCGGTACTTCCTCGACAACGTGGCCGGCTGGATCCTCGAGCTCGACCGCGGCCGGGCCATCGGCTACGAGGGCAACTACTCCACCTACCTGGAGAAGAAGGCCGCCCGGCTGGCCGTCGAGGGCCGCCGCGACGCCAAGATGAAGAAGCGCCTCACCGAGGAGCTGGAGTGGGTCCGCTCCAACGCCAAGGCCCGGCAGACCAAGTCCAAGGCCCGCCTGGACCGGTACGACGAGATGGCCAACGAGGCGGAGAAGACCCGCAAGCTCGACTTCGAGGAGATCCAGATCCCGCCGGGCCCGCGCCTGGGCAGCACTGTGATCGAGGCGGTCGACCTCAGCAAGGGCTTCGGCGACCGGCTGTTGATCGACAACCTGTCGTTCTCGCTGCCGCGCAACGGCATCGTCGGCATCATCGGCCCCAACGGCGTCGGCAAGACCACCCTGTTCAAGACCATCGTCGGGCTGGAGGAGCCGACCGGCGGCCAGGTCCGGGTCGGCCCCACCGTCTCGCTGTCGTACGTCGACCAGAACCGCGAGGGCCTCAACGGCGACAAGACCGTCTGGGAGGTCGTGTCCGACGGGCTGGACTACCTGATGGTGGGCAAGGTCGAGATGCCGTCGCGGGCGTACATCGCCGCGTTCGGCTTCAAGGGACCGGACCAGCAGAAGCCGACGAAGGTGCTCTCCGGCGGTGAGCGAAACCGGCTCAACCTGGCGCTGACCCTGAAGATCGGCGGCAACGTCATCCTGCTCGACGAACCGACGAACGACCTGGACGTGGAGACGCTGTCCAGCCTGGAGAACGCGCTGCTGGAGTTCCCCGGCTGCGCCGTGGTCATCTCGCACGACCGGATGTTCCTGGACCGCGTCGCCACGCACATCCTGGCCTGGGAGGGCGACGACCAGGACCCGTCCCGGTGGTTCTGGTTCGAGGGCAACTTCGAGGCGTACGAGAAGAACAAGATCGACCGTCTCGGCGCGGAGGCTGCCCGGCCGCACCGGGTGACCTACCGCAAGCTGACCCGCGACTGACCGGCCGAGAAGGTGTCTGACCGCTTCGTCTACCACTGCACCCTGCGCTGGTCCGACCTGGACGCGTATGGCCACGTCAACAACTCGCGCTTCCTCACCCTGTACGAGGAGGCGCGGGTGGCGTTGATGTTCGCCGGCGGCCGGGCCTGGGGCGTCGGGTCGTTCGCCGACGGGGTGGTGATCCGCCGGCACGAGGTCGACTACCTGCGCCCGGTCGACTACGCGCTCGGCCGGGCCACCGCGGAGGCGGCACCCACAGTGCGGATCGAGCTGTGGGTGGAGGAGATCCGGGCCTCCCGGTTCACAGTCGCCTACGAGTTGTACGACGGTGAGGTGCTGGCCAGCCGGGCCCGCTCGGTGCTGGTGCCGTTCGACCTGACCCGCCAGGTGCCCCGGCGGATCACCACCGAGGAACGGGACTTCCTGCTCACGTACGCGCCGCAGGGCGGTGTGGCGTGACCCGGCCGGGCACCGCCGAGCCGGGCCGGACGGCGGCGTCCACCCACGGTGTCGCCGGGGTGGCGGACGCGGGCGCCTTCCTGGCCAGGCTGGTCCGGTTGGATCCGGTCGCGCCGGTCCGGCTGCGGCCGGCCGGCGCACCGGGCCGGGTCGCCCTGTGGGCCCGGCTGCCGTGGCAGGTCCTGGTGGTCCGCACGGTTGCCGGTGGGCCGGCCGACGGCGTCGCGGAGGACGTCACAGTGGCGGCCGCGGAGCTGCTCGCCGAGCTGGAGCGGGGCGGTACGACCCGGCCGACCCGCCGGGACGCCCAGTGGCGGTGGCCGCTGCCGCCGACGCGGAGCCGCCAGGTGGAGGCGTTGCCAGTTGCCGAGTTGCGCCGGATCGCCGACGCGGCGGCGGGCACCCTGCGGACGGCGAGCGAGCAGGGTGTGGCCGGCCGTGCCGTCGGCCAGCGGGCCCTGCGTGACGCGTTACTCGACCACGTGGCGGTGCTGATCACCCCGGACGGGACGCCCGCCGCGCCGGTCGAGGTGCCGCAGCGGCTGGTGCAGGGGGTGGTCCGGATGGGCTTCCTCGGCGCCGCCCACGGCCCGGCGGCTGCCGAGGGCGGGGACGCCGTTCAGGTGCGGGTGGCCGGTCGTTGGGTCGGCCTGGTGGGACCGCACGGAGCGGCTTGGTTGCAGAAGGCCACGGATCTTGCCGTGACACCCCTGAGCGCTCGTCCGAACGGATGACCCCGGATCATTCTTCTGGTCAGGGGCGGTCGTTGGGGGGGTGCTTCAACCCGGCTGTCCGGGTACCGTCCATCCTCGGATCCAACGCACCGTAGGCGACTGGATCCGCTGGGGAGTGAGGTGCGCGAGCGATGCCGTGGTGGTCATGGCGCCCCGGTCCCGCCGACGGCGGCGATCCGGAAACCCGAAGCGGGATCACAGTCGATAACGCGGTCCGGATCGGGCCGCCCAGCCCTCGACAGCCGGGGGACGACTGCCCGTCCAACGAGCGGCCCGTGCTGACCGAGATGCCCGCCACCGTCGAGCCGGTGAGTCTGCGCCGGGTCTGTGACGCGCTCGATCTGCTCGACGTGCGTTATCTGGCCGACGGCGACGGCAACCTGCTGGCGATGTGGGAGCGGCACGCGGTGCTGGTCACCCTCGAAGGGCCGGAGGACGAGATCCTGGTCATGCGGGCACGTCCGCACGCCACGGTCCCGCCGGACTGGGCCGACCGGGCGTACCGGGTGGTCAACGAGTGGAACCACACCCGCCGGTTCTGCAAGGCGTACATCGGTGACCCGACCGAGCGCGGTCAGCTACCGATCTACGCCGAGCTTCAGGTGCCCCTGGGTGCCGGCACCCACGACGCGCTCCTGGTCGAGATGCTCGACTGCGGCGCGGCGGTCGCCACCAGCTTTGTGGACTGGCTGCACGACGAGGGCGCGCTGCTCTGACGCCGCTGCCGGTGGGGTGGGTCAGCCGCCGTTTGCCGGGTCGTCCTCGACGTTGACCATGAAGTACGCGGCCCGCTCCAGGTAGTCCCAGAGGGTCGCGGCGATCTCCGGCTCAAGGTCGAGCCGGTCCACGGCGCGGCGCATGTTCCGCAGCCAGGCGTCCCGTTCGGCCGCGCCGATCCGGAACGGCGCGTGGCGCATCCGCAGCCGCGGGTGCCCGCGCTGGGCGGAGTACGTGTTCGGTCCGCCCCAGTACTGCATCAGGAACAGGGTCATCCGGTCCGCGGCGGGGCCCAGGTCCTCCTCCGGGTACATGGGTCGCAGCAGGGGGTCGGTGGCGACGCCGGCGTAGAACTCGTCGACCAGCTTGCGGAAGGTGGGTTCGCCGCCGACCGCTTCGAAGAGGGTCATCGACGCACCGGGACGGTCGGATTCACCTGCGGAAGTCACCGTTCCATCCTGCCAGGTGTGTCCGGTGACGACCCGACCCGCACGGCGTGCGTCGGATCACGCCGGGTCGACAACCCCGAATGTCGGGCACCCGGCCTGCACGGGTGGAGGTCGGTTCGGCGGTCAGGTGACCGCGTGCCGGCGGTGGCCGTCACCGGCATGCGGGTCGGACGTGCCTTCCACCGGGCGGTCGCTGGCCGGGTCGCCGAGCCCGGAGGGCGGCGGATCGCCGTTGGCCAACGAGGCGGCAGTGATCGCATCGTCCACCGTCTGCCGGTCCGGCCAACGCAGCGTGGCCACCGCCATCAGCACCACCCCGGCTGCGCTCCAGACCCCCACCACGATCGGAATGGGGAACCGTTCGGCGAGCATCCCGGTGACCAGCACCGCGAGGCCCTGGATGACCTGGATGCCGGTGGCCATCACCCCGAAGGCGCGGGCTCGGAAGCCGTTGGGCAGCGCCTGGACGAACAACCCGTTGGCCATCGGCATCATGCCGGCGACCGCGAACCCGCAGAGCGCGGCGAGCAGCGCGACCACCAGCGGCGGGGGGTCGAGCAGCACCGGTACGAGCATCAACGGGGCGAGCACCGCGAGCGGCCGCATCAGCTTCAGTCGGCGAGCCGGCCCGAACAGGCGACTCACCAGCAGCCCACCGAGGATGAAACCGATCGGGTTGGCCACCATGATCGCCGCCTGTGCGGTGCCCGCGCTCACCGCGCCGCGGCTCTCCTCGTTGGCCCAGGCTGCGGCCAGACCCTCGGGAACGATCGAGAAGAGCATCGAACTGAACACCAGCACCGCGATGGCCCGCAGCACCGGTGTGCGGAAGACCATGCCGAACCCCTGCCGAGTCTCCTGCAGCAGGTGGCTGCGGTGCTCCGGGTTCATCACCGCCGGGCGGTGGCGCACACCGAGGCGGACCAGCAGCGCCGAGAGACCGAACGTGACCGCGTTGAACAGCAGCGCCGCCTCCGGGTCGACAGCGGCGACAGCGGCGCCGAAGACGTACCCCACGACCTGGGCGGCCTGCCCGACGCTGCTGTTCAGCGACAGCCCCAGCACCAGTCGGTCCCCGGTGAGCAACTGCGGGATCAGCGCGGACTTCGCCGCCTGGCTCGGCGGGTTGGCAAGCGTGGCGGCGAAGATGAGCACCAGCACCGCCTGGTACGGCAGGCCCGGAATGGCGATGAGCAGCATCAGCGCCATCCGGATGAGGTCGCATGCCACCATCACCCGTCGGAACGGGTACCGCTCCGCGAGTGCGGCGAGCACGGGACCGCCGAGCAGCCAGGGCAGGAAGCTGACCGCGAAGGCAGCCGCGGAGAGCGCGACGGACCGGGTCTGCTGATAGACGAGCAGGGTGACGGCGGCCTTCGCGACATAGTCGCCGACCCAGGACAGAGCGCCAGCCACGAACACAGCCCGGAACTCGTGCTGGCCGAAGACTTCGCGGAATGTGGCGGGGCCTTCCGCGGAAGGTCGCTCGTCAGGCACCGTCGCCTCCATCGGCCCCGGCTCGGCCACTCGTGGCAGCCCGGCCGGAAGCGCTCGTCAGATCTACGGATCAGCGAGGATGTGATCACGCTTTGGTGGGAACGCGTGCTCCGGATTCTGCCCGATCGTCTGACAACTAGCTAGGTCGAACGGGCCGTTCGTCGCCTCCCCGACTGAACGAACGGACGATACCCGAGGGGCCGGCCGGATCGCGACCCCTGAATTGCCGGACAGTGTCGGCGGTGTCAGGTGGCGCCGCCCTGACCGGTCTCACCCTCGGGCAACGGCCGGGGCGACAGGCCGGGATAGATGCGGGCCGCAGCGATCTGCGCGGTGATCCCCGAATTCTCCAGCGCCTCGGCGAGACGCCGACGCAGTTCCCGGCCCACCGCGAACTGCCCGTCCGCTGTCGTCTTCACCACGGTGCGGATGACCGCGCCGTCCACCGTCACCTGCTCGACACCCAGCACCTCAGGCGCCTCCACGATCTCCGGTGACAACTCCGGGTCCATCGCGACCGAGGCGGCCGCGGTCCGCAGCACCGCGGTGGCCTCCTCGGTGCTGTTGAAACCGATCGGCAGGTCCACCACCACGAGGGCCCAGCCCTGGCTCTTGTTGCCCACCCGGATGATCTCGCCGTTGCGGATGTACCAGAGCACGCCGCGGCCGTCGCGCACCGTGGTGACTCGCAGGCCGACCGACTCGACCACGCCCATCGCCTCGCCCAGGTCGACGTTGTCACCCACGCCGTACTGGTCCTCGATCAGCATGAACAGGCCCGCGATCAGGTCCTTCACCAGGCTCTGCGCGCCGAAGCCCAGCGCGACGCCGGCGATCCCCGCGCTGGCCAGCAGCGGTGCCAGGTCGAAGCTGAACTCCCGCAGGATCATCAGCAGCGCGATGCCGAAGACGAAAGCGGTGGTCAGGCTGCGCAGCACCGATCCGATCGCCTCGGCCCGCTGCCTCCGTCGCTCGGGCACGAACTCGGCGGGGTCGACCGCGGCGGTGGGTACCCGCTCGCGCAGCGGTCGCAGCATCGTCGGCACCGCACCGTCGGTGGTGGTCCGAACCAACCGGTCGATCGTCCGGTGCAGCGCCCAGCGGGCCACCATCGCCAACGCCAGGATCAGCAGCACCCGAAGCGGTTTGAGCAGGATCCAGTAGCTTCCCTCGGCGAACCAGGCCGACCCGGTGATCCGGTAGATCCACTCGCAGGAGGTGCTGCCCTGGCAGCTCACCGAGACGGCGTCGGACAGGGCTAGGGGCGTCACGCTGGCGGCACTCACTATGTCTTCGTACCGCAAGGGGCCCGAGCGCCCGCCGCCGACCCACCGGCCGGGGCAGGTCCGGTACCGGTGAGACCGGCGGCGGGGTGTCGCACGTCAGCGTCCGCCCAGGCTGGAGCAGCTGCCCGTCCCGGCGCGGGTGATCCGCTTACCAGAAGAGAGATTAGTACGTGCAATCCGGGGTCCGATCAGGGACTATTGGCGCAACGGACGTCGGTGATCGGCCCGGCGTCGACCGTGTGGGCCCTTGTGCCCGGCCCCGGTCGGCGGCGGTCCCCAGCAGCCGCTGAACCGGGAGGGTGAGCGCGATGCCTGACATACGACCCACGGTGGGCTCCGGCGCGCTGGTTCTCAACGCCACCTACGAGCCGCTGTGTGTCGTGTCGGTGCGTCGCGCCGCGATCCTGGTCCTCTCCGCCAAGGCGGTCTGCGTCGCCGACGGTGACGGCATCCTGCACAGCGCCCGGGACGCGCTCCCGGTGCCATCCGTGGTCCGGCTGACGCGCTTCGTCCGGGTGCCGTACCGAACGCATGTCGGGCTGTCCCGCCGGGCGATCTTCGCCCGGGACGGGTGGCGGTGCGCCTACTGCCGGGGTCCGGCCGAGACCATCGACCACGTCTTTCCGCGTAGCCGGGGTGGCCGGCACGCCTGGGAGAACGTGGTCGCCGCGTGTGCCCGGTGCAACCACACAAAGGGCGACAAGACGCCGGCCGAGATGGGGTGGCGGTTAAACGCGTTGCCGGCCGCCCCGAAGGGCACCGCCTGGCGAGTGCTGGGCCACCGCGCCCCCGATCCCCGCTGGGCCGACTGGCTGGACCTGCGGGAGCCCGAGGCAGCCGCCTGACCCCGCACGGCGTGGTCAGGCTCCGGATTGCGGGCGGATTGCCCGGCGCGCTGCGCGTTCGTGGCGGTCGACCGCTCGGCGGTGCGCGATCGCGAGTAGCCGGTCGATCTCGGGCAGCAGTTGCGGACCGGGCATGACGATGCTGGCGAAGCCGTACTGTGCGTAGCCCGGGTGCGGTACGAGGGTGTCCAGTCGAGCGAAGTCGAACTCGTGCCGGTGCTCCTCGAACGCCTTGGGCGGGAAGCCGAACAGCCGCTCGAACTCGGCCCGGCCCAGGTCCAGGTTGAGGCGGAAGACGCCGGGCCGGTCAAGCTGTGCGGCCTCGTCGAAGCCGGGCACGTCGTGCTCGACGATGGTGGCGAACGGCTGGCGGCGGTCCGGGCCGACGAAGAAGAACCGGTCGCCCCAGGCCGCCTCGGGTGATCCGTTCTCCTCGCTCGCCACGATCTGCTCGGTGCCGGGCAGTGCGGCGATCCGGTCGGCGAGCACGGCCGTGTCGACACCGGTCGGGACGTGCAGGACCGCGTCGGCGTGTTCGATGGTGGCCTGGTCCAGCGGGAAGTAGCGGTAGTCGTGCGTCCGCTGCTCGGCCGCTCCGATGCCGGACGTCGGCAGATACCGGGGAAGGTTGGTCTCCTGCTGGAGCCGGCCCTCGTAGGTGGCAGGGGCGGGCGGCCCGATGCCGAGTGCCGGGCTCGCGCCGAGGCTGCCGGCGATCACCGCGTACCGGTCGCCCAGCAGCGACGCGATGATGGCGCCGGCGCCGGCCCAGGACACCTGCGAGTCGGCCAGCGTCATCGTGCTCAGATGACGCTGGAGGTGCGTGTTGTGCGCGAAGACCAGTGTGGGCCCGCGGTGTGCCTCGGCCGATCGGATCGCGAGCAGGTTCTCGGCCATCAGCGCGTCCCGGACCGCTGCCAGGCGGGCGAAGCGTTCCTCCTGGGCCAGTGGTGCGGCGGCCGCGGCGTGGTAGCGCAGCAACGCGACAGCGGCCGTGGCGTGCACGAATGCCGCCCGCCAGCCCGCTGACTTCCCCGGCGCCCGCAGGTACAGCTCGGTCAGCAGGTCGTCGGCGAGCACCCGCAGTCGCTGGGCGTCGGTCGAGCGCCCGACCGATCGACCGGGTTCCCAGATCGCGGCCGTGTCACTCCACCGCGCCTCGTCCCCGATCAGGTCGTCGATCTCGGCAGCCCGGTCCAGGCCGAGGAACCGGCAGACCTGGGTGAGATGCCGGCGCGGGCTCGGAGCACTCTCCAGCTCGACCGGGGCGTCGAAGCCGTGGAACGTCAGGCGCTCGGCGGCCGGCCGTCCGGCGTTCCACTCCCGCATCCGCAGCAGGAGGTCGCGGTTGGCCGGGGCTGCCCCGAATCCGTGGCTGAACCCTTCGGCGAGCGCCTGGTCGAGCGTCACGGCGGCGACGCCCTGCACGAACTCGTCGGCGATCAGCCCGGCCGCCCGGTCGCTCTCCACGGCGATCGAGCGGTAGCCGCGCTCGGTCAGCGACAGAAAAGCCTCGTTGCGGAGTTGGAGGAAGGCGGACTCACCATGCGTCGGTTCGCCGAGCGCGAGCAGGTCCGGGGATACCGCCAGCAGGTCGAGAAAAGATGACATTCCATGAACCGTATCGTTGAACCAGCGGTTGAAACTCACGAGCAGCGGAGCGCGGTGGCAGCAACAAAACCTTCAAACCCAGTGGTACGCCGACCGGTCGATCTCGCGCGCGTCCACGGCCTCTCCGCGCAGGCCGTACGCAACTACGAACGAGACGGCGTCCTGCCGCCGGCCCAGCGCACCCCGAACGGCTACCGTCGCTTCACCGAGCTGCACGTCAAGGCGCTGCGTGCCTACCTCGCGTTGATCCCGGGCCACGGCCATGCGGCCAGCGGCGAGATCATGCGGGCCGTCAACCGGGGTGCGATCGACACGGCGTTGCGCACGATCGACGAGGGTCATGCCCTGCTCCAGCGCGATCGCGAAACCCTGGACGCGGTCGAGGCGGCGGTGGCGACGCTCACCGGAACGAGACCGCAACCGCAGAGCCAGAAAGCCGTGCCGATCAGCGTGTTGGCTCACCGGCTCGGTCTACAGCCAGCCACGCTGCGCAAGTGGGAGCGGGCCGGGGTGCTGCGACCGGTACGTGATCCGGTGACCCGCTACCGGCTCTACCGTGCCGACGACGTCCGGGACGCCGAACTGGCCCACCTGTTGCGCCGCGGTGGCTACCGGCTCGACCACATCGCCGGCGTGCTGCGTCGAGTGCGCGACGCTGGCGGTGCCGAACCGCTCGCCGCCTCGCTGTTCCAGTGGCGGCAACGGCTCACCGAGCGAGGCCGGGCCATGCTCACCGGGGCCGCCCGGCTCGCCGATTACGTCGACGCTGGTTCGGCAGGAGGCGTGCAGCGCTGACCTCGTCTCCTGGCTCAACAGCCACGGAGACGTCCCGCTGGCTTCCTCCGCCCTCGTCGAGGTTGAGGTGCCCAGAGCGTTGCGCCGATCAGCCCCGCAAGCGTTGATGGGCCGTAGGGTTGCCCGTGGCAAGCCCAGGCCAGAACTGACCCGTGGTTCAGATCTGTCCGCCCTCACCCGGACCGCGCCTTGACCAGTGAGGCGAAGACCACCACGTTGTCCGCGTAGCCGGTCTCGCCGCCGACCCACTGGCCGCCGCAGGTGATCAGTCGGAGGCTCGGGCGGCTGAAGTCGCCGTACACCTCGTCCACCGGCAGCCGGCCCTTGTCGAACTTCTCCACCGAGTTGACCTCGAAGACCGCCACGCGCTGGTCGGTGCGGGTGACCTCGATCTCGTCACCGGAGCGTAGCTCGCGGAGCTTGTGGAAGACCGCCGGCCCGCTGTTGGTGTCGACGTGCCCGACGATCACGGCTGGGCCGTACTGGCCCGGGGTGGGCCCCTGGTCGTACCAGCCGGCCTCCTGGGCGCGGGCCGCGTCCGGCACGGCGATCGTGCCGTCCGGGGCGATACCCACGTCGTGTACGGGCGCCCGCACGTCGATCTTCTCGATGGCGAGGCTGGTCGGTTGGCTGGCCGGCAGCACCGGGAACTTCTTCGGCGGCGGTCGCAGTCCGGCGCTGAGCCGGTCCGGCAGCAGGCTCATGCCGGTCACCTGCTCGACGCCGAGCATCGCCACGATCAGCACCATCAGCGCGGCGATGGCCAGCACCGGGAACCCGGGGCTCGTACCGAACCGGTGTCGGGCCGACGACGGCCCGGCCGGGCGCCGCGGTGGCAGCGGGCGGGCGGCCGGATCGGTGGTGGTGACGCTGGCCGACACGGCCTGCCCGGCGACCCGGCGCAGCCGTCCGGAGACGCGGGCCACCACCCGGCCGGACGCGCGCAGCGCCGGCCCGGCCCGGAGGCGGACGCGGCGGTTCGGCCGCGCACGCGCGGATCTGCGGGTCATGGGTGATCCGGCTCAGGAGCCGGCTCCCGGTCGACGTCGGCCGCCGGCCATCCCGAGCACGATCGCGGTGGCCACCAACGCCACGCCACCGAGCACCAGCAGCGAGCCGGTGCCGCGCCCGCCGGCCATCCCACCGCCACCGGTCGCCGGGCCCTTGCTGGGCGAGGCCATGTTCAGCACGGTCAGCGTGGTCGACGACGTCTGGCCGTTCTCGCAGCGCAGGTCGACCGGGTAGTCACCGGCCGGCTTGTCCCTTGCGATGGTGACCTGCGCGGTCAGGAAGCCCTTGTCCGGTTTGAGCTGAACGTGCCCGAACGCGTCGGAGTGCACGCTGGACTGCCGGTTGTTGTTGTCGTTGTCGCAGCTCGCCTTGATGCTGACCCGGCTGCCGGCCTGGGCGCTGTTCGGTGTCACTTCGACGAAGACGTTCTCGCCGGCTCGCGCCGGCGCGACCGACAACAGGACGAACGCCCCGACCAACCCCACCAGTGTCAGTGCGGACGAGAGCGCGCGGTTGATCGTGCGGATTGCCTGCATGATTTCCCCCCAACCGGCGACGACCGCCGGAACCCTCCCCTGGGCACGCGCGCTGCTTTCCCGCTGGCGGGGAGGCAAACCCGCCCCGCACCCCGCCCCGCACCCACCAACGCTCGCGATCTTGCACTTTCTGCGGTGACGAATCGGCGCTTAGCCGGCATTTCACCAACAGAAACTGCAAGATCGCGGGGAGGTGGGGTGAGGTGGGGTGGGGTCAGCGTGGGCGGGGGATGGGGCCGGTGGTGGGGAGGGGGGTGACGGGGTGCCAGTTCAGCGGGGAGGAGAGGACCATCGTGCTCGACGGTTGGCCGTACGGGGCGAGACGGTCGATGACCCCCTCGAACGCGCCGATCGAACCGGCCGCCACCTTCAGCACGCTGCACGCGTCCCCGGTGATCCGGTGGATCTCCAGGATCTCCGGCCAGTCGGCCACCGCCGGGTCGTGCAGGATGCACCGCGCGCCGTAGCAGGACATCCGGATCAGGGCGACCACGGTACGGCCGGCGCGGCTCAGGTCGACGTGGGCGTGGTAGCCGGTGATGATCCCGGCCTCCTCCAGCCGGCGGACCCGCTCCGCGACGGACGGTGGCGACAGGTGCACCCGCCGGGACAACTCGCTGAAGGAGAGCCGCGCGTCGGCCTGCAACTCGCGCAGCAGCGCCCAGTCCATGTCGTCCACGCTCAGACCTTACTTTCGTGAACCGACTTCGCCTAGTTGCCTTTGGTTTGCCAGGAGAAGCCGGCGAGAGCCGTTGATTCGGCATTCCGCAGGCCGATCCGACCGCGAGATCATGACGTCGGCTAGTCCGGGGGAGGGAGACGAGATGGTGGATCAGACGGAGCGGCGGGTGCCGAACCGCCGTGCCACGGTGCAACCGGTGACCCCCGGGCAGCGTGCCGCGCAGGCGGAGCGCACCGGCGGCGAGCCGACCCTGGAGTTCGCCGACATGGTGCCGTACGACGCGTACGTGCAGGCCAGCGCCCTGCACAAGATGCAGCACCCACTCAGCAGCGACCCGGGCGAGATGTCCTTCCTGATGGTCAGTCAGATCATGGAGCTGTACTTCGGGCTGACCTGCCACGAGCTGCGGGAGACCCAGCGGCTGATCCGCGCCGACCAGATCTGGGAGGCGTTGGCCCCGCTGGGCCGAGCCAAGCTGCACCTGGAGGGGCTCAACGCCGCCTGGCAGGGCCTGCGCTGGATGAGCCCGGCCGACTTCAACCGGTTCCGCAATCTGCTCGGCGAGGCCTCCGGCTTCCAGTCGGCGATGTACCGGCAGTTGGAGTTCCTGCTCGGGCTGCGCGACCCGACGCTGATCCGCCCGTTCCGCCGGCAGACCGAGGTGCATGCCGAACTGAGCGCCGCGCTGTCCACCCCGAGTCTCTGGGACGACGTGCTCGCGCTACTCGCCCGGCGCGGCTTCGACCTCCCCGCCGACCTGCTCGACCGGGACGTGGCCGTCGAACACGACCCGCACCCGTTGGTCGAGGCGGCCTGGGTACGGATCTACGACGACGCCAGCCCGGACAATCACCTGCGGCTGCTCGGCGAGGCGCTGAGCGCCGTCGCCGAGGAGTTCGGCGACTGGCGCTGGAACCACGTCAAGGCGGTGCAGCGGACGATGGGCGCCAAGGTCGGCAGCGGAGGCTCCGCCGGCCTGGCGTGGTTGCAGCGCAGCATGGCCCGGGTGGTCTTCCCGGAGCTGTGGTCGGCCCGCACCGCGATGTGACCGGAGAGCGAGAACAAGCAATGACGACCCCTGAAGCCGAGCCGCACCGCCTCGCCGCCGGCGAGGCGGAAGCGCATCGCCGTGACGAGGCCGACCCCGGCCACCGGCACCTGTTCCACGTGCCGCCGGCCGACGGCGGCGACCACCCCGAGTCGGCGTACCTGGCCGGCAACTCGCTCGGCCTGCAACCTCGGGCCACCCGCGACGAACTCCTGGCCGACCTGGACGCGTGGGGGCGGCTCGGCGTGGAGGGGCACCTGGAGGCGGAGCGCCCCTGGCTGCCGTACCACGAGTTGTTGACCGGGCCGGCCGCGCGACTGGTCGGCGCCCGGCCCGCGGAGGCCGTGGTGATGAACTCGCTCACCGTCAACCTGCACCTGCTGATGGTGAGTTTCTACCGACCGGCCGGCGCGCGCACCCGCATCGTCATCGAGGACGCCGCGTTCCCCTCGGACAGCTACGCCGTGCGCAGCCAGGCCCGGTTCCACGGCCTGGACCCGGACGACACAGTGGTCCGGTTGCGTCCGCGCGCGGGTGAGGACGCCCTGCGCACCGAGGACGTGACCGACTACCTGGCCGCCGAGGGCGACCGGGTGGCGCTGCTGCTGCTCGGCGGGGTCAACTACCTCACCGGTGAGCTGCTGGACATCCCGGCGATCACGGCTGCCGGCCGGGCCGCCGGCGCGGTGGTCGGTTGGGACCTGGCCCACGCGGTCGGCAACGTGCCGCTGGCCCTGCACGACTGGGACGTCGACTTCGCCGCGTGGTGCTCCTACAAGTACCTGAACTCCGGCCCGGGCGCGCTGGCGGGCGTCTTCGTGCACGAGCGCCACCTCGGCGACGAGAACCTGCCCCGGTTCGAGGGATGGTGGAGCACCGCGGCGGCCACCCGGTTCGAGATGACACCGGTGTCCCGGCCACCGGCCACCGTGGAGGCCTGGCAGATCTCCAACCCGCCGATCTTCGCGATGGGCCCGGTGCGTACCTCGCTGGAGCTGTTCGACGCGGTGGGGATGACCGCGCTGCGCGAGCGCAGCCAGCGCCTCACCGGCTGGCTGGAGTCACTGCTCGACGAGGTGACCGTCGGCCGGCCGCTGCGGGTGGTCACCCCGCGCGACCCGGCCCGCCGGGGCTGCCAGCTCTCCGTGCGCATCGGTTCCGGCAGCGCCGCCGAGCTGACCAAACGCCTACGGTACGAACACGGTGTCATCGCCGACGCCCGCGAACCCGATGTCGTGCGGTTCGCGCCGGTGCCGCTCTACTCCACGTACCTCGACTGCTGGCGTGCCGCCACCGCGCTCGCCGCGACGGTGGGGGCGACCTCATGACCGCGCGGCGTGACGAGATCGCGATCATCGGTGCCGGTCTGGCCGGTTGTCTGGCGGCCTGCTTCCTGGCCCGGCGTGGCTACCCGGTGGCCCTCTACGAGCGCCGCTCCGACCCGCGCGCCGGCACCACCGAACGCGGTCGCTCGATCAACCTGGCGCTCTCCGAGCGCGGCCTGGACGCGTTGCGCCGGATCGGGCTGGCCGAGCAGGTGATGACCGACGCGCTGCCGATGCGCGGCCGGATGATCCACCCGGTCGAGGGCGAACAGCAGTTCCAGTCGTACAGCGCGGCCGGCGACCGGGCGATCAACTCGATCAGCCGGGGTGCGCTGAACAACGCCCTGCTGGACGAGGCCGCCGCGCTGCCCGGGGTGCGGGTCGTCTTCGATCACCGGCTGGTCGGGCTCGACCCGACCGACGGCGCCCTGAGCTTCGAGACCCCGCAGGGCACGGTCGCGGCGAAGGCGTCGGTCGTGCTGGGTGCCGACGGCGCCGGCTCCGCAGTGCGCGGGCAACTGCTGGCGTACGGGCTGCTGGACGAGAGCGTGGACTTCCTCGACTACGGCTACAAGGAGCTGACGATTCCGCCGCTGGGCGGGGACTTCGCCCTGGACCCGGACGCGCTGCACATCTGGCCGCGGGGCAACTCGATGATGATCGCGCTGCCGAACCCGGACCGCTCCTTCACCTGCACGCTGTTCTGGCCCAACGACGGCGCCGGCAGCTTCGCCTCGCTGACCGGCCCGGCGGAGATCGAACGGCACTTCACCGAGCACTACCCGGACGTGGTCCCGCTGGCCCCGAACCTCGTCGACGACTACCAGCACAACCCGGTGGGCGTGCTCGGCACCGTGCGCTGCACCCCGTGGCAGGTCAACGGCAAGGTCGGCCTGCTCGGCGACGCGGCGCACGCCATCGTGCCGTTCTACGGCCAGGGCGCCAACTGCGCCTTCGAGGACGTGGTGGAACTGGACCGCTGCCTGGACGAGTGCGCCGACGACTGGTTGGCGGCGCTGCCGCTGTTCCAGCGGCGCCGACAGGAGAACGTCGAGGCCATCGCGACGATGGCGCTGACCAACTTCGTGGAGATGCGGGACAAGGTCGCCTCCCCGGTCTTCCAGACCCGGCGGCGGGTGGAGCACGCACTGGAACGGGCCCTGCCCGGCCGGTACGTTTCCCAGTACGAGCTGGTGTCGTTCTCCACCACCCCGTACGCGGAGGTTCGCCGCCGGGTGCGCCGACAGCACCGGGTGCTCGGGGCGGTCGTCGGCGGGGCCGCGCTGCTGCTGGTCGGCGCGGTCGGTGCGGCACTGAGCCGAGGGAGGCGGGCATGACCGGCAACTGGGATCCGCGGCTGATGGCCGGCCACGCGCCGAGTGGCCCGCAGCGGTTGCGTAACTTCGTCGCCGGCGAGTTCGTCGACGGCGGAAACACGTTCGCCAAGGCCAGCCCGGTCACCGGGGAGCAGGTCTTCGAGGTGGACGAGGCCTCGCAGTCCGCTGTGGACGACGCGGTGGCGGCCGCCCGGGCGGCGCTGCGGGGGCCGTGGGGCCGGATGGGGGAGCGCGAGCGCGCCGAGGTGCTGCGCCGCGTCGCCGACGAGCTGGAGCGCCGCTTCGACGACCTGGTCACCGCCGAGGTCGCCGACACCGGCAAGTCCATCGCCCAGGCCCGCACCCTGGACATTCCGCGCGGCGCTGCGAACTTCCGGGCGTTCGCGGAGATCGTGGCGACCGCCCCCACCGAGTCGTTCACGACTGTCACCCCGACCGGCGGCCGGGCGCTCAACTACGCGCTGCGCAAGCCGGTCGGTGTGGTCGCGGTCATCGTGCCGTGGAACCTGCCGCTGCTGCTGCTCACCTGGAAGGTGGCTCCGGCACTGGCCTGCGGCAACGCCGTCGTGGTCAAGCCCAGCGAGGAGACTCCCGCCTCGGCGACGGTGCTCGCCGAGGTGATGGCCGCCGCCGGCGTACCGGCCGGGGTGTTCAACCTGGTGCACGGCTTCGGGCCGGACTCGGCGGGCGAGTTCCTCACCCGCCACCCGGGCGTCGACGCGATCACGTTCACCGGCGAGTCGGCCACCGGCAGCGCGATCATGCGGGCCGCCGCCGACGGGGTGAAGGCGGTGAGCTTCGAACTCGGCGGCAAGAACGCCGGCCTGGTCTTCGCCGACGCCGACCTGGACGCCGCGGTGGCCGGCTCGGTGCGGTCCAGCTTCACCAACGGCGGGCAGGTGTGCCTCTGCACCGAGCGCATCTACGTGCAGCGCCCGGTCTTCGAGGAGTTCACCGCCCGGCTGGCGAAGCGGGCCGGCGAGCTGGCGTTCGGCTGGCCGACCGACGAGGCCACCGCCACCATGCCGCTGATCTCCCACCAGCACCGGGCGAAGGTGCTCGGCGCGTACGAGCTGGCCCGCTCCGAGGGCGCCGAGGTGCTCACCGGTGGCGGCGCGCCCACCTTCGGCGACACCCGCGACGGCGGGTCGTACGTGCAGCCGACGGTGCTCACCGGGCTCGGCCCGGACGCCCGCACCAACCGGGAGGAGATCTTCGGCCCGGTGGTGCACGTCGCGCCGTTCGACACCGAGGACGAGGCGTACGCCCTGGCCAACGGCACCGAGTACGGCCTGGCGGCGACCGTGTGGACCCGGGACGTGGGTGTCGCGCACCGGGCCGGCGCCCGGCTCGACGCCGGCATCGTCTGGGTCAACACCTGGTTCCTGCGTGACCTGCGCACCCCGTTCGGCGGGGTGAAGGCGTCCGGGATCGGTCGTGAGGGCGGCGTGCACTCGCTGAACTTCTACTCCGAACTCACAAACGTCTGCGTGGACCTGTCGTGAGCCGTAGCGAGGGAGCGGGCATGGAAGCTGACATCGAGGCCGCCAACCGGGAGTTGGCCGACGCCCGCAGCACGGGCAAGCCGTGCGCGCCGCTGCGGGGCCGGCTGCTGCCGGAGGGCGACGTCGAGGCCGCGTACCGGGTGCAGCAACTCCAGGCGCGGGCCTGGCAGGGCCGCGGCGAACGCCGGGTCGGCGCGAAGATCGGCTTGACCTCCCGGGCCGTGCAGGAGACCTTCGGGGTGTTCCAGCCGGACTTCGGCATGCTGACCGACGCCATGGCGGTCGGCGACGGGGTCGAGGTGCCCATCGACCGGCTGCTCCAGCCCCGCGTGGAGGCGGAGATCGCCTTCGTGCTCGACAAGGACCTCCCGAACCCGCAGCTCACCACTGTCGACCTGATCCGCGCGGTCGACCACGTGCTGCCGGCGATCGAGATCGTCGACTCCCGGATCGCCGCCTGGGACATCTCCATAGTGGACACCGTCGCCGACAACGCCTCCAGCGGGCTCTTCGTGCTCGGCACCACGCCACGCCGGCTCGCCGACGTGGACCTGCGACTGTGCGGGATGGTGCTGGAGCACGCCGGCGAGCCGGTCTCGGTGGGCGCGGGCGCCGCCTGCCTGGGCAATCCGCTGCACGCCCTGCAGTGGTTGGCAGGCACCCTCGCCCGCGCCGGTGACCCGCTGCGCGCCGGGGACGTGGTGCTCTCCGGGGCGCTCGGTCCGATGGTGCCGGTCACCCCGGGTGCCGCGTACGAGGCCCGGATCTCCGGGCTCGGCTCGGTGCGGACATCCTTCAGCGACAGGGGCGGCAAGTGACCACCAACGTGGCGGTGCTGGGATCGGGAAACATCGGCACCGACCTGATGATCAAGGTGTTGCGGCTCAGTGACAGCCTGCGCATGGTGGCGATGGCCGGCATCGACCCAGCCTCCGACGGCCTGGCGCGCGCTCGCCGGCTCGGCGTCGCCACCACCGCCGACGGCGTGGACGGGCTCGTCGCGCTGCCCGAGTTCGCCGACGTCGAGCTGGTGTTCGACGCCACCTCGGCCGGCGCGCACCGACGCCACGACGAGGTGTTGCGCGCTCACGGCCGCACTGTGGTCGACCTGACCCCGGCCGCGCTCGGCCCGTACGTGGTGCCGCCGGTCAACCTCGACGAGCACCTGCACCAGCCCAACGTCAACATGGTCACCTGCGGCGGGCAGGCGACAGTGCCGATCGTCGCCGCGGTACGCCGGGTCACCCCGGTGGCGTACGGGGAGATCGTCGCGTCGATCGCTTCGAAGTCCGCCGGGCCGGGCACCCGGGCCAACATCGACGAGTTCACCGAGACCACGGCCCGCGCCATCGAGGTGGTGGGCGGTGCCGAGCGGGGCAAGGCGATCATCGTGCTGAACCCGGCGGACCCGCCGCTGCTGATGCGGGACACCGTCTACTGCCTCTGCCCGGACGCCGACGCCGACACCGACGCCATCGCCGCCTCGGTCGCCGAGATGGTGGCGGCCGTGCAGGAGTACGTCCCCGGCTACCGGCTTAAGCAGGACGTGCAGTTCGACAGGGTCGAGACGTACCTGCCGACGCTCGGGCGGCGGCTCACCGCCCTGCAGGTGTCGGTCTTCCTGGAGGTCTCCGGCGCCGGGCACTACCTGCCCGCGTACGCCGGGAACCTGGACATCATGACCTCGGCCGCGCTGCGCACCGCGGAGCGGCTGGTCGCCCTGCGTTCTTCGGAGGTGGCCGCGCCATGACCGAGCTGTACATCCAGGACGTGACGCTGCGCGACGGCATGCACGCCATCGCCCACCAGTACACAGTCGACCACGTACGCACCATCGCCGCCGCGTTGGACGCCGCCGGGGTGGCCGCCATCGAGGTGGCGCACGGTGACGGCCTCGCCGGCTCCAGCGTCAACTACGGCCACGGCGCCGCCAGCGACGCGGAGTGGATCTCGGCGGCGGCCGAGATGCTGACCACTGCGAAACTGACCACCCTGCTGCTGCCGGGCATCGGCACGATCGCCGACCTGAAGGCCGCGAAGGCGCTCGGGGTGACAAGCGTCCGGATCGCCACCCACTGCACGGAGGCGGACATCTCCGCCCAGCACATCTCCTGGGCCCGGGAGAACGGCATGGACGTGGCCGGGTTCCTGATGATGTCGCACATGAATGACCCGGTCGGGTTGGCCGGGCAGGCCAAGCTCATGGAGTCGTACGGGGCGCACTGCGTCTACGTCACCGACTCCGGCGGCCGGCTGCTGATGTCCGACGTGGCGCAGCGGGTCGACGCGTACCGGCAGGTCCTCGCTCCGGAGACGCAGATCGGCATCCACGCCCACCACAACCTGTCGCTCGGGGTCGCCAACAGCGTGCTCGCCGTCGAGCACGGCCGGGTCACCGGGTCCGCGCCGGTCGGCCCCGACGCGGTGCGCGGCCGCACCGTTCGCGTCGACGCCTCCCTCGCGGGCATGGGCGCGGGCGCCGGCAACGCCCCGCTGGAGGTCTTCGTCGCGGTTGCCGAGCTGCACGGCTGGAAGCACGGGTGTGACGTGTTCGCGCTGATGGATGCCGCCGACGACATCGTCCGCCCGCTTCAGGACCGGCCGGTCCAGGTGGACCGCGAGACGCTCTCCTTGGGGTACGCCGGGGTCTACTCCAGCTTCCTGAGGCACGCCGAGCGGGCCTCCACGAAGTACGGCGTGGATGTCCGGTCGATCCTCGTCGAGCTGGGCCGCCGCCGGATGGTGGGCGGCCAGGAGGACATGATCGTGGACGTCGCACTCGACCTGGCCGACAAGGGGCAGGCTGTGAGCGCGAGGAGTGAGCCGGGTTTGCGAGCCCCGCAGGCGCGAACGGAAGGTGGCGCAGCATGATCGGCGTGGACATCACGGGGATCGCCGAGAAGTTGGGCGCGGCGGCCGACACGGCCACCGCGATCCCGCAGCTCGCCGCCGAGACCGGCCTCGACGTGGACACCGCGTACGCCGTGCAGGCCGCGCTGCTGCAACGCCGGCTGAACGCCGGTGAGCGGTTGGTCGGGCTGAAGATGGGGCTGACCAGCAGGGCGAAGATGGCCCAGGTCGGCGTGGACGAGGTGATCTGGGGGCGGCTCACCAACGCGATGCGGGTGCCCGACGGTGGCGCGGTGGACCCGGCCGCGTACATCCACCCCCGGGTCGAGCCGGAGGTGGCGTTCCTGCTGGACCGGCTGCCCGAGCCGGGCGAGCCGGTCGGCGACTTCGCCACGGCGGTCCGCGCGGTCGCCCCGGCCATCGAGTTGATCGACTCCCGGTACGCGGACTTCCGTTTCTCGCTGCCGGACGTGGTAGCGGACAACACCTCGGCCGCCGCCTTCGTGATCGGGCCGTGGGCGCCGGTGCCGGCGGGGCTGGACAACCTGGGCGTGCTGCTGGAGGTCGACGGGCGGGTGGCGCAGGTCGGCTCGACGGCGGCGATCCTCGGTGATCCGCGCCGGGCGCTCGACGAGGGCATCCGGCTGGCGGGCCGGCACGGGGTGCGGCTGGAGTCCGGCTGGGTCTTCCTGGCCGGCGCCGCCACCGCCGCTGTTCCGCTGCGTCCCGGCGCCCACGTCCGCGCCGTCGTCGAGAAGCTCGGCACGGCCTCGCTGCGGGCGTCGTCATGACCGCCCGGGTGGTGGCCGGGAAGGCCGTCCCGCGGGGGGCTTTTCCGCACGTCAAGGTCGCCGGTGGGTTCGTCTTCGTCTCCGGTACGTCGTCGCGGCGCGCGGACAACACCTTCGCCGGTGTGGAGGTGGACGGGTTCGGCACCACCAATCTCGACATCCGTGCGCAGACGCGGGCCGTCATCGAGAACGTGCGGGATCTGCTGCGTTCGGTCGGCGCGGACCTCACCGACCTGGTGCAGGTGACGACGTACCTGGTCAACATGAACGACTTCGGTGGTTACAACGAGGTGTGGGCCGAGTTCTTCGACGCCGCCGGACCGACCCGTACGACGGTGGCGGTGCACCAGTTGCCGCACCCGCACCTGCTGATCGAAATCCAGGCAGTGGCCCTTCTTCCCTCGGGAGGTCAGTCGTGAGTGAGATCGCCGAACCGTTCAGCTTTCCGGGCTGGATCGCCGACAACCAGCACCTGTTGAAGCCCCCGGTGGGCAACAAGGAGATGTTCCCCGGCGGGGACGACTTCATCGTGATGGTGGTGGGCGGGCCCAACCAGCGCACCGACTTCCACGTGGACCCGTACGAGGAGTTCTTCTACCAGGTCAAGGGCAACATGCACATCAACCTGGTCACCCCGGAGGGGCCGCGTACTGTGCACGTGCGCGAGGGGCAGATGTGGATGCTGCCGCGCAACACCCCGCACTCGCCGCAGCGGCCGGAGGCCGGCTCGATCGGCGTGGTCGTCGAGCGGGTCCGCGAGGAGGGCACGCTGGAGACGTTCCAGTGGTACTGCCCGGAGTGCGGCAGCAAGGTGCACGAGGTCGAGTTGCAGGTCCGCGACATCGCCGCCGATCTGCCCCCGGTGTTCCAGGCGTTCTACGCCGACGAGCAGGCGCGCACCTGCGCCGACTGCGGCACCCTGCACCCGGGCAAGGGCTGATGCCCGCAGGCGTGGTCGACGTGCACACGCACGTCGTACCAAAGGGTTGGCCGGACCTCGGCGCGGCGTGCGGCGGGTCCGGTTGGCCGTGGTTGCGGGTCGACTCCGAGCGTGCCGCCATGATCATGGTGGGGGAGACGGAGTTCCGCCCGGTCGGCGCGGAGTGCTGGGACGCGTCGCGCCGACTGGCCGACATGGACGCCGACGGCGTGGCCGTGCAGGTGGTCTCGCCCACCCCGGTCTTCTTCAGCTACGACCGCCCGGCCGACCAGGCGGTGAAGGTCGCCCGGATCTTCAACGACCTGACCCTGGAGGTCACCGCGGCCGGGGGTGACCGACTGGTGCCGTTCTGCCAGGTGCCGCTCCAGGACCCGGACGCCGCCTGTGCCGAGCTGGACCGCAGCCTCGCCGCCGGGCACGTGGGCGTGGAGATCGGCAACCACGTCGGCGACCGGGACCTGGACGACGCCGGCGTGGTCACCTTCCTCCAGCACTGTGCCGAGGTGGGCGCACCCGTCTTCGTCCACCCGTGGGACATGCCCGGCGGGCCGCGACTGGACCGCTGGATGGCCCGTTGGCTCACCGGCATGCCCGCCGAGACGCACCTGTCGGTGCTGGCGATGATCCTCGGCGGTGTCTTCGACCGGGTGCCCGAGACGCTGCGGATCTGTTTCGCGCACGGCGGCGGCAGTTTCCCGTTCTGGCTCGGTCGCGCCGACAACGCCTGGCACCGCCGTGGCGACCTGGTCCGGGGCGCGTCCGCCGGCCCGCCCAGCAGCTACCTCGACCGGTTCAGCGTCGACTCGGTGGTCTTCGCGCCACCCGCCCTGCGGCTGCTGGTCGACACGCTGGGGGAGGATCGGGTGCTGGTCGGCAGTGACTACCCGTACCCGCTGGGCGAACGGCCGGCCGGCGCGGTGGTCCACGACGCCGACTTCCTCAGCGACGACCAACGCGACAAGCTCCTGTCCACCAACGCCCTGCGTTTCCTTGGCCTGTTGCGTATATAAACTTTGCCTTCGTGGATATACTCCGCTCATGAAGACCGTTATAGATCTTGATGATGAACTTCTCGACCGGGCCCGTCGCGAACTCGGCACCAAGAGTAAAAAGGACACGATCCATGCGGCATTGCGGCTCGTCGCGGAGCGCAGCGAACGGATGGAGGCCATCCGGGAGCTGATTTCGATCTCCATCGAACAGGACTGGACCGGCTTGGTCGAGGACGACAAGACGCCGCGCGGCGAGCAGGACGCCGCATGACCCCACCGGCCGGGCTCTACCTAATCGACACGTCGGCCTGGAGTCGCCTCCGCCAGCCGGCGGTGGCTAAGCGGATCACGGCCATTCTCGAGGAGCGGCTCGCGGCGACCTGCGTTCCGCTTGATCTCGAGAATGGGCGAAGTGCCCGCGACTTTCGTGACGCCATGACGGTGCGGGCACGCCGGGCAGAACTGATGATCGACCTTCCGATCACTCCGGCCTTGGCGACTAGGGCGCGCGACCTGCAACTGGCGCTGACAGTCCGTGGCCACCACCGGGCGGCCAGTCCCGTCGACGTCCTGGTCGCGGCGGCCGCTGCCGAATACTCCGCGACCGTCCTGCACTACGACCGGGATTTCGATCTGATCAGTGACATCGGTGGGCCCCGCAGTGAGTGGGTGGCGCCGGCGGGCACGCTGGACTGATGGTCGGCCGCCGTGTCGGCCGCCGACATCCGCTCCCAGCGGGCAGGATGACGGGATGGCCGAGCCGCACGACCTGACCGCGTTGGAGCAGGCCGCCGCGATGACCCGCGGCGAGCTGTCCAGCGTCGAGCTGGTCGAGCATTCCCTGCGCCGGGTGGCGGCGCTCGGCGACACAGTGGGCGCGTTCGTCACCGTCACACCGGACCTCGCCCGGCAGGCCGCGCGCGCCGCCGACGCGGTGCCGAACGAGGAGCGCGGCCCGCTGCACGGCGTGCCGACAGCGATCAAGGACCTGACGCTCACCGCCGGGGTCCGCACCACCTTCGGTTCGGCAGCCTTCTTCGACTTCGTCGCGCCGGTCGACGCCGACGTGGTCCGCTTCATCAAGGCCGCCGGTCTGGTCAGCCTGGGCAAGACGACCACCTCCGAGCTGGGCTGTTCGCTCTACTCGGAGGGCCGGGTCGCTCCGCCGGCCCGCAACCCGTGGCAGCTTGCGTACACGGCGGGCGGGTCCAGTGGCGGCGCGGCGGCGGCGGTCGCGGCCGGGCTGGTCCCGGTCGCCCAGGGGTCCGACGGCGGTGGGTCGCTGCGCATCCCGGCGTCGCTCTGCGGTCTGGTCGGCTACAAGCCCAGTCGGGGCGTCGTCTCCGGGGGGCCGATCGGCTCCGGCGCGTTCGGCCTGCCCACCAACGGCCCGCTCGGGCGGACGGTCACCGACGTCGCCGCGCTGCTCGACGTCATGGCCGTTCCGGTCCCCGGCGAGCCCTACCTGCCGCCACCCGCGCCGCCCGGCGGCTACCTGGCCGTCGCGCGACGGGCCGAGCCCGGCCCGCTGCGGATCGGCCGGTTCACCACGCCGATGCTCGCCGACGAGCCGGTGCACCCCGACTGCGTGGCCGCCGTGGACCGGGCCGCCGCGCTGCTCACGGCGGCCGGCCACGAGATGGTCGAGGTGCCGCCGCCGCTGGGGCCGGCGGCGTGGCCGCTGTTCGAGATCCTCTGGTACGTCCTGGCGCTCGCCCCGGTGCCACCGCAGCGGGAGGCGGAGCTGCTGCCGTTGACCCGGCTGCTCCGGGCCCGGGGCGCCGAACTCTCCGCCGGCACCCTGACCGCCACCCTCGGGGAACTGCAGGCGCAGGTACGCCTCGGTGCCCGCCGCACCGCCGGCTGCGACCTGCTCCTCTGTCCCACCCTGGCCACCCCGCAGGCACCCGTGGGCTGGTTCACCGCCGACGCGGACCCGGCCGCCGACTTCGACAGGCAACGCCGGTTCTCGCCCTACTGCGCCATCTTCAACGTCACCGGCGATCCCTCCGTCTCCCTGCCACTGGGTACCACCACCGACGGCCTGCCCGTCGGGGTGCTGCTCACCGGCCGTTACGGCGACGACGCGCGGCTTATCGCTACCGCTGCGCAACTGGAGAACTCCAGTGACGGATGGGATCGGCACCCCGCAATCTGGCGGGCCGTCGACTCCGCTAACGTGAATGGCGACGGAGTCGGGCGGTCGGCAGCGTGATCGTCCATCCGACCCGGTTGTTCAAGGTCGTCCTTCTTCCGCCTGGGGGCGTTGGGATTGTCTGTTACCGAGACGTTGCTGGTCTTCGTCGGCATCCCGTTGGCCGCGGTGCTGGTCATCGCCGGCCTGTCGTACGCCGGTAGCCGTGGGGGTGCCACCGGCGGTGGCGGTGGCGCCAAGCGCTACCGTCCGGGCCGGCCCTTCGACTTCACTCCGGTCTGGTTCCTGGGCCGCCCGGAGCAGCTGGCCGACTCGGCCGGCACCGCGCTGACGGCGGGGGCGCAGGCGCCCGCGTTGACCAGCCACAAGCTTGAGCAGGCCAGCGTCGAGGCGCCGGCCGGTGGAACCGGAGGCGCAAGTGACCGTTGGTGAGAAGCAGACCGGGTCGGAGAATCCGCCCGAGGTGCTCGACGGGCCGTTCTCGACCCGCCAGCTGCTGCGCATCGACGAGGCCCTGCGCCTGGCCGACAAGGGCACCGGCCTGGTCTTCTCGGTCTTCGTCGGTGGTCTCGACGAGCCGATCCGCGAGCACGCCCAGCGGCTGCACCGTCAGCTCGCCGAGCCCGACAAGTCGGTGCTGATCGCCGTGTCGCCCAACCAGCGGCAGCTGGAGATCATCACCGGGCGGTACGCCCGCAAGCGCATCCCCGACACGTACGCCAAGCTGGCCGCGCTCTCCATGGTCGGCGCGTTCAGCGGCGGTGACCTGGCCGGCGGCATCATCAACGGTCTCGACCAGCTCGCCAGCCACGCCGGCAAGGGCTGACCGGCACACACGACGAAGCCCGGCCCACGATCATCGGGCCGGGCTTTCGTGTTTCCGGGTGTCTCAGCGCGGCCAGGCGCTCGGGTCCAACCTCATCGTCCACGGCTCATCCACTGTCACCGCGTCGTCCGGACCAATGGTGCCGACCAGGTCGTAGTGCACGTCCTTGATCAGGCGGTAGCGGTAGATGATCGGGCCGAAGTCGCCTCGCTCCACACGCCAGTAGTGCGGAATCCCCGCTTCGGCGTAGAGACCGGGTTTGGTGAAGCGGTCATGCCGGCGGCTCGTCGGCGACTCCACTTCGACAACGAGACTGACGCCTTGCGGTTGATGCCAACGCACACCACGTGGGGTGTTTGGCTTCAGCACCGTCACATCCGGAATCAGGTTGCCCGACGGCAGCCCCAGCCCGATCTCACGAATAATCCGCCATCCATCTGGTGCCGCAGCCCCGATAGCCGTCCGAATGCTGTCGGCCAGCTCGTGGTGATCGTCGTCGGCCGGTGGGGTCACGTGCAGGCTCCCGTCGATGATCTCGTAGCGGTTCCCATTATCGGGAAGGTTGAACAGGTCCTGCTCGCGCCACGCGCGCGCAACGGGCCGCCACTCGTCGGTCGGGTGTGCCATCACGTCCACCTCCTCCCGCCACGATAACGTTCGGGGCCGGCGCGGGCTCACACCCACGCCGGCCCCGGACCGGGCAACGCCGCTCAGGCGCTCTCGGCGTCCTTCGCGCGGGCCTTCAGCGCCCGCACCACACCGTCGCGGCCCTCGGCCACCAGTCGACGCAGCGGGGCCGGGTGCCCGTCACCGGCCAGCCACGCGTCGGTGGCCGCCACCGTGTCGTCCTCCACCAGGTAGGTCGGGTACGCCAGCTGGGCGAACTCCTGCGCCGGCTCGCTGTCCCGGGTGGCCCACACCTGCCCGACCGCCGCGAAGTACCGCTCCCGGTACGGGGCGACCAGCTCCACCTGCGCCGGGTGGGCGAAGCCCTGCAACAGCGCCCGGTGCCGCCAGTTGGGCAGCGCGTCCGGGCCGGTGAGCAGGGCCCACACGGCGGCCTTGTTCTCGGCCGTCGGCATCAACGCGTGCGCGTAAGCGGCTTCCCGCTCGCCGCTGGCCGTGCGGTCGCCGCTCAGCTCCGCCTCGATCTCGGCGGTCCCGGCGGCACCGTTCGCCACCAGCGCGGCGAGGACCGACCAGCGCAGCTCGGTGTCGACGGTCAGCCCGGCCGGCATGCCGGTGCCGTCCAGCCAACCGCGCAGCGTGGCCAGGTCTTCCGCTGAGCGGACCGCCGAGGTGAACGCACGGGCCCAGGCCAACTGGAACCCGCTGCCGGGCTCGGCGGCAGCGAGTGCGTCGCGGGCGGTACGGGCCAGGTCGGCCCAGCCGGTCGGCGCCCAGGCCGGGTCGGCGTACAGGGTGAGCGCGGTGGTCGCCTGCCGCAGGGTGGCGGTGACCAGGTTGATGTCGGTCTCCGCGGGCAGCCCGCTCAGCGTCAGCGCCACGTAGTCGCGGGCGGACAGCTCGGCGTCGCGGATCATGTCCCAGGCGGCGGTCCAGCAGAGCGCGCGGGCCAGCGACGAGTCGAAGCCACCGATGTGCTGCACCACTGTCGCCATCGAGCGCTCGTCGAGGCGCAGCTTGGTGTAACTGAGGTCGTCGTCGTTGAGCAGCAACACGTCGGCCGCCCGGACGCCGCGCAGCGCGGCAAGATCCGTGTGCTCGCCGGTCACGTCAACCTCGTACCGCTCCCGACGGACCAGCCGTCCGTCGGTCAGGTCGTACAGGCCCACGCCGATGCGGTGGGTCCGCAGCGTCGGGTACGCCGCCGGGGCCTCCTGCCGCACCAGCACCTGCTCGTACGTGCCGTCGGCCCCGATGGTCACCTCCGGACGCAGCGTGTTGACCTGCGCGGTCTCCAACCACTGCGCGGCGAACTTGCGCAGCTCCCGCCCGGATGCGGCCTCCAGCTCGGTGAGCAGGTCGTCGAAGGTGGCGTTGCCCCAGGCGTGCTTGCCGAAGTAGGCCCGCAGCCCGGCCACGAACGGCTCCTCACCCACGTACGCGACGAGCTGCTTGAGCACGCTCGCGCCCTTGGCGTAGGTGATGCCGTCGAAGTTGACCTCCACGGCCTCCATATCCGGCATCTCGGTGTAGACCGGGTGGGTGGAGGAGAGCTGGTCCTGCCGGTAGCCCCAGTTCTTCCGGATGGACAGGAAGGTCGTCCACGCCTCGGTGAACCGGGTCGCGTTGGTGTTGCACCAGTGGCTGGCCCACTCGGCGAACGACTCGTTCAGCCACAGGTCGTTCCACCAGCGCATGGTGACCAGGTCACCGAACCACATGTGGGCCAGTTCGTGCAGGATCGTGTTGGCCCGCTGCTCGTACTCGAAGTCGGTGACCTGCGAGCGGAACAGGTAGTGCGACTCGGCGTGCGTCACGCAGCCGAAGTTCTCCATCGCGCCGGCGTTGAAGTCGGGCACCCAGAGCTGGTCGTACTTCGGCAGCGGGTAACGCACGTCGAACTTCTCGTGGAAGAAGTCGAAGCCCTGCTTGGTGATCAGGAACAGGTCGTCGGAGTCCAGGTACTGTGCCATCGACGCCCGGCAGAACACCCCCAGGTCGATGCCGTCGTGTGCGTCGCGCACCTCGTGGTACGGCCCGGCGCACATCGCCGTGATGTAGGTGCTCATCCGGGGCGACTCGGTGAAGTGCAGCGTCTTGAGCGCCTCACCCGCCGGCTCCTCCCGCTGCACCGGCATGTTGGAGACCGCCCGCCAGTGCGCCGGCACTGTGACGTGCCAGGTGTAGACGCTCTTCAGGTCGGGCTGGTCGAAGCAGGCGAACACCCGCTGCGCGTCGGCCGTCTCGAACTGGCTGTAGAGGTACGTCTCGCCGTCCACCGGGTCGACCGTCCGGTGCAGACCCTGGCCGCTGTTGGAGTAACCGAAGTCGGCGTCGACCACCAGGACGTTGTCGCTGTCCAACCCGGACAGGGTCAGGCCCTTGTCGGCGGACCAGTCGGCGAGGTCGACGGGCGTGCCGTTCAGCGTCGCGGACCGCACCGACTCGGCGGCCAGCTCGATGAAGGTGCTCGCGCCCGGTTCGGAGCAGCGGAACCGGACCTCGGTCGTCGACCTGAACGTGCGGCCGTCGGCCGCCAGCACGGCGCTGGACAGGTCCAGACTGATGTCATACCCCGTCACGTTGAGCAGGCGTGCCCGCTCGGTCGCCTCGACCTGCGTCAGGTTGCGCACTCCCGGCACTGTTCGTCTCCATCCCACATGTCGCCGTACGCCCGGCGGCGCCCGTTCGCCTACCGCTCGTGACGGCTGGCCCGATTCGAGTCTTCCATGTACGGGCAGCCCGCGGTGGCCGAGGTCACGCTCTCATTCGGGTGCCGGCTGATGCGCTGCGGGGTGAGGATTCTCCTGAGACGCCGACCTGTCGGCGTCACCCGTCGTGAAGGGATCTCACAGTGACCGAACGTGTCACCGCCGACATGTGGTTCGACCCGGCCTGCCCGTGGGCGTGGATCACCTCCCGCTGGCTGCTCGAGGTCGAGCAGATCCGGGATGTGGACATCCGCTTCCACGTGATGAGCCTGGCCGTGCTCAACGACGGCCGGGACGAGCTGCCCGAGGACTACAAGGAGTTCCTGAAGACCGCGTGGGGCCCGGTGCGGGTCTGCATCGCCGCCGAGCAGCTGCACGGCAATGACGTGTTGCGCCCGCTCTACACCGCGCTCGGCACCCGGATCCACCTGCAGAAGCAGGAGCGGGGTCCGGAGCTGTACGTGGCCGCGCTCACCGAGGCCGGCCTCGACCCGGCACTGGCCGCGGCCGCCGACAGCACCGACTACGACGAGGCGCTGCGGGCCAGCCACGAGGCGGGCATGCGCCCGGTCGGGCAGGACGTGGGCACTCCGGTCGTGCACGCGCCCGGCCCGGACGGCACCCCGGTCGCGTTCTTCGGCCCGGTGATCACTCCGGCTCCGAAGGGGGAGGCCGCCGGCCGGCTCTGGGACGGCGTGCTGCTGGTCGCCGGCACCCCGGGCTTCTACGAGCTCAAGCGCACCCGCGAGCAGAGCCCGATCTTCGACTGAGCGACGACCGCCGCGCCCCCGTCCGGGCTTCGTCAGTGGCGCGGACGGGGGCGTTTCTCGTCGGGTGCCGAGGTCGGCGGAGGGTCGTGGCGTCACCGGGAGGCGGGCGGCGTCGTTTCCCTCGGTGTCCGCCGCAGCGACCCGCAGGGCCGCACGCCGCAGTTCGTGGAGGCAAATCCCGATGGCCAAGCACCGTGCGTCCGGTGACGATCAGTTGACCCGGCAGGGGGTGATCGAGACTCCCGGCGCGGACTACTGGTCCGTTGACGACTCCCGCTGGCCGACGGTCCGCCCGGACCTGCCCGCCCACCTGGTGGATCTACTCGCGCCGCCCATCGTGGTGGGCGTGGCCCGGGTCCCGGTGACCTCCCGGCTCACCCCGCCCAGGGCGGTCGACCCACTGCCGTCGTCCGCCGGCGCGGTGCCGACCGACGCGCCGGCGCTGGTGCCGTCGGGGGCAGCACCGGCCGAACCGGCTCCTCCGCCGCCGGCGCCGGCTCCTCCGCGCCCGGTGCCGACGCCGCCGCTGAGCCCGCGGCCCGTTCCCACACCGCCTCCCGACCGTCCCGTGCCGGGGCCGCCCGCGTCGCCTCGCCGCGCCCTGAACACCGGGCCGATCGGGGCCGGTCGGCGTGGCAACGGTGGGCCGCTGAGCGCGGGTAGGCACCGCCGAGGCACCTCAGACCGCGCCGGCTGACCGGCCGGGCCCCACCGGGCGCTTTCATCTGGTGGACGCCCCGCGGGTCCCCGTCGGCGGCGACACCGTCGCCGGTAGCGTCAGTGGGCATGACGGTCGTGCATCCGATCACCCGGGCCTGGGTCACCACTGGCGGCACCGGCGCGCAAAACTACGACGAGTTCGCCGACGACGCGGAGATCACCGCGATCATCGAGTCGAACCCGCACAGCGCTCTCGGCATCGAGATGCCGCACCGCGCCCCGCAGAGCCTGGGCAGGTCGTTCCTCGACGCGCTGCCGGACGCGGTGGCCCGCCTCGCCGAGGCCAAGGCCGACGGCAGTTACACCCCCGCCGAGCAGGTGGTGGTGCTCTACCGGATCAGCGCCCCCGGCGAGGAGCCGGCGTACGGGCTGTTCGCGATGGTGGACACCGACCAGATCTCCACCCGGGCAGACGAGCCGGGCCTGGTCATCCGCAACGAGGACGTCTTCATCGCCAAGGTGCGCGAGCGGGTTGCGCTGGCCGACGCGCTGGGCCACCTGCTCTCACCCGTACTCCTGCTCCAGACCGGGCGTGGTGACGAACTGCACGCCGCGCTCGCGGCGGCGACCGACACGGCCGGTGCGCCCGCCGCGACGGACACCGACCAGGCGGGTCGCACGCACGCCATCTGGCTGCTCGGCCCCGGCCCGGAGCAGGCCACGCTGACCGCTCTCGCCGGCGGCGGGGACCTGGTCGTCGCGGACGGCAACCACCGCAGCCTGGCCGCCCAGACCGGCGGGCTGCCCCGCTTCCTGGCCGTGGTCACCACCCCCGCGTCGGTGGCCATCCAGCCGTACAACCGGCTGGTCAGCGAGCTGACCACCACCCCGGCCGAGCTGCTCGACCGGCTGCGGGCCGCGGGCGCCGAGGTCGAGCCGATCGACGGCCCGGTCGAGGTCCCGGCTGCCGGCGGCACCGTGCACCTCCGCCTCGACGGCCAGGGGTACGCGGTGCGCCTGCCCGCCACCGCCTCCGCCCGCCTGGAAAACCTGGACCACGCCCTGGTCGAGCGGCTGGTGCTGCGCGACGCGCTCGGTCTGGACCCGGGCGACAAGCGGATCACCTACGTCGGCGGTGACTACCCGGCGAGCTGGCTCACCGGTGAGGTCGACGCCGGGCGGGCCGAGTTGGCCATCCTGATCGCGCCGGTGACCGTGGCGGATTTCGTCGCTGTCAACCTGGCCAGGGAGAAGATGCCCCGCAAGAGCACCTGGTTCACCCCGAAGGCGCGCGGCGGTCTGGTCGTCGCCGAGCTGCCGCGTTGAGCGTCATCCTCACGACCGTGTGACGAACCCGGCTCGGGGACGCCGCCCCTGTGACGTCCCCGAGCGCGGCCTGACAGACTGCCCGGTATGCGCGTCTACCTGGGATCCGATCACGCCGGTTTCGAGTTGAAGGTGCACCTGGCCAACCACCTGGCCATGCAGGGCTACGACGTGGTCGACGTCGGCCCGCACAACTACGACCCGGACGACGACTACCCCACGTTCTGCCTGCACACAGGCGACCAGGTGGTGGCCGACGAGACGGGCCTCGGAGTGGTCATCGGTGGCTCCGGCAACGGTGAGCAGATCGCCGCGAACAAGGTCGTCGGCGTCCGCGCCGCGTTGGCCTGGAGCGTCGAGACCGCTCAGCTGGCCCGCCAGCACAACGACGCGAACGTGGTCGCCATCGGTGCCCGCCAGCACACGCTGGACGAGGCGACCGGCATCGTCGAGGCGTTCCTGAACACGCCGTTCTCCGGCAACGAGCGGCACGCTCGTCGGATCGCCCAGGTGGCCGAGTACGAGCGGACCCGGAAGCTGCCGGACCTGCCCTGACTGGGCGGCGCTCAGCGCGGCGAGCGGGGCAGCTCCTCGCGGGGCACCCAGTTTCGCCGGACGACCACCACCCGGGCTTCCGCCTCGGCCAGGTCGTCGTCGGTGGGACGGGCCGCGTCCCGGGCCCGTAGCGCGGCGCTCAGCCCCACCTGGGACGAGCCGGAACCGACCAACCCGCGCAGCCCCCGCTCGCCGTCGCGCTCGTCGCCGCCCGTGTTCCTGCGTCGCGGCGGCGGCTCGTCACCGTCGTGCACGCCCGGCGTGCTGACCGTCGGGCCGTCCGCACCCGGTCTGGCCGGCTCGGTGTCGGAGTGGTGGCGCAGGCGTCGCCGTCGTCGGTCGGGGTCACCCATCAGCCGACCGTACCCTGGCGGGGTTCGATCCGGCACCGTCGTGGGCCGCGCGTCCCGGCCGGGGTCGGCGACCGATTTGCCGGCTGGCTACCCTCGAATCAAGGCGGTGCTGTTGCCGTCGGTCAGGGGGAGGACGAGATGGCAGACCAGACGCAGCCGTGGGCGGAGCGGACCGTGGAGGTGCCACCGCAGGCCGGCGTCGGGGTGCCGCCGCAGCGTGACGGGTTCCGCCGCGGGGTCGCTCCGGTGGGTGAGCCTCGCACTCCGCGGACGGAGCCGTTCCCGGTGGTCGAGCAGGAGCCGACCGGCACCGGTTGGCCCGGCGAACCGGTGCCCCGCCGCTCGCTCAGCTCGCGGATGGCGCAGCTGCGGCGCGGCGGTGAGTGGAGCGCCGCGGCAGGCCTTTTCGCGTTCGTGTGTTGGGGGATCTGGGCGCTGTCGGGCCAGGGTGACCTGAGCGGCCCGCTGCTGGTGCTGGTGCTCAGCCTGCTGGTGGCGGTCGGCCTGTTCGCCCTGTTCCGGCTGGTCGGCCGGGTGGTGCTGGAGCGGCAGCTGGGCCGGGTCCGGCGCAGCGCCCGAGGTGCGCACCTGGCGACGGCGGTGTTCCTCGTCGGCCTCGGGGTGGCGTGGCTCCAGCAGACCGAGTGGGTCGTCTCGGCCTGGAACTGGATCTCCTCGAACTGACCGGGCGTGCACGGGCGGGCCGGTCCAGGACCGCCCACCCGTGCACCCGGTCGTCTCCCCACCAGGCAAGGTCGCTGCTTACCCGGCCGGCCGCGGTTCATCCGTGGCCGGCCGCTCCGACCGGTACCTCGTTCGTGGGCTTGCGTGATCCCGATGGTGCGGCGGTCAGTGGGTGCCGCCGTGCCCCTCGGCGTCGGCTCGGGGCGACGCGACCCGGGCGGCCGGATCCTCGACGCCGGGCTCGCCGCCGTCCGGGGCGACCGCCCCGTCGTAGTTGTAGATCGGTCCACCATCGTCGTGCTGCTTGGTGGTCTTGATGTAGCGGTGCATCAGGCCGTCGATCTCCACCTCGACGAGTGCCTGGTTGCCGGTCTCGTGGGTGCTGCCGTCTCGGGGGCCGCCCACCAGGTGGGCAGTGGTGTTCGTGTCCATGGACGGGCCCTACCCGCCAGGCGCCAGGCGGAAACGGTCGACATCCGGCCAGCGGCGCAGGCGCGTTCGCTCAGTGCTCGGGCTTGTGCGCCCGGACCAGGATGCGCTGGGCGTGGGCCACGAACGGACCATGGTGGCGGATGTGGTCGTGCAGATCGGCGAGCCGGGCCCGGTAGCGGTCCACGGTGAAGTCCGGCACCGTCCAGATGACCTTGCGGAGGAAGTGCACCACCGCTGCCACGTCGTTGAAGGTGGTCGGCAGCGCTTCGTGCCGCAGCTCGTCGATGACCAGGCCGGCGGCTCGCGCGTCGGCGGCGGCGCGGGCCGGGCTGCGCTCGTCACTGATCTCGCGGGGACCGGTGAGGAACTGGGCCAGCTCCCGGTTCGAACCGGGGCCGATCTGCTGGGCCAGGTACCGCCCGCCGGGAGTCAGCACCCGCGCGATCTCGTCCCAGAGCACGACGTTGGGATGCCGGCTCACGACCAGGTCGAACGTCTCGTCGGGAAACGGGAACGGAGCGTCCTCGGCAACGTCGACCACCCGCACGCCGCGCGGTTCGAGCGCGCGTCGGGCCAATCGGAGGTTGGGCGGCCAGTGTTCGGTGGCCACGGTCACCGGTGGGAACGCCGGCACCTCGGAGAGCACCTCGCCGCCGCCGGTCTGGATGTCCAGTGCGGCGCGGGCCACCCTCATCTGGGCCGTCATGAGCTTCAGATAACCCCAGGACGGCCGCTGTTCGGTCGCGCGGCCGTCGAACCAGGAGAAGTCCCAACCGTCCACTGATGCGTCAGCGCCTTCGCGGAGCAGATCCTGGAAGGTCGCCGTGTCCTGCATTGCGTCAGGCTGACAGGCCGCAGTGGTGATGGCAAGCAGATGTGTCCCGTGTCGGCGCAGGGTGCACGCAATGACTCCTGTCAGTGATCTGACACCAATTCCGAACGATCTTTCGGCGAGAATTTGTCACGTGGCGGATCTCCTTCGTTTCGAGACTGATCAGGGCGTCCTCCTCGTCGAGGAGCACGCCGGCACCGATCTGGAACGAGTCGGTCTGCTCGACCGGATCCGCCCCGCCCGGCAGACGCTGGAAACGGCACTGGCCCACATCAAACCCGCGCTCGACGCGGCGCTGGGCGTGGTCCGGGGAGTGGCGGTGCGTCCCGACCAGGTGGAGGTCGAGATCGGCGTCACCCTCACCGCGGAGGCTGGTGCCGTCGTCGCCCGCACCAGCGCGCAGGGCCACCTCAAGGTCAAGCTGATCTGGACCTCGCCCGTCCCCGCTCTGCCGTCGCCGGCTGAGGACGGGGCCGCCGCGCAGGAGAACGCCGCGCATGACTGACCGCAGCACCGGCCGTCGGCCGCCGGCCGTCCTGGTCGAGTGGTTGGCGGAGCACGGATGACCGGCACCCGGTCGCTCGCCGGCCGGGTGCGGATACTCGGTGGCCACTCCTCGTCGGTCGTCGGCGCCGGCATTCAGTTGACCGGTGACCTGGTGCTGACCTGCTGGCATGTCGTCCATGACGGCACCGAGGCCAGCCCGCCCGGGGTGCTCGTCGACACACCGAGTCACCCCGGCACCCGGGTCGCCGCCGAGGTGACCTGGTCCCGGGGTGTCGGCCCGGCGGGCGACGGCGACCTGGCGGTCCTGCGCTGCGCCACACCGCTGCCGTCCGCCCCCGCCACCCTTGCCGATCGTGGCGACGACGAATTCGACGTGCGGATCGTGGGTTTTCCGGCCAACACCCCGGCGTCCGTCATGGTGCTGGCGCGGGCCGTCGGTCCGGTCGACGCGGGCACCGGATGGCGTCAACTCGACCGAATCTCCCCTGCCACTGCCGGAATCGACAGGGGGTTCAGTGGTTCCGGGGTGTACGCGCCGGACGGCGCCGTGGTGGGCATGGTGCTGGCCCGCGCGAGCGTCGGCCAGCAGTTGGTCGGCTGGATGTTGCCGGTGGGGCAGTGGCGTGCCCTGCTGCCGCCCGGCCTGCTGGCACCTGCCCTGCTGCCGTCCGGCCCGCTGGCGGCCGTCGCCCGGGCGACGCGCCGGCCGGCACCCGCGCCGCTCTCATTCGCGCAAAAGATGGCGTTGGCCCGACTGCTGGAGGAAATCCCGGTACTCCGGCACCCCGACAGCCGTCAATTGGTCATACAGTCGCTGCCATCGCACATCAGTCGGATGGTGAATCCATTCGGGCCATTGGGTCTCGACATGTTCGGCCTGATTCGGACGGGCTTAGAATACGAGGACGGGATCGCGGCTCTCTATCGCGTCCTGCTGTTGACGGAAGGGCCGGCGAGTAGGCCACTGCGGGCCTTCCGTGACCTTGCCGAGAGCCTCGGTCTGCTGACGGGTACGGAGGACAATCGGTGACGACGCCCCGGATGCCGAGCGCTCAGGTGCAGGCCATCTGCGACGCGCTGCTGTCGATGAGTTCGATCAACGACGGGAACACCCGGGCCCTCTACCTCGACGAGGTCGAGGGAGAGCTGCGCAAGCCACTGTCGGTGCCCCGGCACTCCGAGGTCCGGTACGACGTCTACCGCATCGTGCGCGCCTGCGCGCAGGAGCCCCGGGGCATGTCGACGCTGTTGCAGGTGATCGGCAACCTCCACCCGGGTGCCGGCGCGGTCACGTCCGCCCAGCAGATCTACCTCTCCTGGCTTCTCGCGCAGTTGCTCACGGACGTCCCGCCCGAGTTGGTGACCGGGGCCGTCGCGGCGGTCGCGGATCATCCACTGTCACCGGAGGACCTGCCCGGCCTGGTGGAGGCCGTCGGCTGGCAACCGGTGGGTGACTGGCAGGTCCCGGCCGCCGTGGCGCTGGCGGGCCTGGTCATCGCCGGCCTCGAGTCGGACGGCAAGCCGTTCGAGCAGTGGTTGCGGGATGCCGCGGCGGCCCTGCGGCTCACCACCGCCGACCTCGACGACATGCGCGTTGCTGCGAAGGCGCACTGGACGTCGCTACGATCCCCGCACCAGGCGGCACCGGCCGAGGCCGGTGGAGAGGAACCTGAATCCGACATGCGCAGGACGATCATCATCGAGGAGACGACGCCCCAGCGATCCCGAACTCTCATCCGGGGCGGCGTCCCACCGCGCAACCTGTACTTCACCGGCCGGGAGAAACAGCTCGTCGCGCTCGACGAGCTTCTGTCGGCACAGCACCGGGCCTCGGTGCTGCCGGAAGCGGCGCTGCGCGGTGTCGGTGGGGTCGGCAAGACCCAGCTCGCTGTCGAGTTCGCCTACCGGTACGCGGACCGTTACCAGCTGATCTGGTGGATGCCCGCCGAGGATCTCAGTGCGCTGCGTACCTCGATCGCGGCCCTCGGCGAGCGGCTCGGCCTGGCCGCGAGCGCCAGCCTGGAGCAGACCGTGCGGACGGTCCTCGACTCGCTGTCGACGAGTTCGCTCAGTTGGCTGCTGGTCTACGACAACGCCGACGACCCGCACGAGCTGGCTCCGCTCATGCCCTCGTCGAACCTCGTCGGCGAACGCGGCCACGTCCTCGTCACGTCGCGGAACATGGCCTGGTCGGCGAGCGCACTGACCCTGGACGTCGACGTGTTCACCCGAGCCGAGAGCGTGGAACTGCTGCTCAAGCGGCGTCCCGAGACCAGCCCTGACGACGCCCGCCGGCTCGCCGCCGAACTTGGCGACCTGCCACTCGCCCTGGAGCAGGCCGTCAGTTGGCTGCTCACCATGCTGTCGTCGGTCGACGAATACCTTGTCGACCTCAAGGAACACGCCCGGGAGTTGCTGGGTGAGGGGCAACCCCGGCAGTACCGGGGCACCGTGTTGACTGTGGTGTCGATGGCGCTCGCCGCGGTACGCGAGCAGAATCCCGCCGCCGCGCAGCTGATCCAGCTACTCGCCTTCCTCAGCCCCGACCCGGTCCCGATGCGCCTGCTCTGGGAAGGGCGCCGCGCCGGGTTGGACGAACCGTTGCGCACCAGCCTCCAGGAGCGCAACGACATAGCCCGGGCCATTCGGCAACTGGCGTCGCTCGGGCTCGCGAAGGCGGACAACGCCAGCCGGCACGTACAGGTGCACCGACTGGTGCAGGCGGTCATCCGGGAGGGGCTCGCCGAGCAGGGCGACGACAGCCCGCTGACGAACGCCCGCCGGCTGCTGGCCGCCGCCAACCCGGGTTTCCCCGACGACCGGAGCACCTGGCCCCGCCACGCCGACATCGCGCCACACGTCCGCGTCGCCGGTCTGATCCACGGTGACCTCGACGCCCGCCGGACGGCGATGGACCAGCTGCGCTACATCTACAACCTGGGTGACTTCGAAGGCTGTCGGGACTTCGCGGAGGAGATCCTGGCGGCCTGGGACCAGCCCGGTCCAGACGGCCAGCGCAGCGGCGATCCGCTGACCCTGCTGGCGATGCGACGGTACGCGGACGCCCTGCGGCTGCTCGCCGACCCGCGCGCGGCCGCGTTCGGCCTCGAGGCGCTGGAGCGAATGCGGACGAGCCTCGGCGAGGAACACGAGTACACCCTGGGTGCGGCGAACAGCGTCGGCGCGGATCTGCGGCGGATCGGCGACTTCGCGGGCGCTGCCGACCTGGACCGGCGCAACCTCGACGTGCACCGCCGGGTGCTCGGCGACGGGCATCCGAGCACGCTGCGGGTGATGAACTCGATGGCGATCAACCTTCGCCTGAGCGGTGACTTCGAAGGGGCGTACGAACTCAACCTCGAAGTGGCGCGGCACGCCGGTGCGGCGGCGGAGGACGGCACCTATGCGCTGGTGCTGGCCCAGGAGGCCCAGGCGCGTGATCTCTACCTCCTGGGCCGGTACGCCGACGCGCTGGAACTGCTGGACAGCTCCCTGCCGGTGCAGCGGTCGTTGCTGGGCGCGGAGCACCTCACAGTGCTGCGCGCCACCTGCATCCACATCGCCTGCCTCCGCAAGACCGGGCGGCTCGACGCCGCCGTGACCGAGGGCGCGGCCAACTACCGGCTGGTGACCCGCCGCTTCGGGACCGATCATGTGCTGGCTGCGGAGGCGGGCATGACCTGCGCCAACGCCATGCGCGCGGCGGGCGACGCGACCCAGGCGTACGCCCTGGCCTCCCAGGGGCACGCCACCTTCCGCGCCGTCTTCGGGGAGCGGCATCCGGTCACGCTCTGCGCTGCGGTCAACCTCGGGGTGATCCTGCGGGCTCGCAACTTCGACCGTGAGGCGCGGGAGTTGGGCGCGGCCACCTTGCAGGCGATGGGCGAGGCGTTGCCGCCCACCCATCCGTACCTGCTGAGCGCGCGCACCGCGCAGGCGATCAACCTGGTCCGGTCGCACCGGCTGGAGCAGGCACAGGTGCTCTCCGAGACGATCCTCGAGGATTCGCGTCGGCTGCGTGGGCCGGGGCATCCGTACACGCTCTACTGTGCGGTGAACGCGTCGGTCGATCTGATCGAGGTCGGCGAGGAGGCTCGGGGCCGCGAGCTGCTCGACGAGGCCGCCGCGGCGCTGGAGGCGTTGTTCGGGCCGGACCACCCGGAGGTGGACGCCGCGCGGGGTCAGCGGCGCATCGAGTGCGACATCGAGACCGTCGGGCTGACCTGACGCCTCGCCCACCGGCGGCCGTCGTGCCGAGCCTGGGGTTCATCCGGTGGTGATCGTCGGTCGGTGGGCGCGCTCGGCCTCCGCCACCTCCCGCCGCGCGGCGGCGTCGACGGACGCCGGGACCGGCACGGCGGCCAGCCTGCCGATCCGTCCGGCCAGGCGATCTGCCCAGAGCTGCCCGGCCGAGGTGAGACTTCCGGCCCGGGCGAGCTCGACCAGGGCGCGCTCCAACTGCGCCCGTACCACAGCGAACCGCGCGGTGGCCTGGACCGCCAGTTCCGGATGGGCCCGCAGCGCGGCCCACACCTCGGCGACGGCGGTGAACGCGTAGGTGCCGTGCAGCAGCCCGCCGATCGGACGAGGGTCAGGACGCCAGGGCGCGAAGTACCGCATCGGGTCGGCGGGTTCGTGCAGCTGGACCAGGCCGAGGACGGCGTTGAGTTTGCTGTGTTGCAGCTCGTGCACCATCGTCACGGCCAGATCCACCGGGTCGAGGTTGGCGTCGGCGGCCAACGCTCCGAAGGCGTCGGCGTGCGTGACACTGTGCCCGCGCTCGGTGCCGTCCGCCAACGGTACGAAGGTGCTGATCCCGGCGGCCACCTCGGCGGCGTGCGTCGGGGCGTACCCGACGAGCAGGTGCCAGGCGTGCCCGACGGACCGTTCCAGCTCCGCGGCCTGCGGTGTGGAGAGCCGGGCGGCGACCGGTAGCCCGAAGCAGTCGCGGTAGGGGTCCAGGTCGTCGACGCGGAGGTCGAGGGTGACCGACTGGTCGGTGAAGCGCCACCAGCGGGTGGGCGTCCACTGGCGCCCGGTCAGGTCGGCCGGCGTCACAGTTGTGGTGCCGCGTCGGCGCAACACCCCGAGGCCCGGCACCGGCACCAGGCCCGCACGCGGCGTGACCGGCACCGCCGCGTCCGACCGACCGCTGAGGGCGGCCGCCGCGAGCGCCGCGAACGGAAGGTAGTCGGGTCGGCCGGTGGCGCCGCGCCGGACCCGATCGACCGCCCAGACAGCCAGCCACGGATGATCGAGCAGCACGTCCGCGGCGGCCGGGTCGAGGCGGTGGGCGTGGGCGAGCAGGTGCGCCGACGCCGCCAGGGCGTCGTCGGTGTCGGCGAGGCTCTTGAGGACGAGCATCGTGCGGTTGCGTTGCGCGCGCCGCAGAGCGCGGATGGCAGCCGGGCCAGCTTGGCCGTCGGCCAGGCGGGTGAACTCCGAGCGGGTCAGCTGGAGTCGGCGCCGGGGTCGAGGAAGCTGTTCCAGCCGGCCAGCGTCGTCTGCCGGGGACTCTTCAGTGTCGCGACCAGTTCCTCGATCCATCGGGCCAGTTCCGGATCCTCGTCGCGTAGCAGGTGGCTCAGACCCTGCGTCAACACGTCGACCACAACGAGGTGATCAGGTGCGGGTTGCTCAGTCATCGATGTCCCGGGTCGGCGCAGGCGTGCTGACATGAAAACACGTCAACGTCTGTGATCACCATCGGCTTACCGTCCGTCACCGAGGGTCGCGGGTCATGGGCCGTACCGCCGCCGGTGGCAGCCGGCGGCGGTACGGAACCCGCGGGTCAGCCGGCGGCCGCCTCGGCGGCGGCGTAGTCGCGGGCCACCCGGACCATTTCCACCAGCCCGCCGGCGTACTCCTGGGATTCGCCGTGCGCCTCGTCGAACGGCGGCTGGAAGCCGACGCCCTCCCACTGGTTGGTCGCCGGGTTCCACCGGTCGTTGCCGACCTCGAAGTCCCAGGCGAAGATGCCCAGCTCGTAGTAGAGCTGGTCGGCCGAGTTGCCGGCGGCCGAGTAGAGAACGTCGGCGACCGGTCCGGTCTGCGACGGCCAGGTGACGGTGCCGCGCTCCTGGGCGATGGCGCCGACGATCCGCCGGGCGCTGTTGAGGAACAGCGTCGACTCGTCGATCGACGGTCGCGGCAGGGTGACCCTGCCGTCGGCCCGGTACGCCCCCGGCGGCCACATGAAGTACCCGCCGTAGGAGTGCACGTTCATCGCGAACTTGATGTTCGGGTGGTCCTGAGCGAGGGCGATCACGTTGCCGCTCTCCGCCTCGGACAGTTCGGCGGTGCCCGCGTAGGTGCCGGACAGGCAGTTGGCGCTGGCGCCCACGTAGCCGTCGAAGTACGACCCGACGGTGTAGTTGCGGTTGATGTCGACGCCCCACGAGGTGCGGTTCTTCGGGTCGCGGGCCGTCCCGGTGCAGTGGTTGACGAGGTTCTTGCGCTGGAAGTTGAAGTCGTTGAACGAGTAGTTCGCGCCGTCCGGGTTGACCATCGGGATGACGAAGATGTCGACCTGCTCCAGCAGCTCACGGGTGGCCGGGTCGGTCCGGGCGTTGGCCAGCATCCGCTCGGCGAATTCCAGCGTCACCAGCGGGGTGGCCCACTCCCGGGCGTGTTCCTGGGAGTACGCGAGCACCCCGACCCGGGAGCCGTCCCGGTGTACGCCGAGGCGCAGCGCCTGCACCGTCCACGGCCGTGCCGGCACCTCGGTGCCCTGGAGGCCGTCGTCGAGTCGGGTGGGGCCGGCGACGGGCATCGGCAGCCCGGCCGAACCGTCCTCGACGGTGGCCCGGAACCGGTCCGGTTGACGGGCGTTGATCGCCGCCGCGACCTCGTCGGTGGTGCTCACCGTCCTGCCCGCGGTGTCGGTGGCCAGTGACACGGTGAGGACACGGTCGCGGTAGCCGACGGTCAGTGGCCGGTTGGCCCGGCCCGGGTCGACCGTCCGTACCTGTACGCCGTTCATGTTCTGGTCGCCGAAGCGGACCGACTCGACGACCAGGGCGGCCACTGCCGGGTCGCCCAGGTAGCCGGCGGCGGTGCGTCGGTATCCCTGGGTCTTGTTCGGCAGGTCGATCACGTCCACCAGGTCCCGGTACTGGCGGGCCAGCCGCTTCATCCGCGCCTGGATGTCCACCGGCGTCAGGTACGCGTCGATGAAGTCCTTCTGGTAGCCGGCCGGAAGCGGCGGCGGCGAGGCGTTCGGCCAGAGCGCCGGGGTGACCGCCCGGCTGACCCCGCCGAGGCTAGAGGTGGCGGTCAGCTGAACCGGTCGGCTCGGCACCGGCTGGGGGAGCGCGTAGTGGTACTGGTACTCGCCGGAGTCCTCGAACCGGTACAGCGGGAACGAGCCAGTGACGCCGTCCGCCGTGCGCCAACTGACGGTGATCTCCACGTCCGGGTCGTCGGTGGCGGTGGTGGCCACCTGGGCCTGCAGGAAGGTCTGTCCGGTAGTGGTCCACCAGTACGCCTGCTGCACCTGGAGGGTGTCCACCGCGGTGGCGGCGGTGGACCGCTGGCCTGCGGCCGGCGCCCGCAGCCCGGCGGCGGTGCGGGCCTGAGCCGCGCGGACGCTGTCGGCGTAGTGCCGGTTGCCGTCCCCGGCGCGTTGCACGATCTGCACGGCCGTCGCGCCCTGCGCGGTCAGGTCGCCGAGCTGCGCGCCGCTGAGCACCAGGTCGGCGATGATCCGGCCGTCCCGCGCCCGGGGCCGGTTGGCCAGGTCCGCGCCGGTGGCGACGAGCCGGTCCAACTGGGCCTGATCGCGCAGCTGGACCCGGACCACTGCGGTTTCGGTGGCGCTCAGAGCGATCGGGGCGGCCGGGTCGGCGGGTGCGGCCGTTCCGGAAGCGGGATGGGACAACACTGCGCTGAACAGGATCACTGTGGTGGCGGCAGCTGTCCACCGTCGTCGGACGATCATGTGCCCTCCTGTGACGGACGTCGATGTGCTTGGTCCTTACACCAGTGCACGGATCGACACCTGTCAAGGCGTCCTTCGCGCCTTGCCGGCGTTGATCCCGTGACATGTCCGCGAGATCCGGAGCAACCCCCTGGGGCAGACCCCGCGTGACTAACTCGAAACGGGGATCGGAGGCCTGAATGAGCGATCGCGACGAGGCGTTCGCCGAGTACTTCGCGGCACGGTCCGGTGCCATGCGCGGCACCGCGTACCTGCTGTGCGGCGACTGGCACCGTGCCGAAGACCTGGTCCAGACCACGTTCGTCAAGCTCTACCGGGTCTGGAACCGGATCTCCCGGCACGAGGTGCTCGACAGCTACGTGCGCCGGATCCTGATCCGGACCTTCCTCGACGAGCGCCGCCGCGGCTGGTGGCGGCGTGAACGGGTGGGTGGGGAGGACGCCGAACAGGTGGCCCCGCCCGACTCGCCGGAGAGCCGACTGGTGCTGTTGCAGGCGCTGACCCGGGTGGCGCCGCGTCAGCGGGCCGTGCTGGTTCTGCGGTACTGGGAGGACCTGTCGATCGAGGACGTCGCGGCGCTGCTGGAGTGTTCTCCAGGGACGGTGAAGAGCCAGGCGGCACGCGGGCTCGACACCTTGCGCGGCCTCCTGACCCCCACGTACAGCGGGATCGAGATGGGGGAGCGATGAACGAGCAGGAGTTGCGCGAGGGGCTGCGCAGCGAGATGGCGGGGACCACCCCGCCACCACCATTGAGTACGACAGCCGCGCTCGGCGCGGCACGGCGGACGCACTTCCGTCGACGCGCGCTGTGGGCGTCCCTCGGATCGGCGGCTGTCGTGCTGGCCGTCACCGGCTTCGCGGCCGTCGCCACCCCGGGCGGCCACGTCTACCAACCGGCGGGTCAGGGGCCGCTGGCTTCTCCGGACACCAAGGAGCCGTGGCCGACCGGGCCGGACGGGCAACCGCAGGAGGACCGGACCGCGCGGGCCGGGTCCAGGTACGAACAGGGAGCTCACCTGCTCAGCGAGGCTGTCTCGGTCATACCCTCCGGCTACACCGCGCCGGAGGACCCGTCGAGCCAGTCCGCCGAGGAGCGGACGCTGCGGACCCACCAGGCGCAGTTCGAGGACAAGGTGGACGGCGTCGACGTGTGGAGTTACTCGTCCTCGGTGGCCGTCGCGCAGGGCGAGGGCACCGGCCGCGTGATCGTCGAGGTGCACGCCGCCGGCAATCAGCTGCCGACCGAGCCGTGCGACCTGGCCCAGAAATTCTGGGGCATGCGGGGCGAGTGCCAGGTCGAGACCGTCGGAGCTTTGCGGGTCGGCGTGGTGGTCCGACCGGGCAGCGACGACCGGCTCGACCAGTGGTCGGCGTACCGGCACCCGGACGGTGTGGTGGTCTTCGTGGCGCAGGGCGTGCGGTTGGACGAGAGCCGGCCGGCGTTGACGAAGCTGCCGTTCTCCGTGCCGCAGTTGGCGGCTCTCACTGTCGACGAACGGTTCCACCTGAAGTGACACGCGACTCGGCCTCGCCGAGTGGGTCCAGGTGCCGCCACCGTGCGGTCCACCTGGGCCCTGCTGTGTGTCGACGCCCGCAGCGACCGCCCGGCATCCCGGCGGGTGGGCGGACCGCAGCGGCCCGTGCGCCGAGTCCTGTACACCAAAGAGCCCTCCGACCTGGGCCGGAGGGCGTTGGAGCGGGCGACGAGAATCGAACTCGCGTAGTCAGTTTGGAAGACTGAAGCTCTACCATTGAGCTACGCCCGCGTGCATCCCGCCGAAACAGGACGCGCCTACAGCGTACCCAATGTCGACGCCCGACGCGTAACCGCGTCGCCGCCGACGCGGCGGCGCCCTGGGGATCTCGGCGACACGTGGGCGGAGCGGAATGGTAATTTTCGGGTGATCTGTCCGGGTGGGGCATGCCCCGGCACCGACTGAGGCGCGGCGACGGCATAGACTGCACGTCGCCACGGGGTGTGGCGCAGCTTGGTAGCGCACTCGCTTTGGGAGCGAGGGGCCGTGGGTTCAAATCCCGCCACCCCGACTGTCGTCCGCGGCCGGGCCGCCCCGGGTGCCGCCCAGTGCGGTCCCCGGGCGATGCCGGAGCGTCAGGCCGGCTCGCCTACACTCGATGGGCTGAATCACGCCCAGACTCAACTGAGATCCGTCAAGGAGTACGCCTGTGAAGAGCACCGTCGAGACTCTGAGCCCGACGCGCGTGCGGCTCGCCATCGAGGTGCCGTTCGTCGAGCTCGAGCCGAGCCTCAAGAAGGCGTACCGGGAGATCGGTTCGCAGGTCCAGGTTCCGGGCTTCCGCCGGGGCAAGGTGCCGACCGCGGTGATCGACCAGCGGGTGGGCCGGGGCACCGTCCTCAACGAGGCGGTCCAGGAGGCCATCCCGGAGAACATCCTCGCCGCTGTGCGCGAGCACGACCTGAAGACGCTGGGGCGCCCGGAGGTCGAGATCACCGAGTTCAACGACGGTGACTCGCTGAACTTCACGGCCGAGGTCGACGTCCGCCCGGAGATCACCATCCCGGACGCGAGCACCATCGAGGTGACCGTCGACGAGCTGCAGATCGACGAGAGCGAGATCGACGAGCAGGTGAAGAACCTGCGGGAGCGTTTCGCGACCCTCAAGACCGTCGAGCGGGCCGCCGCCGAGGGCGACTACGTCCAGATCGACCTGAACGCCACCGTCGACGGCGAGGACGTGCCGGGCGGCCAGGCGAGCAACATCTCCCACGAGGTGGGCAGCAAGCAGCTCCTGCCGGGCCTGGACGAGGCAGTTGTCGGCCTCGCCGCCGGTGACGACACCACCTTCACCACCCAGCTGGTCGGCGGCGACTTCGCCGGTCGGGACGCCGACGTGGCGGTGACTGTGCGCACGGTCAAGGAGAAGGAGCTGCCGGAGCTGAACGACGAGTTCGCCCAGATGGCGAGCGAGTTCGACACGATCGAGGAGCTGCGCGGCGACCTGCGGTCCCGGGTCACCCAGGGCAAGCAGGTCGAGCAGATCTACGCCGCTCGGGACAAGGCCCTGGCCCAGCTCGTCGAGGCCGCCGACATCCCGGCCCCGGAGGGTGTCGTCCGCGAGGAGGTCGAGAGCCGCAAGCAGGCGATGGTCGACCAGCTGGAGCGGATCGGCGCCTCGATGGAGGAGTACCTCGCGGCCGAGGACAAGACCGAGGAGCAGATCGACGCCGAGCTGACCGAGGCGGCGACCGAGGGCGTCAAGGTGCAGCTCCTGCTGGACACGCTCGCCGACGCGGAGGACGTGCAGGTCTCCGACGACGAGTTCGGGCACGAGATCGTGCACCGGGCGCAGCGCGCCGGGATGGCCCCGCAGCAGTACTACGACCAGCTGGTGCGCTCCGGCGCGGCCGCAGCGGTCTTCGGCGACGTGCGGCGGGGCAAGGCGCTCGCTGCCGTCATGGAGAAGATCACGATCAAGGACTCGGCCGGCAACGGGATCACCCTCGACGCGCTGCGCGCCGCCAACGAGGCGGAGCACAACCACGACCACTGATCGTCGGGTGCGGCCGCCGTCCGCCGCTGAGCGGCGGACGGCGGCCATTTCCCTTTTCGGGCACGCCCGGGCGGTAAGCACTGCCGGGTACGCCCGAGCAGCAAGCACTGCCGGGTACGCCCGGAAGCCCGCGCCGCGGGTACGCCCGACACAGCTGCGCTGAGAGCGAACACTGCCCCGACCGGGACTCTGCCGCCCCGCACAGCGGTTAGTGTCGGGAAAGACGGTACGGAGAGCGAAGGGCTGCCATGACCGACATGCACATCCCCAAGAAGTCGCTCCGGGCGATTGACGCGCGCGGTGGCGACTCCATTGGCAACCTCGACGACTCGGTCTACAACCGGTTGCTCAAGGAACGCATCATCTTCCTGGGCAGTGAGGTGACCGACCAGGTCGCCAACCGCATCTGCGCGCAGCTGCTGCTGCTCGCCGCGGAGGACCCGGACCGCGACATCAACCTGTGGATCAACTCGCCGGGTGGCTCGGTCTACTCCGGCATGGCGATCTACGACACCATGCAGTTCATCGACAACGACGTGTCGACCGTGGCGATGGGCATGGCTGCCTCGATGGGTCAGCTGCTGCTCTGCGCGGGCACCAAGGGCAAGCGGTACGCCCTGCCCCACGCACGGATCATGATGCACCAGCCGTCCGGTGGTCTGGGCGGCACGGCGTCCGACATCGCCATCCAGGCGGAGCAGATGCTCTACACGAAGCGGATGTTCCAGGAGCGGGTCGCGCACCACACCGGCCAGAGCCAGTCGCAGATCGAGGCCGACTCGGACCGGGACCGTTGGTTCACCGCCCAGGAGGCCATGGACTACGGCTTCATCGACAAGGTGATCATCGGGGCCGCACAGGTTCCGGATGGCGCCGGGACCCTGAGCTGAGGAGCTGACGATGACCGATCTGAGCCTGCCGCCCCAGTTCGCGGCCGTGCACAACCGCTACGTGCTGCCGTCGTTCGTCGAGCGCACGTCGTACGGGGTCAAGGAGTCGAACCCGTACAACAAGCTCTTCGAGGACCGGATCATCTTCCTCGGCGTCCAGGTGGACGACGCGTCGGCCAACGACGTGATGGCCCAGCTGCTGACGCTCGAGGGCACCGACCCGGACCGCGACATCATCATGTACATCAACTCGCCGGGTGGTTCGTTCACCGCCATGACGGCGATCTACGACACCATGCAGTACGTCCGTCCGGACATCTCGACGGTCTGCCTCGGGCAGGCGGCGAGCGCGGCGGCGGTGCTGCTCTCGGCGGGCACTCCGGGCAAGCGGATGGCCCTGCCGAACTCGCGGATCATCATCCACCAGCCGGCCACCGAGGGCGGCTACGGGCAGGGCTCGGACATCGAGATCCAGGCCCGGGAGATCCTGCGGATGCGTACGCAGCTGGAGGACATGCTGTCCCGCCACTGCAACCGCCCGATCGAGCAGGTTCGCAAGGACATCGACCGTGACAAGATCATGACGGCCGAGGAGTCCAAGGAGTACGGGCTGGTCGACACGATCCTGACCAGCCGCAAGAAGGGTCTGCTGGCGGCCAACGCCGCCCGCTGAGCTGTACCGGGTCAGAGGTTGGCCGGGGCTCCGTTCCCGGCCGACCTCTGACACACCCGTTTTGGGGGTCGGAGAATGCCCCGCCAGCGGGTAACGTCGGGTCCGTACCGCTTCGCCGGTTGGGCCGGCGGCGCGAACTAAGCCGGGCGGCGCGCAACGTCCGCAGGTCAGGGCCGGGTCTCCGGCCGATGAGTGCAGGGAGAACGTAGGTGGCACGGATCGGTGACGGCGGCGACCTACTGAAATGCTCCTTCTGTGGCAAGTCGCAGAAGCAGGTCAAGAAGCTCATCGCGGGCCCAGGGGTCTACATCTGCGACGAGTGCATCGATCTCTGCAACGAGATCATCGAAGAGGAGCTGGCCGAGTCCGGCGAGGTGAAGTGGGAAGAGCTTCCCAAGCCGATGGAGATCTGCCAGTTCCTCGACACCTACGTCGTGGGCCAGGATCAAGCCAAGAAGGCGCTCGCCGTAGCGGTCTACAACCACTACAAGCGGATCCAGGCCGAGGCGGCCGGTGCGCCGGGCTCCGGCAGTGACGCCGTCGAGCTGGCCAAGTCCAACATCCTGCTGCTCGGCCCGACAGGGTGCGGCAAGACCCACCTGGCGCAGACCCTCGCCCGGATGCTGAACGTCCCGTTCGCCATCGCCGACGCCACCGCGCTGACCGAGGCGGGCTACGTGGGCGAGGACGTCGAGAACATCCTCCTCAAGCTGATCCAGGCCGCCGACTACGACATCAAGCGCGCCGAGACCGGCATCATCTACATCGACGAGGTCGACAAGATCGCCCGCAAGTCGGAGAATCCGTCGATCACCCGGGACGTCTCCGGTGAGGGTGTGCAGCAGGCCCTGCTCAAGATGCTCGAGGGCACTGTGGCCAACGTGCCGCCGCAGGGTGGCCGTAAGCACCCACACCAGGAGTTCATTCAGATCGACACCACCAACGTGCTGTTCATCTGTGGTGGGGCGTTCGCCGGCCTCGACCAGATCATCGAGTCCCGCACCGGGCAGGGCGGCACCGGCTTCGGCGCCCGACTCCGGTCGGTCTCCGACCGGTCGACCGACGACATCTTCAGCCAGGTCATGCCGGAAGACATGCTCAAGTTCGGGCTGATCCCCGAGTTCGTCGGCCGGCTGCCGGTGATCACCAACGTGCGCAGCCTGGATCGCAGCGCTCTCGTTCGGATCCTCACCGAGCCGCGCAACGCCCTGGTCCGGCAGTACCAGCGCCTGTTCGAGCTGGACGGTGTCGAGCTCGAGTTCGACGAGCCGGCGCTGGAAGCCATCGCCGATCAGGCGATGCTGCGGGGCACCGGTGCCCGTGGTCTGCGGGCCATCATCGAGGAGGTGCTGCTGTCCGCGATGTACGAGGTGCCGAGCAACCCCGACGCCGCCCGCGTGCTGATCACCCGCGAGGTCGTCCTGGAGAACGTCAACCCGACGATCGTGCCGCGTGAGTTCACCGGGCGCCGGGCCCGGCGCGACCGCGAAGAGAAGTCCGCCTGATCCTTCCCGCGTCACGCCGGCCGTTCGATCCTGAGCGGCCGGCGTGATCGTGTTCGGTGCCGTTCGCCAGTGTGACCACCACCCGTGCCGGCCAGACCGTGACGCTGTCCGTCAGAGCCCTCCAGCCGTACCCTTTGCTCATGCGTGTCGCCGTCTGCCAGCTGAACGCCAGGGACGACCGTAAGGCCAACCTGGCGGCCGCGGAGGCCCTACTGGAGCGCGCCGCCGCCGGCGGCGCGGATCTCGCCGTCCTCCCGGAGTACGTCGACTACCTGGGTCCCGCCGCTGGGCTGCCCGAGTCGGAGCCGGTCGACGGTGAGGTGGGCAGCTTCTTCGCCGGGGTCGCCCGGCGGCTCGGGATCTGGTTGGTGGCCGGCTCGTTCCACGAGGCCGGCCCAGACCCGGACCACACCTGGAACACCTCGCTGGTCTTCGACCGTTCCGGCAGCCTGGCCGCGACCTATCGCAAGATCCACCTGTACGACGTGGAGATCCCCGGTCGGGTCTCCTACCGGGAGTCGGCGAGTGTCGCGCCCGGTGTCCAACCGGTGGTGGTCGACGTCGAAGGGCTGCGGGTCGGCCTGTCGATCTGCTACGACCTGCGCTTCCCGGAGCTGTACCGGCTGCTCGCGTCCGACGGCGGCGCGCAGCTGCTGGTGGTTCCGGCAGCGTTCATGATGCACACCGGCCGGGACCACTGGGAGGTCCTGCTGCGGGCCAGGGCGATCGAGAACCAGTGTTTCGTGGCGGCCGCCGGTCAGACCGGCGACCACGAGCCAGGTCGCACCTGCTTCGGCCGCAGCATGGTGGTCGACCCGTGGGGGACGGTCATCGGCCAGGTGCCGGACGGCCCGGGGGTCTCCGTCGTCGACCTGGACCTGGACCGGCTCGACACGATCCGCGCCGAGCTGCCCAGTCTGGCCAACCGCCGGCTCTGAGCTGCCCAGCCTGGCCAACCGCCGGCTCTGAACCTCAGCCCTCCAGCAGGACGCCGATCACCGCGAACCCGGCGATGGCCGCGGCGGTGACCAGCAGCGCGGTGGTCATCCGGGACCTGCCGCGTCGGGCCAGTCGTCCCACCGAGAGCACAAGTACGACCAGCACGACCGCGCCGATCACCACCTGCCAGAACGGCCCGATGAGGCCGAGCAGGGCCTCCTCGGCGAACACCCTGGCACCGTGCCCGGACTCATCCATGACTGACACTCTGGCACGTCGAGGTGGCCCGCGTCCTCGGCTGTGCCGGGGAGCCGAGGTGCTCGCGTCCTCGGCTGTGCCGGGCACCGGTGGTCGCTGTTCGCCCAAACCAGTGATGAACCCTGATTTGCCTTCTCCGAGCCGTCCGCGTAACTTTCTCTCTGCACGGGGGAGGCCGGACAAACCGGCCGAGAACGGGCACCAGGCTCGTGGCGGGAACGCCGAGCGAGACTGAGGATCGGGCGGTGCGGAACACTCCGGAAACGGGGTTGCGAACGCGGAGCCGACCGGGTAGAGTTTCGGAGCCGGCAGGAGCCGGGCGGAGAGCCGCGAAGCGGTGATCGGCCGGTCTGCGGCTTCCCACGACAGAAACGAACGTCGGTAACGACGTGCGTCATCGTGGACTCGAGCAAGCAATACTATCCGCATTATCGGGTTGAAGCATGGCGAACCGCGAAATATCGGTTTGACACGGCGGAAACGAGCGGGTAACGTAGTAAAAGTGCCTGGCGCTGAAAGCGCCGGGTGTGGGAGCGGGAATTAGCCCCGGTTGGGGTTCCACTG
>NZ_JAKKFG010000008.1:0-95614 GCF_022230905.1 Micromonospora salmantinae
CGCCGGGCCGGCGTGCCCGCCGTGCGCGGCCGGACCCGCCGCGCCGGGCGCCGCCGGCAGCAGGGCGAGCGTCGGGGCCCGGCGCGGACCGGTGGCGTCCGCCCACCGGACCACAGTGCCGTCGGCGTACGTCTGGACCACCTCGAAGGTGAGCCGCTCGGCCTGCGGCATCGGCCCCATGGAGAGCGCCAGCCGAGCCGGCCCGGGGTCACTCTCACCGACCCGGACCCAGGTCACAGCGGTCGTCACAGTGCTCACCCCGGAGGAGTGGATACCGGCCACCGGCTTGTCCAGGGTGCGGGAGCTGATCCGGGGCGCCCAGCCGTTCACCGACATGGGGTAGACCTCGGCGATCGGCGCGTCGGCCGGCAGCCGGACCTCGATCTGGTTGGTCTTCGTACCGGCCCGTTCCTCCGGAACGCTGAACTCCAGCCGTACCGCCTCGCCCTGCCGGGCCTCGGTCGGGGTGGTCGTCACGTCCGCCGCGTACGCCGTGCCCGGCCAGAGCAGCAGCCCAGCGGCGGTCACCGCGGTCGCCGCCACGATCCGCCGCCGACGGCCACCGCCGTACGTGCTCGCCATCTCGTGCCCCCATCCGTGTCGACGCGGCCGGCACCGGTTTCCGGCCACACCTTCTAGTTCGGCTGCGAGGCGCGAAAGGTTCAACGTCGGCGGTAAGGAGGTGCCCTTCCCGGTCGCGGGCGGGTCGACCGATAGCATCGGCAGGAGCCGAGGATCGGCACCGTTTCGTACCACTTGGAGGAGTCACCGTGTCCGCACCCCGTACCCCCGCCGTGGCCGACCCCGTCGTCGTCGCCGCCGGGACCACGGCGGCCGACGCGGTGGCCGCGGCCGGACTGCCCGCGAACGGCCCCAAGGCGATCGTCGTGGTCCGCGACCCCGAGGGTCAGCTGCGCGACCTGGACTGGGCGCCGGCCGAGGAGACCGTCGTCGAGCCGGTGACCCTGGAGTCGCCCGACGGGCTCAACGTGCTGCGCCACTCCACCGCGCACGTCCTCGCCCAGGCCGTGCAGGACATCTTCCCCGAGGCCAAGCTGGGCATCGGCCCGCCCATCGAGAACGGCTTCTACTACGACTTCGACGTCGAGAAGCCGTTCCAGCCAGATGACCTCAGCAAGCTCGAGAAGCGCATGCAGGAGATCATCAAGTCCGGGCAGCGGTTCCGTCGTCGCCGCTTCGGCAGCCTGGACGAGGCGCGCTCGGAGCTGGCCGACGAGCCGTTCAAGCTGGAGTTGATCGAGGCCAAGGGCGAGGGCCTGGACACCGACGAGGTGATGGAGGTGGGCGGCGGCGAGCTGACCATCTACGACAACCTCGACGCCAAGGAGGACAAGGTCTGCTGGTCGGACCTGTGCCGGGGTCCGCACCTGCCGACCACCCGACTGATCGGCGCGTTCAAGCTGATGCGCTCCGCCGCCGCGTACTGGCGGGGGTCGGAGAAGAACCCCCAACTACAGCGGGTGTACGGCACCGCGTGGCCGACCCGCGACGAGCTCAAGGCGTACCTGAAGCTGTTGGAGGAGGCCGCCCGGCGCGACCACCGCAAGCTCGGCGCGGACCTCGACCTGTTCAGTTTCCCCGACGAGATCGGCTCCGGCCTGGCGGTCTTCCACCCCAAGGGCGGCATCATCCGCCGGGAGATGGAGCACTACTCGCGGCGGCGGCACGAGGAGGCGGGGTACGAGTTCGTCAACACCCCGCACATCACCAAGGCGCAGCTGTTCCAGACCTCCGGTCACCTGCCGTACTACGCGGACACCATGTTCCCGCCCATGCAACTGGAGGGCGCGGACTACTACCTCAAGGCGATGAACTGCCCGATGCACAACCTGATCTTCAGGTCGCGCGGGCGGTCGTACCGGGAGCTGCCGCTGCGGATGTTCGAGTTCGGCACCGTCTACCGGTACGAGAAGTCCGGCGTCGTGCACGGTCTCACCCGGGTCCGTGGCCTGACCCAGGACGACTCGCACATCTACTGCACCCGTGAGCAGATGGCCGGCGAGCTGTCCACGCTGCTCAGCTTCGTGCTCGACCTGCTGCGCGACTACGGCCTGGACGACTTCTACCTGGAGCTGTCGACCCGGGACGACTCGCCCAAGTTCATCGGGGCCGACGAGGACTGGGCCGAGGCCACCGAGGCGCTGCGCACCGCCGCCGCGACCTCCGGCCTGGACCTGGTCCCCGACCCGGGCGGCGCGGCGTTCTACGGGCCGAAGATCTCCGTACAGGCCCGGGACGCCATCGGCCGGACCTGGCAGATGTCCACCATCCAGGTCGACTTCAACCAGCCGGAGCGGTTCGCGTTGGAGTACCAGGCCGCCGACGGTAGCCGGCAGCGGCCCGTGATGATCCACCGTGCGCTGTTCGGGTCGATCGAGCGGTTCTTCGGGGTGCTCACCGAGCACTACGCGGGTGCCTTTCCGGCCTGGCTCGCGCCGGTGCAGGTGGTGGGCATCCCGATCCGCGAGGACCACACCGACTACCTGCACGGCTTCGTCGCGGCGCTGCGCGCCGAGGGCATCCGGGCGCAGGTGGACGCGGGTGACGACCGGATGCAGAAGAAGATCCGGACGGCGCAGCAGCAGAAGATCCCGTTCATGGTGATCGCCGGTGACGACGACGTGGCCGCCGGTACGGTCTCCTTCCGCTACCGCGACGGCTCCCAGCGCAACGGGGTGCCGGTCGCCGAGGCGGTGACCCACGTGCTGGACGTGGTCAGCTCGCGGACCAACATCGGCCCGTCCGCCGCCGCGGAGTAACGAGACCACCGCACGGCCCGCTCGCACGGCCCCCGCGCCCATGACCGTGCTCGATCCAGGAAGTAGTGGCCTCCCCGGTGGGGAAGGCCACTACTTCCATGTTCGAGCGCGATCTTCGCCGGGAGGCGGCGGGGGTCAGATGCCGCAGTTGGGCGCTGACCAGCCTCCGACCGCTGCCACGTGGGTGTGGTCGTTGTGGTCGGGGTAGCCGGGGCCGAGGATCTGCCCGAAGCCGTGGTTGCGGGCCTGCTGCGCCAGCCGGCAGAACGACGGGGAGCCGACCAGGTCGACCCCGTCGCCGTACAGGTGTCGGCTGTTCGACGCTCCGCCGACCGCGCTGTTGCAGGCGTAGCTGCGGAAGCTGCTGCTGATCGCGATGGACACGTCGCCGAGGGCGTGGCGCATGGCCTGGAGCTTCCACATCGAGACGAGTGCGTTGAACCGGGCGGTGCTCGCCGAGACCGCGCCGCCGGACCAGTCACTGTTGCACTTGTTCAGCTCGGGGTAGCTGAAGTTGGCCGGGGTGCAGTCGTTGTCCTGGAGGGCGTAGAGCCGGTTGAACGTCTGTGGGCCGGCGATGCCGTCGGCCGGCAGCCCGTACGCCTGCTGGAAGCGGATCACCGCCGATCGGGTGGCCGGGCCGTACGCGCCGTCGAGGGTGAGCACCGCGCCGTAGCCGGGGTAGCCGGCGACCCGGATCTGGAGTTGCCGGACATCCTCGCCGGACGCCCCCTGGGCCAGGGTGCGCCCCCAGGTGTAGCAGCCGTCCGCCTGGGCCGCGCCGGCGGTGAGGGTGACGCCGGCCACTGTGGTGGCGGCGGTCAACGCCAGTGCCGCGAGGAACCTGCCGAGCCGTCGGAACATGTAACCCTCCATCGATTCATGGAAGTGCGTGGATGCATGGAAGTTTCAGGCTTCCGCCTTGATCCGTCAAGAACTTGCAGTCCCGGGTTTCCCGAAGGCAGGTGTCGCGGCGTGCCCGCGGGGCTCCGTAGGATCGGCTCGTGACAGGGGCGGAACGGCACACGGACAGTGACGGCATGGCGGACGGCCTGGAGCGGCTCTGGACGCCGCACCGGATGACCTACATCTCCGGCGAGGACCGCCCGGCCGAGGGCTACGAGAAGCCCACCGGCTGCCCCTTCTGTCGGGGGCCGAAGCTGCCCCCGCAGGAGAGCCTGGTGGTGGCCCGCGGCGAGCACGTCTTCGTGGTGCTCAACCTCTACCCGTACAACCCAGGGCACCTGCTGGTCTGCCCCTACCGGCACGTCGCCGACTACACCGACCTGGACGTGTCGGAGACCACCGAGCTGGCGTCGTACACCCAGACCGCCATGCGGGTGATCCGCAAGGTCAGCAACGCTCACGGCTTCAACCTGGGCATGAACCAGGGCGGGGTGGCCGGCGCCGGCATCGCCGCGCACCTGCACCAGCACGTGGTGCCGCGCTGGGGCGGCGACGCGAACTTCATGCCCGTGATCGGCCGTACCAAAGTCCTGCCGCAGCTGCTCGGCGACACCCGCGACCTGCTCGCCCGCGCCTGGCCGTCCTGACCGCCGCCGGTCGCGCAACGCCGGTCGCGCGACCTCCGCACCGGTCCGGCTAGTCGGCGCGCAGCAGCGAGGTCAGCTCCGACCAGCTCTCCACCCGGCGTACGTGGGGCAGCAGTGCGGCGTGTGCGGCGACCTCGGCCCTTCGGGGCCGGAACAGGAAGCGGTGCGGCACCGAGGCGAGATAGCCGAGCACCTCCAGCTTGTCGTCCACGAAGTGGGTCAGGTCGAGGCGTCTGGCGATCGGCGCCTTGTCCGGTCGGGTGCGGCAGAAGTGCACCCGCTCGACCGGGACGCCGGTGCGGGCCGGAAAGTCGTGGTGGGCCAGCCACTCCCGGGTGCGCCGTTCGGTGGCCTCCCCGCACTTGGACACCAGGTGCACCTCGTCGAACGCCGGGCCGAGCGCCGCGAGCGCGTCGAACGCCCCGACGACGGCCGGGGTACGCAGGTAGTGCGCGCCGAAGAACGAGGTGTCCGCGTCGTCGTCGGCCGGCTCGATGATCACACCGCCGATGTCCACCCCGAGCCGTCGCATGGCGCTGATCATGCCGCACCGTGACCGTCTCCGTGCACCCGCGTGTCCGCCAGCGGATCTGCTACGCCCCGGCCCGCCGAAGGTGGCACGATCGGCCGATGGCAGTCACGACACGGGTGTTGGGGCGCAGCGGCATCGAGGTCAGCGCCCTCGGCATGGGGTGCTGGGCGATCGGCGGGCCCTGGGCGGAGGGCACCCAGCCACTGGGCTGGGGCGCGGTGGACGACGACGAGTCGGTGCGCGCCGTACGCCGGGCACTCGATCTGGGCATCACCCTCTTCGACACTGCCGACACGTACGGTGCCGGGCACGGTGAGCGGGTGCTCGGTCGCGCGCTCGCCGGTCGCCGCGACGACGCCGTGATCGCCACCAAGTGGGGTTACACCTTCGACGAGGCCGCCCGGCAGGCCACCGGCGAGGACGCGTCGCCCGGGTACCTGCGCACTGCCGTGACCGCCTCGCTGCGCCGGCTGGACACCGACCGGATCGACCTCTATCAGCTGCACCTGGCCGACCTGTCGGTGCCGAGGGCGCAGGCGCTCATCGGGACCTGCGAGGACCTGGTGGCCGAGGGCCTGATCCGCGCGTACGGGTGGAGCACCGACCGCACCGACCGGGCCGCCGCGTTCGGGCACGCCGCCGCCGGTGCCACCGCCGTGCAACACGCCCTGTCAGTGCTGCGCGACGCCCCCGAGCTGCTCGCCGTCTGCGACAAGTACGACCTGGCCAGCGTCAACCGGGGCCCGCTCGGGATGGGGCTGCTCACCGGCAAGTACACGGCCGGGTCGACGCTTCCCCGCGACGACGTGCGCGGGCTGGCCCCGGGCTGGTTGGAGTGGTTCCGGGGTGGCCGGCCGGCACCGGAGTGGCTGCGCCGGGTCGGCGCGGTCCGTGCCGCGCTCACCGCCGACGGGCGCACCCTCGCCCAGGGCGCATTGGGCTGGATCTGGGCGCGCAGCGGTCGCACCATCCCGATCCCGGGCTGCCGTACGGTCGCCCAGGTCGAGGAGAACGCCGCCGCGCTGCACCGGGGCCCGCTGCCGGCGGACCAGTTCGTCGAGGTGGAGCGTCAGCTCGCCGCCGTCCGCACCGCGGCCCTGCGCGACGCCGACCGCCCACACTGGCCCCGTCCGACCCACCCCACCGTCCACCCCTGAGAGCTGTGCGGGCCGGCGAGCTCTGCGGGCGCCGCAAAGGCCGGACGGCAGCCGGGAACTGGCCGCGAACTCTGGCCGTCCCGGCCATCGGACACAAGCGCAGGAAATTAGACCCCATCGGTCATTCCCGATCGACCATCGGGCATCCATGACCTTGACGCAACCCTGCATCTACCAGGAATCGGCAAGGATGCATGTCACGTCTAGAGAACTGGAGCATGCGTGTCTTCGATGAACAGAAGGAAGCTGATCGCGCTCGGCGCCGGCGCGGTCGCCGCAGTGGCGACCGGCACCGCGGCACAGGCCGCACCGTCCACCGACGGAGCGCTGGCCGCCGCCCCGGCCGCCGCCGACCTCGCAGCCACCCTTCCGGGGGGGTTCACGAGCAGGTACGCGGAGGTCAACGGAGTCCGGCTGCACTACGTCGCCGGTGGGCGCGGGGCGCCCTTGATCCTGCTGCACGGCTGGCCGCAGACCTGGTGGGAGTACCACAAGGTGATGCCGGCGCTGGCCACCCGATACCGCGTGATCGCCGTGGACCTGCGCGGTGCCGGCGGCTCCAGCAAGCCGGCGTCCGGGTACGACAAGAAGACCTTGGCGGCGGACATCGCGGCGCTGGCCGGGGCGCTGGGCTACACCAAGGTGAACGTCGTGGGTCACGACATGGGGTCGATGGTCGCCTACAGCATGGCGGCGAACCACCCCGCGGTCGTCAACAAGATCGCCATGCTGGACGTGGAACACCCGAACAGCAACTACTACGAGTTCCGGATGCTGCCGGCGCCGGGTGCCCCGTTCCACCCCTGGTGGTTCGCCTTCAATCAGGTGTCACAGCTGCCGGAGCAGCTCATCACGGGCCGGTCCCGCTTCCTCGTCGACTGGATGTTCGACAACCTCCTGGTCAACAAGCAAGCCATAAGCGATTTCGACAGGGCCGTCTACGCCCAGGCATATTCAACTCCGGACGCCATCCGGGGCGGCAACGGCTGGTACAAGGCGCTGGGCCAGGACATCGTTGACAACGGGACGTACGCGCCGGTGACCGTCCCGGTCCTAGGTATCGCCCACGACATCTTCTACCCGAGCTTTGCCGCGACGCTCACCCAGCAGGCCACCAACGTGCAGCTGGTACAGATCGCCAACACCGGGCACTACTTCGTGGAGGAGCAGCCCCAGGTGCTCGTCCAGCACCTGAGGTCGTTCTTCGGCTGAGCGGGCCGAACTGAGGCACCGGGCGGGCCGGGTGGGCGATGGCCGATCGAGCCGTCGCCCACCCGGCCCGCACTCCGCCGAATGCTGTTCGGGCACGGCGTGGGGGTCAGGGGGTGTGTTCCTTGCGGGTCTGGTCGGCCACGTGGGCGGGCATGGGGTCGTGGCGGACGAAGTGGCGGCGGAAGGTGCCGGTGCCGGCCGTCATGGAACGCAGCTCGACGGCGTACCGGAGCAGCTCGGTGGCCGGCACTTCGGCGCGGACGAGGGTGCGGCCCTCGGTGTCCGGGTCCGGTTCGGTGCCGAGCACCCGGCCGCGTCGGCCGGACAGGTCGCCCATCACCGTGCCCACCGAGCCGTCCGGAACCCGGACAGTGACCTCGTCGATCGGCTCCAGCAGGGCCGGCTGGCCACGCTCGGCGGCGTCGCGCAGCGCCAGCGCGCCGGCGGTCTGGAAGGCCGCGTCGGAGGAGTCGACGCTGTGCGACTTGCCGTCGACCAGGGTCACCCGCAGGTCCACCACGGGGTGCCCGGCGACCAGGCCGCGCTCCAGTTGGGCGCGGACGCCCTTCTCCACGGACGGGATGTAGTTGTGCGGCACCGCGCCGCCGACCACCCGGTCGACGAACTCGAAGCCACTGCCGCGGGGCAGCGGCTCGACCTCGATGTCGCAGACCGCGTACTGGCCGTGGCCGCCGGACTGCTTGACGTGGCGGCCGTGTCCCTTCGCGGGCACGGTCAGCGTCTCGCGCAGTGACACCTTGACCGGTTCGGTGTCCAGTTCGACGCCGCCGGCGCGCAGCCGGTCGAGCACCACGTCCGCGTGTGCCTCGCCCATGCACCAGAGCACCAGTTGGTGGGTCTCCGGGTTGCGCTCCAGACGCAGCGTGGGGTCGCCGGCGACCAGGCGGGAGAGGTTGCGGGCCAGGGCGTCCTCGTCGGCGCGGCTCCGGGCGGCGATCGCCACCGGCAGCAGCGGCTCCGGCATCTCCCAGGGGGCGATCAGCAGCGGGTCGTCAGTGGTCGAGATGGTGTCGCCGGTCTCGGCGCTGCCCGACTTGGTGATCGCGCAGATGTCACCGGCCACGCAGAGCGACACCTCCCGCACCGTGGCGCCCAGCGGGGTGTAGATGTGCCCGACCCGCTCGTCGGCGTCGTGGTCGGGGTGCCCACGTTCGGCCATGCCGTGCCCGGAGACGTGCACCCTCTGGTCGGGGCGCAGCGTGCCGGAGAAGACCCGTACCAGCGAGACCCGACCGACGTGGCGGTCGATGGTGGTCTTGACGACCTCGGCGACCAGCGGCCCGGCCGGGTCGCAGCTCAGCGGCGGACGCGGTGAGCCGTCCACGCCGGTCACCGCCGGCAGCTCGTGCTCCAGCGGCGAGGGGAACGCGGCGGTCAGCACCTCCAGCAGCACGTCCAGCCCGACACCGGTCTCGGCGCAGACCGGCACCACCGGGTAGAAGTGGCCCCGGGCGACGGCCTTCTCCAGGTCGTCGATGAGCACCTCGTCGCCGATCTCCTCGCCGTCGAGGTAGCGGTCCATGAGGGTCTCGTCCTCGCTCTCGGCGATGATCCCCTCGATCAGCTCGTCGCGGGACTCGTCGATGGCCCGCTGGTGCTCCGGGTCCGGGTCGCGGACGTCGGCGGGCAGCCCGGCACTGTAGTCGAAGACCCGACGGGTGATCAGGCCGAGCAGCCCCTCGGTGGACACCCCGTCGTCGCCGAGCATCGGCAGGTAGAGGGGCATCACGTTGTCGCCGAAGAGACGCTGGCAGAGCGCCACCGTCTCGTCGACGTCGGCGCGGGGTTGGTCCAGTCGGGCCACCGCGACCGCGCGGGGCATGTCGACGGCGGCGCACTCCTCCCAGAGCGCGACGGTCGCCGCGTCCATGCCGCCCGCGGCGGAGACCACGAAGAGCGCGGCGTCGGCGGCCCGCAGCCCGGCGCGCAACTCGCCGACGAAGTCGGCGTACCCGGGGGTGTCCAGCAGATTGACCTTGATGCCGTTGTGCAGCAGTGGCGCGCAGGACAGGCTGACCGAGCGCTGCTGGCGTACGGCGGCGGGGTCGTGGTCGCCGACAGTGGTGCCGTCGGCGACGGTGCCGACCCTGCCGATCGTGCCGGTCGCGGCGAGCAGGGCCTCGACCAGTGTGGTCTTGCCCGCCCCGGAGTGCCCGACGAGCACCACGTTGCGAACCCGCTCGGGCTCGGTCACCACCGGCGTGCCGCCGGTGGAACCCTTCTCGTGACTCTTCTGCGCCATGGGGCGCACCTCCCTCAGCCGGTGGTGGTGGCGACCGCCGCGCGACGGGTAGCGGCCCGGGGCGAGTGCGCGGCGATATCCTCCGGTGGTCTGCTGCACAGCGGGAACGGGACGGGCGGACGGGTGAGCTGGCTCACCTCCCGGCTCGATCTCACACCCGTTGCCGGGTAGGCACAAGCCTCCCCCGGGCGGGTCGGCGGTACCGTCCGTATCGCCGGAGCTGGGCGGACCGTTATCGTGGGGACCGCCATGGCGAAGATCTTCCAAGTGTCGGCCCGCGCGGGGATGACCCGCGTCGTCGAGCCGATTGCCCGCGCCCTGCTGCGCGCGGGCGTCACCCCCAATGCCGTCACCGTCGCGGGCACCGTTGGTGTGCTCGTCGGCGCGCTCGGCTTCGGTGCCCGCGGCCACCTGGTCGCGGGCGCATTGATCGTCACCCTGTTCGCGCTCACCGACCTGCTCGACGGGACGATGGCCCGGATGAGCGGCGGCTCCACCAAATTCGGCGCGTTCCTCGACTCAAGCATGGACCGGGTAGCCGACAGCGCCGTCTTCGGTGCCGTCGCGTACTGGCTGGCCACAGAGAACGACTACTCCGGGGTGGCCGCCGCGTTGGTCTGCCTGGCCGCCGGCAGCCTGGTCTCCTATGTCAAGGCTCGCGCCGAAGGGCTCGGCATGACCTGCAACGTGGGCATCGCCGAACGCACCGAGCGGCTGCTGATCGTCGGGGTCGGCGGGATCCTCACCGGCGTCGGTGTCGATCCGGCCCTGGAGATCGCGCTCTGGCTGCTCGCCGCCGTGTCGATCTTCACGGTGGGGCAGCGGATGACGCACGTCTACCGCCAGGCCCAGCAGCTCCAGCCGAACGGCCAGGCATGAGTGGCGTGCCGGCGACTCGGACGACCGGCGGCCGAGTCGCGTGAACCTCACCGAGCTGGGCTACATCGCCGGGTGGCGGGTGGTCCGCGCGCTACCCCGGCCGTTGGTGGCGGCGGCGTTCCAGGCGGGCGCGGACCGCGCCCACCGCGCCGGCGGCGGGGGTACGGCCCGACTGCGCGCGAACCTGCGCCGGGTGGTCGGCCCGGAGCTGCCCGACGCCGAGTTGGACGATCTCGTCAAGCGCGGATTGCGCTCGTACGCCCGGTACTGGATGGAGGCGTTCCGGCTGCCCGCACTGAGCCGGTCGCAGATCCTGTCCGGTTTCCGGCTCGACGGCGCCGAGCTGCTCGCCGCCGACGTGGCCGCCGGTCGGGGCGCGGTGGTGGCCCTGCCGCACGCCGGCAACTGGGATGCCGCTGGCGCCTGGGTGGCGGCCACCGGTTGGCCGATCACCACCGTCATGGAGCGGCTCAAGCCGGAGGGCGTGTACAAGCGTTTCCTGGCCTTCCGGGCGAGTCTGGGGATGGAGATCCTGCCGACCCACGGAGGGCCGCGTCCGGCGTTCGACGTGCTGCTGGACCGGCTGCGGGCCGGTGCGGTGGTGCCGTTGCTGGCCGACCGGGACCTCTCCGCCCGGGGGGTGGAGGTGGACTTCTTCGGCGGGAAGACCCGGATGCCCGCCGGGCCGGCGCTGCTCGCGCTGCACACCGGCGCGCCGCTCTACGTGGCCTCGCTGTGGTACGAAGCGGATGCCGCCCGCGCGTCGCTGGCTGGTCCGCTGCCGGTGCCGGGCCCCGAGGCGGGGCCGCTGGACCAGCGGGTCCGGTCGCTGACCCAGCTGATCGCCGACGGTCTGGCGGCGGGTATCGCCCGCCATCCGGAAGACTGGCACATGTTGCAGCGGATGTGGCTGGACCAGGCGAGGTCGGGGGAGGGCGCGGCGCTGCCCTCGTCGGCCTCCGGCCCGGCCTGAGGAGGTGGGCTGACGGATGCGGATCGGCATCGTGTGCCCGTACTCCTTCGACGTGCCCGGTGGGGTGCAGAACCACGTCGTGGACCTCGCCGAGGCGCTGATCGCGCTGGGCCACGAGGTCAGTGTGCTCGCGCCGGCCGACGAGGATTCGCCGCTGCCGGAGTACGTGGTGTCCGCCGGGCGGGCCGTTCCGCTGCCGTACAACGGTTCGGTGGCCCGGATCGCGTTCGGCCCGGTGTCGACCGCCCGGGTGCGGCGATGGATCACCAACGGCGACTTCGACGTGCTGCACGTGCACGAGCCGCTCACGCTGAGTCTGTCGCTGCTGGCCGTGCTCTCCGCCCGTGGCCCGGTGGTGGCCACGTTCCACACCGCGATGACCCGTTCGCGGGTCCTCGCCGCCGCGCAGGGTGTGCTCCAGATCGTGTTGGAGCGGATCACGGCCCGGATCGCGGTGAGCGCGCTGGCCCGCAAGGTGCAGGTCGAACACATGGACGGCGGGGCGGTGGAGATCCCCAACGGGGTGGCGGTGGCCAAGTTCGCCGACGCCGAGCCGTTGCCGGGCTGGCCGGGGGAGTGCGCGACCGGCACCGGCGGCACGCTCGGCTTCCTGGGCCGGTTCACCGAGGCACGCAAGGGCTTCCCGGTGCTGCGGGACGCGTTCGTGGCGCTGGCCGAGACCCGGCCCGGTCTGCGGTTGCTCGTCGCCGGCCCGGGTGACCCCGACGACCTGTACGACCAGTTCCCCGCCGAACTGCACGAGCGGATCACGTTCCTCGGCCTGGTCAGCGAAGCGGACAAGGCGCGCATGCTGCGCAGTGTGCACCTCTACGTCGCACCGAACACCGGCGGTGAGTCGTTCGGCATGATCCTCACCGAGGCCCTCGCCGCGGGTACGACGGTCATCGCCAGCGATCTGGACGCGTTCCGGCGGGTCCTCGACGGTGGGCGGGCCGGTCGGCTCTTCCCCACGGGCGACCCGGTGGGGCTGCGTGACGTGCTGGCCGAGCTGCTTGACGACCCGGCCGCGCGGGCCGCGCTGAGTGCCTGCGGCGATCAGGTGGTCGCGAATTTCGACTGGCCGGTGGTTGCTCGCCGCGTTCTGGAGGTATACGCAGCGGCGATCGAGGCAACCGACGGGCGGGTCATCGACCAGGAATGGGTGGGGCTGAGCTGAGCCGGTGTGACGGGTGGTGCGGCGGTGACCGGCGGGACCGGTCCGGCCGCGCCCAATCGGACGAAACGGAGCAGCACTACGATGCCGCACATGTGGTGGGTGGTGGCCGCGAGCGTGGTCGTGGGGCTGGTCGCGGCGTACCTCATCTGGACCGCCGGCCGGGTGGAGCGGCTCCAGGGCCGCGCGGAGCTGGCGGCCCGGGCCCTCGACGCCCACCTGCTGCGCCGCGCGGCGGCAGCCGCGGTCCTGGCTGAGCGGCGTTTCGGCGTCGAGCTGTACGCGGCGGCCCGGATCGCCCTGGACGCCAGCCCGGACGAGCGGGAGGCGGCGGAGAACGACCTCACCCGGCAGTTGCGCGGCGTCCAGTTGGACCCGGGCGACCCGGACTGCGCGGCGGTCATCGCCGCGAGTCGTCGGCTCGCGTTGTCCCGGCAGGTGCACACCGACCTCGTGCGGGACGCCCGCTCGGCGCGCAGCCGGCCGCTGGTGCGCCTGTTGCGGATGGGGCGGGGCCGGGAGTGGCCGCGCTACTTCGACATCGACGACCCGACCCTCGTCGTGCCGGCGGACGTCCCCGCCGCCTGACCCGCTGCTCCAAGTGGGCGCGGGCGGGGACGGTGACCACTGCCACAGTGCAGGCCACCGGGGGTCTGATTGGCTGTCGGTACGGCGTTGGACCGCGCGTAGCATTTTCGCTGCCACCCCCAGAGCATGTCCAAGGAGCGATGACCCGTGCCCGAAAACACCGCCTCGAACACCGGTACCGCCCCCGTCGTCGGCACCGCCCGCGTGAAGCGTGGCATGGCCGAGATGCTCAAGGGCGGCGTGATCATGGACGTCGTCAACGCCGAGCAGGCCAAGATCGCTGAGGACGCCGGCGCCGTCGCGGTGATGGCCCTGGAGCGGGTGCCCGCCGACATCCGCGCGCAGGGTGGCGTGTCCCGGATGAGCGACCCCGACATGATCGACGGGATCATCGAGGCGGTCTCCATCCCGGTGATGGCCAAGGCCCGCATCGGCCACTTCGTGGAGGCGCGGATCCTCCAGTCGCTCGGCGTGGACTACGTCGACGAGTCCGAGGTGCTGACCCCGGCCGACTACGCGAACCACATCGACAAGTGGGCGTTCACAGTTCCGTTCGTCTGTGGCGCGACCAACCTGGGCGAGGCGCTGCGCCGCATCACCGAGGGCGCGGCGATGATCCGCTCCAAGGGCGAGGCGGGCACCGGTGACGTCTCCAACGCCACCACCCACATGCGGAAGATCCGCCAGGAGATCCGCCGGCTGGCCTCGCTGCCGACCGATGAGCTGTACGTCGCGGCCAAGGAGTTGCAGGCCCCGTACGAGCTGGTCAAGGAGGTCGCCGAGAGCGGCAAGCTGCCGGTGGTGCTGTTCACCGCGGGCGGGATCGCCACGCCGGCCGACGCGGCGATGATGATGCAGCTCGGCGCGGAGGGCGTCTTCGTGGGTTCCGGCATCTTCAAGGCGGGCAACCCGGCGCAGCGGGCCGCCGCGATCGTCAAGGCGACCACCTTCCACGACGACCCGGACGTGCTGGCCAAGGTTTCCCGGGGTCTCGGCGAGGCGATGGTCGGCATCAACGTCGACGAGATCCCGCAGCCGCACCGCCTGGCCGAGCGCGGTTGGTGAGCGTGAGGAGTGAGCCGCTCGTGCGAGCCCCGCAGTCGCGAGCGAAAGACGGGTTGGTGAGCGTTCTTTCCGGGCGGCGGACGCGGAGAGGACCGGTGCGACCATGACGGCACCCGTGATCGGTGTGCTGGCGCTCCAGGGCGACGTCCGCGAGCACGTGGCGGCGCTGGCCGCGGCGGGCGCGGACGCCCGCCCGGTCCGCCGTCCGGCGGAGCTGGACGCGGTCGACGGCCTGGTCATCCCCGGCGGCGAGTCCACCACCATGAGCAAGCTCGCCGACATCTTCGAGATGCGCGAGCCGATCGACAAGCGGATCGCCGACGGCATGCCGGTCTACGGCTCCTGCGCCGGGATGATCATGTTGGCGACCGAGGTGCTCGACGGTCGACCCGATCAGCGGGGTTTCGCCGGCATCGACATGACCGTCCGGCGCAACGCGTTCGGCCGGCAGGTCGACTCGTTCGAGGCGCCGGTGACCGTCGTCGGGGTGCCGGGCGAGCCGTTCCACGCGGTGTTCATTCGCGCGCCGTGGGTCGAGCGGGTCGGTGCCGGCGTCGAGGTCATCGGGGTGGTGTCCGACGGTCCGGCCGCCGACCGGATCGTGGCGGTGCGACAGGGCAACCTGGTGGCCACCTCGTTCCACCCGGAACTCACCGGTGACCTGCGGGTGCACGCGTACTTCGTGGACCTGGTCCGCGCCGTCCGCTGAACGGCGGGCGACCGCGCCGGGCTGTCCATGATGCTCGCCGCGGTCGTGGCCGGACCCGAGGGGTTTTTGTCCTGTCTGCCCTTGTCCGTCGAGGCCGGGCGGTACTGCCGTGCGCGGTGCATGACAGGGACCCGGGGGACGTCGGTAGGATTGCGGAGATTCGGCAGGGCCATCTGCCCGCCACGGCTTCCACCAGAGCTGACCGGCACCTCCGCGTGCGCCGGCGGGAGCGGGGCGTGAGCGGTGCGGTCGATGCAGACGGCGGGTAGCAACGGAGGTAGAAGATGTCCGGCCACTCAAAGTGGGCGACGACCAAGCACAAGAAGGCCGTCATCGACGCCAAGCGCGGCAAGATGTTCGCCAAGCTGATCAAGAACGTCGAGGTGGCCGCGCGGATCGGCGGCGGCGACCCCACCGGCAATCCGACGCTCTTCGACGCCATCCAGAAGGCGAAGAAGAGTTCGGTGCCGAACGACAACATCGACCGCGCCGTCAAGCGTGGCTCCGGCCTGGAGGCCGGCGGCGCCGACTGGCAGACGATCATGTATGAGGGGTACGGCCCGAGCGGCGTGGCCATGCTCATCGAGTGCCTCACCGACAACCGCAACCGCGCGGCGACCGAGGTACGGACCGCGCTGACCCGCAACGGCGGCTCGCTCGCCGACGCCGGCTCGGTGTCGTACATGTTCTCCCGCAAGGGCGTGGTGATCGTCCCCAAGGAGGGCACCAGCGAGGACGACGTGATGCTGGCCGTCCTCGACGCCGGCGCCGAAGAGGTCAACGACCTCGGCGAGGCGTACGAGGTGGTCTCCGAGCCGACCGACCTCATCCCGGTGCGCACGGCGTTGCAGGACGCCGGCATCGAGTACGAGTCGGCCGAGTCCTCCCTGATCCCCAGCGTCAACGTGCCGCTGGACGAAGAGGGCGCGCGCAAGATCTTCAAGCTGATCGACGTCCTGGAGGACTGCGACGACGTCCAGAACGTCTACGCCAACTTCGACGTCAGCGACGACGTGATGGCGGCGGTCGACGCCTGACCCTGTCCCCGCCCCAACCCCAACAGCAAGTGCAAGATCGCGGCGGGGTTGGGGTTGGGCGGCGAGCGAGGGGGTGCGGGGTGGTGGAGCGGTTTGCGCCTGGCGACACAGTGGTACGGCGTGAGGTGCTGCGGGGTGAGGTCTGGTTCGGCTGTCCGACGATCTGCGTCGAGGACTCGCCCGACCTGCTCGCCCTCTACCTCCCACCGGGGGCCGAGTTCGGCTTCCCGGACACCGGCGACTTCCCCTGCGGGCGGCACCCGTGGGAGGCGGCCGGGCACCGCTCCTGGTCCGGGCACGGCAAGCTGATGCTGCAACGTCCCGGTGAGGCGCACTCGATCGACGTGTTCTGGACCGGGCCGGGGCGCGACTTCGCCGGCTGGTACTTCAACCTTCAGGACCCGGCGCGGCGTACCCCGATCGGGGTGGACACCCTTGACCACGAGCTGGACCTGTGGTGGGCCGCGGACGCCGACCGGTACGTCTGGAAGGACGTGGAGATGTTCGCCCAGCGCCTCGTCGAGGGGCGCTACCCGGGCATGGGAGACGCCATCCAGGCCGAGGGTGACCGGATCGCCGCCCTGCTCGACGGGGGTGAGCGCTGGTGGGACCCGGCGTGGGCCACCTGGCAGCCCGACCCCGCCTGGACGGCGCCCCCGCTGCCCGCCGGCTGGGATCGGGTGCCACCCGCGCGCTGAGCGGCGCCGACGTCAGTTCCCGGGCAGCGCGTTGACCAGGAACACCTGATCCGGGCCGCCGGTGCACGGCTCGACCAGCGCCGCGTCGGACACGGCGCTGTCGTCGTCGCGCAGGCCGACGCACAGCTCGCTGCGGTCGGGCCGGATGCGGTACGCGCCGGGTGTCGCCCCGGCCGGTTCGAAGTGGAACACCTGCTTCGACCTGTTCGCGCTGCAATCCTTTTCGTTCCAGGGTTCGAGCAGGTCCCGGCCGGGATCCTCCTCGCGGATGGTGAGGCAGCCCTTCCCGAGCACCGGGTGGACCCAGTGGATGAAGAACATGCCGTCGGCCACCGGTTCCAGCGAGGTGTCCGGTGGGGTGGCCTCCGTGCAGGGCCGCTGGACCGCTATCTCCTTGGTGTACTGGCCGGTGCGATCGCGACCCTCGGTGAGGCAGAGGTGCGCGCTGCGGACGGGGCGGATCTCGCTGCGCCCGGCGCTCGGGAAACGGGCACCGCCGGCCGCCGACGCGGTCGGCTCGGTGGATCGCGCTTGTTCGTCGTAGCGGCGCTCGACCCAGAAGCCCGCGCCGAGCGTGGCCAGCAGGGCGGCGACGACGAGCAGCGCCAGCGGCGCGGGCCGCGCGAACCAGCGCGGGCGGGCCGGGTCGGAGTGCTCCGGGGCCACTGTCGTGACCGGGTCGACCGGCGGTGAATCCGCTGCCGGGGACAGCGGGGCCAACTGACCCGCCGCGAGGCGGTGCCGGGCCCGTAGCCACGTCTCGACCTGATCTCCCGCACCGCACGCGCGCACGAACGCGGCCACCACCTCGGGGCGCGGCAGTGTGGACCGGCGCAGGATGTCCGCCGCGGTGCTGCGGGCCAGCACGTCACCCGTCGACGCGGCACGCTGCTCCAGTTGCCGGTAGGTGAGCCCCGACCGGTCCTTGAGCTGGCGCAGCATCTCGACGAACCCGGCCGGGTCGGACGCGTCGTCCGGGCGTAGCTCCCCCGTGGTCATCGCTCGATTCTCCAGACACCGCGGACATGAGGGCAACGGGGGTCCCGGTGACTGTCCGAGATGGTCGGACAAGACCCGGACATGATGCCCTGAGCTGCCCGGACAGCCCAACGCGGCGACCAGGGCATTGTCCTGGCCGACCGGGTTACCTAGCGTCATTTCTCGATGGCCGCGCCGCTGACCGGTCTACGGGCCGACGGGCTCGCGCCGGCACGGGTTCGGGCTCGACCACACCAACGACACGGGGAGATTCGATGGATGACGCTGTCCGAGATCCGGTCCCGCAGGCGGCCACGGCGGGGGAGTACGTGGCGTTGCTCAGGGAGGTGCGGCGGCGTTCCGGTCTGACCTATCGGGAGCTCGCCCGGCGAGCCTCGGCGGCCGGACACTGGCTGCCGCCGAGCACCCTCGCGACGATGCTGGGGCGGACGACCCTGCCCCGGGAACGCACAGTCGTCGCGCTGCTGGCCGCCTGCGGCACCCCGACGGTCGAGGTCGACAGGTGGCTGGAGACACGGCGGGACCTCGAGGCCCGCCTCGGCGAGCAGGGTCGAGGGGACAGTGCGGCGGCACCGACCCCTGCCGGCCCGTCCACTACCGTCTCGGCGACCATCCGCCCCAGCGTCGGCTCGGTTCCGCCGCTACCCGAAGCGCCCTGGCCGGCCCGTCGCTGGCTTCGGCTGGCGCTGCTGGCGGTGCTCGGCGTCCTGACGGTCGGGGCGACCGGTGCGCTGCGACCTCTCGCCCCTCCCACAGTGGACGGCTCGCCGACAGTCGGCTGCCCGGAGGTGCTGCGCCAGGGCATGTACGGCCCCTGCGTGCTGAGCCTCCAGGAGCACCTGGTGGCCGACGGACTCACAGTGCCGGTCGACGGCTGGTTCGGCCCGGACACCACCAGCCGGGTGATGGTGTTCCAGGCGTTTGGCGGCCTGCCGGTCAGTGGCACCGCGGACGAGCGGTTGCTCGACGAGTTGGCGGGCGATCGCAAGGTGCCCGCCACCTGGTCGGAGGACCGGATCGGCAAACATCTGCGGCGCACGTTCCCGGAGGACCCGGCCGGGGCGGTGCAGGTGGCGCGCTGCCTGTCCGGGCTGGACCCGTACCGGGTGGAGGTCGTCGAGGACGGATCGCGGCGCTGGGGGTTGTTCCAGTTCAGCGACATGGAGGTGTCCCGGTTCGGCGTCGACCGCCAGACGGCGCTGGACGCGGCCTGGAACATCAGGGCGGCGCGGGAGGTCTGGTCTCGTACCGGCGACTTCGGCCACTGGAACTGCGCGGCGTAGCGCGGGAGACCGAGACGCGCAGGGAACGGCTGACGTCGGCCGCGGCGTCGAACTGCAACCGGTACGGCTGCGCGGCCGTCACCCCGAACTCGAAGTGACCGACCAGGTCCTCCCAGACGGGCTTGCCCACCGTGGCGCTGGTGCGGACGCGCAGTTGCCCGGCGTTGACAGTGGTGCTGGTCGAGGCGAGCCGCGTCCACCAGGGCTGGCTGCTGCCGTTGTCGAACGTGCCGTTGAGGATGAGGTCGCCCGGGGCAGCGGCGGCCGGCGCGGGGCGGACGAGGGCGGTGAGGGTGCTGGCGAGGGCGACCGCGAGCACGACGCTGAGCAGACGGCGCAGTTGCCGTGCGTTGATCGGTGGGGACATCGAGAGCCTTTCCGGTCCGGGAACCGGCGACGACCAGGTCGTCGCCGTGAGGATCGGCTCAACGTAGGAGTGTTCGCGCTGTTCACGGCCACCGAACAGCGCTCGGAACCGTGCCGTACGGCAGCGGGCGCCGGCATCCGATCAGGACACCGACGCCCGCGCGGGCGGACCGCTGACTCAGCCGATGGTCTCCCGCTCCCGCCAGGCGGTGCGCAGCGAGGTCCGGCCGTTGGTGCGCAGGAGCGACCCCTCGTACACCCGGGCACCGGCGAGGAGGAACGCGCCGGCGGCGAGCACCAGGAGGACCAGTGAGACGATCGGCTCCCAGCCGGCCGCGTCGCCGGTGAAGAGCCGCAACGGCATGGCCGTGGGCGACGAGAACGGCAGGTAGGACAGCACCCGCATCGCTGTGGCGTTGTCGTTCAGGAAGATCACCGCGAAGAACGGCAGCATGACGGCGAGCTGCACCGGCGTCGAGACGGCGGCGATGTCCTCCTGCCGGTTGGCCAGCGCGCCGGCCGCGGCCCACATGGCGGCGAGCAGCACGAAACCGATCAGGAAGAACGGTACGAACCAGCCGATCGCCGGGGCGAGCAGGCTGAGCAGACCTCCGCTGTCACCGAGTTGCAGCCCGAGCACCGCCACCACCGCGATCAGGGCGATCTGCGCGAACGCCAGGATTGCCCCGGCCACCACCTTTCCGGCCAGCAGGGCCCGAACCGGCACGGCGGCGACCAGGATCTCCACGATCCGGGTCTGCTTCTCCTCGATGACGCTCTGCGCGATCTGCACACCGAACGTCTGCGAGGTGATGAAGAAGACGAACGCGAAGACGAACGGCACCAGGAACGCCACCACCGGGTCCACCGCGTCCGGGTCGAGCAGGCGGACGGTCGGTTGGGTGCTCAGGGCCTTCACCACGTCGTCGGGGGCGTCGTCCATGGCCAGGACGGCCGGTCCGGTGACCACCGCGGCGTCCACGTCGTCGTCGCGGACGGCCCGTTCGGCGGCCCGGTCGTCGGGGACGACCCGGACTTCCAGCCCGGCGGCGCGCAGCGGCGCGGCCAAGCTCTCGGTTACGGCCACTGTGGACGGCCCGCCGGAGAACAGTGGCGGCAGGATGGTGCCGGCCGCGGCGATCAACAGGAAGAACAGCGTGCCGAACAGGAAGGTGCGGTCGCGCAGCTTGACCCGGATCTCGCGTTCGGCGACCAGCCGGGTGGCCTGGGTGACGTTCACTGGGTGACCTCTCGGAAGATCTCGGTGAGCGAGGGGCTGACCGGGCGGAAGGCGCGGACCGGGCCGCGCGCGAGGGCGGCCCGCAGCACTGGCTGTTCGTCGGTGCCGGCCGGCAGGTCGAAGACCACCCGCGCGCCGTCCAACTCGACAAGTGTCACCCCGGGGTGGTCGCGTACCCAGCCGGCGTCGTGCTCGACGACCAGCTCGAAGCGGGGCACCGTGTACGAGTCACGCAGCTGCTGCCGGCTGCCGGCGGCCCGGATCACCCCGTCCCCGATGATCACCAGGTCGTCGCAGAGGCGCTCCACGACGTCGAGCTGGTGACTGGAGAAGAGCACCGGCGCCCCGGCCGAGGCACGTTCCCGCAGCACTGCCACGACGGTCTCCACGGCGAGCGGGTCGAGGCCGGAGAACGGCTCGTCGAGCACCAGCACCTCAGGGTCGTGCACCAGCGCGGCGGCGATCTGGGCGCGCTGCTGATTGCCCAGCGACAGCGTCTCCAGCAGGTCGTCGCCGCGCTCGCCGAGCCCGACCCGGTCCAGCAGCGCGTCGGTGGAACGTCGTGCCGCGGCGGCGTCCAGCCCGTGCAGCCGGCCCAGGTAGGTCACCTGCTCGCGGGTGGTCATCTTGGGGTAGAGGCCCCGCTCCTCCGGCATGTAGCCGAAGCGCCGACGGTCCTGCCGGGTCAGCGTGGTGCCGCCCCAGCTCACCTCGCCGGCGTCGGGGGCGAGCACACCCAGGATGATCCGCATGGTGGTGGTCTTGCCGGCGCCGTTGGCGCCCACGAAACCGGTCATCCGGCCGGCGGACACCTCGAAGGACACGTTCCTGAGCACCTGACGGTCGCCGAAGCTGCGGTCGACGCCGTCGAGGCGAAGCGTTCTGGTCACGCACTCACGCTAGATGGATGATGCCGCCGCGCCGTCCGCCCGGCGGGTGAGCGGGCGGGTCCACCTCGCGGCGGACGCCGTCACCCGCCGGGGCGGACCACCCCGTTCTCGTACGCGAACACCACGGCCTGTACCCGGTCGCGCAGGCCGAGCTTGGCCAGTACCCGACTCACGTGCGTCTTCACCGTCGCCTCGCCCAGGTGGATGGCCGAGGCGATCTCCGCGTTGCTCGACCCGGCGGCGAGCAGCATCAGCACCTCCCGTTCGCGCGGGGTCAGCTCGGCCAGCGCGGCCTCGGCGTCCGGGCCCCGGTGGGCGGTGCCCGACGGGTCGCCGGGGCGGGCGAAGGAGGAGATCACTCGGCGGGTGATCTCCGGGGCAAGTAGACCGTCGCCCCTGGCCAGCACCCGGATCGCCTCGATCAGTTCCTCCGGCGTGCCGTTCTTGAGCAGGAAGCCGCTGGCCCCGGCCCGCAGTGCGGCGAACAGGTAGTCGTCGCGGTCGAAGGTGGTGAGGATCAGCACCGCGGGCGCCCCGGGGCCGTCGGCGACGATCTGCCGGGTGGCCTCCAGGCCGTCCATCCCGGGCATCTCCACATCCATGAGTACGACGTCGGGGCGGGTGGCCCGGGTCATGGTGACGGCCCGTTCGCCGTCGGCGGCCTCACCGACCACCTCGATGTCGTCCTCCACCTCCAGGATGACCCGGAAGCCGGTACGGACGAGGTGCTGGTCGTCGGCGAGCAGCACCCGCACCGTCGGCCCGGTGTCGGGTGCCTGCTGGGCTGCCGCGCTCATGCCGACGGCTCCGCGCCGGTCGCCGCCTGCTGCCTGCCGCTCGGCTTCCGCTGTGCGCCCACCGGTCGGTCCGCCGACGCCGCGAGGGGGAAGCGGACGCGCACCCGCCAGCCGCCGCCGGCCCGCGGCCCGGCCTCCAGGTCGCCGTCGTGGGCGGTGACCCGTTCGCGCATGCCGATCAGGCCCAACCCGACGGTGTCGGCCCGGCCGCCGCCGCGCCCGTCGTCGGTCACGTCGACCTCCACCTCCCGGGCCAGGTACCGGACCCGCACGTCCAGCAGGGCCGCCTCGGCGTGCTTGAGGGTGTTGGTCACCGCCTCCTGCGTCACCCGGTAGGCCGTCTGGGACACCGATTCGGGCAACGCGACCGGGTCGCCGTACACCCCGAGGGTGGCCGTCAGCCCGGCGGCCCGAGCCCGTTCGACCAGCTCGTCGATCCGTTCGACGCCGCCGGCCGTCGGCGGCGCGGCGTCGGTGCCGGCGGAGGTCCGCAGCACGCCGAGCATCCGACGCAGCTCGTCGACGGCGGTGCGGGCGCTCTGCTCGATGGCGGTCAGCGCCGTGCGGGCCTTGCCCGGGTCGCGGTCGAACACCCGGCGGCAGGCGGATGCCTGCACGCCCATCACCGACACGTGGTGGGCGACCACGTCGTGCAGCTCGCGGGCGATCCGGACCCGTTCGCCGAGCACCGCCCGTTCCCGGGCCTCGGCCTGCGACCGGCGCAGGTCCTCGGCCTGGGCGCGCAGCTCGTGCTCGCGGCGCGCGGCCACCCACGCGGTCTCGCCGAAGAAGTACGCGAAACCGAAGACCAGCACGTTGAGCAGCACACCGTTGACCATCGCGGCGAGCACCGGTGGCACCGGCCCGACCGCGTCGGCGAAGGTGTCCGCCGGAATGTGGTCGATCATCACCGCGTAGTAGAGCCCGAGCCAGGCGAACATCGTGGCGATCACGCCGATCCGCAGCCGGCGGGACAGCTGGCGGTCCTGCCCCCAGGCGCCGACGGTGTAGAGGGCGCAGAACAGGGCCCAGGAGGAGAACTGGCTCTCCGGGGCCGAGCGGGCCTGCGCGGCGATGAACGCCACCGCGACGACCAGCACTGTCGCGGTCGGCCGGCGTCGTCGCCAGATGAGCGGGAGGGTCACCGCGACGGTCCAGAACAGCTGCTCCGGCCCGGACGGCGGTGGGCCCAGCAGGAACGCGCCGGTGCTGCGGGCCAGGGTCAGACTGACCAACGCCAGCCCGGTCATCCCCAAGCCGATCCAGAGGTCGTTTCGGCGCTGCTCGGCCGTTGGACCCGGACGACGCCATTCCGGTCGCGGTGCCACTGTCATCCGGGAACGATGCCACGCCGCCCACCAGGCCCTCCAACCGGGCGGGCCGCCGCGGTCACCACGACGGGCGACGGCCCGGCGCGGGGTACGCGCCGGGCCGTCGGGTCGGGGATCACTCACGCGGTCTGCCGCCGGGTCTTCACTGCGGTGTCGACCAGGTCCCAGACCACGATCGCGGCGGCGCCCACCGCGATGGCCAGGCCGAGGGAGTCCCGGTTGTCCGCCTCCGCCAGCCAGCTGAACCGCTCGCCGAGGGCCGGGTTGAGCAGTCGGTCGGAGAGCGCCAACCACATCAGCGGCACCGCGAACGCCAGGCTGAGCACCGCCCTGATGCCGAAGATCGTCCAGGTCCAGTGCGCGATCCGATACTTGACGATCTCGACCACAGCGCTGGCGGCGAGGACCACGATCAACGCCGGCAGCCAGAACGACCAGAGCGCCGGGTCGAGGATCGGAATGTTCTCGCCGTCGGTGCCACGCACCCAGGAGTGGTAGTGCTGGAGCGGCAGGTACGCGATGGTCAGCACCAGCATGATCACCGATGCGATGGTGTCGGCGAGGGGGATGCCTCGTCGCACCGGTGCGTCGGGCAGCTGGTCCACCGTCCACTCCGGCACGTCCACGGCCGTCTGGGTGCGCTCGAGAATGGCGAACGTCAGGGTGAGCCAGAAGGCGATCTGCACGGCCACCTGCATGGCCGTGACGACGCCCGGCCCGATGGCCCCGAAACCCTTTCCTTCGGCCGCCTCGACCACGGTGACGACCGTGCCGACCAGCGCCGGGATGAAGCTGAGCAGCAGCTTCAGCAGTCGCAGCCAGAGCAGGTAGTAGGTCGGGCCGATGAGCTGCAGCCGGCGGTCGGCGTACCGGGCGGCCAGCACGTCCGGATTGCCCAGCTCGGTGAGCACCTCCCGCTCGGCCACTGCCGGGTCCGCGCCGCCGCCGGTGCGGTCGTCGATCATGTCTTCGATGGAGGCCCGCAGCTCGTTGGCGATCTCGTCTCGGCGCTGGGTGGGCACCGATCGCAGGGTGGCGGCGAGGTAGCGGTCGGTCAGGGTGTTCATCGGTCCACTCCTTGGATCAGCCCGGTGATGGAGGTCTGCACGGCGGCGAGGTCGTCGAGGAGCCGGTTCAGCATCGACTCGCCCTCGTCGCTGGTCCGGTAGAACTTGCGCGGTCGGCTCTCTTCGGTGTTCCACTCGCTGGTCAGCAGCCCCTGGTCCTCCAGGCGGCGCAGCAGCGGGTAGAGGGTGTTGGCGTCGACCGGGAAGCCGTGGTCGCTGAGCCGTTGCAGCAGTGCGTAGCCGTAGTCCGGTCGGCGTAGCGCGACCAGGCTGGCCACCACGACGGTGCCTCGACGCAACTCCTGCAGGTGCGTCCGTAGAACGTCCTCGCTAACCATGTGTCACACCATACTGTGTGGCACACAGTGTTGTCTACGCCGACATCATCGTGTCCGCCCAACCTCCGTTCGGGCCGACACGACGGACGGGGCGCCCGGCCGACACCGGACGCCCCGCACCTGGGAAAAGTCAGCAGGACACGCCCTGCCGGAAGTTCCGCTCGAGGAAGCTTGCCGGGCCGACCTGGAAGTAGCCGACCCCCGGCCGGATCGGGTGACCGGTGAACAGCTCCACCCGCGACCCCGCCCGGACCAGGTACGCCTCGGCGTCCCCCGCGTCGTTGCGGATCAGCGACCCCCGCCAGCCGTAGATCGCCTCCAGCTCGTCGAAGGACATGCCGACAGTGGCACCGGCGGGGGACCGTGGCGGCACCGTCGCCGTACCGACCTCCACCAGTCGCCCGTCGCGGAAGGCCAGCAGGATCACGCCCGCCCAGGATCCGGCCGCGCCGGCGTGCACCACCCCGCCGCAGGTCGGCACGGTCCAGTCGAGGTGCCCGTTCGTGGTGAGCGACGCCAGGCTGGCACCGATGCGGTACACGCCGACGCCACCGACGCTGAGCACCTGCGGGTGGGTGTGCCCGGCGGCGACGGCGAGCGGACCGCGGGCCGAGGCGGACGCGACGCCGCCGGCCACTGGCGCTGCCGCCGCCGGGCCGGCGACGGTCGCCGGTACGAGCGTGCCGAGCGCCAACGCGGCGGTGGTGAGGAGGATCGCGGGACGGTTCATGGTGGCTCCTTCGGTGATGGGTCTCCTGCCCTCTTAGTCACCGCGCCAGGGCCAACGGTTCGTCGGAATTCCGACCGGCCGGGTCTACTGTGCAGACGAACGCCGACCGACCGTGCTGGCCGGGGGTGACATGGTGACGGCTCCACTGCGGATCGGGCCCTACGCCGTCGAGCGACTGCTCGGCGTCGGTTCGTTCGCGACGGTCTGGCTGGGCTACGATCGGGCGCTCGACGCGCACGTGGCGATCAAGGTGCTGGCCGAGAACTGGAGCCACGACCTGCGGGTGCGGGAACGCTTCCTGGACGAGGCCCGGTTGCTGCGCCGGTTGGAGCACGAGCGGCTGATCCGGGTGCACGCCGTCGGTGAGCTGCCCGACGGCCGCCCGTACGCGGTCCTGGCCTGGGCGGACGGGGGCAGCCTGCGGGACCGGTTGGCTACTGGCGAGATCCCCGCGCCGACGGCGTTGCGGCTGCTCGGCGAGGTCTGCGCCGGGGTGGCCGTGCTGCACCGCCACGGCGTCGTGCACCGTGATCTCACCCCGGGCAACATCCTGTTCCGCTCCGCCGCCCCCGGCGGCGCGGAACAGGTGCTGATCGCCGACCTCGGCCTCGCCAAGGCGCTCGCCGCGGCCTCGGGGCTGACCGCTCGGGCCGGCACCCCGGGCTACATGGCCCCCGAGCAGGATGATCCGGGCGCGGTGGTCGACACCCGCGCCGACGTGTACGGGCTCGGCCGGCTCGGCATCCGACTGTTGGCCGCCGACCCGTCGGGCGCGAACCGGACCAGACCCGACCCGCCTCGGCATCCCCCGGAGATCCGACTTCGGGACGACGTGCCTGCGGCGGTCGCGGCGGTGCTCGTTCGGGCCACCGCCCACCGTCCGGCCGACCGCTACCCCGACGCCGCGACCCTGCACGCCGCCTTGAATCGCGCGAGTGGCCCGGCGGGTCGGCCGGTCGCGTCGACCGGCGGGAGTGGCCCGACGGGGCCGGCGACGGCCGCCGGTCCGGTGCGGCGCCAACCTCGGCCGGGCCGCCCGTACCGGTTGCGGCGCGTCGCGGCCGCTGTGGTGGCTGTCGCCGCGGTGGGTGTGGCGGGCGCCGAGCCGGATGGTGCCGGGTCGGCCCGGCCGGTCGGCGGCACGTACACGACCGGGCCGCTGACCGTGACGCTGCCGCCCGGCTGGTCCGCCACGGGTGCCACCTGGGCCGGTCAGTACGGTGCCGACGGCGAACCCGAACCGGCGCTGGTGATGTCGCCGCAACCCCGCCGCTGGGCGGCCGACCCTCGCCTGCCCGGGGCTTTCGTGGGTCTCTCCGCCAGCACGGCGGCCCGTGCCACGCCCGCCGGGTTCCTGGCCGAGCGCACGCACGGCGACTGCACGCCCGCGCCGGCCCGGGTCACCCGGCAGGCCGGCGTCGAGTGGACAGTGGTGGCGTACCGCTGCGAGCGGGGTCGGCCGCAGATCACCGAGTCGGCCGCTCTGCACCCCGGCCGGCCCGCCCTGGTGTACGCGCAGATCGTCCCGCCAGCGGACAGCGGGCCCGCCTTCGTGGACACCCTGCTCGCCGGGGTGCGCCTGCGCTAGGCGCGGCTAGCGGACCACAACGGTGATGGTGTGCTCCCGGCCGTCCTTGGGGATCGTCACGGCGACCGTGCCGGGCCGGACGAAGCGGATGTCCACCACGCCCGCCTCGTAGTGCTGCGACACCAGGTCGGGGCGGTCCACTGTGACGAGCCCCGGCCCGATGCCCTGGATGCGCAGCACCGCACCGGTGGCGAAGCAGAGCGATTTCAGCAGCTCCATCTCGGTCTCGGCGAGCGGCAGGTCGTAGCGCACCGCGCCCTGACAGGCCGGCGTGGCGTCGGTCGGCGGGGGAGTCGGTCGGGGCGTACCCCTTGTCCTGGTGGGTGCGGGCGGTGGCGCGGCCGGGCGCGCGCTGGTCGGTGGCGGTCGGGACGGCGACGCGGAGGGCGTGCCGGGCGCGGGGATCGTGGCGATCGTGGAGGTTGTCGGGGTCGAGAGGCTCGGGCCGGGCGGTTGGACGGGCAGGGGCGAGACGGCGTCGGCGCCGCAGGCGGCGACGCCCACGGTGGCCGCGAGGACGACGACGACCCGGCGGAACGACGGGCGGCTCATTCCGCCCCGAGCCGTTGCCGGACCTGCCGCCGGGCCAGGTGCAACCGGGACTTCACAGTGCCCAGCGGCACGTCGAGCAGGGCGGCGATCTCCGGGTAGCTCAGCCCCAGGACGTCGCGCAGGGCGACCACCTCGGCGAGGTCGGGGTGGACCGAGTCGAAGGCGTCGAGCAGGTCGAGGCGGGTGCCGGCGACCACGCTGGTCCGTCGGGGGTCGGCCTGGTCGGGCAGCGGTACGCCCTCGGCCTCCAGCCGGCAGCGGCGGCGCAGCGTGCGGTACGTGGAACGGGCCCGGTTGGCGGTCAGCCGGTGCAGCCAGGTGCGGAACGAGGAACGCCCCTCGAACCGGGTGATGCCGCCGGCCAGCGCCAGCAAGGTGTCCTGGCAGGCTTCTTCGGCGTCCTCCCGGCTAGGCAGGAATCGGGCGCACAGTCGCAGCACCTCCGGGCGCACCGCGACCAGCAGGGAGTTCAGCGCGGCCGGGTCGCCGTGCGCGGCGGACCGGGCCAGGGCGTCGATGTCGTCCGCGTCGGGCATGCCGGATGTCCAATGCTCGCCGGTGCCGATCCCTGAGCGTACGACCGGTGGGGCCCGCGTGCCCCCGTACGGTCCGGCACCCGACCCGCTAGTCGAAGCGGGACACGTCCCCGGCGCCCCGGCGCAGGATCTCCGGTTCGGGCCCGGACAGGTCGATCACGGTCGTCGGCTCCTTGCCGCAGTCGCCGGCGTCGAGCACCGCGTCGAGCTGGTGGTCGAGCCGTTCCTTGATCTCCCAGCCCTGGGTCATCGGCTCCTCGTCGCCGGGTAGGACCAGCGTGCTGGACACCAGCGGCTCGGCCAGCTCGGCCAGCAGCGCCTGGGTGACTGTGTGCCGGGGCACCCGCACGCCGACGGTCCGCTTCTTCGGGTGCAGCATCCGGCGGGGCACCTCCTTGGTGGCCGGCAGGATGAACGTGTAGCTGCCCGGAGTGGACGCCTTGACCAGGCGGAAGACGGAGTTGCTGATCTGCACGAACTGGCCGAGCTGGGCGAAGTCGTGGCAGACCAGCGTGAAGTGGTGCCGATCGTCGAGATGTCGGATCTGCCGGATCCGGTCCAGCCCGTCCTGGTTGCCCAGTTGGGTGCCGAGCGCATAGCAGGAGTCCGTCGGGTAGGCGACCAGCCCACCGCTGCGGATCAGGTCGGCGACCTGCCCGATGACCCGGGGCTGTGGGTTCTCCGGGTGTACGTCGTAGTACCTCGCCATCCTCCGAGACTAGGCGCACGCGGGGAGGATCAGGAGACGAGGGCCACCCTCGGCGCGGACGGTGGAGCGCCGGAGATCACCTCGGTAGGGTAGGTCCCGGTCGGCTCCGACCAACAAGATCCACACCGCCGGGGGGCGCCACGCATGGCTGATTCGTTCGCGCATCTGCACGTGCACACCGAGTACTCGATGCTCGACGGAGCGGCCCGACTGAAGGACCTGTTCGCCGAGGCCAAGCGGCTGGGCATGTCCGCTGTGGCGATCACCGACCACGGCAACATGCACGGCGCGAACGACTTCTACAACCAGGCGATGGCCGCCGGGATCACCCCGATCCTGGGCGTCGAGGCGTACGTGGCGCCGGAGTCGCGCTATCACAAGGCACGGGTCAAGTGGGGTCGCCCGGAGCAGAAGAGCGACGACATCTCCGGTAACGGTGCGATCACCCACAAGACCATGTGGGCGAAGAACGCGCAGGGCCTGAAGAACCTCTTCACCCTCAACTCGCGCGCCTCCATGGAGGGGCACTACGTCAAGTGGCCCCGGATGGACATGGAGCTGATCGCCGAGCACGCCGAGGGGATCATGGCCACCACCGGCTGCCCGTCCGGCGCGGTGCAGACCCGGCTACGGCTGGGCCAGTTCGACGAGGCCCTCAAGGTCGCCGCCAGCTACCAGGACATCTTCGGCAAGGACAACTACTTCCTGGAGATCATGGATCACGGCCTCTCCATCGAGAGCCGGGTCCGTGAGGGGCTCACCGAGATCGCCCGCAAGCTGGACATCCCGCCGGTGGTCACAAACGACTCCCACTACACCCACGAGGCGCAGGCCACCGCCCACGACGTGCTGCTCTGCGTGCAGACCGGCAGCAACATCGACGACCCCAACCGGTTCCGGTTCGAGGGCGGCGGCTACTTCATCAAGAGCGCCGACCAGATGCGCGCCGTGGACTCGTCCGAGCTGTGGCAGGAAGGCTGCCGCAACACCCTGCTGGTGGCCGAGAAGGTCGACCCGAAGGGCATGTTCGAGTTCCACAACCTGATGCCGCGCTTCCCGGTGCCCGAGGGGGAGACCGAGGAGTCCTGGTTCCGCAAGGAGACCTTCGCCGGCCTGGCCCGCCGCTATCCGAACGGCATCCCGGAGGGGCACGTCGTCCAGGCCGAGTACGAGCTGGGCGTCATCAACCAGATGGGCTTCCCGTCCTACTTCCTCGTGGTCGCCGACTTCATCCAGTGGGCGAAGAACCAGGGCATCGCCGTGGGTCCGGGCCGTGGTTCGGCCGCCGGGTCGCTCGTCGCGTACGCGCTGGGCATCACCGACCTGGACCCGATCCAGCACGGTCTGATCTTCGAGCGGTTCCTCAACCCCGAGCGGGTCTCGATGCCGGATGTCGACATCGACTTCGACGAGCGTCGGCGCGGCGAGGTGATCAAGTACGTCACCGACAAGTGGGGCGAGGACAAGGTCGCCCAGATCGCCACCTTCGGCACGATCAAGGCGAAGGCCGCGATCAAGGACTCGGCCCGGGTCCTCGGCTTCCCGTACGCGGTCGGCGACCGGATCACCAAGGCCATGCCGCCGGCGGTGATGGGCAAGGACATCCCGCTCACCGGCATCTTCGACAACAAGCACCCCCGCTACGCCGAGGCGGGCGAGATCCGCGGCCTGTACGACTCCGACCCGGACGTCCGCAAGGTGATCGACACGGCCAAGGGCATCGAGGGGCTGATCCGGCAGACCGGTGTGCACGCCGCCGGCGTCATCATGTCCGCCGAGCCGATCATCGAGCACATCCCGTTGACGCGCCGCGACGCCGACGGGGCGATCATCACACAGTTCGACTATCCGACCTGCGAGTCGCTCGGGCTGCTGAAGATGGACTTCCTCGGCCTGCGCAACCTGACGATCATCGACGACGCGGTCAAGAACATCGAGCTGAACCACGGCCGGAAGCTCGACCTGCTGGGCCTGCCGCTGAACGACAAGGCCGCGTACGAACTGCTGGCCCGCGGTGACACCCTGGGCGTGTTCCAGCTCGACGGTGGGCCGATGCGGTCCCTGCTGCGGTTGATGAAGCCGGACAACTTCGAGGACATCTCCGCCGTCCTGGCCCTGTACCGACCCGGCCCGATGGGCGTCGACTCGCACACCAACTACGCGCTGCGCAAGAACGGCCTCCAGGAGATCACGCCGATCCACCCGGAGCTGGAGGAGCCGCTGCGGGAGATCCTGGCGCCCACCCACGGCCTGATCGTCTACCAGGAGCAGGTGCAGCGGGCCGCGCAGATCCTCGCCGGCTACACCCTCGGTCAGGCGGACCTGCTGCGCCGGGCCATGGGTAAGAAGAAGAAGGAGATCCTCGACAAGGAGTTCATCCCGTTCCGGGACGGCTGCCGCGAGCGCGGCTACTCCGACGAGGCGATCCAGGCGGTGTGGGACGTCCTGGTGCCGTTCGCCGGGTACGCCTTCAACAAGGCGCACTCCGCCGCGTACGGCCTGGTCTCCTACTGGACGGCGTACCTGAAGGCGCACTACCCGGCCGAGTACATGGCCGGGTTGCTGACCAGCGTCGGCGACGACAAGGACAAGATGGCGCTCTACCTGGCCGAGTGTCGCCGGATGCGCATCCAGGTGCTGCCGCCGGACGTGAACACCTCGGCCGGGCCGTTCACCCCGGTCGGCAAGGACATCCGCTTCGGCCTCGCCGCCGTCCGCAACGTCGGGGCGAACGTGGTCGCCTCGATCATGCGCTGCCGGGAGGAGAAGGGCGAGTACGCCGACTTCTACGACTTCCTGTCCAAGGTGGACGCCGTGGTCTGCAACAAGAAGACCATCGAATCGCTGATCAAGGCGGGTGCGTTCGACTCCCTGGACCACCCCCGCAAGGGCCTGCTCGCGGTGCACGCCGACGCGATCGACGCGTACGCCGACGTCAAGCGCAAGGAGGCCGTCGGCCAGTACGACCTGTTCGGCGCCGGCTTCGGTGACGCCGACACCGGCAGCACCACTGTGATGCCGACCATCGGCGACAGCGAGTGGGACAAGCGCGACAAGCTGGCCTTCGAGCGGGAGATGCTCGGCCTGTACGTCTCCGACCACCCGCTCTTCGGCTTGGAGCACATCCTCAACGCGGCAGCCGACACCACCATCGCGTCCCTGGCCGAGGAGGGCGGGGTGCCCGACGGGGCGATCGTCACCCTCGCCGGCATCCTGTCCGGGGTGCAGCGCCGGGTCACCAAGCAGGGCCGGGCCTGGGCGTCGGCCACCCTGGAGGACCTGGCCGGTGGGGTGGAGACGCTGTTCTTCCCCAACACCTACGAGGTGATCGGGCAGTACATCGCCGAGGACGCCATCGTGGTGGTCAAGGGTCGCGTGGACCGCCGCGACGACACCCCGCGGATCATGGCGATGGACATGTCCATGCCGGACGTCAGCACCAGCGCCACCAACAAGCCGGTCACCCTGACCATCCCGGTGCACCGCTGCACACCACCGCTGGTGGAGAAACTCAAGGAAACCCTGGTGCTGCACCCCGGCGACACCGAGGTGCACGTCAAACTCCAGAACGGCGGGCGCACCACCACCCTGCGGCTGGGCCCGTTCCGGGTGGCGGCCACGACCGCGCTGATGGGTGACCTGAAGAGCGTCCTCGGCCCGGCCAACGTGAGCTGAGCCGGCATCGGTCCGGCCGGCCGGCGCCGGCCGGACCGCCGGGCTCAGACCCGCTCGGGGGCGCTGATCTCCCGCAACTGGCCGTCGGCCAACCGCAACCAACGCTGCACGCCGATCTCGGCGAGGAACCGTTCGTCGTGGCTGACCACCACGAACGCCCCCTGGTACGCCGACAGCGCGCTCTCCAGCTGACCCACGCTGACCAGGTCCAGGTTGTTCGTCGGCTCGTCGAGCAGCAGCAGTTGCGGCGCCGGCTCGGCGCAGAGCACACAGGCGAGGGTGGCGCGCAGGCGTTCACCGCCGGAGAGCACCCCGACCGGCAGGTTCACCCGGGCGCCCCGGAACAGGAACCGGGCGAGCAGGTTCATCCGCTTGGCGTCCGGCAGGCTCGGCGCGTAGGCGGCGAAGTTCTCCGCCACCGTGCGGTCGAGGTCCAGCAGGTCCAGCCGTTGCGACAGGTACGCGATCCGCCCCTCGCCGCGCTTCAGCTCACCGCCGGACGGTTGCAGGTCACCGTTGACCAGGCGCAGCAGGGTCGACTTGCCGACGCCGTTCGCCCCGGTCAGGGCGATCCGTTCCGGCCCCCTGATCACCAGGTCGGCGCCGTCGCCGCCGAACAGCTCCCGGTCGTCGAAGCGGGCCCGCATCCCGTGGCCGGAGAAGACCGTGCGCCCGCCCGGGACGGTGGTGTCGGGCAGGTCCACGACGATCCGGTCCTCGTCGCGTACCGCCCGGCCGGCCTCGTCGAGTCGGGCCTTGGCCTGACCGAGCCGGGACGAGTGCGTCTCCTGCGCCTTGCCCGCCGACTCCTGCGCGCTGCGCTTGAGCCCACCGGCGACGATCCGGGCCAGGCCGGCGTTCTTCAGGTTCTTGGAGGCGTTGCTGGCCCGCCGGTCGGCCCGCTCCCGGGCCTGCTGCATCTCCCGTTTCTCCCGCTTGACCTCCTGCTCGGCGTTGCGCAGGTTGCTCTCGGCCACCTCCCGCGCCGCCTGCACCGCCTCGGTGTACGCGGTGAAGTTGCCCCCGTACCAGCGGATCTCGCCCTGGTCCAGCTCGGCGATGCGGTCCATCCGGTCGAGCAGTTCCCGGTCGTGGCTGACCAGCAGCAGACATCCGGACCACTCGGTGAGCACGTCGTAGAGCTTGTGCCGGGCCTCCAGGTCCAGGTTGTTCGTCGGCTCGTCGAGCAGCAGCACGTCCGGGCGGCGCAGCAGTTGTGCCGCCAGGCCGAGGGAGACCACCTGGCCGCCGCTGAGGGTGTGCAGCCGGCGGTCGAGCGACAGCTCACCCAGGCCGAGCCGGTCCAGCTCCGAGCGGGTGCGCTCCTCGATGTCCCAGTCGTCGCCGATGGTGGCGAAGTGCTCCTCGCTGGCGTCGCCGGCCTCGATGGCGTGCAGTGCCGCGATCCGCTCAGCCACGCCCAGCACCTGCGCCACGCTCAGGTCGCCGGCCAGCGGCAGCGTCTGCGGGAGGTAGCCGAGCACACCGTCGACTGTGACGCTGCCGCCGCTGGGTCGCAGCTCTCCGGCGATCAGCCGCAGCAGGGTGCTCTTGCCGGCGCCGTTGGGCGCGACCAGGCCGGTGCGACCGCCGGGAACGGTGAAGGACAGCTCCGAGAAGACCGGGGTGTCGTCCGGCCAGGAGAAGGACAGGTTCGAGCAGACAATGAACGCATCAGACATGCGAGTGACCTCAAAGGGTGGGGTGGGCGCGCCTCAGCCGCCCGACGACAACGGGAACCGGTGGAACGACAAAATGGCCACGGCGGCTGCGCAGGAGGCGCGCCGAACCAATGGCCGAACACATCCGGTCTCACCCGGAGATGTCGTCGTCACCCGCCATGTCTGGTCTCCCTGGAAGTATCGCCAACCCAACTCCGCCGAGTCTAACAACGGATCTCCGCGCCGCCACCGCGTTCCCGGCCGGCCACCGTTTCGCAGTATCGGGCAGCCACACACGGAGCTGCCAAAGCTAGGAGACGTCGAAGAGACGTAGCCCGTCGTACTCGGCGAAGTCGGCGAAATCTTTGCCGTTGAAAGTCGCCAGCGGCAGCCGGTCGACCAGGCAGCAAGCTGCGATCCAGGAGTCGTTGGTCGGTCGGGGGCGTCCCCGGTGCTGAGCCCGCGCCTGGAGGTGCCCCCAGGTCACCGCCACCGCCTCGTCGAAGGGAAGCAGCACGATCCCCGAGCGCCACTGCGCGAGGTCGGCCAGCTTGCGCGGCCCCCAGCTTCGAAGCGCTGTCCACTTGGTCAGCTCTCCGAGCGTCACGACGGTGATGCAGAGGGTCTTACCGGCCAGGCGGGCACGGAGACGTATCGGGTCGCCGTCGATTCTCCCACTTCCTGCATCGATGAGTGGCACCTCTCGGCTGGTTTCGGGGCGGAGTTACGCCCCGCTCAGCGGGGGCGGTACTCGACCTCGGGGCGGCCGGGGGTGCCGTAGCGCGGGGTGCGGGCGGCCCGGTCGACAGTCACCAGGTACTCCAGGTAGCGGCGGGCGGTCACCCGGGAGATGCCGGTCAGCGCGCTCACCTCGGTCGCGGACAGCCCGACCTCCGCGCGGGTGCCGTCGGTGAGCGCGGCGCGTACCCGATCGAGGGTCTGCGCGTCGAGTCCCTTGGGCAGGCTGTGCCCGGCGGTGCCGCGCAGAGTGGCGAACATCTGGTCCACCTCGTGCTGGGCGGCGACCTCGCCGTCGGCGAGCGCCTGGGCGCGGTAGTCGGCGTACCGCTCCAGCTTGTCGCGGAACGCGGCGAACGTGAACGGCTTGAGCAGGTAGTGGGTCACCCCGAGAGACACCGCGGTGCGCACCACCGCCAGGTCCCGCGCGGACGTCACCGCGAGCACGTCGACGCTGCTGCCGGCCGCGCGCAGCGCCCGGCAGACGTCCAGGCCGTGCAGGTCGGGCAGCCGAAAATCAAGGAGTACGAGGTCCACGTCGCCGCCGTCGTTGGCGCGCAGGGCCGCCATCGCCGCCCGCGCGGTGTGCGCCACCCCGACCACCACGAAGCCGGGAACCCGCTCGGTGTACGCGCTGTGCGCCTCGGCCAGTAGCGGCTCGTCCTCGACGACCAGCACCCGGATGGCGGTCATGACCGCTCGATCCTGCCCGGCAGCCGGACGGTGAACAGGCTGCCGCCGTCGTCCGAGCGACAGACCTCGGCGCTGCCGCCGTGCCGGCGTACCACCTGCCCGACCAGCGCCAAGCCGAGGCCCCGGCCGGTGCTCTTGGTGGACCAGCCGCGCCGGAACGCGTCGGCGACCCGCTCCGGTGCCAGCCCGGGGCCGCTGTCTGCCACCTGGACCACCAGTTCGTCGTCGGTAGCGCCGACGAAGACCCGCACCCGGCGCGGCGCCGGCGTACCGGCCACCGCCTCCAGGGCGTTGTCGACCAGGTTGCCGACCACTGTGAGCAGGTCGCCGGTCGGCAGCGGACTGTCGTCGAGGCGGCAGTCCGGTTCGATGACCAGATCCACCCCGCGCTCACCGGCCTGTGCGGACTTGCCGAGCAGCAGTGCGGCCAACGCCGGCTCGGTCACCGCGCCGACCACCCGGTCGGTCAGCTGTTGGGCGAGGGCCAGGTCCCGGGTGCCGAGCCGGACGGCCTCGTCGGCGCGGCCCAACTCGACAAGGGTCAGCACTGTGTGCAACCGGTTGGCCGACTCGTGGGTCTGCGCCTGCAACGCCTCGGTCAACGCGCGCACCGAATCCAGCTCGCTGGCCAGGGTGCGCAGCTCGGTCTGGTCGCGCAGGGTCAGCACGGTGCCGAGCACCGCGCCCTCGAAGCGGGTGGTCCGCTGGTTGGCGACGAGCACCCGGTCACCGGCGACGATCGGCTCGTCGCGGGCGTCGCGCCCGGAGTCGAGCAACTCGGCCGCCGCGGGCGGCAGGTCGATCCCGGCCACCGGCTGGTCGATCACCGGCGCGTCCGCGTCGAGCCCCAACAGCCGGCGGCCCTCGTCGTTCACCAACGCCACCCGACGATCGGTGGTCAGCACGACGAGACCTTCACGCACCGAGTGCAGGACGGCGTCGTAGTACTCGTACATCCGGGTCATCTGGGCCGGCCCCAGACCGTGCGTCTGGCGACGGAGCCGGCGGCTGAGCAGCCAGGAGCCCGTCGCGGCGAGCGCCAGAGCCGGCGCGACCACACCGAACAGCACCGGCAACTGGCCGAGCAGCTTCTTGTCGATCTCGCGGGTGGTGATGCCCACCGAGACCAGACCGACGAGGTGTCGCTGCTCGTCGTACACCGGAACGACAGCGCGCACCGACTCGCCGAGCGTCCCGACATTGGTGGTGGTGAACGCGCGGCCCGTCAGAGCGGGCCCGATCTCGCCGACGAACGGTTCGCCGATCCGGTCCTGGGTCGGATGCGAGAAACGGGTGCGGTCGGGGGCCATCACCACCACGAAGTCGGTGCCCGTGGCCTTCCGGGTCGACTCGGCGTACGGCTGGAGGACCCTCGCGGGGTCGGCGGTCGCGAGGGCCGCGCGGACGTCGGGGGAGCCCGCCACGGTCTGCGCCACCGCGAGCACCTCCTCCTGCGCGGCCTGGCGGGAGTCGCTGCGGGCCAGCCAGACGGCGCCCGCCGCGCCGGCCAGCACGAGCAGCGTCACCACCATCGCCTGGAGGGCGAAGAGTTGCCCCGCGATGCTCCACTGGCGTCGGGCCACCTCCACCACCTCCCTCCTCGCGCCGCCGTTTCGCCATCGCGGTGAACAGAATGACCGCAAGGCTGTCAACGGGTGAGACGCGGTTCACATTGTCGACATGGACACCACCGCATCCGCCACCACCCCGGCACCGGCGGTCCGCCGGGACCGTACCCGTTACCTGTATGTGGCCGTCATCGTGGCCGTGGTCGCCGGCATCGTGGTCGGCCTGGTCGCCCCCGATTTCGGCAAGGAACTGAAGCCGATCGGCACCGGCTTCGTCAACCTGATCAAGATGATGATCAGCCCGGTCATCTTCTGCACCATCGTGCTCGGCGTCGGCTCCGTCCGGCAGGCCGCGAAGGTCGGCAAGGTCGGCGGCCTGGCCCTCGGCTACTTCCTGACCATGTCGACAGTCGCGCTCGCCATCGGCCTGGTCGTCGGCAACCTCATCCACCCCGGCTCGGGCCTGAACCTCGGCCCGGACCTCGTCGGCTCCGGCAAGGCCGCCGCCGGTGACGAGGCCGCCGGGACGGCCGACTTCCTGCTCGGGATCATCCCGACGACGCTGCTCTCCTCGCTCACCGAGGGCAAGGTGCTCCAGACGCTGCTGGTCGCCCTGCTGGTCGGCTTCGCCGTCCAGGCCATGGGCCGGCGGGGTGAGCCGGTGCTCAGCGCCATCACCGTCATCCAGCGGGTCGTCTTCAAGGTCCTCGCCATGATCATGTGGCTGGCGCCGATCGGTGCGTTCGGCGCGATGGCCGCCGTGGTCGGCGCGACCGGCGTGGACGCCCTCAAGAGCCTCGCCCAGATCATGGTGGGCTTCTACGCCACCTGCCTGATCTTCGTGCTGGTGTTCCTGGGCGCGCTGCTGTGGTTCGTGGCCCGGATCTCGATCTTCTCGCTGCTGCGTTACCTGGGCCGGGAGTTCCTGCTGATCCTGTCGACCTCGTCGTCGGAGTCGGCGCTGCCACGGCTGATTGCCAAGATGGAGCACTTCGGTGTGAGCAAGCCGGTCGTCGGCATCACTGTGCCGACCGGCTACTCGTTCAACCTGGACGGTACGGCGATCTACCTGACCATGGCGTCGCTGTTCATCGCCGACGCGCTGGGCAAGCCGCTGGCCATCGGCGAGCAGATCTCGCTGCTGCTGTTCATGATCATCGCGTCGAAGGGTGCCGCCGGGGTCACCGGTGCCGGGCTGGCCACGCTGGCCGGTGGCCTCCAGTCGCACCGGCCGGACCTCGTCGACGGGGTCGGGCTGATCGTCGGCATCGACAGGTTCATGTCGGAGGCACGGGCGCTGACCAACTTCGCCGGCAACGCGGTGGCGACAGTGCTGGTGGGAACCTGGACCGGCGAGTTCGACCGGGAGCGGGCGACCGCGGTGCTGAGCGGCAACGACCCGTTCGACGAGGCCACCATGGTCGACGAGCACGACGACGAGGCGGCGTCCCGCCCCGACGAGAAGGAGGCCACGCTGGCCGGAGCCCCGGCCTGAGTCACGGCGTGAACCGGGGTCGCGGCGGCCGCGCCGCCGCGACCCCGCTCCACGATGTGATGCGCTCGGCTTCCTGGACATCGGAGCATCCGAGCCGCCCGGCCACCGCGACTTCCTGAGAATCGAGGTGATCAGTGGGCGGTGGCCGTGCGTCCAGGCGTCAGCGTCGGCGTGCTCGCCACATCGTGTGCTCCCGGGAGATCGCCGTCTCCGTGTCGTTCACGAATCGCGACAGGTCGGCTTCCGAACTGATCCGGGTACCGAGGGACCCGATGGCGGCGAGTTCCTGACTTGCCAGGGCATAGGCGGTGGCCACCGCACCGTGCTGCCGTGTCTGCGTCCAGGCCGCGCCGGCCGCGACCGCCGCGGCGGCCACTCCGAGCAGGTCGAGGTCGGTCAGCCCGGCGGCCCTCGACACGGCCAGGGTCACCCCGACTATCTCCATCACGAGCATGCTGACCGACCAGCGGGTCGCCTGCGCCCGATTCGACAGTGATCGTTCGGCGTACCAGGCTCGTTGCGCCTCAAGACGGCCGGTCAGGTACGCGGCGCGGCGCTCGTCGAGGGAGGCGGCCCGTAGTGTCCGCATTCCTTCCGTGATTTGTTGCCCAGCCACCGCTGGGGCCGCCAACGAGGCGGCCGACATGTCTCGGGTCAGGCCCAACAGTCGGTTGGTGAATTCCTCGGCGCTGTCGGATTCGCTTCGCGCTCGGGGAAAAGGGTCAGCCGCGATGGCGAATCGCCATGTGAGCGACTTGATGGATTCGGAGAGGGCTCTGCCGACGTACCACCGTTCATTGGGGCGATTGGTGAGGAGGAAGACCTCGACGATCGAGGTGGCGGCGAAGGCGCCCGCCGCGAGCGCCGGGCCCGGGGCGAAATTGTCGAGTTTCCACGTGGCGACTCCCGCGATCGCGGCCACCAGGAGCAGGGACAGCCGCAGCGCGATCAGGGTTGCGTACACGCGTTGGCCGCGCTGCGACTCGTAGGACACGGCGCGCTGAAACGGGGGGAGATCCTCGGCCTTCAGCATGTCGTTGACCTCTCGACAGAACGTCCAGGGCGTCGGCGGGGGTGAACAGCGATCCCGACGAACAGTCGGTACGTAGGCGGTGTAGACAGTAGACCCAGCCGTCCACCCGGACCGCCCGCAGCGACGCCCGTCCCAACCAACGCCGTCCCCCACCGCTATCCCCGTTGAGCAAGGGGTTTGCGGCAGGACACCCGGGTTGGATGGCGCAAAGCTCTTGATCAACCGTGCTGGGGGTGGACGTGGGGGGCTACGGCTCGGTGGTCTTGTCGCAGGGGAGGCCGATGCCGAGGGTGACGCTGTCGTTCTGGCCGTTCGACGTCACGATGAGCGGTACGCAGGCGGCCTGTGCGACCCAGGTGCCGCCGACAAAGGCCATCCACTGACCCTGCCCACTCTCCGGCGCGCAGGCGTGCACCGTGACGGTCGACGCGGGGGTGCCGGTGCCGCCCCAGCCGAGCCGGGCCTTGTCCTGCCAGCCCGGTGCCACCCGCAGGTCGACGACCGTGCCGGCGCGGACGACGAGCCCCCATTTGGCGAACAGCCGTGCCGCCGGATCGGCCTCCCCGGAATCTTCCGCCGACAGCACAGGAGTGGTGGGCACCGCCACGTCTTCGCCCACCGACCGGTAGCCCGCCGGCGGTGCTGGCAGCGTGTCGACCGATGGCGTGCACGGCGGCCCACCAGCGCTGGCGCTCGAAGACGGCGCCGCGCGGTTGGCCGGCGGCGTGGTGTGTTGGCGCGAGTCACCTGCCGGCGTGCAGGCGGACAGGGCCACCGCCAGGTACAGGAATCCCCACCGGGCCGTGGCGCGGCCGATCCGGTGTCCGGTGGAATTCGAATTCATTCGATATTCATAGCAGATTACCGATGTACGCGTTGGTAACATTGCGGTGGGCGACCGTGCTCGCGCCGATGGTGGAGTTATGTCTAAATGAACGATCGCTCAGCAGTCGATCTTGCGTGTGACATATCCGACTGCCGCCTTTTCCAGCCGCCACAGGAATTGGGCGGGTAAACCTCGCCGGGTACGTTCCTGTCGTGCCAGACGCCTCTCGACAGTTGATTGCCGATCGCTATCGGCTGGTCCGTCCGCTCGGCCAGGGCGGGATGGGCCGCGTGTGGCAGGCCCGCGACGAGATGCTCCAGCGCGACGTCGCCATTAAGGAGTTGGTGGCGCCGCCCGGCCTGCGTGACGACGAACGCCGGGAGATGCGCGAACGGTCCATGCGCGAGGCGCGGGCCGTCGCCCGACTGGGCCACCCCAACGTGGTACGCGTCTTCGACGTGCTGCACGCGGGCGATGATCCCTGGATCGTGATGGAACTCGTGCCGTCCCGGTCCCTGCAACAGGTGCTCGAAGCCGAGGGGTCGATGCCGGCGGAGCGCGCCGCGCGGATCGGGCTCGGCATTCTGGGTGCGCTGCGCGCCGCACACCGGGCCGGCGTGCTGCACCGGGACGTCAAGCCGGCCAACGTGCTGCTCGGCGACGACGGCAGGGTGGTGCTGACCGACTTTGGTCTGGCCACCCTCCCCGGCGACCCACGGATGACCCAGACCGGGATGGTGCTCGGCTCGCCGGCGTTCCTCGCGCCCGAGCGGGCCACCGACGGCGACGTGGGACCGGCGGCCGACCTGTGGTCGCTCGGCGCCACCCTCTTCGCGGCGGTCGAGGGACGCACCCCGTACCACCGCTCGTCTCCGATCGCCACGTTGGCAGCCCTCGCCACCGAGCCACCACCGTCGGCACAACGAGCAGGTCGGCTGACCCCGCTCCTGGCGGGACTGCTGCGCCGCGAGCCGGACCAGCGGATCAGCGCCGATGAGGCGGATCGTCTCCTGCGGCAGGCCGCCACCCCGGACGTGCCGGCCGCCGAGGTGAGCACCGCCGGCGGCGGGCCGCTGACCCGGATCACCGCCACGACCGCCACCGCCGTCGGCGATGGGCCCCGTCCGACGATCGTGCCCGAGTTCGTCACCGTCGAGCCCGACCCGCCCGCCGTGCCGGCTGTTCCTGCCGCGCCGGCTGTCCCCGCGTCGGGGTCCGGGGCGGGCCGCAGGCGTCGGGCCCGGCTGATCGGGTCGATCGGTGCCGCCGCCCTGCTGGTCGTCCTGCTGGTCACCGCGTCCCTGCTGAATGGTGGGCTGTTCGGTGGCGCGGGTGACGGCGGAGTGGCGGCGCCGGCAGTGAACCCGTCGCCGATCGCCGAGACGCCGGTGTCCAGGGTGCTGCCACCGGCGCCCGCGGGTTGGCGCTACTACCGTGACGATCCCCGCTTCCTCGTACCGGTGCCGGACGGCTGGCAGGCGCGACGCGACGGTGCGCGCGCCGTGTTCCGCGAGCCGGACGGCAGCCGCGTGCTCGTCGTCGACGAGCTGCCGGCCGTCCCGGCGGACCTGGTCGCCGAGTTGCGGGAGCGGGAGGAGGCGCAACGCGGGCGCTACGCCGACTACCGGCAGATACGGCTCGACGCGCTGCGCTACCAGCTGCGGGCCGCCGAGTGGGAGTGGGCGTACACCGACGAGGACGGCACTCCGATGCACACGCTGAGCCGTGCCTTCGTCGGTCACAACGGGCACGCGTACTCGATCGACTGGACCACCTCCGCCGCCGAATGGTCCGCGAGCGCGGCGGTCTTCGCGCTGATCGCGGATGGTTTCCAAGGCCTGCCGGTCGCCGGTGTCCCGCCGTCCCGACCCGCCGGTCCGCCACCGTCGGCGAGCGTGGGGCCGCCGTCGCCCGGGACTGGTAGCGGCACGACGACCGGCCCGGGGGATCCGACGCAGCAATCGGCTGCTCCGCCGCCGTCCCCCACGCAGGGCAGCACGCCAGCCGGCAAGCAGATCTCCAGTTTCGCCAGTGACCGCTGCATCGACATCCCGGACGGCAACGCCGTCGCCGGTGCGCGGCTGCAGATCTGGGACTGTCGGCGGACCGCGAAGCAGCTGTGGACCTTCCCGGCGGACGGCACGGTCCGTTCGATGGGCAAGTGCCTGGATGTCGCAGGGCACTCCACCGAGGACGGCGCAGCAGTGCAACTCGCCGAGTGTTCCGGCGCGGCATCGCAGAGGTTCACCCTCAACAAGGCGTACGACCTGGTGAACACCAGGGCGGACAGGTGCGTCGACGTGCTCGACTCGAACCCGGACAACGGCGCCCGGCTGCAGATCTGGCAGTGCAGCGGCAACGCCAACCAGAAGTGGCGGGCCAATTGAGCCCTGACGGCAGGGGCTGGGGTGGTTACGGTCGTGGATGCCGAGGTTCCCGACCGTTCGAGGAGTGATCGCATGGCCCCCTCTCCGTCCCGGCTCTTCGCCGAGATAGCGACGGCCGAACCACCCGCCGAGACCAGAGTGGTCATGCGGCGTGCGGTGGTGCTCGGTGGCAGCATGGCCGGGTTGCTGGCGGCCCGGGTGTTGAGCGACCACGCCGAGGAAGTGCTGATCATCGAGCGGGATCCGTCCGATGTCGACGCCGGTCCACGGCCGGGTGTGCCCCAGGGCAGTCAGGTGCACGCGCTGCTGCCCGCCGGTCAGGTCCAGTTGGAGCGCTGGTTTCCCGGCATCGCCGACGAGGCGCTCGCGCTCGGCGCCCCGCCGCCACCGCGCGACCCGGGCACGGCGAAGGTCTTCGTGAACGGCATGTTGGGTCTGCCGCCCGCGGCGACCGGCACCGGACCGGCGCTGATCACCACGCGTCCGTTCCTGGAGGCGCTGGTCCGCCGACGCACCCTCGCCATCGACAACATCCGGATGGTGTACGGCCGGGCGGAGGGTCTGCTCTTCGACGAGCGGCGGGTCAACGGCGCCCGGTACGTGCCCGAGGGTGGCACCGAGCCCGTCGTCGAAGCGGCGGACCTGGTGGTCGACGCGATGGGGCGGTCCAGCCGGTTGAGCGACTGGCTGGCCGAGCACGGGTGGCCGCGCCCGCCGCTGCACCGCATGCCGATCAAGCTGAACTACGCCACGGCGCTCTTCAAACGCGACGAGTTGGTCAGCGATGCCTGGGTGGCGGTCTTCCACACCATGGCGGGCAAGGGGCGTACCGCCCGGATCGGTGGGATCAACTCGGTCGAGGGGGACCGCTGGATCATGCTGGTGGCCGGCTACGACGGGGACCGCCCCAGCCGCGACGTCGCCGACTTCACCGCCCGTTGCCGGGAGCACTACCCGCAGATGTTCGGTGACATCGCCGAACACGGGGAGATGCTCGGCGGGGTGGTCACCTACCACCAGGCGGACAGCCGACGCCGCGACTTCCACAAGCTCGACCGCCTGCCCGCCGGGTTGGTCGCCGCCGGTGACGCGGTCGCGTCCTTCAACCCGGTGTACGGCCAGGGCATGACCTCCGCGACACTGCACGCCTCCTGCCTGTCGAAGTACCTGCGCTCCGGTCCGAAGCCGCACGACGAGCCCGCGCACGCGTACTTCGACCAGGTCCGCGTGGTGGTCGACGCCGCCTGGCAGATCTCCACCACCGCCGACATCGAGCTGCCGCACGTCGACGGGCCGTACCCGCCCGGCTACAAGGTCACCAAGTGGTTCGGGGACCTGCTCTTCCGGGCGTCGCTGACCGACCCGGTGCTCAACGCCCGGCTGGGCCGGGTCACCACAATGCTCGACCACCCGGCCGCCCTGAGCCGCCCCGGCACCCTCTTCCGGGCCCTGCGGCTCGGCCTGCTCGGCGGCTCCCGGCGGTGATTCGTCGCCAAACCCGCCGCCCACCGCCGGGCGCGGTGGAGAATGGTGGGCCGGGGAGGGGTGCCGCGACGAACCGGGGGAGCGGTAGTGCTCGGAACCAGCCTCCTTGGCCGGCTTCGCCGCCGTGACCCGGGTGACGCCATCCTGCGACGTGCGGCCCGGCTGACGCTCGTCGCGTCCGTCGTCTTCTACGGCTGCCGGTACGGCGCGGACAACTCGACGCTCGCCACGTACGGGTTGTTCGGCACGATCGCCGCCGGGTCGTTCGCTCAGCTACCTGGTCCGGCGCCGCAACGGGCGCGGATCCTCGTGCTGTCGCTGCCGGTGGTGTGGGCGCTGATCGCGGCGGGCTCGCTGTTGGCGTGGGGCACCTGGGCGGCAGCCGGTGGCATGCTGGTCGTCGGGTTCGTGGTGGCGTTCGCCGGGGTCGGCAACCCGCGCCTGGTGGGGTTGGCCAGCGCCTTCCAGCTCTTCTACATCCTGGCGTCGTTCCCGCCGTACCAACCGGGCACCCTCCCGGAGCGACTCGGCGGGGTCACGCTCGCCATCGTGCTGCTCGCCGCGGCCGAGGTGTTTCTCTGGCCCGACCCGGTGCCGGTCTCCTACCGGCAGCGCCTGGCCGCGGCGGCGGACGGCGTCGCCGCCTTCCTCGACGTCACCGCCGAGCGGTTGACCTACCCGCACGCCGCCGCTGGTGATCGGGACGCGCGGCGCGAGCGGGCGTACGACGTGGTGGCGGCGATCGAGCTGAACCGCAGCCCTCCGGCGTGGGCGCCCACCGCGGCGGGCGCCCAGGATCGGGCGTTGCGGATCTGCGCGGCCGCGTTACGGGAGGTGCTCGCCGAGGCGGACCGGTTGGCGGCGGACGCCCCGCCGCAGCCGATCCCGGACCTGGCGGCGGCGCGTCTGCTGCGCTCGTGTGCGGACACCACCCGCGCGGCCGGTCGGAGCCTGTCGCCGGGTGCCCCGGCGGTGGCACCGGCCGACCTGGACGTGGCGGTCGGACGAGCCGAGACGGCGTACCCGGTGGGAGACGGCCAGGTCCGCGACTCGCCGGACGTACCCCGGTTGTGCCGGGACGCGACCGCCGTGGCCCTCGCGGACCAGGTACGGGTCTTCGTCGTCGGTTCCCGGGTGGCCACCGGGGCGCGGCTCGGCGGCGACGACGCCTCCTCGGCGCTGTTCGAGTACGCCCGGCGCAGCCCGTGGACGCTGTACTGGTGGCAGTTCCGCTCCCACCTGGCGCCGCGCTCGGTCCACCTGCACAGCTCGCTGCGGCTGGCCGTGGCGCTCGCCATCGCCCGGGTGGCCGCCGGGGTGTTGCAGCTGACCCACGGCTTCTGGGTGCTGCTGGCCACCCTCACGGTTCTGCGCACGTCGGCCGCCGACACCCGCACCGCCCTGCGGCCGGCCGTGCTGGGCACGATCATCGGTGCGGTCGTCAGCGGCGGGGTGATGCTCGTCGTCGACGAGCCGATCGTGTACGCCGTCGTCCTGCCGGTCACCCTGCTGCTGGCCTTCGGCGTCGGCCGCCTGCTCGGCCCGGTGTGGCAGCAGGCGCTGTTCACAGTGCTGCTGACCGTCGTCTTCGCCCAACTCAGCCCGGAAGGGTGGCGGATCGCCGAGGCCCGCCTCGTCGACGTGCTGCTCGGCGCGGTGATCGGCGTGCTCGCCGGGGTGGCGATCTGGCCGCGCGGCGCGGGCCACGACCTGCGGCACAACGCCACCCGCTACCTGGCGGCCAGCGCGGACGCTGTCGAACAGACGGTCCAGGCGGTGCTCGGCGATGCTCCGCCACCCGCGCGTGCCCTCAACCGGGTCCGTCGCCGGATGGTCCTGATCGACTCGTCGTACTGCCAGTACCACTCCGAGCGGCACGATCCGCACCGTCAACAGGTGAACTGGGACGCGGTGCTGAGCGCCGGGCACCACGTCGTGCCCGGCGCGGAGTCGCTGCTGCGCCGCAACCCACCCGGCTGCCTCGCCGGTTGGCCCGGTGCGGCGGCGCTGCTGCGGGACTCCGCCGGGCGCCTGCGATCGGCGTACGACGCCCTCGCCGACGAGGTCGCCCACGGCCGGACATCGGAGCGGGCGCCAGTCTCAAGCACCTGCGTCGACCACCTGGACCGGATCCGTCCGCTCCTCGGCGAGGCCGACCATCAGTCGGTCCGGCACCTGGTGGAGGTCGACCGGTGGCTCGCCGGCCTCGCCGACAGTCTCGCCCGGATCCACCCGCCGCCCGGTTCCGCAGGGCGACCGTGAGCCAGTCCGGGTCAGGGGATGACGGGTAGGCCGCTGTGGTAGAGGTGCTCGAACTGACGGTGGACCCAGAGGATGCGGCCGTCGGGGCGTACCACCTTGCGGAGGTCGGCGATGGTGACGTCCTGGGCGCGGAGCGCGACGTGCAGCATCCGGAGGGTGGCGCCCTCGGCGTGGACGGGAGCCGTTGGTGCGGTGGGGGCCTGTTCCGCGAGCCCGGCGCTGTGGTCGTCCGCGGTGAGGTGGTTCGCGGCCTCCGCCGCGGCGTTCAGCGTCTCGTTCGCCAGGGAGACCTGCTCTTCGATGGCTTTCCACTGCTCGTCGCTGAAATCGAGTTTGAGCTCGGCCAGCCCCACGCCCAGGAGAGGCTTGAGGAGCATTGTGGTGGCCTTCAGGAGTGGGACAGCTCTGGTCCACCACTCGCGGGAAACGTCCGTGTCGTAGACCCCGGCATCGTGCCGCGCAGGCTCGAGGACGTGCACAGGCTGAAGCGAGTGCTCGCAGTACAACGTCAGCCGCATCCGCTTGGTGGTCCACTGCGGGTTGCGAACGGACGCCTCGACGGGGGTGAGGGTGAAGAGGCGCGGTCCGTCCGCGGCCTCGTCGTTGAGCTGCCACATCAACGCGGTCAGCTGTGCGTTCACGCCCGCAAGATTGGCCTTGACGGTGTCGTTGAGCTCGGTCACCCGCTGACTCAGCCCGCGGACATGGTTGTCCATCAGCGCCACGCCGTCCTGCAGAACGGCGAGCGCGTCCTGGGTCGCGCCCGAACCGCCCAGCAGCGAGTTGATGGCGGGGAAGGCGTCGCAGCCGGATATCGGGCACTGCGCGATGCTCTGCCCGTGCCGGTCGCGCAGTTTGATGAGCTTGTCGACGTCGAACAAGCCCGCACCCGGCGTGGGCAGGCCGCACCCGTCCCGGCAGGCGACGAGGGCGACGGTGCTCAGGCCGGGCCAGAACCGCTCGATGCAGTAGCGGATCTCGTCGGTGACCTGGCGTAGGTAGGTGACGGCGTCCGGGCCGCGCACCTGGACCTGGACACCGACCCCGGTACGTACCGTGAGGAGCGCGCGGGCACCGTACCGGCTCTGCAGGACCATGCCCTGCTGCCAGTGCACACCCTGCAGGGAATCGGGCTCCGTGTAGCGCTGGTGGTGGAGTCGAACGATGAGCCGGTACATCAGGGAGTCGGGAATGACCACGCTACCTGCGGGACCTTCCGAGATCCGGCACACCTCCAGGTACTCGCGGTCGCCGGGGCGGAACTCGACCCATGCCATCCGCAGGTCCGGCTGTGCGGCAGGGACGAGTTGCGCGATGAGACTCACCGGCTCGGGTGCGGCGTCGAGTGAGACCTGGTAGGTCAGCTCGAAGCGCCCCATGAGTGCCAGGAACAGTCGCTGCTGTTCCCTCGTGTAGAGCGTGCTGTCGGGAGCCTGGGCGGCACTCCACAGACTGCCGAGCATGCGGTGTGAGACGAGACCGAGGGCGTCGACGGCGTCTCGACTGTCGAGGACGGCGGCGATCGCGACGTTGAGCCAGTCCGGTTGAAGAATCACGAACGCGGCCAACGCGTCATCGTCCGCGTAGTAGATCCACTTTCCCAGGTGGTGGGCATTACTGGCCAGTGTTCGTGCCTGGAAGTCGTTCAGGCCCTGCGCTGCGGCTACCGCTTCGTAGCTGCGGTAGTCGACCGCCTGCTGACCGCCGGCCGTGACTGCCTCGATCGTCCGCTGCCAGTTGGCCGGGTAGTTACGGTGTACGTGCGGGAGCGTGCCGGCGGTCATCGCGATCGCCTCCCGCAGCGCCTCCAGCCGATCGTCCGGGACGGCGCTGTCGACCTCGTGAAAACCAACGATCAGATTGCCGAAGCGCTGTTTCAGGTGAGCTTCGTCGATGGCATCGGCGCGAGAGGACGGCCCGCCGTGGGACGCGACCACGAGGACCCGGGCGTCCGGGGCCCGATGGGCGATCATGGCGATCCACGATTCCACCATGCCGGCCGCGACACCCGGACGGGGTTTCCAGACAACGACGTAGACGGCCGGCGCACTGAAGAACAACTGGTGCGCCGGCTGGTACGCCTGTTGGCCGCCAAAATCCCACCCGTTGAGGGTGATCTCATGGCCGGCGTGGCTCACCACCAGTGGCTTGATCTCCATGCCCTGTGTCTGGTGACGATCTTGCCAGGGCTCGCCGCGCAACGCCCCCAGCAGGGAACTCTTTCCAGCCTCGCCAGCGCCCACGAAAAGCAGCTTCGCCTCCGAGATCGAGATCCCGTCGGTGGCGACATCCCTGAGGAACGTCAGCAGCGCCTTCGTACCCTCCACCTCGGCGGCCAGCACCTCAGGCGGCAGTGGATTGCCCTCCACGACAAGCATCCGAAGCTCTGCGAGCCGACCAATGGCGTTGGGCAGGGTGGCGAGGCGATTGTCCACGAGGTGCAGTTCGGTGAGGGATGTCCAGGCGGCGATGGCGTCGGGCAGGGTCGTGAGCTGGTTGTCGTCCAGGTCCAGGAATGCGAGGGATGTCCAGGCGGCGACGGCGTCGGGCAGGGCAGTGAGTTGATTGCCGTCCAGGTGCAGTTCGGTGAGGGATGTCCAGGCGGCGATGGCGTCGGGCAAGGTGGTGAGCTGGTTGCCGTCCAGGTACAGAAGATTGAGATGGGTCCAGGTCGCGACCGCGCTTGGCAGGGCCGTGAGCTGGTTGTAGTCCATATCGAGCCGTGTCAGGGCAGTCCAGGAGGCGACTGCGTCCGGTAGCGCGCTGAGCTGGTTGCGGTCCAGGTTGAGCCGTGTCAGGGCAGTCCAGGAGGCGACTGCGTCTGGTAGCGCGCTGAGCTGGTTTCGTTGCGCGTGCAGCAGGGTTAGGCCCGTCCAGGCGGCGACTGCGTTGGGCAGGGTGGTGAGTCGATTGCCTACGAGGTGCAGCTCGGTGAGGGAGGTCCAGGCGGCGACTGCGTCGGGTAGGGCGGTGAGCTGGTTGTCTCTCAGGTGCAGGTTTGTGAGGGAGGTCCAGGCAGCGACTGCGTCGGGTAGGGCGGTGAGCCGGTTGTCATTCAGGTCCAGGGTTTCTAGGCAGGTCCAGGCAGCGACTGCCTCCGGCAGGGTGTCCAGGTCGTTCCCGGCGAGATCGAGACTGGTCACATTGGCGAGGGTCGGGGTGTCGCGCAGAAGCTCGGCAAGGTCGCCAGCGGTAAGGCCGAGACCGCTGAGGTCGACATCCCCGCCGGTAGCGAAAGCTATGCGGTGCTTGGCCTCGCCAATCGCGCCGTCATCCATGCCGAAGCAGCGTAGTCCCCCATGCACAATCAGTATTGCCGGCTGGGTCGACTCTCGGCGCGATCAGGTCGACGTACGGATCCGACAGGCCGCCGATCGCCGATTGGCCGTGCCCGTTCGACGTCGCCCCGCCTAGCGTCGACGGTATGGAGATCGAGCAGGCGCAGAAGCTGTGGCAGCCGGAGCCAGGCTGGTTGAACACCGCCAGCTACGGGTTGCCGCCGGAGCCGGCGTGGGCGGCGTTGCAGGAGGCTCTCGCGGTCTGGCGGGTTGGTCGTACGTCGTGGGAAGGCTGGGGCGAGTCGACGCACCGGGCTCGTGCCATCCTCGCCGACCTCATCGGGGTGCCGGTCGGTGACGTGGCGGTCGGCGTGGCGGTGTCGCAGCTCCTCGCGCCGGTCGCGGCGGCGCTGCCGGCCGGTGCCACGGTGGTGGTCCCCGAGGTCGAGTTCACCTCGAATCTCTTCCCCTGGCTGGTTCAGGAGGAACGTGGCGTCACGGTTCGCACGGTGCCGCTGGAATCTCTGGTCGACGCCATCGACGCCGATACCGACCTGGTGGCGTTCAGCCTGGTGCAGTCGGCCGACGGGGCGGTCGCGGCGTACGACGAGATCGTGGCCGCGGCCCGCGCGCACGACGCGCTGGTGGTGGTGGACGCGACCCAGGCGTGCGGCTGGCTGCCGTTCGACGGCAGTCGGGCCGACGCGGTGGCGGTGGGCGGCTACAAGTGGCTGATGAATCCGCGCGGGACCGCGTACGCCTATCTGGCCCCCGGGTTGCGTGAGCTGCTGCGCCCCGACGCGGCCGGCTGGTACGCGGGCCGCGACCCGCACGCCTCCTACTACGGCCCGCCGCTGCGGCTGGCCGACGACGCCCGCCGGTTCGACATCTCACCGGCCTGGTTCAGCTGGGTCGGGGCGGCGCCCGCCCTGGACGTGGTCGCCGAGATCGGCGTGTCGGCGATCGGGGCGCACAACGTGGCGCTGGCCAACCGGTTCCTGACCGGGCTGGGCCGGGCGCCGGGGGAGAGCGCCATCGTCAGCGTGGACGTGCCGGACGCGGAGCAGCGCCTCGCGGCGGCCGGCATCCGGGCGGCGGTGCGCGCCGGACGGGTCCGGGCCTCGTTCCACATCTATTCCACCGAGGCCGACGTGGACGCCGCGCTCACGGCGTTGACCGGCTGAACCCGGCGCCGAGGACGGCCGGGCGCGCGGCCGGCCGTCCTCAGCGGCATCAGAGATGCGGCTCAGGCCAGGTGGCCACCGATCTTCGTGTAGCCGCGCAGCAGGTCCCGCGAGATGATCAGCCGCTGCATCTCGTCGGTGCCCTCGAAGATCCGGTAGAGCCGGACCTGCCGGTACCAGCGTTCGATCGGCAACTCTCGGGTGTAGCCCATGCCGCCGTGGATCTGGAGCACCCGGTCGACCACCCGGTTGACCATGCCGGCCCCGTAGAGCTTGCCCATCGACGAGGCGTGCCGAGGGTCCAGGCCCGCGTCGACGGTCCACGCCGAGCGCAGCACCAGCCAGCGGGCCGCCTCCAGCTCCGTCTCGGAGTCGGCGATCATCCACTGGATGGCCTGGTTGGCGCCGATCTTCGTGCCGAAGGTCTCCCGGGTGTTGGCGTACTCGATGGCCATCTGCAACACCCGCTCGGCGATGCCGATGGCGTGCGACGGGATGGTGTAGCGCCCCTTGCCGATCCACTCCATGCCGAGCGTGAAGCCCTGCCCGATCTCACCGAGGATGTTGCGGTGCGGCACGCGTACGCCGTCGAAGATGAGCGACGCGGGCCCGCCCTCGCCCATCGTCTGGATGAACTCCGAACGCCAGCCCATCGACCGGTCCACCAGGAACGCGGTGGCGCCGCCGTTGCGGGCGCCCTTCTCCCGGTCGGTCACGGCGACCACGATGGCGAAGTCGGCGTCGTGGCCGCCGGTGATGAAGGTCTTCTCGCCGTCGAGGATCCAGTCGTCGCCGTCGCGGCGGGCGGACAGCCGGATGTTCGCCGCGTCGGATCCGGCGCCCGGCTCGGTGATCGCGAAGCAGGAGCGTCGCTCGCCCTCGATGGTCGGGATGAGGAACTCCCGCTTCTGCTCCTCGGTGGCGTGGAACAGGATGTTGTCGGCCTCCCCGCCGAAGCGGAACGGCACGAACGTGCGGCCCAGCTCGGTCCAGATCAACGACTGGAGTACGGCTGGCAGGTTCATCCCGCCGTACTCCTCCGGGGTGGCCAGGCCCCAGAAGCCGAACTTGCGCGCCTTGAGTTGCAGTTCGCGCACCTCGGAGTGGTCGAGGCCCGGCTGGTGCGCCCGTTCCCGGCGGAGCACCTCCGCTTCCAGGGGCATCACCTCGCGGGTGATGAACGCGCGCACCGTGTCTCGGACGGCGCGTTCCTCGTCGGACAGTGCGAAGTCCACGGTTCCCCCTCGGTCGGCGTGGTGGTGCGCCGCCACGGGCCGTGGCGGTCCCTCATAAACTAGCGGTGTAAGTTTTCATTCGTCCAGACCCCTTCTCCGGCCGACGTGGTGACGCCTGCCCGCAGGCGGTCCCCGATAGGGTGCGTGAACAGGTGGTTCCCACGGGGAGGGACACCGCAGACCGAGGAGTTCTGACGTGCCCCGACCTCGACGGCCTCTGCTCACCCGCGACCGGATCGTCGAGACGGCGCTCGCGCTGATCGACGCCGACGGGCTCGGCGCGCTCTCCACCCGCCGACTCGCCGCCGCGCTCGGCGTACAGGGCCCCTCGCTCTACAACCACTTCGCCACCAAGGACGAAATCCTCGACGCGGTCGCCGACACTGTCACCGGTGCCGTCGACACCAGCGGCTTCGCCAGCCGGGACTGGCTCGCCGCGCTGCGGGACTGGGCCTGGTCGTACCGGCGTGCCCTCACCGCGCACCCGAACATCGTGCCGTACCTGGCGCAGGGGCCGGGTCGTCGACCGGCAGCCCTCGCCATGGCCGACGCGGTCTACGGCGGGCTGGTCCGCGCCGGCTGGCCGCCGGCCCGCGCCACCCACATCGGCGCGGCGCTGCGTTACTTCGTGGCCGGGTCGGCGCTCGGCTCGTTCGCCCGTGGTTTCGTCGAGGACCCGGAGCTGTACGCGGCGCACTACCCACACCTGCGCCAGGCCCACCGGCTCGCCGAGCATCAGCAGAGCGTGGACGAGGGCGCCTTCGCCCTCGGCCTGGACGCCCTGCTGCACGGTCTGGCCGCCGAGTACACCCGCACCGTCGAGACGGTGGAGTCCGCCCGGCCCAACGGGTAGCGTCCAAACTCCCAGCGCTAGTTTCATCGCCCGTCGCGACCCCCGTCGCCATCGCCCATCGCCCACCCTCGAAGGGACGACATGGACCTCGCCGCCCCGCCGTCGCTGTTGCCCGACTCCCTGCGCTTCCGGCGCCACCTGCACCTCGGCGGGGAGTGGACGCCTCCCGCCGATACCGGTCTCATCGACGTGGAGAACCCGAGCACCGGGGAACCGATCGGGCAGGTGCCGGCCGGCAGCCCGGCCGACGTGGATCGCGCCGTGGCCGCGGCCCGCGCCGCGTTTCCCGGCTGGTCGGCCGCCACCCCCGCCGAGCGCTCCGCCCACCTCGACCGGCTGCACGCGGCGCTCACCGCCCGCGCCGACGACCTCGCCCGCACCATCGCCGTCGAGCTGGGCTCGCCGCTCAAGCTCGCCACCCGGGTGCAGGTCGGGCTCCCGCTGACGGTGCTGCGCGACCACGTCGCGCTCGCCGCCCGCGCGCCGGTCGAGGAGAGCATCGGCAACTCCCTCGTCGTCCGCGAGCCGATCGGCGTGGTCGGCGCGATCACCCCGTGGAACTACCCACTGCACCAGGTGATGGCGAAGCTCGCACCCGCCCTGGCCGCCGGCTGCACCGTGGTGCTCAAACCCAGCGAGCTGACCCCGTTGACCGCGTACCTGCTCTTCGACGCGGTCACCGAAGCCGGCCTGCCGCCGGGCGTGCTGAACCTGGTCCCCGGCACCGGGCCGGTGGTGGGTGAGGCGCTCGCCGGGCACCCCGACGTCGACCTGGTCTCGTTCACCGGCTCCACCGCCACCGGCGCGCGGATCATGCGGCTCGCCGCCGACCGCATCGCCCGGGTCGCGCTGGAGCTGGGCGGCAAGTCCGCCAACGTGATCCTCCCCGACGCCGACCTGGCCACCGCCGTCAAGGTGGGCGTCGGCAACGCTCTGCTCAACTCCGGGCAGACCTGTACCGCCTGGACCCGGATGCTGGTGCACCGCGACCGGTACGACGAAGCCCTCCACCTGATCGCCACGGCGGTAGCCGGCTACCGCCTCGGTGATCCGTTCGACCCGGTGACCCGGCTCGGCCCGCTGGTCTCCGCCGCTCAGGCCGGGCGGGTGCGTGGCCACATCGACCGGGCCCTGGCCGACGGCGCCCGGCTGGTCGCCGGCGGGCCCGACGCCCCGGTGCCGACCCGGGGGCACTTCGTCGCCCCGACCGTCTTCGCCGACGTGCATCCCGACAGCGCGCTCGCCCAGGAGGAGGTCTTCGGCCCGGTGCTCGCCGTCATCCCGTTCGCCGACACCGACGAGGCGGTCGCCATCGCCAACAACTCGAAGTACGGGCTGGCCGGCGCGGTCTGGTCCGCCGACACCGACGCGGCGCTCGCGGTGGCCCGGCGGCTGCGCACCGGCGCCGTCGACATCAACGGTGCCCCGTTCAACCCGCTCGCCCCGTTCGGCGGCTACAAGCAGTCCGGCCTGGGCCGGGAGTTGGGCGTGCACGGGCTGGCCGAGTTCTGCGAGCTGAAGGCGATCCAGCGATGACCGACCCCGAGCTGTCCCCGGCCGCGCCCGCGGGCCGCATCGAACCGTCGCCGGCCGCGCCGGGTGGCGGCACCGAGCCGGCGTCCGCGCCGGTCGTTGTTCGCGCGCTGGTCGCGCGCGGGTCCGGCGCCGAGCTGCGGGTCGAGCGGGTACGCCTGCCCGCGCCCGGCCCCGGCGAGGTGCGGGTGACGATCAGGGCGGCCGGTGTCTGCCACTCCGACCTGTCCATGGTCAACGGCACCCTCGCCGCGAGGTTCCCGCTGGTGCTCGGGCACGAGGCGACCGGCGTGGTGGCCGAGGTCGGGCCGGGCGGCCAACTGACGGTCGGCACCCCGGTGGTGCTCAACTGGGCGCCGGCCTGCCGGGCCTGCTGGTGGTGTCGGCGCGGCGAGCCGTGGCTCTGCGCCGACACCACCGCCCCGACCGTGGCGCGCGGCGAGACCGACGACGGGGTTCCGCTGCACCTGACCCTCGGCCTCGGCGCGCTCGCCGAGGCTGTGGTGGTACCCGAACGGGCCGTCATCCCGATCCCCGCCGGGCTGCCGCCCGAGCAGGCCGCACTGCTCGGCTGCGCGGTGCTCACCGGCGTCGGCGCGGTCCGGAACACCGCCCGGGTGGCGCCCGGCGAGTCGGTCGCTGTCGTCGGGCTCGGTGGGGTCGGGCTCGCCGTGCTCAGCGCGGCCCGCCGGGCCGGTGCCACGCCGATCCTGGCCATCGACGTCGCCGAGGCGAAACGGGACCTGGCGCTCGCCGCCGGGGCGACCGACTTCCTGCTCTCCGACGACCGGCTCTCCAAGGAGGTACGGGCGCGCACCGAGAGCCGGGGCGTCGACCACGCCTTCGAGTGCGTCGGTCGGGCCGCCACCATCCGCGCCGCCTGGCGGCTGACCCGGCGTGGGGGAGCGGTGACGGTGGTGGGCATGGGCGCGAAGGACGACATGGTCAGCCTGGGCGCGCTGGACATCTTCCACTCCGCGCGCACGCTGCGCTCCTCGGTGTACGGCTCGTCCGACCCGGACCGGGAGGTGCCGGTGCTGGCCGCCGAACTGGCCGACAGCGCACTGGATCTGGGTGTGCTGGTCAGCGGGACGGTTCCGTTGGACGAGGCGCCTGCGGCGTTCGACCGGTTGGCGCGGGGAGAGGGCGCTCGCTGGGTGGTCACCCTGGACTGACGCTCGTCACAGCTGTCGGGCGACTGACGTGGTTGGCCAGGTGCCCTGGGTCGACCCCGGAAGGGCCAACCCTGGGCACCCGGGCAACGAGGCCGGGGGACTGGTCAGAAGGGTGGGGCGTCCTCGCCCATCAGCGCCAGCACGACGCCGCCCTTGCCGCTCTTGAGGCCCTGGACGACGACCTTGCCGGTGCTGCCGTCGGGCAGCTCCAAGGTGAAGGTCTTGCCGACCGCGTTCTTGGGGCCGTTGCCGGCGCTGTTGGCGGGCCGGAAGTCGCCTGCCCAGGGCGGAATCCCGCCCCTACGGGCCGGCTCGGCGAAGAGCGCGGCGGTGCCGGGGGTCCTGGTGCCGTCTGAGGAAAGGAGCACTGAGGCGCTGCGAAAGGTAGCCATATGCGCCAAGGCTAACCCGGACCAAGCCGTTCGCGGCACCACCGCCGCCCGGAAAGGCGATTCGGTCGACCTCTCGTCCCGGTGTGTTGCGCCGGGAGTCATACCTAGCAGTACTATGCATCGTACTTCTAGGTTTGGGAGTGGGGGGTTCCGTGAAGGTCGCCAAGGATCTGGTCGCCGCCTCGGCGACGCCGATGGTGCTCGGCATCCTGGCTGAGGGTGAGAGCTACGGGTACGCCATCCTCAGGCGGATCAACGAACTGTCCGGGGGTGAGCTGGACTGGACCGAAGGGCTGCTCTATCCGTTGCTGCACCGGCTCGAGCGCCTCGGTCACCTGGAGTCGAGCTGGCAGGCGGTCGCCGGCGAGCGGAAGCGCAAGTACTACCGCGTCACCGACCGGGGTCTGGCCGAACTGGCCGAGCAGCGTCGGCAGTGGGACACAGTGGTGGGCGCGCTCAAGGAGATCTGGCACGACCGCGCGCCGCTGACGGTGCGCCCGTTGGAGGGCCTGGCATGACGGCGCACGAGGGGCCGCAGGAGTTGGAAGCGCAGTTCGAGCAGTGGCGTCAGTACGTGCTGCGCCGCCGGGAACTGCAACCGGTGGACGCCGACGAACTGGAAGACCACCTTCGTGGCTCCGTCGACGAGCTCGTGGCCGCCGGCCTGAGCCCGGACGAGGCGTTCCTGGTCGCTGTGAAACGAATGGGCAGCCTCGACGACCTGTCCCGCGAGTTCGCCCGGGAACATTCCGAACGGTTGTGGAAGCAGTTGGTGCTGACCGGCGACTCCGGCAGCCCGGTCGGCGGCACGCGCTCCCGCCGGGACCTGTGGGTCATGCTCGGCTGTGCGGCGGGTGCGGTGGCGTCCGTCAAGGTGCCGGCGCTGTTCGGGCTGAGTTTCGCCGACGACGGCTCGTTCTACGCGCGGAACTTCACACTGTTCGCGCTGCCCTGGCTGGCGGCGTACCTGGCCTGGCGCCGGGGGGCCGGACGGACGGTGATCGCGGCACTGGCGGTGCTCTTCGTCCTCGGCGCCGTGGCGGCCAACGCCTACCCCCTGGCGGACGATTCGCAGTCCGTTGTCGTCACCAGCATCCATCTGCCCATCGCCCTGTGGCTGGTGGTCGGCCTGGCCTATGTCGCCGACGACTGGCGCTCCTCCCGTCGACGCATGGACTTCATCCGATTCACCGGCGAGTGGTTCATCTACCTGGTGCTGATGGCCCTCGGCGGCGGCGTGCTCTCCGCGTTCCTGTTCAACACCTTCGCGGCCATCGGGATCGTCCCGGAGGCGTTCATCTCGCAGTGGCTGCTGCCCGCAGGCGCCGCGGCCGCGGTCGTGGTGGCCGGGTGGCTCGTCGAGGCCAAGCAGAGTGTCGTCGAGAACATCGCGCCGGTCCTCACCCGGCTGTTCACCCCGCTCTTCACCGCCGCGCTGCTCGCCTTCCTCGTCGCTGTCGTCTGGACCAGCCACGGCATCGACGTCGAGCGGGAGGCGCTGCTCCTCTTCGACCTCCTGCTGGTCGTGGTGCTGGGGCTGCTGCTCTACTCACTCTCGGCCCGTGACCCGCTGGCCCCGCCCGGCCCGTTCGACAAACTCCAACTCGCGCTGGTGGTCAGTGCGTTGGCCATCGACGTGCTGGTGCTGGCGGAGATCACCGGGCGCATCACCGACGAGTACGGCGGTACGCCCAACCGGGCGGCAGCGCTCGGCGAGAACGTGATCCTGCTGGTCAACCTCGCGTGGTCGGCGTGGCTGCTGCTGTCCTTCATCCGTCGGCGCACACCGTTCGCGACGCTCGAACGGTGGCAGACCGGCTACCTGCCCGTGTACGCCGTGTGGGCCTGGATCGTGGTCCTCGTCTTCCCGCCGCTGTTCAGCTTCGCCTAGGCGGTCAATTCCTCACGGCTCCACCGTGCGCTCGGCTGGCCCGCGATGTCGATCTGCCGAGGAGCGGTATACCTCGGAGGCATATTTATGCCTCTGAGGTATACCGCTTGATGCCGCACCCGCCCCGACGAAGGTGACCGACGGTGATCGTCCTGGGGCTGTGGGTCACTTGCCGGTGACGATGCCCGGGTTGATGCAGAGCCCCGGGTTCGCGCCGTTCTTCTCCGCGATCTCCAGACAACGGGTCACCTTGTCGACAGTGGCGTTGGTCTCGGTGATCTGCTTGGAGATCTCGGCGTTCTTGCGGTCCTGCTCCAGGTTGCGGGTCTGCGCCAGCTTGTCCTGGAACGCCTTGATGTTGCCCTCGGTCTTGTCGTCGTGGTTCACCCGGGTGATGGTCACCGAGAGGATGTCCACGTCGGTGGCGAGGCGGGTCTCCGCGCTGGTCTTGATGTTCGCGGCGAACGGCTTCAGGTCGACGTTGAGGTCGCCGGTCTGGGCGTCGATCTTCTCCAGCGGGTTGTACGCGGCGAAGGCGTCGTTGACCGCGCTGTCGAGCTGCACACCCACCCGCTGACCCCGGAAGCTGCCGAAGTCGCCCTTGTAGTCCATGAACTGCTTCGGCGCGTTCTCCGGCTTGACCTGCCATTCGACGAGCACCTCGACGCAGGCGTCGGCGAGGGTGCCGGTGCGCACACGCACGCAGTTGTCGCCGCCGATGTGGTCGTACTTCTGGCGGCCCGCGTCCCACTCCCCGACCTTCTGCCAGGGTGCCACCCACTTCAGGCCCGAGCCGGTCACCTCGCCGGTGGGCTTGCCGAAGCTGGTGACGATGCCGACCGAGCGGATGGGTACCGAGTGGGCGCTGGAGGCGATGCCGACCACCAGCGTGAGGGCGAGAAAGCCGAGCGCCGCGAGGGCGGCCATCCGCTTGAGCGGCCGTGCGGGGGCGACGAGTGCGACGACGGCGCTGACCGCCAGGGCGACGGCGAAGACGATCGCCATGGTGAAGCCGACGGGCATGGGGTGGGAACCTTCCGGTGGGCTGTGTGGATCATCAACCTAGGGGGTCCGGTCAAGTCGACGGCGCGGGGGAGTGGAGTTCACGCACGTCAATCGCGGGTCGAATATGGAGCCCATCGACATGGTTCGACTCCAGCGGCCCGCCGTAGGTTTCGTCCACGCGACGGGCCTGTGACCACGGTCACCGAACCCACCGTCGCCGCGACGTGCGGAGGATGAGGCGATGGCCGGGCAAGCGCTCCTGTCGGCCCGTGGGCTGACCCGCGACTTCCGGGGCTTCCGGGCGGTCGACGACGTCGACCTCGACGTGGCGTCGGACAGCGTGCACGCGCTGGTCGGCCCGAACGGCGCGGGCAAGACCACCCTGTTCAACCTGCTCACCGGCTTCCTGCGACCCAGTGGTGGCCGGATCGAGCTGGGCGGGCGGGACGTCACCGGGCTGCCCCCGGAGCAGGTGGCCCGGCTCGGCGTGGCCCGTTCGTTCCAGATCACCAGCCTCTTTCCCCAACTGTCCGCGCGCGAACACGTCGCGCTGGCGTTGCAGTCGCCCAGTGGGCTGGGCTGGCGGTTCTGGCGGTCGGCGAAGCTGATGGGCCGCTACACCGAACGGGCCGACGAACTGCTGGCCATGGTGGGGCTCGCCGAGCTGGCGCACGCTCCCTCGGCGTCCCTGGCGTACGGCCGCAAACGCGCCCTGGAGCTGGCCATCGCGCTGGCGCTGGACCCGAAGGTGCTGCTGCTCGACGAGCCGACAGCGGGCATGGGCCTGGAGGACGTCGACCGCACCGTCGAGCTGATCGGTCGGGTCCGGCAGGGCCGGACCGTGGTGATGGTCGAGCACAACATGAGCGTGGTCGGCCGTCTCGCCGACACCGTCACAGTGCTCCAGGCCGGCAAGGTGCTCGTCGAGGGCCCGTACGAGCGGGTCCGCGCCGACGAGCGCGTGATCACCGCCTACCTGGGAGCCGCCGATGCTGCGCATTGACAACCTGTCCGCCTCCTACGGCGAGGCGCAGGTGCTGCGTGACGTCAGCCTCGAGGTCTGCGCCGGCGAGGTGGTCACCCTGGTCGGCCGCAACGGTGCCGGCAAGTCCACACTGCTGCGCTGCGTGATGGGGTTGCACCCCGGTCAGCGCGGCACCGTGGAGCTGGACGGGCGGGACATCACCAGGCTGCCGGCGCACAAGCGGGCCCGCCTGGGGCTGGGCTGGGTGCCCGACGACCGGGGCAGCTACGCCACGTTGACGGTCACCGAGAACCTCACGCTGCCACCCACAGTCGGCCCCGACCCGTGGTCGCTGGAGCGGGTGTACGAGGCGTTTCCGGCCCTGTACACCCGACGGGACTCGGCGGCCACCATGCTCTCCGGCGGCGAGCAGCAGATGCTCGCGCTGGCCCGGGTGCTGCGGATGGGCGCCCGGCTGCTGCTCTGCGACGAGCCCACCGAAGGGCTGTCGCCACTGCTGGTGCAACAGGTCGGCGACCTGCTGCGCGAGGCCAAACGGCACGGGGTGACGGTGCTGCTGGTCGAACAGAACCTGCACTTCGCCACCGGTGTCGCCGACCGGCACTACCTGCTGGCCGAGGGCCGGGTCGCCGAGGCGATGGACAACTCCGACGTGCTTTCGCGCGAACGCGAACTGCTCGCGTACCTCGGGATCTGAATTTCTCAACGACGACCCGCGCGACGCCGCGCGGAATGGATGGAGTGGGCATGCGCAGGACGATGGGTGTGGCCGCGGCGTCGGCCGTGGTGGTGCTGGCCGCCGGATGCGGCGGCGGTGGCCCCCAGTCGAGTGGCGACCAGAAGCTGACCGGCGACAAGATCGTGCTGGGCGTGCTCAACGACCAGTCCGGGGCGTACTCGGAGTTGTCCGGAAAGAACTCGGTGGCGGCGGTGGAGATGGCCATCGCCGACTTCACCGCGAAGTACGGCGACAAGGCGGTGACCAAGAACATCACAGTGGAGACCGCCGACCACCAGAACAAGCCGGACGTGGCCAACTCCAAGGCCCAGGAGATGTACGACCGCAAGGGCGTCGACCTGATCCTGGACGTGCCCACCTCGTCGGCCGCGCTGAAGGTCGCCGACGTGGCGAAGGAGAAGAAGAAGCTCTATTTCAACATCGGTGCGGCGACCACCGACCTGACCGGCAAGAGCTGCAACAAGTACACCTTCCACTACGCGTACGACACGTACATGCTGGCCAACGGCACCGGAAAGACCACCACTGAGCAGATCGGCAAGAACTGGTACATCCTCTACCCGAACTACGCCTTCGGTCAGGACATGGAGAAGAGCTTCTCCACAGCGATCACGGCGGCCGGCGGCACTGTCGTCGGCAAGGACGGGGCGCCGTTTCCGAACACCAGCGGTGACTTCTCCACCTTCCTGCTCAAGGCGCCGAACCTGAACCCGAAGCCGGACGTGCTGGGCACCATGCAGGCCGGCGCGGAACTGGTCAACGTGGTGAAGCAGTACAACGAGTTCAAGCTGCGGGACAAGGGCGTCGGCCTGGCGGTGGGGCTGATGTTCCTCACCGACATCCACTCGCTCACCCCGGCGGCGCTGGCCGGCACCACGTACACCGATGCCTGGTACTGGAACTTCGACGCCAAGAACCGGGAGTTCGCCCACCGCTTCCAGCAGAAGGCCGGCACCCGGCCGACCTTCGCGCACGCCGCCAACTACTCCGCGGCGTTGCAGTACCTGGAGGCGGTGCAGGCCGCCGGCACCGACGACGCGGACGCCGTGGTCAAGGGCCTGGAGGGCAAGACGGTCGAGGACGTCTTCCTGCGCAACGGGAAGATCCGCGCCGAGGACCACCGGGTGGTGCACGACGCGTACCTGGCCCAGGTGAAGCCGCAGTCCGAGGTTGCCGAGCCGTGGGACTACGTGAAGGTGCTCAAGACGATCCCCGCCGCGGAGGCGTTCCGCGCGCCCTCGGCGGACTGCAAACTATGAGCGGATTCGCGCAGAACACGTTCAACGGGTTGGTGAGCGGGGCGTTCTACGCCCTGCTCGCCCTCGGGCTCGCTGTCATCTTCGGCATGCTGCGGGTCGTCAACTTCGCCCACGGCGCGTTCTACATGCTCGGCGCGTTCGGGGCGTACGTGCTGCTCAGCGAGGCGGGCGTGCCGTTCTGGGCCGCCCTGGTGATCATGCCGGTGGGGTTGGGTCTGCTCGGCATGGCGCTGGAACGCGCGGTGATCCACCGGCTGACCAAACTGGACCCGCTCTACAACTTCCTGCTCACCTTCGGTCTGACGCTGATCCTTCAGGACCTGGTGAAACTGCGCTACGGCGTGCAGTCCAGCCCGTACGAGACGCCGTCGCTGTTGAGCGGTTCGGTCGACTTCGGGCTGTTCGACTTTCCGACGTACCGGGTGTTCATCCTCGGCTTCGCGGTGCTGCTCTGTGTCGCGGTGTGGTGGGTGCTGACCCGGACCCGGATCGGCATGGTGGTCCGTGCGGCCACCGAGCGGCCGGACCTGACCCGCGCGTTCGGCATCGACGTCGGACGGTGGGTGACCCCGGTCTTCGGCTTCGGCATCGGGCTGGCCGGTCTCGCCGGTGTGCTGGCCGCGCCGATGCGCGCGGTCAACCCGCTGATGGGCGCCGACCTGATCATCGTGGTGTTCGCCGTGGTGGTGATCGGCGGGCTGGGTTCGATCTTCGGGTCGGTCGCCGCCGGCTTCGGTATCGGACTCGTGCAGGCGTGGGGTGAGGCGTACCTCTCCAACTTTCCGCTCGTCTCGCAGACGATCGTCTTCGTGGTGATGGCCGGCGTGCTGCTCTGGCGCCCGGCCGGCCTGTTCGGTCGGGAGGAGGCCCCCGCATGACCAACACAGTGGACACTCCTACCGACGCGTCGCGTTCGACGCCACCGTCCGGGCTGATCGCCGTGGCCCGGGCCCCCGGCTGGGTCCGGTACGCGCTGCTCGCCGTCGGCCTGGCCGTCGCGGCGTGGCTGCCCAACGGCCTCTACCCGGCGGTCGCCGTTGACATCCTCTGCTGGGCGCTGTTCGCCGTGGCGGTGGATCTGCTGCTCGGCTTCACCGGGCTGATGTCCTTCGGTCACGCCGCGTTCTGGGGCACCTCCGCGTACGTCACCGGGCTGGTGGCCATCCACGTCGGCCTGCCGTTCCCTCTCGCGGTGCTGGCCGGGGCCCTCGCCGCGGCCGTGCTGGCGGTGCCGATCGGCTACCTGGCGGTCAAGCGGACCGGCATCTACTTCGCCATGGTGACCCTGGCCTTCGCGCAGATGGTCTACTACGTCGCCAACGAGTGGCGCTCGGTGACCCAGGGCGAGAACGGCCTCCAGGGGGTGCCCCGCGAGCTGTTCGGCCTCGACCTCACCGACGACTACTTCTTCTACTACGCGATCCTGCCGATCGTGCTGCTCGGGCTCGCCGCCGCCTGGCGGATCGTGCACTCGCCGTTCGGCCGGGTGCTGGTCGGCATCCGGGACAACCCCGCGCGGGCGCGGGCGCTGGGTTACCCGGTGCACCGCTACAAGCTCACCGCGTTCGTGCTCTCCGGGTTCATCGCCGGCCTCGGTGGCGGGTTGTTCGCTGTCGGCCACCGGTTCGTCTCGCTGGACGTGCTGCACTGGACCACCTCCGGCAAGGCGGTCATCGTGGTGGTGCTCGGCGGGATCGGCACCCTCTGGGGTGGGGTGCTCGGCGCCGCCCTCGTGGTCCGGTTGGAGGACTGGCTGTCGTTCTCCGGGTTCGAGGCGATCGGCCTGGTGACCGGCGGCATCTTCGTCCTCGTCGTGGTGCTGTTCCGGCGCGGCATCTGGGGCAGCGTCGCCGCGCTGGCCCACCGACTGGCGGCCCGCCGCCGCTGAAACTCACCCGACGGCGCATCCGCCACGCGCCGTCCGAGCGAACCCCCGGGTAGAGACCGTCTACCCGGGGGTACGTCTGGTGCTGACCGATCCGATGCCGGCGGAGGCCGTGGAGATCGCGCACAAGCAGGTTTCGCTGGCGGCCGAGGACCTGGACGCCAACGGCGTCGCGACGCTGGTGTTGGAGTTGGTCGAGGCGTGGGGCGTGCCGGCGCTCTGGGAGCAGGTCTGCCGTCCGCTGCTGGCCCGGCTGTCGGGGCGTACCGCCGCCGAGATCGTCGTCGAGCACGCCCTCTTCGAGGGCGTCCGGGTCGGGTTGGACGCGTACCGGCGGGAACCGGGCCGGTCACTGCCCACCGGCGGGGTGCTGCTGGCCGGCGCCGAGAAGGAGGCGCACAGCCTGGGTCTGCTGGCGCTCGCCGCCGCGCTGCGCGAGCAGGGCCGCGGCTGTCTGAACCTCGGCCCCGCGCTGCCCTGGTCCGCGCTCACCAGCGCTGTGTACCGGGCCCGCCCGCGCATCGTCGTGCTCTGGTCGCAGACGCCGCTCACCGGCCGCGCGTACCGCCTGGTGCGCTTCGCCCGGGACTTTCCGCTCCTTCGGGTGTACGGCGCCGGGCCGGGCTGGATCGAGCCGCTCGGCGGTCCGGCGGTCCGTCTCGGCACGTTGACGGAGGCCGTCGACGCCTGCCTGGCGGCCGCGTCCGGGCGTGATGCCCACCACATACGATACGGATCGGTGCCGTATCGTTAATACGCGTCGTAGGCTGACCCGCGTTACGAGTCTGACCCGTATCGTATTTCGTCGCGGGTGATCAGCGTGGGGGGAAGCCAGGCATGGAGCTGCACGACAACACCGGACACCCGAGGCGGTGGGCGATCCTGGGGGTGCTGGTGATCAGCCTCCTCGTGGTCGTCCTCGACAACACGATCCTCAACGTCGCCCTGCGCACCCTGGCCGACCCGGTGCACGGTCTCGGCGCCAGCCAGGGCGAGCTGGAGTGGTCGATCAACTCCTACACGCTCGTCTTCGCCGGGCTGCTGTTCACCTTCGGGGTGCTCGGCGACCGCGCCGGCCGCAAGCGCTTCCTGATGATCGGTCTGGTGCTGTTCGGCCTGGCGTCGCTGCTCTCCGCGTACGCCCAGAGCCCCGGACAGCTCATCGCGGCCCGCGCCCTGATGGGGGTCGGCGGCGCGGCCATCATGCCGGTGACCTTGTCGATCATCTCCAACGTCTTCGACCCGCGCGAGCGTGGTCGGGCCATCGGGGTCTGGGCCGGGGCTGTCGGTCTCGCCGTGGCTATCGGCCCGATCCTCGGCGGCGCGTTGCTGGAGCACTTCTGGTGGGGCTCGGTCTTCCTGATCAACGTGCCGGTGGTCGTTGCCGGCGTGATTCTGGTGGCGCTGCTGGTCCCCGAGTCGCGTGACCCGCGGCCCGGTCGGATCGACGTGCTCGGCGTGCTGCTCTCCGTTGTCGGCCTGGTCGCCCTTTCCTACGGCATCATCGACGGCGGCGAGCACGGCTTCGGCCGCCCGGTGGCCTGGGGCTCGATCCTGGTCGGCGTCGCGGTGCTGGCCTGGTTCGTGCAGCACGAGCGGCGCAGCGACCACCCGTCGCTGGACGTTCGACTGTTCAAGGTGCCCCGGTTCGCCGCGCCGGTCGTGATCGTGGGCCTGGTGTTCTTCGCCGCGATGGGCTCGATGTTCTTCGGCTCGTTCTACCTGCAACTCGTGCGCGACTACAGCCCGTTGCAGACCGGTCTGCTCTTCCTGCCCTTCGCCGGCGCCCAGCTGGTCTTCGCGCCGCGCAGCGCCGCGATGGTCCGCCGCTACGGCGGTAAGGCAGTCGCCACCGTCGGGTTGGCGCTGACGGTGGTGTCACTCGGCGCGTTCGTCTTCATCGGCGACTCCACCCCGATCTGGATCGTGTTGCTCGTCTTCCTCATCCAGGGCGCCGGGATGGCCAACATCATGCCGCCGGCCACCGAGTCGATCATGTCGGCGCTGCCCCGGGAGAAGGCCGGAGTGGGCTCCGCGGTCAGCAACACCATCCGCCAGGTGGCCGGCGCGCTCGGCGTGGCCGTCCTCGGCTCGGTGCTCTCCGCCGTCTACCGCAGCGACATCGCTGACGCGCTGACCGGTCTGCCCACCCAGGCCCAGGACGCGGCCAACGAGTCGATCTCCGGTGCCTACGCGGCGGCGGGCCAGCTCGGCCCGGCGGCGCCGGGACTGATCTCGGCGGCCAACGACGCCTTCGTCACCGCCATGCACTGGGCGGCCGGGCTCTCCGCGGTCATCGCCGCACTCGGGATCATCGTGGTGCTGCGCTGGATGCCGGGCAAGGAGGACACGAGCGTCGCCCCGGCGGCGCCGGTCGCCGAGCCTGAGCTGGCCGGCACGGCATAGGTTCGGGGAGAATGGCGGACATGACGTCCACTGCCGATGCTCCGCGGTCGCCCGGTCGACCGCGGAGCATCCGCGCCGACGAGGCGATCATCGAGGCCACCCTCGACCTGCTCGCCGAGGGCAGCACCATCGAGGCGCTCTCGATCGAGGCGATCGCCACCCGCGCCGGGGTCGGCAAGGCCACCATCTACCGGCGCTGGGCCGGCAAGGACGCGTTGCTGCTGGACGCGCTGCGCCGCCTCAAGGGCGTCCTGGCGCAGCCGGCGGGCCACTCCGTCCGCGACGACCTGGTGCTGCTCGTCGGCGCGATCGGCAAGAACGTCGACCCGCGAGCGGCCAAGATCATGCCCTGCCTGGCACCCGCAGTGAACCGCAGCGCCGACCAGTTCCAGCTCTACCAGAACATCATCTCGCCCCGGCGGCAGCTGATGCGCGAGGTGCTGCGACGCGGCATCGACGAGGGGGTGCTGCGCGCCGACATCGACGTCGAGGTGACGATGGCGCTGCTCACCGGGCCGATGCTGATCCAGCGGGTGCTCCAGTGGAACCCGGACCTGGACGAGCAGTCCCTGCCCGAACGGGTCGTCGACGCCGTGCTGGAGGGCATCCAGGCCCGCTGACGCCGGGCGCCCGGTCGGCGGCGTTCGTGCCGCCGGCCGGCGTCGGTCAGCCGGCCGGTGCCCGCAGTCGGTGCAGGCGCAGCGCGAGCTGCACCTCCAGCGCCCGCTCGGGCCGCTGCCAGTCGACGCCGAGCAACTGCCCGACCCGCTCCAACCGCTGGGTCACCGTGTTGACGTGCACGTGCAGTTGCTCGGCGGCCCGGGCCAGGCTGCCGCCCACCCCGAAGTACGCCTCCAGCGTCTTCACCAGAGCCGTGCCGCGCCGGGCGTCGTAGTCGAGCACCGGCCCGACGGTGGCGCCGAGGAACTCGGTCACGTCCTTCTCGCCCCGGTCACCGACAGTGCCCAGCAACAACCCGACGAAGCCCAACTCCACTGTGCTCGCGCCCTGCCCGGCGCGACCCAGCGCGCCCAGCGCCGTCAGGCACCGGTCCGCCTCCTGGAACGTCCCGGCCAGCGCCGCCGGCGTGTTCGACGGGCCACTCGCCCCGGCCGTCACCGGTCGACCGGTCACCCGGGACAGGTCCCGGGCCACCGCGCGGGCGCTGCCGCCCGCGTCCAACCCCGGCAGCATCAGCACCACCCGGCCGTCGCGCGCCGCGGCCAGCCCGCCGCGCGCCGAGGCGTACGTGGTGGCCCAGGAGAGCACCCGCTGCCGAGCCGAACCGGTAGCGGCGATCGCGTCGTCGCCCACCGCCACCAGCACGTGCGGCGAGTCCAGGTCCACCCCGAGCCGACGGGCCCGACTGCGCAGCGCGTCGGTGTCGCGCAGCGGTCGGGCGATCAGGTCGTCCAGCAACTCGCCACGCACCCGCCCCTCCGCCTCCGCGACCGTTCGGCGGAACAGCAGCAGCAGCGCTGTCACCAACGCGGCCCGCTCCAGGATGCGCTGGTCGGCGTCGACCAACTCGTCGTCAGGGCGCAGCACCAGGGCGCCCAGGTTCTCCGCGCCGGCCACCACTGCCGCGTACCAGAGCGGACCCCGGCGTACGCTGCGCCCCTCGGTCCGGGACGCGGCCACCGCCTCGACGATGTCCGCGCGGTCCGGCTCCTCGATCTCACCCACCCGGGCCAGCAGGCGGCCCTCGGCGTCCAGCGCCAGCAGCGCGCCGCCCAGCACCTCGGTCACCGCAGCCGCCACGTCCTCCACGCCGCCGCCGCGCAGCACCAGCGCTGTCATCCGGTCGTGTGCCGCCGCGGCCCGCTCCACCGAGCTGCTGTGCGCCCGGATGGTGGTGTTCGCCGCCGACAGCTCGGCCAACGCCGAACGGGTCTCGGTCAGCAGCCGGGCGGTGTCGATCGCCACCGCGGCGTGCGCGGCCAGCGACACCAGCAACGCCACCTCCTCCCGGACGAACGGCCGGGCCGAACGGTTGGCCGCGTAGAGCACCCCGATCGAGGTCGAACCGAGCCGCAGCGGCACCCCCAGGATCGCCACCAGCCCCTCCTCGCCCACCCCGGCGTCGATCTCGCCGGTGTGGTGGAAGCGCGCGTCCTCGCCGTAGTTGGCGGTGACGTACGGGGCACCGGACTGGGCCACCAGGCCACCGAGACCGGCGCCCATCGGCAGGCGCAGCCGCTGGAAACGGGCCGAGACCGACCCGTCGGTGACCCGCATGTAGGTGTCGCCACGTTCGTCGTCGTTGAGCGTCATGTACGCCACGTCCGCGCCCAGCAGGTGACGGGCCCGGTGCACGATCGCCCGCAACACGTCGTCCAGATCGCGCAGCCCAGCCAGGTCGCTGACAGTGTCGTACAGGCCGGACAGCTCGCTCTCCCGGCGGCGGCGACGCTCCAGCAGCGCGCGGACCCGCAACGCCACCGACTTGGCCTGCTCCAGCTCGGCCAGCCGGTCCGGCGGCAGCCCGGCGGCCCGCGCGGCCACCAGCGGTCCCTCGAACTCGACCGCCGCGGCCTCTCGGGCGAGCAGCTCCAGGAACTCCACCGGCGAAGACATGGTCGACATTGTGCTCAGCCCCACTAGTTGGCCGTCCAGCCCCCGTCGAGGGCGATCGACGCCCCGGTGATGAACGCCGCCGGCGGCGAGCAGAGGTACGCCAGCAGCTCGGCCACCTCCTCCGGCTCGATCAACCGCTTGATCGCGGCCCGGGCCAGCATGATCTTCTCGATCACCTCGGCCTCGTCGATGCCGTGACTGGCCGCCTGGTCGGCGATCTGGCTCTCCACCAGCGCGGTACGCACGTACGCCGGGTTGATGCAGTTGGCGGTGACCCCGTGCGCGGCGCCCTCCAACGCGACCACCTTCGACAGCCCCTCCAGGGCGTGCTTGGCCGAGACGTAGGCCGCCTTGTACGGCGAGGCACGCAACCCGTGCACCGAGGAGATGTTGACGATCCGTCCCCAGCCCCGCGCGTACATGTGCGGCAGCGCCCGGCGGATCAGCAGGAACGGCGCCTCCACCATCACCCGCTGGATGTACTCGAAACGCTCGACGGGAAAGTCCTGCAACGGCGCCACGTGCTGGAGCCCGGCGTTGTTCACCACGATGTCCACGTCCACGTCGAGCGAATCCACCGCCGCGGCGTCGGACAGGTCCACGCCCTCGGCCCGGCCACCGGCCTCGGCGGCCACCGCCTTGGCCGCCTCCAGGTTGCGGTCCACCACGAGCACCTTGGCGCCGGCCGCACCCAGCCGCAGGGCACACGCCCGCCCGATGCCGCCGCCGCCCCCGGTCACCAGGGCGGTCCGACCGGAGAGGTCGACCTGTACGACGTGGGGGACCACCACGGGTTCTGCCGTCATGGCGCAAGAAGTTACGAGCTGTGTGCTCCCCGGCACATGGGTCAGCGACACATACTCCGTACCAAAGCTGTGTGGCCCCACCCGCCCCGCCGCGCCTTGCCTCGTCCCGTCGTGCGCCCGCAGGATCGCCCAACCTCAGGATGATGCCGTCGGACACGTCGGGGCGCGGGGCGTGCAGCGGCGCGAGGGCGTGTCCCGTGGGGCTGGTGGGAAGGGCGCCGGTTAGGGTGTCGAACACACGTACTGCTGACGGCTGGGGAGGGGGCGGCGTGCGCGTGCTCGGTGTGGACCCGGGGTTGACCCGGTGTGGGGTGGGCGTGGTCGAGGGTGTGCCCGGCCGACCCTGCACCCTGGTCGCCTACTACGTGGTCTACACCGACCCGGCCGACGACCTGGCGCTGCGCCTGTTGCACCTGGACCGGTCGCTGAACAAGCTGGTCGCCGAGCATCAACCGGAGAGCGTCGCCGTCGAGCGGGTGTTCAGTCAGCACAACGTTCGTACCGTGATGGGCACCGCGCAGGCCAGTGGCATCGCCGTGCTGGCCGGGGCGCGGGCCGGGCTGCCGGTGCAGACGTACACCCCGAGCGAGGTGAAGGCCGCCGTGACCGGGTCCGGTCAGGCCGACAAGGCGCAGATGACCGCCATGGTGACCCGGCTGTTGCGGCTGGACGAGCCGCCGAAGCCGGCGGACGCCGCCGACGCGCTGGCCCTGGCCATCTGCCACGTGTGGCGCGGCGGGACCCGCTCCAAGCTGGCCGCCGCAGCCGACCGGGCACGACGAGGAGGAGCGCGATGATCGCCAGCGTGCGCGGCACGGTGACCGCGACGGGTCCGGACCAGGCCGTGATCGAGGTCGGCGGGGTCGGGCTCGCCGTGCACTGCGCCCCGGGGACCCTCGCGGAGCTGCGGGTCGGCCAGGTCGCCCGGCTCGCCACCAGCCTGATCGTGCGGGAAGACTCGCTGACCCTCTACGGCTTCGCCGACGACGACGCCAAGTCGCTGTTCGAGCTGCTCCAGACCGCCAGTGGGGTCGGCCCGCGACTGGCCCAGGCGGTGCTGGCGGTGCACACCCCCGACGCGGTTCGCAAGGCGATCGCCAACGCCGACACGGCCGCCCTGACCCGCGTACCCGGGATCGGCAAGAAGGGCGCGGAACGCCTGGTGCTGGAGCTACGTGACCGGATCGGCCCGGTGCCGATCGGCGCGGACGGGGCGGCCGGGGTGACCCGCGGCAGCTGGCCCGACCAGGTCCGGCAGGCGCTGGTGGGGCTGGGCTGGACGGCCGGGCAGGCCGATCAGGCGGTGGCCGCGGTGGCGGAGTCGATCGAGGGTGAGACCCCGCCGGTGCCGGTCCTGCTCAAGCAGGCCATCCGACTGCTGGGTCGCACCCGATGACCGCCCGGGTCGCACGATGAGCGAGACCGAGGGGCTCGTCTCGGCGTACGTCAGCGACGCCGATCGGGACGCGGAGGCCACGGTCCGGCCGAGGCGGTTGGCCGAGTTCATCGCCCAGGACCGGGTACGCGACCAGCTCGACCTGTTGCTGCAGGGCGCCATGCGGCGGGGGTCGCCGCCGGATCACATCCTGCTCTCCGGCCCACCCGGGTTGGGTAAGACGAGTCTGGCCAACATCGTCGCCGCCGAGCTGGGCGCGGGCATCCGGGTGACCAGCGGGCCGGCGATCGAGCGTTCCGGTGACCTGGCGGCGATCCTGACCAGCCTCGCCGAGGGCGACGTGCTGTTCATCGACGAGATCCACCGGATCGCGCGGCCGGCCGAGGAGCTGCTGTACAGCGCGATGGAGGACTTCCGGGTCGACGTGGTGGTGGGCAAGGGGCCGGGGGCGACGGCGATCCCGCTGGACGTCGAGCCGTTCACCCTGGTCGGCGCGACGACCCGCTCGGGCCTGTTGACCGGGCCGATGCGGGACCGGTTCGGCTTCGTGGCGCACCTCGACTTCTACGCCCCGGCGGATCTGGAGACGCTGCTGCACCGTTCGGCGCGGATCCTGGGGGTGCCGATCACCCCGGAGGGCGCCACCGAGATCGCCGGTCGGTCCCGGGGCACGCCGCGGATCGCGAACCGGCTGCTGCGCCGGGTCCGCGACTACGCCGAGGTCCGGGCGGACGGGGTGGTCGACCTCGACACCGCCCGCGCGGCCCTGATCGTGTACGACGTGGACGCGCTCGGCCTGGACCGGCTGGACCGGGCGGTGTTGACCGCGTTGGTCGAGTCGTTCCGGGGCGGCCCGGTCGGGTTGTCCACCCTCGCCGTGGCGGTGGGGGAGCAGCCGGACACTGTCGAGGAGGTCTGCGAGCCGTTCCTGGTGCGGGCCGGGCTGTTGGCCCGTACGCCCAGGGGTCGGGTGGCGACCGAGGCCGCCTGGCGGCATCTGGGGCGCACGCCGCCGAATGGTACATTTGGTGCGGATAGTCCACCTGTGCCCGACTTGTTCTCCTTGGATGTCGATCAGCCGTGATGTGAACGTGATCTGTGCCGCATTCGGCGTTCCCAGGTGCAGGGTTTAGACTTCGCCGCGGTCTGTACAGGACGTGAGAATCCGCCTCCGCTCCGGCACCCCGGTGCCGAGCAGGTGGCCAATGGGAAGGTCAGTAACCGTGCAATTGGCAGCACCGGGTGGCGGGGCCGGCGGTATCACGCCGATCCTGATGATCGCCCTGCTCTTTGGCGTCATGTACTTCATGATGATCCGGCCCCAGCAGAAGCGCCGCAAAGAGGCGGAGGCGATGCAGTCCAACCTCGGCCCCGGCGACGAGGTCGTGACCATCGGTGGGCTCTACGGCACTGTCACCGGCATCGAGGACGACACCGTCCTGATCGAGGTCGCCCCGGGCGTGCAGACCCGCTACGCCCGCCCGGCCATCGCGCGGGTGGTCACCCGCGCGGAGCTGCCGAGCGAGCCGGTCACCGAGGACGCGGACACCGTCAAGGAGTGACCCCTCCCCCGGGGGGCGGCGAGTCCGGCGTACGGCCGGTCGGCCGGCTTCCGGGTCGTCGCGCCCGAACGGGGCAGCGGGCGAGACGTGAAAACTGGATAGTTGGGTCGACGCCGGGCGTCGGCACGTTCCCGTGACCGTCGGCGTTCCGCGCCGGGGTGCCCGGTCCTCGTGTCGGCACTCCGTCGGCTCAAGGCAGACCCCGTCGGGCAGGACCCCCGGCCCGACACCGCCGCCGCTGCGACAGCGGCGCGACCGTACAGGGAGACAGGACAGCCGTGGCACCACCTCAGGGACAGATGCGCCCCGGGCGGCAGCTCGCCGTGCTCGGGTTCATCTTCGTGGTCCTCTATCTTTTGGTGTTCTTCGCTGGCGCCAGCGGCAGCTGGAAGGACCGGCTCGAGCCCAAGCTCGGCCTGGACCTCATCGGCGGCACGCGGGTGACACTGGAGGCGACCAACAGCGTCGACGGCAAGCCCCCGACGGCGGAGAACCTCGAGGAGGCCCGGGAGATCATCGAGAGCCGGGTCAACGCGTTCGGCGTGGCCGAGGCCGAGGTGGTCACCGAGGGCAACCGCAACATCGTCATCTCCCTGCCCGGTGAGAACCGGAACCTCGACGACGTGGGCGAGGCGGCCGAGCTGCGCTTCCGCAAGGTGCTCAAGGCCGCCTCCGGCAGCGGGGTGGCCGAGGCGCCGCCCGCCGCCACGCCGGCCCCGTCCGGCAGCGCCGCCCCGACCGGCAGCGCGACCCCGTCCGGCGCCGCGACCCCGACCCCTACGGGCAGCGCCTCGCCGAAGGTGACCTCGTCGCCCAGCGGCGGTCAGGGCGGAATGGCCCCGGCGTCGCCCAGCGCCACGCCGACCCCCTCCGCGTCCGCCACGGCCTCGCCGACCGCCGCCGCGCCCAGCGCCGAACCGGTGCCGGCCAGTGTCGAGCAGCAGCGCAAGGTCGTCGAGCAGAAGGTCGGTGCCGCCGCGTGGCAGGCCGCCAACGGGTTGCAGGCCCCGGCCGATCTGACTGCCGACCCGTCGCTGGCCGAGAAGCTCAAGCCGTTCGGCACGCTGTCTCCGCAGGAGGTGGCGGTGCTGCCGGCGCAGATGCAGTTCAACGTGCCGACGATCAGCTGCGCGCAGCTCGACCAGCGCCCCCCTGCGTCGATCTCCGACCCGAAGCAGCAGGTGGTCTCCTGCGAGGACGGCGCGTCGAAGTACCTGCTCGACCAGGCCAAGGTCGAGGGCACCGACGTGTCCGACGCCGACGCGGTGCTCGACCAGACCAACGCCTGGGTGGTCAGCCTGGACTTCACCGGCGACGGCCAGGGCAAGTGGACCTCGCTGACCCGTGAGTCGTTCAACAACGAGGGCCAGGCCTGCGACGCGACCGCGCTGGGCCAGGACGGCAAGTGCCGAGTGGCCGTCGTACTGGACAACAAGATCGTCTCCTCCCCGGAGATCCAGGGCGTGCTGACCGGCAACTCCCAGATCACCGGCACCTTCACTCAGAAGGACGCCAGCACCCTCGCCGGTCAGCTGCGCTACGGCGCACTGCCGGTGACCTTCGAGCAGCAGGAGGCGCAGAACGTCACCGCCACGCTGGGCGCCAGCCACCTGCGCGCCGGTCTGCTCGCGGCGGGCATCGGCATGCTGCTGGTCATCATCTACTCGTTCTTCTACTACCGGCTGCTCGGCTCGGTGATCTTCCTGAGCCTCATCCTGTCCGCGCTGCTGGTCTTCGGCGCGCTGGTGGTGCTCGGCCGGCAGATCGGCTTCACGCTCACCCTCGCCGGCATCGCCGGCATGATCGTCTCACTCGGTGTGGCGGCGGACTCGTTCGTCATCTACTTCGAACGACTGAAAGACGAGATCCGGGAGGGGCGCAGCCCGCGTAGCGCGGTGCCCCGCGCCTGGATCCGGGCCCGCCGGACGATCATCTCGGCCAACGCGATCACCCTGCTCTCCGCTGTGGTGCTCTACGTGGTCTCGGTCGGCACGGTCAAGGGCTTCGCCTTCGCCCTCGGTCTGGCCACAGTGCTGGACCTGGTCGTGGTCTTCCTCTTCCGGCACCCGATCATGACGATGTTCGCCCGCACCCGGGCGTTCCTGTCCCCGCGGGTCAGCGGTCTGGGCCGGGCACTTCCGGCCCGCAACCAGCCGACTCAGCCCCGCAACCCGCGCGCCAAGGAGGCCTGAGATGGCTGAAAACGGTCTGGCGAGCCGCCTCTACAACGGCGAGGCCGGTCTCAACATCGTCGGCCGGCGCAAGCTCTGGTTCGGCGTCGCCGGGGTCCTGGTCCTGATCGCGATCCTCAGCTTCTCGATCCGTGGGTTCAGCCTGGGCATCGAGTTCGCCGGCGGTAACTCGTTCCAGGTGCCGGCGAGCGTCGGCACCCTGGACGACGCCGAGCGGGAGGTCAACTCGGCCCTCACCTCGGCGAACACCGGCGTTGAGGTGGCCACCGCGCAGAAGGTCGGCGGTCCCGGCGGTGACTCCTACGAGCTGCGCACGCCGCAGCTCACCGTCGACCAGGCCACCGCGGTCAAGGCCCAGATCGCCGAGGACCTCGGCATCAACGTCGACCAGATCAGCGACAACCAGGTCAGCGAGGCGTGGGGCAGCCAGGTGACCCAGCGGGCCATCCTCGGTCTGGTCATCTTCATCGCGCTGGTGATGGTCTACCTGATCCTGCGCTTCGAGTGGCGGATGGCCGTCGCCGCGGTCGCCTCGCTGATCACGAACCTGATCCTCACCGCCGGCATCTACTCGCTGGTCGGCTTCGAGGTCACCCCGTCGACGATCATCGGCTTCCTCACCATTCTGGGCTTCGCGCTCTACGACGTGGTGGTGGTCTTCGACAAGGTCCAGGAGAACACCCGGGGCATCACGGCCAACAACAACCAGACGTACGGCGAGGCGTCCAACCTGGCCATCAACCAGAGCCTGATGCGGTCGTTGAACACGTCGGTGGTCGCCCTGCTGCCGGTCGGTGGTCTGCTCTTCATCGGTGCCGGCCTGCTCGGCGCCGGCACGCTGAAGGACCTCGGTCTGGTGCTGTTCGTCGGTATGGCGGTGGCGTTCCTGACCTCCATCCTGGTGGCCACTCCGCTGCTGGCGCTGTTGAAGAACTACGACCCGCGGATCCAGGCGCACAACAAGCGCGTCCTGACCCGGCGGGGCGGGGCAGGCCGCGGCGAGGTCACCGGTAAGGGTGCTGCCGCGAGCCCGGTGGCGCAGGCCGACGCTACCGACGAGCCGGTCGACCAGGACGCCGCCGCGCTGGCCGGTGCCGCCCCCAAGGTGGGCGCTCGGCCGGCGGGCAAGCGGCCCACCGGCGCCCGGGGCGGTCGCCCGGGTGGCGGCGGCAACCGGCCGGGTGGCGCCAAGCGGCGCTGACCCGACAGGAAACACCCGAACGGCGTCCGGCATGCTGTTGCCGGACGCCGTTCGTCGTCGAAGGAGAGCGAAAAAGCCGTGACGGAGACCCACAGCACCGCAGCGCGCGGGGACAGTGGCCCGGAGGTCGCCCGACTGGTCGCCAGTCGGGTGCTGGACGTGCCCGACTTTCCCAAGCCCGGCGTCATGTTCAAGGACCTGATGCCACTGTTCGCCGACGGCAAGGTCTTCCGTGAGGTGATCGACGGGATCGTCGCCCACCACGGGCGGGACACCTTCGACGTGGTGGTCGGCATCGAGGCGCGCGGGTTCGTCGTGGCGGCGGCCATCGCGTACGCGACGGGGGTGGGTGTGGTGCCGGTGCGCAAGGCCGGCAAACTGCCCCGTCCGGCGCACTCGGTCTCCTACGAGTTGGAGTACGGCGAGGCCACCCTCGAAGTGCACGAGGACGCCTTCACCGCCGGGCACCGGGTGCTGGTGGTCGACGACGTGCTGGCCACCGGCGGCACCGCCGAGGCGACGCTGGACCTGGTCGAGCGGGCCGGCGGCACCGTCGCCGGCTTCACGGTCCTGCTGGAGCTCGGCTTCCTGGGTGGGCGCGAGCGGCTGGCACCGCGTCCCGTGCATGCCCTGTTGACTGTTTGAGCCGGTCGATACTCTGCTGACCGTTTGATCCCGGACCCGTCGGACGGACCCGGCGCCGACCGTCCGGCGGAGCGGCAGGGGACCGTCCGTGCGGGTAGCATTGCCCTTTGCTGACGCCGGCGGTAACCCGTCCGGCGGGCGAGACCAGGTCGGCCGATCTTCGGCCGGCGTGTTTCCGGCGAGCGGTGAGGAGGCCGGTGTCCCACGATGTCGTCCCTCCGGCGGAGGGCACGGTGCACCCGACAGGCGACGCTGACGGCTCGGTGACCGACCGGACAGGCGACGCGCCGGCCCGGGTGACGGGCTCCGGCAACGGCTCCGGCCGGGCTCCCGGCGAGAGCGCGGTGCGTCCGACCAGCGGCCCGCCGAGCGCCGAGGCGTCCCCCGGCGCCGATGGCGTCGTGGTGCCGTTCCCGACCGACGCGGGCATCGACCCGTCGCCCAGCGGTGGCTTCGGGCTGTCCAACGCGCCCACCGGTCGGCGGGTCCGGGCCAGGCTGGCCCGGTTCAACGCGCCCTGGCAGACCTCCCAGGTCAGCGAGGTGCTGGAGCCGCTCATCGCCAGCCACCGGGACAACCACCCCAAGGCGGACGCCCGGCTGCTCCAGCGCGCCTTCGACACGGCCGCGCGGTGGCACTCCGGGCAGTACCGCAAGTCCGGTGACCCCTACATCACCCACCCGCTCGCGGTGGCGACGATCCTCGGCAACCTGGGGATGGACACCACCACGCTGGTCGCCGCGCTGCTGCACGACACCATCGAGGACACCGAGTACACCCTCGACCAGATGCGCGCCGACTTCGGTGGCGAGGTCGCCCTGCTGGTCGACGGCGTCACCAAGCTCGACAAGGTCAAGCTGGGCGACGCGGCCAAGGCCGAGACGATCCGCAAGATGGTCGTGGCCATGGCCAAGGACCCGCGGGTGCTGGTGATCAAGCTGGCCGACCGGCTGCACAACATGCGCACCCTGACCTTCCTGCCCCGCCCCAAGCAGGAGCAGAAGGCCAAGGAGACGCTGGAGATCCTGGCGCCGCTCGCGCACCGGCTCGGTATGAACACGATCAAGTGGGAGCTGGAGGACCTGTCCTTCGGCACGCTGTTCCCGAAGCGCTACGAGGAGATCAACCGGCTGATCGGGGAGCACCAGCCGCAGCGCGAGGCGCTGCTGCGGCAGGTGACGCAGAAGGTGCAGACCGACCTGAAGGCCGCCAAGATCAAGGCGGAGACCACCGGGCGGCCGAAGCACCTCTACTCGATCTACCAGAAGATGATCGTGCGGGGTCGCGACTTCAACGACATCTACGACCTGGTCGGTGTGCGGATCCTGGTCGACACGGTTCGCGACTGCTACGCGGCGCTGGGGGTCATCCACGCCAACTGGCAGCCGGTGCCGGGCCGCTTCAAGGACTACATCGCGATGCCCAAGTTCAACATGTACCAGTCGTTGCACACGACGGTCATCGGGCCCACCGGCAAGCCGGTGGAGATGCAGATCCGCACGTACGCGATGCACCGCACCGCTGAGTTCGGCATCGCCGCGCACTGGAAGTACAAGGAGCACAAGGGCACCCAGATCGTCGGCCCGCCCGCGCACATCGACGAGATGACCTGGCTGCGGCAGCTGCTCGACTGGCAACGTGAGGCGGCCGACCCGAGCGAGTTCCTGGACGCGCTGCGCTTCGACCTGTCCAGCCAGGAGGTGTACGTCTTCACCCCGAAGGGTGACGTCATCCCGCTGCCGACCGGGTCGACGCCTGTGGACTTCGCGTACGCGGTGCACACCGAGGTGGGGCACAAGTGCATCGGCGCGCGGGTCAACGGCAAGCTGGTGCCGCTGGAGTCGACGCTGTCCAACGGCGACGTGATCGAGATCTTCACGTCGAAGTCCGAGACGGCCGGCCCGACACAGGACTGGCTGGGCTTCGTCAAGAGTCCGCGCGCCCGGACGAAGATCCGGCAGTACTTCAACAAGGAGCGCCGCGAGGAGGCGATCGAGGCCGGCAAGGACGCGATCGTCAAGGCGATGCGCAAGCAGGGCATGCCCCTGCAGCGGATGCTCACCTCCGACGCGCTCATGTCGATCGCCCGGGACCTGCACCTGGCCGACGTGGCCTCGCTCTACGCGGCGGTCGGCGACAGCCAGGTCTCCGCGCAGTCGGTGGTCCAGAAGCTGATGGCCGCGTACGGCGGCGAGGAGGGCGCGGCGGAGGACATCGCCGAGACCGCCGTCGCCACCCGGCCGCCGCGCAGCCGGCAGAGCAGCAGCGACCCGGGCGTGGTGGTCCGGGGCGTCAGCGACGTCTGGATCAAGCTGGCCCGCTGCTGCACACCGGTCCCACCGGACTCGGTGTTCGGCTTCGTCACCCGCTCCGGCGGGGTGAGCGTGCACCGCGACGACTGCGCCAACGCCGAGGACCTGCGTGCGCAGAGCGAGCGGGTCGTCGAGGTGAGTTGGAAGCTCACCTCCGCGTCGACGTTCCTGGTCGCCATCCAGGTCGAGGCGCTGGACCGGCACAAGCTGCTGGCCGACGTCACCCGGGTGCTCTCCGACGAGCGGGTCAACATCCTCTCCGCCACCGTCACCACCACCCGGGACCGGGTGGCGGTGAGCCGGTTCAGCTTCGAGATGGCCGACCCGAAGCACCTGGGCCACCTGCTGGCCACGGTCCGCAAGGTCGACGGCGTCTTCGACGCCTACCGGGTCACCTCCGGGGCCTGACGCCCACCGGGTCGGTCCCGCGGCCCGACGCGTACCCCCGAGAACGCGACAGCGCCCGCCGGCTCAGCCGGCGGGCGCTTCGTCGTGCGCGCGGGGGTCAGCCCTGCGGGTTGCTCATCGTGAGGTCCTTGATGATGACCTCCTTCTTCGGGTGGCCGCCACCGGCCTGCTGGGCGAACGCCCCGTCGTCGCCGGCCTTGGCCACGTCCTTGACCAGGTCCAGGCCGCCGGTGATGGTGCCCAGCACCGTGTACGCCGGGTCCAGCGGCGAGTCGCCGTAGACGATGAAGAACTGGCTGCCGGTGCTGCCCGGCTGGCCGGAGTTGGCCATCGCGATGACACCCTCCGGGTACGGCGGGCGCTTGTCGGTGGGCAGGTTCTCCTCGGGCAGGCGGTAGCTCGGGCCGCCCTGGCCGTCGGTGGGGCGCCAGCCGTTGCCGGTGGCGCTGGGGTCACCGCACTGCAACACCTTGATGCCCTCGGTCACCAGACGGTGGCACTTGGTGTTGTCGAAGAAGTTCTTCTCCGCGAGGTGGGTGAAGCTGCCCGCCGTGCACGGCACCAGCGACCGGTCGACCTTGGCGGTGATCGGGCCGAGGTTGGTGTCGATCGTCATGGTCTGCACGCCGGTGCCGGACTGCTGGTTGCTCGGCACCCCCACGTCCTTGATCTGCGGGGGCCGCTGCTCGGTGGGCAGCGCGTTGTACACGCACTCGGACGCGCCGGGCGCCGGCGCGGCGGTGTCGCTCTTGTCGTCGTCGCCGCCAAGGCTCACCGCCAGCCAGACGGTGCCGGCGACCACGAGCACCAGTGCGGCACCCGCGCTGACGATCGCCGTCGTCTGCCGGCGCTTGCGGGCCTTGGCCGCGCGCTCGGCCATCTCCTTCTCGAGCCGGGCGCGTCGTGCCGCCGCTTGCTGCCGCTCTCTGGTGGACGTCACGCCTGGATCCTCCTGGCTATCTGCTGCTGGGTGCCGAGTAATTGGGTGGGGCGACCGGTCAGCCGGCGCTCGGGCTGCTGGCCGGGGTGCCGGAGGCCGACGGCGCCGGTGCCGCACCGGTGACCGGCTCACCGACCGTGAGGCTCTGGATCGTCACATCGGTGCTGGGCTTGATCTTCGCCCCGGTCCCATTGTCCACGGTCGGGAGGGCGCCGATCTTCTCCACCACGTCCAACCCGCCGGTCACCCGGCCGATGACCGGGTACTTCGGGTCGGCGGTGGTGAAGTCCTTGAAGAAGATCAGGAACTGGCTGCCGTTGCTGCCCGGCGGGTTGGAGACCATCGCCACCGTCCCCTTCGGGTACGTGGGCGGCTGGTCGGGGGCCGGACTGGCCGACGGCGACGCCGACGGCACGGTCGGCAACTCCTCGTCGTAGAACGAGTAGGTAGGCCCACCAAGACCCGTGCCGCTGGGGTCGCCGCAGCGCAGCGCGCCCTCCGCGGTGATCTCGTGGCACTTGGTGTTGTCGTAGAACGACCGGCTCGCCAGGTGGGCGATGCTCGCGGCCGCGCACGGGGAGTTGGTCAGGTTCAGTTCCGCGGTGATCGGCGCGCCCTGGTTGGTGGTCACTGTCATCGCCCGGGTGCCGTCGGTGGGCAGATCCTTAGTGGCCGGCGTGCCGACGTCCTTGAGGTTGGTGTTGGCCGTCGCGTCCTGCGGCGTCCAGAGGCAGGTCTCCTCCGCGGCCGTGTTCTGCTTCGGGTCGGAGTCGAACGCACCGAGCGCCCAGGCTGAGCCGGCCACTACCAACACGAGGATCAGCGCGGCGCCAACTCCGGCCTGGATCTGCCGTCGGCGCCGCGTCGAGGCGGCCCGGCGAGCCAACTGCCGGTCGAGCTTGGCCCGCGCCAGTTTGCGCTGCCGGTCCCTGCTGGAAGCCACCCGTGCTCCCCTTTCCTCTACCTGGTCGTCGCCGGCGGCCGGTCGCCCCGACCCGTCCGAGCGTCACGTGTGCCGCGCCACACGCCCGCCAGAGTGTACGGCTAGTGACTGGGAATGTGGTGTACGAGGTCCACCCCGTCCCGAGCAGCGCTTATCGGAGGTTGTCACTGTGCACTGCGGGGCCCCTGGGGCGGACGCGGCAAACTCGCTCGGCCCGCCCGATAGGCTGCTGTGCAGGACGACAGCTGCTCGACGGAAAGGACAGCGCCCGTGCTCGTGGCCGGCTTTCCCGCGGACGCCTTCGGCACCAACTGCTACGTGGTTGCCACCGCGCCGGGGGAGCAGTGCGTGGTGGTCGACCCCGGCATCGGGGTGCTCGACCAGCTCGACGCGCTGCTCGCCGAGCACCGCCTGCATCCGGCCGCCGTGCTGCTCACCCACGGCCACCTCGACCACACCTTCTCGGTCGCGCCGGTCTGCGGTGCCCGCGGCATCACCGCGTACGTGCACCCCGGTGACCGGGAGATGCTGGCCGACCCGTCCAAGGGCCTCTCGGCCGACCTGACGTCGCTCTTCGGCGGCCGGCTGAGCTACACCGAGCCGGACGACGTGGCGGAGTTGACCGACGGCGCCACCCTCACGCTCGCCGGCCTGGAGATCGCCGTCGACCATGCCCCGGGCCATACCGGCGGGTCGGTGCTGTTCCGGCTGCCGGGCGCCGGGTCGAGCTGGGAGGCTGACGAGCTGTGCCTCTCCGGTGACGTCCTCTTCGCCGGGTCGATCGGCCGCACCGACCTGCCGGGCGGGAGCATGCCGGCCATGCTCACCAGCCTGCGCGACAAGATTCTTCCGCTCGCCGACGACACCGTCGTGCTGCCCGGCCACGGCCCCAGCACCACCATCGGCCGTGAGCGCGCCAGCAACCCGTACCTCATCGAGGTGGCTGGCACGTCGCCGGCCGCTCCCACCCGGGGCCTCTAGATCTTCTGTCCGCGCCGCGCGCGGACCCACGACACCACCGCGCCACCGGCGCGGAACCGCAAGGAGTACGCCGATGAGCAAGCCCACGCCCATCTCCGGCTTCCCGGAGTGGACCCCCGGCCAGCGGATGATCGAGCAGTTCGTGCTCGACAAGATCCGGGCCACCTTCGAGCTGTACGGCTTCGCGCCGCTGGAGACCCGCGCCGTGGAGCCGCTGGACCAGCTGCTGCGCAAGGGCGAGACCTCGAAGGAGGTCTACGTGATCCGGCGGCTGCACGCCGACGCCGAGGGTGCCGGTGGTGACGACCAGCTCGGCCTGCACTTCGACCTGACCGTGCCGTTCGCCCGGTACGTGTTGGAGAACGCCGGCAAGCTGAGCTTCCCGTTCCGCCGCTACCAGATCCAGAAGGTGTGGCGGGGCGAGCGACCGCAGGAGGGCCGCTACCGGGAGTTCGTCCAGGCCGACATCGACATCGTCGACCGGGACACGCTGGCCGCGCACCACGAGGCGGAGATGCCGCTGGTCATCGGGGACGCACTGCGCTCGTTGCCGATCCCACCGGTGACGATCCAGGTCAACAACCGCAAGATCTGCGAGGGTTTCTACCGGGGCATCGGGCTGACCGACCCGGAGGCGGCGCTGCGCGCCGTGGACAAGCTCGACAAGATCGGCCCGGCGAAGGTGGCCGAGCTGCTGGCCCAGACCGCCGGGGCGAGCGAGGCGCAGGCCAAGGCGTGCCTGGCGCTGGCCGAGATCTCCGCCCCGGACGCCTCGTTCGCCGACGCCGTCCGGGCGCTCGGGGTGAGCGACCCGCTGCTCGACGAGGGCATCGAGGAGCTGGTCCGGGTGGTGGACACCGCCGCCGAGCACTCGCCCGGTCTCTGCGTGGCGGACCTGCGCATCGCCCGTGGGCTGGATTACTACACGGGCACCGTCTACGAGACCCAGCTGCGCGGCTACGAGCGCTTCGGCTCCATCTGCTCCGGTGGCCGGTACGACAACCTGGCCAGCGCCGGCGCCGTCTCGTACCCGGGGGTGGGGATCTCGATCGGCGTGACCCGGCTGCTCGGGCTGCTCTTCGGCGCGGGGGAGCTGTCGGTCTCGCGGGAGGTGCCGACCGCCGTGCTCGTCGCGGTGACCAGCGAGGAGCAACGTACGGCCAGCAACCGGGTGGCCGAGGCGCTGCGGCGGCGCGGGGTGCCGACCGAGGTGTCGCCGAGCGCGGCGAAGTTCGGCAAGCAGATCCGTTACGCCGAGCGGCGCGGCATCCCGTACGTGTGGTTCCCCGGTGTCGAGGGAGCGCCGGACGAGGTGAAGGACATCCGCTCCGGTGAGCAGGTCACGGCCGGTGCGGGGGAGTGGACGCCGCCCCCGGGAGACCTGAAACCCACTGTCGGTTGAGTGTCCCCACTGGCGCTGACGGCCGCGGGGACCTACGGTAGCGTAAGTTACGCCACCGTAGGGAGTTTCTCGTGACCGTCAGCACCACAGTGAGCCAGACCGCGCTGCTCGTCGAGTTGGAGCCGGTTGTCGCGCGCAACCTGGACCGCCACCTCTCGCTCGCCAAGGAGTGGTTCCCGCACGAGTACGTGCCGTGGAGCGAAGGACGGACCTTCGACGGGCCGCTCGGCGGCGAGGCGTGGTCACCGACCGACTCCACCATCCCGGACGTGGCCCGCACCGCGCTGATCGTGAACCTGCTGACCGAGGACAACCTGCCCTCGTACCACCACGAGATCGCCACCCTGTTCGGTCGCGACGGCGCGTGGGGCACCTGGGTGCACCGGTGGACCGCCGAGGAGGGTCGGCACGGCGTCGCGATCCGCGACTACCTCACCGTCAGCCGGGCGGTCGACCCGGTGGCGTTGGAGCGGGCCCGGATGACGCACATGTCCGAGGGTTACACCAACGCCCACGGCGACGAGGTGCTGCACTCGCTGGCGTACGTCTCGTTCCAGGAGCTGGCCACCCGGATCTCGCACCGCAACACCGGCAAGGCCACCGGCGACCCCACCTGCGAGGCGCTGCTGGCCCGGGTGGCCGCCGACGAGAACCTGCACATGGTCTTCTACCGCAACCTGCTCGCGGCCGCGTTCGAGCTGGCTCCGAGCCAGGCCATGCGGGCCGTCGCCGACGTGGTGGCCGACTTCCAGATGCCGGGCAGCGGCATCGACGGGTTCGCCCGCAAGTCGGTGGCGATCGCCCTGGCCGGCATCTACGACCTGCGTCAGCACCGCGACGAGGTGCTGCAGCCGGTCCTGCGTCAGTGGGACGTCTTCAACGTGACCGGCCTCAACGCCGACGGCGAGGCCGCCCGCGAGCAGCTCGCCGCCCAGCTGGAGAACCTGGACCGCGCCGCCAGCCGCTTCGAGGAGAAGCGCGACGCCCGAGCCGCCCGCCTAGCCCTCCGCTAACCCCCACCCCCCCGGTCCCACCCTGTTGATCATGAAGTTGTTGCCACTCTCGTCGGCGTGTCGAGGCAATAACTTCATGATCAACCCGGGGGGTGAGGGGTGGGGTGGGGTTAGGGGGTTGGGAGGGGGAGGATGAGGCAGGTGCTGGTGGCGTGGGCTATCAGGCGGTCGGCGGCATCGGTGATGCGGGCCTCGGCCAGGGCCGTACGGCGGCCGCGTTGCAGCACCGTGCCCTCGCAGCGCAGGGTGCCGCTGTCGACGGTGACCGGGCGGAGGAACTTCACGTTGAGATCCAGCGAGGTGTAGCCGACGCCGGCGGGCAGCGTCGTGTGTACGGCGCACCCCGCGGCGGTGTCCAGCAGGGTCGAGAGCACGCCACCGTGGACGCTGCCGAGCGGGTTGTAGTGGAACTCCTGCGGAGTCAACTCGACGACGACCCGGCCCTCGTCGGCTTCCATCCTGGTCATGTCGAGAAGGTGCATCACCGGCGGCGCGGCCAGTTCTCCGGCGATCATCGCCCGGAGCATGTCCAGGCCGCTGCGTCGACCGACCTGGGCGGCGTTGACCGACGGGTCCGCCCAGGTGAAGGTACGGCTGCGCACTGGTTCCTGCGTCTGCGTCATGGACGCAGCCTGGCAGCAGGTTGCTGAGTCTGTCAACGAGATCTAGCCTGGTCGGATGCGACCCGCGGCTCTGGACTGGTCAGTGGAGAACTGCACCATCGCCCGCGCGATGGAGGTCCTCGGTGAGCGGTGGACCCTGGTGGTGCTCCGCGAGGTGTTCACCGGCGTACGCCGCTTCGACGACATGCGGGTACGCACCGGCATTCCCCGCCAGGTGTTGACCAACCGGCTCGCCAGCCTGGTGGAGCAGGGGGTGCTGAGTCGCGAACCGTACCGGGAGCCCGGCAGTCGGCTGCGCCACGAGTACCGCCTCACGGAGAAGGGCCTGGATCTGTGGCCGGTGCTGGTCGCCGTCCTCGGCTGGGGCGACCGGTACCTCGCCGACGCGGAGGGCCCGCCGCTCACTGTCACGCACCGCGACTGCGGCGCCGAGGTGCGCGCCGAACTGCGCTGCGCCGACGGGCACGACGTGGGTCGGCCCCGCGACGTGGTGCCCAGTCCGGGCCCCGGCGCCCGTCGCCGTATCCCCTGACCCGTTCCCGCCGCACTCCCTGGCGCCCGTCGCCCGCCGCACTCCCTGGCGCCCGTCGCCGTCGCCGTAGCCCGTAGCCCGTCGCCTGACGCCCGTCGCGCGGTGCCGTGCCGTCCCGGCGTCGGTGCATCCGAGGCCCGGCGGGGAAGACATCGATGATCGTGCGCGTCGAAAGTGGGGCGGATGTCGGTTGGGTGTGACGGTGGCTGTTCGCCAGCGTGTCGGGGGTGTTGCGGCCGTGCGACCAACCGGGATCGGTGAATCCGGGCGAATTCAAGCCTTGTTAATGATCTTAAGTATGTGAATACTTCAGTCTCAGTCGGCCGGTTTCCCCAGATCGGCCGGGTTGCCCTCGGGTCAGCCGCCCCCGGCCAGACCCGCTCCCCCGCCCAGGAGGTTGTTACATGCGACCCACGAGGTCCTCATTCCGCGTTGCGGCTACAGTCGCCGTTTCCGGAACCCTGGTTGTCGGCTCGCTCATCGGCGCGCCGGCCCAGGCCGCTCCCGCCGCATCGCCCGACACCGCCGCCGCGATCTCCGCGGAACTCGGCGACCGCTCCGCCGGCTCGTACATCGACGCCAGCGGCAAGTCCGTCGTCACGGTCACCGACGCGACCGCCGCCAGCAAGGCGAGCAAGGCCGGCGCCGTCGTCCGCTACGTCACCCGCGGCGCCGCCGAGCTCAACCGGGCCACGGCCGAGCTGGAGCGCTCCGCCAAGATCCCGGGCACCGCCTGGTGGAGCGACCCGGTCACCAACCAGGTCGTCGTCTCCGTCGACAGCACCGTCACCGGGGCCAAGCTGGAGCGGGTCAAGGCCGCCGCCGCGCGGGCCAACGGCGCGGTCCGGATCGAGGCCGAGGCCGGCGTGCTGAGCACCCGGATCTCCGGTGGCCAGGCCATCTACGCAGGCGGGGGCGGGCGTTGCTCGCTCGGCTTCAACGTGCGCAGTGGCAGCACCTACTACTTCCTGACGGCTGGGCACTGCACCAACATCTCGGCCAGCTGGTACTCGAACTCCGCCCAGACCGCGCTGCTCGGCAGCCGTACCGGCACCAGCTTCCCGGGCAACGACTACGGCATCGTGCGGCACAACAACTCGGCCAACGCCGCCGGCAACGTCTACCTCTACAACGGCAGCTACCGCGACATCACCGGCGCCGGCAACGCCTCCGTCGGCCAGTCGGTGCAGCGCTCCGGCAGCACCACCGGCCTGCGCGGCGGCTCGGTGACCGCGACCAACGCCACCGTGAACTACGCCGAGGGCTCGGTCTCCGGTCTGATCCGCACCAACGTCTGCGCCGAGCCTGGCGACAGCGGCGGCTCGCTGTTCGCCAGCGGCACCGCCCTGGGTCTGACCTCCGGTGGTAGCGGCAACTGCCGCACCGGTGGCACGACCTTCTTCCAGCCGGTCACCGAGGCGCTCAGCCGCTACGGCGTCAGCGTCTTCTGATCCACGCACCGCTCGCGGGCCGCCGGAACACTCCGGCGGCCCGCGTCGCGTTGACAGCCACCGAACCCCGCCGACGCCGGGCGACCGCGACGACGCTCAGCCGGGCCCGGACGGTCCCGGTCGCCGCCGGGAGACCAGCACGGCGGCCAGCGGTACGCCCGCCTCGGCGGCCGCCGCCAGCCGCTCGGTCAGCCCGATCCATGCCCCGTCGGTGAAGAACTCGACGGCGAACCAGCCGACCAGCGCGAGGAGGACCACCGCCGCCGCGAGCGCCAGCCGGCGTACGAGAGCCGGCGGGTGGCGGTGGTCCCGGTCGGGGGACGGCCTCGCGCGGCGGGGCACCGCCAGGGCCGGCCAGACTGCCAACGCCGCGAACGCCACACCGGCGGCCACGGCGTGCGTCGTCGAGTCACCGGTCGGGCGCTGCGGGAACGCGGCCAGGATCAGTGTCGCCAGCCCGCCCAGCGCGAGTAGCGCTCGGCCTGCCGGCGCGGCGCTGACCAGGCCGAGCGCGGTCGTCAGGTGGCAGAGGCCCAGGCCGGCCAGCCCGACCGTCATGATCCAGCGATGGTCCGCACCCGTGGCGGCGAGCGCGCTGATGGTCTGCCGCACCGGGTCGAATCCGTCGGACTGGGCAGCCTGCGCCAGGGTCCACCCGCCGATGAGGAACAGGGGTGCGCCACCTGCTGACAGCAGGGCCCAACGGGGAACGGCAGACATCGGGCGATCGTAACGATCCGACCGGCGCGGTTCCCGGGCCGCGTGCTCGGGCTGACCGGCCGACGGTGCGGACGCCCTGAGCGGGCGAGGGCGACGAAGAGATCAGGCGGGACGACTCACGGCAGCAGGTCGGGGCGCCCGGGGGTCGGCCCGCTCGGTGGTCCGAGCGGATCCGGGGGTACGACGCCGATGGTCGGCAGGTTCGGGCCGACGCGTACGGTGCCGCCGGTCGACCAGGCGAGGTGCGCCCGCCGGGCGGAGAGGACAGCCAGCAGCGGCCAGAGGGAGACCGCTATCGCCGTCACCCGCTCGGCCAGCCCGGTGCGGGACCCGCTGGTCACCTCGAACGCGCACCAGCCGAAGAGCGCGAGCAGCACGAGCGTGGCGCTGAGCCCGACCGCCCGGCGGAACGCCCAGGGCGGCTCCGGTCGAGCGGGGTGCTCGGTGTCGCGGCCACGCGGCAGCCGCAGTGCCGAGCCGGCCGGCCAGAGCACCAGGGCGAGGACGGCCACCGTCGCCGCGACGCCGTGGCTGAGTGAGCCGCCGACCGGCGGCCGGGGAAAGGCGACCAGCGCGATGGTGGCCACGCCACCGATCGCGAGCAGGAAGCGGCTGGGTAGTCCGGCCGCGTGCAGGACGGCGGCGACCGACAGGTAACAGCAGCCGAGCAGCACCAGGGCCACCACCATGATCCAGGCGTCGGTGGCGTCCTGTCCTGCCAGCTCGCTGATGGTGTCCCGGACCGGGTCGTACCCGACGGGCTGTCGGGCCTCCGCCACCGTCCAACCGGCCACCAGCAGCACGGGCGCCGCCGCCGCCGTGGCGACGGCCCAGTTCGGTACGGGCCGCATTTCGCCACGTTAACCGGCGCGGCCGCCGGCAGAGTCGGGTTCGCCGGTCCACCCCACCAGCGAATCGTGCCGGCCTGCCGGGTGCCCGGAGACGGGGCGGCCACCCCTGACAGAATGCGGGTGAGGACTGTTCCACGATGAGGAGTTGCCAGCCGTGATCCGTACCCACAATGCCGGAAGCCTGCGCGCCGCGGACGCCGGCTCGACGGTGACGCTCGCCGGCTGGGTGGCCCGCCGCCGCGACCACGGCGGGGTCATCTTCGTCGACCTGCGCGACGGTTCCGGTGTTGTCCAGGTGGTGTTCCGCGAGGAAGATGCGCACGCGCTGCGCAACGAGTTCTGCGTGAAGGTCGTCGGCGAGGTGACCCGCCGCCCGGCCGGCAACGAGAACCCGGAGCTGCCCACCGGCGAGGTCGAGGTCACCGTCGTCGAGTTGGAGGTGCTCTCCGAGGCGGCGCCGCTGCCGCTGCCGGTGGACGACCAGATCGAGGCCGGTGACGACATCCGACTCCGGTACCGCTACCTGGACCTGCGCCGCAGCGGCCCGGCGAACGCGCTGCGGCTGCGCTCGCGCGCCAGCCAGCTCGCCCGGGGTGTCCTGCACGAGCGGGACTTCCTGGAGATCGAGACGCCGACGCTGACCCGCTCGACGCCGGAGGGCGCCCGCGACTTCCTGGTGCCGGTGCGGCTTCAGCCCGGCAGCTGGTACGCGCTGCCGCAGTCGCCGCAGTTGTTCAAGCAGCTGCTGATGGTCGGCGGCATGGAGCGGTACTACCAGATCGCCCGCTGCTACCGCGACGAGGACTTCCGCGCCGACCGGCAGCCGGAGTTCACCCAGCTCGACATCGAGATGTCGTTCGTCACCGAGGACGACGTGATCGACCTCGGTGAGGCGATCGTCTCGGCGCTGTGGAAGGACCTGGCCGGGCACGAGATCACCCGACCGATCCCGCGGATCACCTGGCACGACGCGATGGCCCGGTACGGCTCGGACAAGCCGGACCTGCGCTACGGCGTCGAGCTGACCGAGCTGACCGAGTACCTGCGCGGCACCGAGTTCCGGGTCTTCGCCGGGGCGATCGACGCGGGCGGCTACGTCGGCGCGGTGGTGATGCCGGGCGGGGCGGCGCAGAGCCGCAAGGAGCTGGACGGCTGGCAGGACTGGGCGAAGGCGCGTGGGGCGCGCGGCCTGGCGTACGTGGTGCTGGACGCCGAGACCGGCGAGGCGCGTGGCCCGGTGGCGAAGAACCTCTCCGCCGAGCACCTGGGTGGGCTCGCCGACGCGGTCGGCGCCAAGCCGGGTGACGCGGTCTTCTTCGCCGCGAGCGCCACCACCCGGGAGGCGCAGGAGCTGCTCGGGGCGGCCCGCGTGGAGATCGCCAAGCGGTCCGGCCTGATCGACGAGAGTGCCTGGGCGTTCTGCTGGGTGGTCGACGCGCCGATGTTCGAGCGCACGGACGAGGGCGGTTGGACGGCCGTGCACCACCCGTTCACCTCGCCGAACTCGGAGTGGGTCGACCGGTTCGAGGAGGCTCCGGACCGGGCCCTGGCGTACGCGTACGACATCGTCTGCAACGGCAACGAGATCGGCGGCGGGTCGATCCGTATCCACCGGGGTGACGTGCAGAAGCGGGTCTTCGACCTGCTCGGCATCACTCCCGAGGAGGCGCAGGACAAGTTCGGCTTCCTGCTGGAGGCGTTCAAGTACGGCGCCCCGCCGCACGGCGGTATCGCCTTCGGCTGGGACCGGGTCTGCATGCTGCTCGCCGGCGCCGACTCCATCCGTGAGGTCATCGCCTTCCCGAAGACCCGGGGTGGCTTCGACCCGCTGACCAGTGCACCCACCCCGATCACCGCCCAGCAGCGCACCGAGGCCGGCATCGACGCCAAGCCCAAGCCCGCCGCAACCGCCCACACCGGCACGGCCGGCCCCGCAGCCCCGGTAGCAGACCCGGTCTGACCCCCGCTCCTGCTTGGTTGATCAAGAGGTTTGCGTCATCATCGCCCCGCGAGATGACGCAAACCTCTTGATCGTCAGTGGGGGAGTGGGCTGGGATGCGGGTGCTTGTTGTCGGGGGCAGTGGGTTACTCGGGCGGTCGGTTTGTCGGCGGGGCCTCGGCGCCGGGTGGTCGGTTGCGCGGCGACCGGTGTGGTCCGCCCCCTGGACGTACGCCTGGACTCCGCGCGTGCCGCCGCCCTGCTGCGCACCCGGCTGCGCGGAGTACGCGAACTCCTCGCCCGCTGACGAGGGCACCTGCACACTTCCTATGCACAACTATTGTGCATAGGAAGTGTGCAGAGATAGTGTGCAGGCATGGCGAACGACGAAGGCGTCCCGCGGCCGGCGCCGCGTGAGGTGCGGATCGACAAACGGCAGGTCCGGGTGCTGGCGCACCCGCTGCGCATGCGGCTGGTCGGAGCGCTGCGGGTGAAGGGGCCCGCCACCGCGACCACCCTCGCCGAACTGCTCGGCACCAACACCGGCGCGACCAGCTACCACCTGCGGCAACTCGCCGAGGTCGGGCTGGTCATCGAGGATCCCGACCGCGGCAGCGGGCGGCAGCGCTGGTGGCAGGCGGCGCACGACGTGACCAACTGGGATCCGAGCGACTTCGACGACGACCCCGACGCCAGGGCCGCGATCGAGTGGATCCAGGGCGACCAGGTGCGTCTGCTCGCCGAGACCGCCGATCGCTGGTTCGCCACCCAGCACGAGTGGTCGGCCGCCTGGCGGGACGGGTTCGGCATGAGCGACATCTTCATGACCATCCCGCCGGCCCGGCTCGAGGAGCTCAAGGCGGAGGTGTGGCAGGTGCTGGAGCGGTATCACCGCGAGGCCGAGTCCGATCCCGCCACCGACCCGGAGGCCCGCCCGGTGCAGGTGTTCCTGGCCGCCTACCCGTTGCGCGAGGGCCTCCAGTGAGCGCGCTGACCGTACGTCAGGTTCGGCGTCGTTACCTCACGCTCTACGGTCTGCGCTGGCTGCCCACGGGTCTGATGATCCCGGTGATGATCCTGCTGATGCAGGAGCGCGGCCTGTCGCTGCCGCAGATCGGTTTGGTCTCCACGGCGCAGGGGCTGCTGGTGCTGGCGCTGGAGTTGCCCACCGGCGGGCTCGCCGACGCCCTCGGTCGTCGACCGGTGCTGCTCGCCGCCGGGGTGCTGAACCTCGCCTCGCTGGCGCTGTTCGCGGTGGCCGACTCGTTCTGGCTGTTCTTCGTGGTCTGGGCTCTGCAGGGGATCTACCGGGCGTTGGACAGCGGCCCGTTGGAGTCCTGGTATGTCGACGCCACCCTGGCCGCCGACCCGGCGGCCGAGTACGAGCGCGGCCTCGGCTACGCCGGCACCGTCGTCGGTGGGGCCATCGGTGGTGGCGCGCTGCTCAGCGGTGGTCTCATCGCGCTCGGCCCGATCGGGCCGGTCAGCGCGCTCACGGTGCCCGTGTTCGCCGCCATCGTGGCGCAGGCGGCGGCACTCGTCGCGGTGGTCGTACTGCTTGTCGAAGAGCGTCCGGCCACGGGGTTCGCGGCGCTACGGGCCTCGGTGGTCCAGGCGCCCCGGATGATCGGCCAGGCCGTCGGGCTGCTGCGTCGTTCCCGGGTGCTGCTGGCGTTGGTGGCCGTCGAGTTGTTCTGGGGCTTCGGCATGGTCACCTTCGAGTCGCTGCTGCCGGTCCGGCTCGCCGAGGTGATCGGCGACCCGGAACGCGCCGCGGTGCTGCTCGGGCCGGCGAACTCGGCCGCCTGGCTCGCCTCGGCCGCCGGCGCGGCACTGACCCCACTGCTGCTGCGCTGGTTCGGCGCCGCGCCGGGTGCGGCAGTGCTGCGCATCCTCCAGGGCGTGACGGTGGTCGGGATGGGGTTGTTCGCCGGGCCGGTCGGCGTGTTGGTGGCCTACCTGGCCTGCTACGCCGTGCACGGCGCGTCCAACCCGTTGCACAGTGGACTGCTGCACCGGCAGGTCGACGGCCCGTACCGGACCAGCGTGCTGTCGCTGAACTCGATGATGGCGCAGCCGGCCGGCGCGCTCGGCGGGGTGGTGCTCACCGCGCTCGCCGCCGCCACCAGCGTCAGCACCGCGATGGTGGTCGGCGCTGTGGTGCTGGCCGTCGCCGCCCCGCTGTACCTGCCCGCCTGGCTGGCCGGCCGTCGGGCCGTCCCGGCCGTCGAGCCGACAGCGGTTCCGGTTCCCGCCGCGGACCGTTGAGAAGGGGCCCCTTGTCCGCAAGGGGCCCCTTCTCAACGGTCAGGCGAGGCGGATCGATCGTGCGGTCCAGGCTAGGAGCCGAGTGTCGAATGCCTCCGCGGGGCCGTCGCGGCGTGGCCGTCTCCACCGTCGAGATTGGCGAGTCGACCGATTGGGTACATCACGCGCCGACCTACTGGGAACCCCCACCGGAGGATTGACATGCTCGCCATTCTCGCGGCCATCGTTTTTGGCTTTGCCCTGCTGCTCGACCTGCTCGGCACCGACTTCGGAGCGCCCGACCTGTTCAACTGGAACACCCTCGTACTCATCGGGTTGCTCCTGCTCTCGCTCTACCTGGCCGGCGTGGGCAGCGGCCCGCGCGGCGGCGGCGGCGGTGGCGGCGGCCGTTGGTACCGGGGCCGTCGCCCCGGGCGTGGCTGACCGGAACCGATCACCGGTGGCGGGCCCGCGGCGCGATTCCGGCGTCGTGGGCCCGGCCCGGTACTGTCTTCGTGATGGAGTCCGACGCCCTCTTCTCCCTCGGTGAACCCGCCGGGTCGCGCAGCGCGCCCGACGGTCCCGCCGGTGTCGACGGCTTCACCGCGGTGGCCGACGATTCGCCCCTGCCCGTCCGGATGCGCCCGGTGACCCTCGACGAGCTGGTCGGGCAGGAACACCTGCTCGCTCCCGGCGCACCCCTGCGGCAACTGGTCTCCGGCGGCGCTCCGATGTCGGTGATCCTCTGGGGCCCGCCGGGCAGCGGCAAGACCACCATCGCGCACCTGGTGGCCGGGGCCACCGACCGCCGCTTCGTCGCCATGTCGGCGCTCTCCGCCGGCGTGAAGGACGTCCGGGCGGTGATCGAGGCGGCGCGCCGCCAGCGCCGTTCCGGCGGCCCGCAGACCGTGCTCTTCATCGACGAGGTGCACCGGTTCAGCAAGACCCAACAGGATTCGCTGCTCGCCGCCGTCGAGGACCGCACTGTCACCCTGCTGGCGGCGACCACCGAGAACCCGTACTTCTCGGTCATCTCACCGCTGCTGTCGCGGTGCGTGCTGCTCACTCTGCAACCGTTGGACGACGAGGCGGTGCGGGGTCTGCTGCGCCGCGCGGTCGCCGACAAGCGTGGCCTGGACGGCGCACTGGCCCTGACCACCGAGGCCGAGGATCACCTGGTCCGGCTGGCCGCCGGTGACGTCCGTAAGGCACTCACCGCCCTGGAGGCGGCGGCGGCCTCCGCCACGGCCCTCGGCGGCGGGCGGATCGACCTCGCCACCGCCGAGCAGGCCGTCGACGTGGCGGCGGTGCGCTACGACCGCGACGGCGACGCCCACTACGACGTGGTCAGCGCCTTCATCAAGAGCATGCGCGGCTCGGACGTGGACGCGGCGGTGCACTGGCTGGCCCGCATGCTGGTCGCCGGTGAGGACGCCCGGTTCATCGCCCGTCGTCTGGTCATCTTCGCCAGCGAGGACGTCGGCATGGCCGATCCCGGGGCGCTGAGCGTGGCGACCGCCGCCGCGCACGCGGTCGAGTACGTCGGGTTGCCAGAAGCGCAGCTCAACCTCGCCCAGGCGGTGATCCACCTGGCCACCGCGCCCAAGTCGAACTCGGCCACCACCGCCATCGGCGCCGCCATCGCCGACGTCCGGGCCGGTCGCGGTGGCCCGGTGCCGCGAGGGCTGCGCGACGCGCACTACGCCGGCGCCCGAGGGCTGGGCCACGGGACCGGCTACCGCTACCCGCACGACGACCAGCGCGGCGTGGTCACCCAGCAGTACGTCCCGGACGACCTGGTGGGCACCGACTACTACCAGCCGAGTCCGCACGGCGCGGAGCGGTCGGTGGCCAGCCGGTTGCCGGTGCTGCGCCGGATCGTGCGTGGTCTGCCGGCTCCGGCCGCGCGCCCGGAGACGCCGACATCCGAGCCGTCCGTAACGGCGCAGACCGCGCCAGCGCTATCCCCGGGGGCCGCCCGTCCGACGACGGGCCCGGGTGCCCCCGGCACGATGCAGGACAGCGGCACCGACGCCGCAGGAGAGGGTCAACAGTGAGATCGCGTGGTGGGGACCGCCCGGACGAGGGCCCGGACGAGCGGCGCGATCCCCGCGCCAAGACCCGCCGTTGGGGTCGGGGCCGGCCGGCTGAGCCCGAGCCGGAGCAGCCGGCCGCCGGCGAGGC
>NZ_JAKKFG010000009.1:0-44783 GCF_022230905.1 Micromonospora salmantinae
CCGTGCCGCCGGACGTGCCCTGCCTCCGAATCGGGAGCCCGGCCGTGCCGAGCCGAGCGGTGTCGCGCCCGTGCCTCCGCCCGGACGCGGCGGCGAGCCCGTCGGCGTGGCCCGGGCCGCCGCCGCGGTGCCCGCCGTGTCCGGCCCGGTGGACCGGCCGGAACCGGACCCCTCCGACGGGCCGGCGCTGCGCTCGGCCGGTCAGGACGCGCCGGACGACGACGCCGCACCGGGTGCCCGTTCCGAGGAGCGCCGGCAGACCCGTGAGCGACGCCGTCTGCGCGCGGCGGTGTTGGTGCTGGTCAGCGTCGTGCTGCTCGGCGCGGTTCCGCTCTTCTTCGGCGTCCGCACGCTGAGCCGTGACCCGGTCTTCGACAACCTGGACCAGCTCGGTGTGCCCGCCTGGGCGGCCGCGAAGACGGTCGACGACGTCAGCGGCAGCCGCTGGTGCCTGCTCGACTGCCGGCTGCGTGAGCGCACAGTGACCTCGGAGAAGGCACCCAAGGAGACGGCGCAGGTCTACGAGGACGCGCTGCGCCGCGACGGGTGGCAGCCGTGGAAGGTGAGCCGCTGCCCGGAACAGCAGACGAAGGGCAGCTACACCTGCTGGCGTCGCGACGAGTTGACCCTCGACCTGTGGGTACGCGAGCCGACCTGTGTGCCGCCGCCGGTGGACGGCGAGCCGGCGGTCGTGCCGTCCGACGACCCGTCGGCCGCTGCGACCGACTGCACCGGCTCGTTGGTGTCGGTGAAGGTGCGCAACGCGATCGACGACGAGCGGACCAGACCGCAGCCGACCACCGACCCGTCACTGACCGGTGAGGATCCGTTCCCGACGGTCAGTGCGGATCCGCTGGGTGAGCAGACACCCTCACCGTCCTGAGCCGGTCTCCATCACGGACGGTAGGGTCTGGGGCTGGCGGGCACGCCCGCTACCGGTGACCGCCGGCGGCTCGGCGGCCGGTACGGGTGGCATGGTTGTGCGTTCCGGGGACGTCGGGTCCTGCGGAACTCTGCTTGAGGAGGACAGGCGTGGGCGACATTGGAGCGATCGCGGCGCTGATCGCGGCATCCGCGTTCGCGGTGCTGGTGCTCATCCTGACGCTGCCCATCCTGCGGCTGCGGCACACGGTTGACGCCACCACCCGCATGATCAACGACCTGAACGACCGGACCGCACCGCTGCTCGGTGACGTGAACACCACTGTGAGGAACGTCAACACCGCGCTGGAGCAGGTGCAGACCTCGCTCGACGGTGTGAACCTCCAGCTGGCGAAGGTCGACACCATGACCAGCCACGCGCAGAACGTCACCGCCAACGTGGCCAACCTGGCCACCGTCGTCTCCGCCGCGGCAGCCAACCCCCTGGTCAAGGTGGCCGCGTTCGGCTACGGCGTGCGTAAGGCCGCCGCCGGCCGCCGGCACGCCGAGACCGAGCGCGAGGTACGCGACACCATCAAGCAGCAGCGACGGGCCGCGCGACGCGGCAACAGCTGACCGGCCCGGCGCACCAGGAGGTAGCGGGACATGAGGCGCTTGTTCTGGCTCGGCATCGGGGTTGCCGTCGGGGTGATCGTGGTCCGCAAGGCGACCCGGACCGCGCAGGCGTACACGCCGGCGGGCATCGCCAGCTCGCTGACGGAATCCGCTGGCGGGCTCGTCGAGTCGCTGCGTAGTTTCGTGGAGGACGTCCGGGTCGGGATGGCCGAACGCGAGCAGGAGATCCACCACGCGTTCGCCCAGGGCGAGGCGTTCGACGACAAGTTCGCCGACCTGCGGGAAGACCCGCGGATCGGCGATCGAGAAATCTTTCCGGAGGAACACCAGCGATGAAGACGGCGGAGATCAAGCGGCGGTACCTCGCGCACTTCGAGGCGAATGGCCACACCGTGGTGCCGTCCGCTCCGCTGCCCGCCATCAGCGACCCGAACCTGCTGTTCGTCAACGCCGGCATGGTGCAGTTCGTCCCGTACTTCCTGGGTCAGCAGACGCCCGCGTACCAGCGGGCGGTCAGCGTGCAGAAGTGCCTCCGCACCCCGGACATCGACGAGGTCGGTAAGACCAGCCGGCACGGCACGTTCTTCCAGATGAACGGCAACTTCTCCTTCGGCGACTACTTCAAGGCCGGCGCGATCCCGCTCGCCTGGGACCTGGTCACCAAGTCGCAGGCCGACGGCGGGTTCGGGTTGGACCCGGAGCGCGTCTGGCCGACGGTGTACCTCGACGACGACGAGGCGTACGAGATCTGGCGGTCGGTGGGGGTGCCCGCCGAGCGGATCGTGCGCCGGGGCAAGGCGGACAACTTCTGGTCGATGGGCATTCCCGGGCCGTGCGGTCCGTGCTCCGAGCTGTTCTACGACCGGGGCCCGGAGTACGGCCGCGAGGGCGGCCCGGCGGTCGACGAGGACCGCTACATGGAGTTCTGGAACCTCGTCTTCATGCAGTTCGAGCGGGGTCCGGGCACCACCAAGGACGACTACCCGATCCTGGGTGACCTGCCGGCGAAGAACATCGACACCGGCATGGGCCTGGAGCGGATGGCCTCGATCCTGCAGGGTGTCGACAACCTGTACGAGATCGACGAGGTTCGGCCGATCCTGGCGCGGGCGGCCGAGCTGACCGGTAAGCGCTACGGCGCGCACTCCGGGCATGTGGCCAGCGAGTCGCACCCGGACGACGTCCGGCTGCGGGTGATCGCGGATCACGTGCGTACGGCGCTGATGCTGATCGGCGACGGCGTGACCCCGAGCAACGAGGGTCGCGGGTACGTGCTGCGCCGGATCATGCGCCGGGCGATCCGGTCGATCCGGCTGCTGGGTTGGCAGGACCGGGCGCTGCCCGAACTGCTGCCGGTGGCGCGGGACTGCATGGCGCCGTCGTACCCGGAGCTGGCGACCGACTTCGACCGGATCGCGGATTACGCGTACGCGGAGGAGGAGGCGTTCCTGTCCACCCTGCGGGCCGGCACCACGATCCTGGACACCGCGATCGCCGAGACCCGTACGGCGGGCGGCTCGGCGCTGTCCGGGGCGAAGGCGTTCCAGCTGCACGACACCTACGGCTTCCCGATCGATCTGACCCTGGAGATCGCCGCGGAGCAGGGCCTCGCTGTCGACGACGAGGGGTTCCGGCGGCTGATGGCCGACCAGCGGACCCGGGCGAAGGCGGACGCGCAGGCCCGTAAGACGGGGCACGTCGACCTGTCGGCGTACCGGTCGGTGCTCGACGCGGGTGGTCCGGTGACGTTCACCGGGTACAGCGAGGTGTCCCGCGAGTCGACGGTGCGGGCGCTGCTCGGCGCCGACGGCCCGCGTCAGGCGGCGACCGAGGGCGACACCATCGAGCTGGTGCTGGACACCACCCCGTTCTACGCCGAGGGCGGTGGGCAGCAGCCCGACCAGGGCATGATCACGGTTGGTGGCGGGCAGGTCGAGGTGCTCGACGTGCAGCAGCCGGTGCCCGGTCTGATCGTGCACCGCGCCCGGGTGATCCGGGGCGAGGTACGCGCCGGTGAGGCCGGCTTCGCCGAGATCGACACGACGCGGCGTCGGGCGATCTCCCGGTCGCACACCGCCACGCACCTGGTGCACCAGACCATGCGCAACTTCCTGGGGGAGTCGGCCACGCAGGCCGGGTCACTGAACGCCCCCGGTCGGCTCCGGTTCGACTTCAACACCCCGACCGGGGTGTCGCCGAGCGTCCTGCGCGACGTGGAGCAGCAGGTCAACGAGGTGCTCCTGGCCGACCTGGAGGTGCACGCCTTCATCACCTCGTTGGAGGAGGCGCGGCGCATCGGCGCGATGGCGCTCTTCGGCGAGAAGTACGGCGAGGAGGTGCGGGTCGTCGAGGTGGGTGACTACGCCCGGGAGCTGTGCGGCGGCACGCACGTGGCCCGCTCGGCCCAGCTCGGCCTCGTGAAGATCCTCTCCGAGTCGTCGATCGGCTCCGGTGTCCGCCGGGTCGAGGCGCTGGTCGGCATGGACGCCTTCGGCTTCCTGGCCAAGGAGCACCTGCTGGTCTCCCGGCTGGCCGAGCTGTACCGGGTGCCGAACGACCAGGTCGCCGACCGGGTGGAGCAGACCGTCACCCAGCTTCGGGACGCCGAGAAGGAGCTGGAGAAGCTGCGCGCCCAGCTGGTGCTGGGTGGCGCGGCGGCGCTCGCGGCGCAGGCCAAGGACGTGCGCGGGGTCGCGTACGTGGGCACCGAGGCGCCGGAGGGCGCGGCCGGCAACGATGTGCGCACCCTGGCCCAGGAGATCCGCGGCAAGATCGACCCGGCGCGGCCGGCGGTCGTGGCGGTGGCGGCGCGGTCGAACGGCAAGGCGTCCCTGGTGGTGGCGGTCAACGCGGCGGCGCGCAGCCGGGGCCTGGCCGCGTCGGATCTGGTGAAGGCGGCGTTCTCCGGGCGCGGCGGTGGCAGCCCCGACCTGGCCCAGGGCGGCGGTCTGCCCGCGGCCGAGGCGCCGAACCTGCTGCTCACCGTCGAGAAGGCGATCACTGAGGCGTGACAGGTCATCACTGTGAGTCAGGGCGGGCCGATTGGTCCGCCCTGGTTCGTACCCGGCTGGCGGTGACCGTCGGTGGCTGAGCTGAAGCGCGGTGTGCGGATCGGCGTGGACGTCGGTCAGGTGCGGGTGGGCCTCTCTCGCTCGGATCCGGACGGGATCTTGGCAACGCCGCTGGTCACCCTGGCCCGCGATCTCACGGCGGCGCCGGACGCGGTGCCGAGCGACCTGGCCGAGCTGGCCGCGTTGGTGGTCGAGCACGAGGCCGTCGGGGTTGTCGTCGGCCTTCCGGTCAATCTCGCCGGCAAGCACGGTCCTGCGGCCGTCCATGTGAAGGCGTACGCTGACCGACTGGTCGATGTGATAGCGCCGGTCCCGGTAACGCTCACTGACGAGAGGATGTCGACCGTGGTCGCTTCTCGTAGGCTTGCCGAGCGTGGCGTCAGAGGTAAACGTCAACGTGCGGTTGTCGATCAGGCGGCCGCGGTGGAGATCCTGCAGAGCTGGCTGGACGCGCAGCGGAGGCGGACGTAATGATCGACGATCTGGATCTTGGGTTCGACGAGCCGGAACGGGGGGAGAAGGGTCGGCACCGGCGCGGCTTCCGCAAGGGCAAGGGCAAGGGCGGGTCCGGTGGCGGCCGGGGCAAGACATTCCTGGCTCTGTTGATGGCCCTGCTCCTGTTGGGCGGCATCGGCGGCGGCGCGTTCTACGGCTTCGACCGTATCCAGAACTACTTCGTCACCCCCGACTACGACGGCAGCGGGGCCGGTGAGATCACCGTCGAGATCAAGAACGGCGCGCTGCTCGCCGACATGGCCGACGCCCTGGTGGCGGCCGACGTGGTGAAGAGCCAGAAGGCCTTCATCGAGGCGGCCGAGGCCAACTCGCGCAGCAAGAACATCCAGCCGGGCACGTACAAGCTGCGCAAGCAGATGAGCGGCGCGAACGCCGTGACCGCGATGCTCGACCTGAAGAACAAGATCGTCAACGGGCTGACCATCCCCGAGGGCCGCACGAGCTTCAACATCTACAAGCTGCTCTCCGAGAAGACCAAGATCCCGGCCAAGGACTTCCAGGCCGCCGCCAAGGACCCGGAGGCGCTCGGTGTCCCGGATTGGTGGTTCACGCGCGGCGACGGCAAGAAGAGCGTCAAGTCCATCGAGGGCTTCCTCTTCCCGGACACGTACGAGATCCCGCCGAAGTCCACGGCCGAGAGCATCCTCAAGCTGATGGTGAACCGCTTCCTGTCGGTGACCGGGGAGATGAAGTTCGCCGACCGAGTGCAGGAGGAACGCAAGGTCAGCCCGTACGAGGCGCTGATCGTGGCGTCGCTGGCCCAGGCCGAGGCGGGTAACAAGGACGACCTCGGCAAGGTCGCCAGGGTCGCCTACAACCGCGCGTACGGCGAGTTCGACTGCAACTGCCTGGAGATGGACGTCACTGTCAACTACTACCTGGAGTCGATCGGTAAGCCGACCAAGTCGTCCAAGCAGATGACGGTGGCCGAGCTCGACGACCAGAAGAACCCGTACAACCGCAAGCTGCGGGGCATGATCCCCACCCCGATCAACAACCCCGGCAAGCAGGCCCTGGAAGGGGCGATGGACACGCCGCCGGGCAAGTGGCTCTACTTCGTGGCGATCGACGACAAGGGCCACTCCGCGTTCGCCGAGACGTATGAGCAGCACCAACGCAACGAGAACAAGGCTCGGGAGGCCGGCATCATCTGACCGGCCGAGTCACGCCGTAAAGGCTCCCTTGTTCAAGGTTTGACTTTTTCGATCGGCACTTCCGTCCCGGGAATGCTTTCGCCAACGTCGATGGGGTCGAGCGATAACCCGGTCGCCCGGGGTGGCCGCGGAGCCGGTTCCCTGGTGCCCGGGCCGGGGCGCTGGGTACTGTCGATCCCGACGTGCGCGGGAGAGCGGGGAAGCGATGTCGACAGTGATCGGGCCACCGGCCGCGACCGGCGGTGATCGTGTCGACCCGTAGGGCCGCGGTGCTGGGCAAGCCGATCGCGCACTCCCTCTCTCCGGTGATCCACACCGCCGGTTACGTCGCCGCCGGGCTGACCGGGTGGTCGTACACCCGGATCGAGTGCGCGGCGGCGGAGCTGCCGGATCTGGTCGCCGGCCTGGGCCCGGAGTGGGCCGGGTTGTCGGTGACCATGCCGGGCAAGGAGGCGGCGCTCGCCGTGGCCGACGCCGCGTCGCCGGTCGCCGCCGCCGTCGGCGCGGCCAACACGTTGGTACGCCGTCCGGACGGCTCCTGGTACGCGGACAACACCGACGTCGCCGGCATGGTGCGGGTGCTCACCGACGCTGGCGTGAGCGCCGGTGCCGCCGTGACGGTGCTCGGCGCCGGCGGGACGGCCCGCGCCGCGCTCGCCGCCGCCGCGCAGCTCGCCTGCTCGTCGGTGACTGTGGTGGCCCGCCGACCCGAGGCGGTCGACGAGCTGCGCCCGGTGGCCGGCGCGGTGGGCGTCGCGCTGACGCCCGCCCGATGGGCCGATGCTCCCCGGCAACTCGCCGCCGCCGACGTGGTCGTCTCCACGGTGCCGAAGGGGGTCGCCGACCCGCTGGCCGGCGCGGTGGCCTGGCGGCCGGGCGCGGTGTTCTTCGACGCGCTCTACGACCCGTGGCCGACACCGTTGGCGACCGCCGCCGACGCCGCCGGTTGCCGGATCGTCTCCGGCCTGGACCTGCTGCTGGCCCAGGCCGTCGGGCAGTTCGAGCAGTTCACCGGCGTCACTGCGCCGAGGGCGGCGATGGCTGCCGCGCTGACTGCCGCTCGCGCCGGCTGACGGACCGGTCAGACGGTCCGGCCGCGGTCGCCGATAGTCGCCACACGTTCCGGAAGCGCTTCCAACGCCTCCCGTTGACTCCGCGCGTGCTCCCCGGGCAAGGTGTGTGGCGGGCTTCGGTAGCGCCTGCGGCCAGAGGCCCCGATCTCCCCGAGGCGGTTTCTTAGCTGACGGTTAAGACGCGCTTACGGAAAACTGTCCTACCTGCCACATGTCCTGGTCATCGATACGCTGCTCACCGTTACGGACGCAGACACAGGGAGTTTCCTTGACCAGGCACGGACTGCACCGCATCACCCGGTTCCGTTCTGGACCCCGGCGTAAGGCGATTGCCATCGGCGTGGTCGGCGGTTCGGTGGTGGCCGGCATCGTGGCGACCATGATGCCGCTGCTGGCCAGCGACGACCTGTCGATCCGGGCGGCGGCCGACACCACCGCCACCGCGGTGTCGCAGGACGGTGACAACGCGGCCAAGTCGACGCTGGCCACCTGCGCGACGCGCTGCGACGGCAACCCGCGCGGTGGCCGCCAGGCGGTCATCGAGTTCGCGGTGACCACGGTGCCGGCCACCGCGGTCAACATCCGGGCGACGCTGCGGGTGCACGCCTGGCAGCAGTTCGCCGCCACGGTGACGGCGCACGCCTCGCCGCTGAGCGCCCGCGAGTCGCGGCCGCCGCTGACGTCGGCCGGTGCCGCACTGGACAGCGTGACCAGCGTGTCCAAGGGCTTCAACGAGTGGGACGTCTCCAAGCTGGTCACCGGCAACGGCACCTGGACGGTCTCGTTGGCGCAGAGCGGCCTGGAGAGCCGGGTCTACTGGGCGTCGGTCGAGAACCGCAACCCGGACCTGCGACCCAGCCTGCTGATCAGCTACGACCTCGGGGCCCGGCCTTCGCCGGTGACGCCCACCCGGCCGGCACCGCCGCCGTCGCCGAGCGCGTCGCCGACCACCGCCGCGCCGAAGCCGTCGCCGACCATCGCTCCGACCCGGACGGCGACGCCGAGCGCCAGCGGCACCCTCCCGTCCGGCAAGTGTGGGTCCGTCTCGGACAAGCTCGTCCCGTCCTGTGGCGCGTGGTGGGGCATGTACTCGCCCGCCGGGGCGGCCGGCGGCTGGGACCACGGCAAGGCCGTCACCGACGTGGAGACGCAGGTCGGGCGCAAGTTCGACATCGTGCACCGCTACCACGACTTCTCCAACGCCGGCAGCAACGGCGCGTTCCCGGACGTGTACGAGTCGCAGCAGATGCGCGAAGGCCGGTTGATGTTCTTCGCCTGGGAGTCGCGTGACTTCTCCGCCGGCACCACCCTCAAGTGGTCGGACGTCTACGGGGGTAAGCAGGACGACACCATCGACGCGGTAGCGGGCCGGATCCGCGCCGCCGGCGTGCCGGTCTTCATCGGCTTCGACCACGAGCCGGAGGACGAGCCGAACAAGGGCAGCGACGCGGACTTCGTCCGGGCCTGGCGCTACGTGCACGAGCGGTTCGCCAACGCCGGTGCGACAAACGCGGTCTGGGTCTGGACGATGATGGGTTGGTCCGGGCACTACTCCCGGTACGCCGGCCTGTACCCCGGTGACCAGTACGTCGACTGGGTGGCCTACGACCCGTACAACTTCCACGTCTGCAACGGCAGCACCGTGTGGAAGAGCCCGAGCACGACGGTCGGTGGCTTCTACCGGTGGCTGGACGACAACGGCATCGGCGCGGGCAAGCCCCGGATGCTCGCCGAGTTCGGCACCAACTTCAACTCCGCCGACCCGGGCGCCAAGCAGCGCTGGTTCCAGGAGTTCCCGGCGGCGCTGAAGGCGCACCCGAAGATCAAGGCGGCGATCTACTTCAACTCGGCCGGTATGACCAGCCGCACGTCGACCTGCGACATGACGATGAATCACGACGCGTCGGCGGTGGCCGGCTTCAAGCAGGCCGGACAGGACCCCTACCTGCGGCAACCCACCGGAGGTAACCGCTGACGTTCGAAACGGGCTGACCGGACGGCGTTCGCCGGGGGGTCGGACATCCGATCCTCCGGCGTTCTGTCGGCTTGCGGATTCATGCACCGCCCAATCGGCGGATTTTGTTAACCAGGCTGGACGAGGCACGCTACCTCGGGTTCTCATCCAATCTGGAGGCGCAGCGTGCCCAAACTCTCGCACTTGTGGCGTTTTGCAGGACGACGTCGTACTCCGGCGGGGATGGTCGCGTTGGCGATCGTCGCCGCAGCTCTGGGCGTGCCCACTACCGCGTCGGCCGCTGTGGTGCCGGTCCCGGCCACGGCGACCCTGGTGTCGGCGAACCCCGCCGACGCGACCCCGCACGCCCGAGACGGTGAGACCCGTGCCTTCGCGCAGGTGGGCGACACGGTCTTCGTCGGCGGCAGCTTCACCCAGCTCCGCCAGACCGCCAGCTCCGCGTGGATCACGCAGCGCTACCTCTTCGCGTACGACCGGACCACCGGCACCATGTCGACCACCTTCCTGCCGGTGCTCGACGGCGCGGTCAACACGCTCCTCGCCGGCCCCGGCGGCACGCTGATCGTCGGCGGCACCTTCAAGAACGTCAACGGCGTCTCCCGGAAGAACCTGGTGGCGCTCAACCCGTCGACCGGCGCGATCATCGACAGCTGGGTCGGGCGTTCCGACGGTGGCACGGTCCGTGACCTGGCGCTGCACGGCAACTGGCTGTACGTGGCCGGCGCGTTCAACTGGCTCAACGGCACCGCGCACGCCGGTCTCGGCCGGCTCAACGCGACCACCGGCGCGATCGACCCGAGCTTCAGCATCGACGCCACGGTGGGACGGCACAGCACCACGTCGTACGTCTGGACCATCGACGTCACGCCGGACGGCGACACCCTGGTCGTCGGCGGCAACTTCACGCTCGTCAACGACCTGCCGCGTAACCAGATGGCGTTGGTGGACGTCTCCGGGACTCCCACCGTGCTCGACTGGAGCACCGACAAGTTCGTTCCGCCGTGCGCCTCGCCGACGACCTTCGTGCACTACGTGCAGGACGTGAAGTTCGGTGCCGACGGCACCTGGTTCGTGGTCGGCACCAACGGTGGCGGCGGCTGGCCGGCCGCGTACTGCGACGCCCTGGTGCGCTTCGAGACCGCCGCGCGGGGCTCTGGCCTGCTCGCCACCTGGGTCGACTACACCGGCAACGACACCATCACCTCGGTCGAGGTGGCGGACAACGTCATCTACCTGGGCGGGCACTTCCGCTGGGTCAACAACCCGAACGCCAGCGACAGGGCCGGCACGGGCGCTGTCGACCGGCTCGGCATCGCCGCCGTCACCCCGGCGACCGGTATGCCGGTGAACTGGAACCCGCGTCGGAGCGGCAGCGCCTCGATGCCGTCGGGCACCAGCAACTGGGGTTCGTCGGTGCCGGTGCTCTGGCGCGGCTCGGACGGCCTCTACTTCGGGCACAACTCCGACGGCATGGGCGAGGAGTACCACGGCCGGCTCGGCATGTTCCCGCTCGCCGGTGGACGCACCTTCACCCCGAAGAACCCGCCGTCGGCCACCACCGGCAACCTCTACGTGGGCACCGCCTCGGGCACCGTGGCGAAGGTGCCGTTCGACGGCACCACGCTGGGCACCGCGACCAGCGTCAGTCAGCCCGCGTACACGGCGGCCGGCGCGACCTGGCGGGTGGACGACCGGATCTACTGGTCGCACACGGTGGCCGGCACGCCCACCGGCAGTCGGATCGACATCTCGCTCTTCAACGGAGGCGCGATCGGCTCGCCGTGGGAGGCGTCCGGCTACAACGACTGGTACAACCCGGCGTTGCTGACCGGCGCCTTCTTCCTCGACGGCCGGCTCTACTACACCCGTACCGGGGCGAACAACCTCTACTACCGCTACTTCGAGATCGACGGCAACTACCTGGGCGCCACCGAGTTCGCCCTGCCGACGACCGGCGTGACCTGGTCCACGGTGCGGGGCATGGCCTGGGTGGGCGGCCGGATCGTCTACGGCTCCACCGACGGCGCGCTGCGGAGCGTGCCGTTCGACCCGACGGCCGCGCCGAGCGCCGCGGTCGACGGCACCACTGCGACAGTCATCAGCAGCGCAACGCCCGAGTTGTCCTGGTCTACCCCATCGACATTCTTCTCCGTACAGTAAGGGTCAACCGTTCGTAACGGAGCATCGGTAGATTGTTCACGTTGGGCCGGTGGCGGTACCCACCGCCGCCGGCCCGCGACGGTGGGGGAGGGTCGTTGCTCGGCGCCGCTGGCATCCGAACGAGACGCGTGGTGCGTCTGGTCTTCGCGGTCAAACGCGGCTGGTATCAGCTCCGTTACCGACGGTTGACACTCGGTCGGGACGTGGAGATCCGTGGCCGGATCCGGTTACGGCGCGGTGTGCGGGTGACCATCGGTGACCGCACCCGCTTGAACAAACTCGTCCGCTTCGCCGGCCCCGGCGAGGTGCGCGTCGGCGCGGACTGTCTGCTCAACGCCACCTGGATCGGCACCTGGACGTCGGTCACAGTGGGGGACCGGTGCCTCCTTTCGGACTGCGAGTTGCTCGACAACGACTTCCACAACCTGCCCCCCGAGCAGCGCCACGCACCGCCCGGCCCGCTCACCCGTGCCCCGATCGTTCTCGAGGACAACGTCTGGGTCGGTGCGCACGCCCTGGTCCTGAAGGGCGTGCGGGTCGGTCGGGACAGCGTCGTCGGCGCGGCGACGGTGGTCCGCACGGACGTACCACCCGGCGTCGTGGTCGTCGGTAATCCTCAACAGACGGTGAAGAAGTTCCATGACTGATGCAGCGCCCGCCCCCTGGCCGACGGACGGCCCGTCCTCCGGCACCTCGCGTGCCGTGACACTGACCGACCTGCTGCGGGTGCCGATGCACCGGATGCGGTTGGTGGCGGCGGTCGCGATGGTCGGTCTGCTCGCCGCGCTCGGCTATGTGCTACTGGTGCCGGCAGCGTTGTCCGCGAGCGCCGTGGTCGCGGTCCGGCCGGTGGTGACCGACGCCTTCACCCCCAGCGGCGCGGGCGCCGACCGCGCGGTCAACATGAACGTGGAGAGCGGCATCGCCACCGGCACCGAGGTGGTGCAGCGGCTCGCCGACTCGGCCGGCGGCGACCCGCGGGACATCCGTGACGCGCTCGAGGTCGAAGTGCCCACCGGGGGGCAGATCCTGCGCTTCACCTACCAGGCGGGCGAGGCGCACCGGGCCGTGCAGAGCGCCAACATGGCCGCCGAGGCATACCTGAGCGTGCGCCGGGCCATGTACGAGCAGCAGCGCGCCGAGATGCTGCGCTCCTACGACGCCAGCATCACCAAGGTCGCCGCCCAGCAGACCGCTTTGCAGAAGCGGGCGAACACCGCCAAGGACACCGCCGCCGGTGACGCGCTGGTCGCCGAGCTGGCCGGAATCAACAACCAGCTCACCCAGCTCAACGCCGCCCGTACCGAGATCGCGGCTGTCGACGTCAACCCCGGCTGGGTCACCCAGACCGCCGAGAAGGCGCTGGTCACCTCCGCCGGGCACCGGCCGCTCTACCTGGTCGCCGGCCTGCTCGGTGGCGCGCTGATCGGCATCGTGCTGGCGTACCTCTGGGAGTCGACCGACCGGCGGGTCCGCTCGGTCGCCGACGGCCGGGAGGCCTCCGGGCTTCCACTGCTCGGCACCGTACGCCGGCCGGGGTTCCGGGGTAGCCCCCGGGCGGTCGACGCCGACGTCCGGTACGTGGCGATGGCGGTCGCCGAGCGGGTCCGGCAGCCGGCCCGGGTGGCGCTGGTCACCGCCCGGGAGGACGCCACAGTGCTCACCGCCGGGCTCGCCGTGGCGCTCGCCGTGGACGGCCGGGAGGTCTTCGTCGCCGACGACAGCGGACGGATCGAGCGGCTACGGGCCACCGTTCTCGCCGACCGGGGGCGGCTGCCCATCGACCCGTCGCGGCCGCTGGTGCCCAAGCCCCGGCCGGCCGGCAGCACACCGGCCGCCGGTGCCGCCACGGAGAGCACGCCCGCCCGTCGGCCCTCCCCGCACCCGCCCGGCGCCCGCCCGTCCACCGACCCCGATGCCACCCTGACGCTGCCGAGGGTGTCGTCCGCCCGTCCGGAGAACAGTCGCGTCGTCACCCCCGACGAGGTTGTCGTGGGTGTGGGCAGTGTCCGGTTCGGCACCTGGCGGCAGGGCGCCGACCACGGCCTGGTCCTGTTCAACGCCCCGCCGGCCGAGTCCGACGAGCGTGGCGTGGCAGTGGCCCGGCAGGGCAGCGCGGTGGTGGTCGTGGAGCGGGACCGCACCCGGCAGAGTGACCTGCGACGCCTGGTGGAGCGGCTGCGCGCCGCCGGGGTCACCCCGTTGGGCTTCGTGCTCACCCGAAACGGTCGGGCCTGAGCGTGTCGGTGACCCGCGCCCCGGCGACCGAACCACCACCCGGAGGCGCTCCGCTGGAGGCCGCCCCGGTGCCGCCGTCCGCCCCGCCGCAACTGCCGCTCTGGCCGCTGTCGATGATGTTCGGCCTGGTGCCGCTGTGGTGGCTGTTCGGTGCGTTCTACCTCGGCTGGCCGCTGCTGGGTGCGCTGCTGCTCGCGTTGCTGCTCACCCGGGGGCGCGTGCCGCTGCCACCGGCGGCCGGCATCTGGCTGCTCTTCCTCGCCATCGTGGTGGTCAGCGCCACCCAGTTGTCGTCGCCGGCCTCGCTGCTCACGTTCGCCCTGCGGCTGGCCTTCTACCTGACCGCGCTGGTGGTCGGCGTCTACGTCTACGCGGCCGCCCGGGAACGCGCCAGCCTGGTGGCGGTGCTCACCCCGCTCTGCGCGTTCTGGTTCGGGCTGGTGGCGCTGGGCTGGCTCGGGGTGCTCGTGCCCCGGCTGGCCATGACGACCCCGATGGAGGTGCTGCTGCCCGGCGGGGTGGCCGGCACCCCGTTCATTCAGGACATGGTGCACCTCACCACCGCTGAGTACAGCGCCCGTTCGCTCAACCCGATCTATCGGCCGGCCGCGCCGTTCGCGTACACGAACAACTACGGCAGCGCGTACGCGATGACCCTGCCCTGCGTGGTGGCCTTCGCGATGCTGCGCCGGCAGGGGCTGCTGCGCTGGGCGCTGCTGGCGTCGCTGCCGCTGTCGCTGGCGCCGGCGTTCCTCACCCTCAACCGGGCGATGTTCCTCAGCCTCGGCGCCGGGTTGGCGGTGCTCGGGGTGCGGGCCAGCCTGCGCGGCAACATCCGGGTGGCCGCGTCCATCGTCGGGGTCGTGGTGATCGGCGGGTTGGCCACGCTGTTCATCCCGATCACCGAGCTGATCAGCAGACGGGTCGACTCCAGCGACACCAACACCGACCGGCTCTCGCTCTACACCGAGGTGATCCGCCGGGTGCAGGAGTCGCCCTGGTTGGGCTACGGCGCTCCGGTGAACGTCGACACCGTGTCGGCGGCCGCGCCGATCGGCACCCAGGGGCAGTTGTGGATGGTGCTGTTCAGCCACGGCGTACCCGCGCTCATCTGTTTCCTGGCGTGGTTCGTCGCCGCCGCGGTGATCTGCGCGCGGGCGACGTCGGCGGCCGGGCAGTGGCTGGCGGTGGTGCCGGTGGTCTGCCTCGTGCAGGTCCCGTTCTACGGCATGGCCAACCAGAACCTGGCGGTCGCGTTCTTCGCGGTGGCCTTCGCGATGGCGCTGACCGAACGCGAACGGCTGACCCGGTTGGCCGGGTCGTCGCCGACGCCCGCGCGGACCGCGCCGGTGCCCGCGTGACCGCCGCGACCCGACCGTCGGCCGGTGCCGACGAGGGCCGGCCGACGCCCAGCCCCGCAGAGGATCAGGCCGTGCCGTCGCCCGTCGGGGACACCGGCTCGGCCGAGACCCGCCGCAGCGCGCGCAGCGGCGTGGCCGGACTGCTCGGCGCGGCCACCAGCGGCTTGTTCGGGTTCGTGCTGGCGGTCGTGATCACCCGAAGCTACGGCCCGGCCGGCGCGGGAGCGTTCTTCGCCGCGATCGGGGTCGTCACCGTGGCCACCGCGATCTGCACGCTCGGCGCGGAGACCGGTCTGATGTGGGCGCTGCCCCGCCGCAGCGCCGGCGCGCGCGGTGACGCCGCCCGGGTGCTCCCGGTGGCGCTGATCCCGCCGCTGCTGACCGGGCTGCTGGTCGCCGGCGCGGGCGTGCTGGCCGCCGACGCCCTTGCGCCCCGGCTGCTGCGCGGCTCCGGCACGAGCGGCGACGCCTTGCTCACCGTCACGTTCGCCGCGGTGCCGGTGGTGGTCGCGATGACCCTGCTGCTGGCCACGCTGCGCTGCGTGCGGCCGATCCGGGCGTACGTCGGGGTGCAGTTCCTGCTGCTGCCGGTCGCCCGCCCGGTGCTGGTCGGCGCGGCCGCGTTGGCGGGCGGTGGCCTGCTCGCCGGCATGACCGGCTGGTTGGTGCCGGCCGCGCTGGCGCTGCTGGCCTGTCTCACCCTCGTCGCCGGCCCGCTCGGTCTGGGCCGGGGCGCGACGCTGCGTCCGCACCGCGCCGACTGGTCCACGTTCTGGCGCTTCGCGTTGCCCCGGGCCGCCTCGGCGGCCATCGACGCCGGCAGCATGTGGGTGGGTGTGCTGCTCACCTCGGTGCTGGCCGGGCCGGCGGACGCCGGTGTGTTCGGCGCCGTCGGCCGGTACGTGCTGGCCGGTCAGCTGGCCATGCAGGGGCTGCGGGTGGCGGTGTCGCCGCAGCTGTCCCGGCTACTCGGGCGGGGCGAGCGGGCCGCGGCGGCGGCCGTGCACCGGCAGTTGACCACCTGGGGGCTGGTGCTGTCCTGGCCGGTGTACCTGCTGCTGGCGGTCTTCGCGCTGGCCTTCCTTCAGCTGTTCGGGCCGGAGTTCACCGCCGGTGTGCCGGCGATGACTGTGCTCGCGCTGGCGATGCTGGTCAACACCGGAGTGGGCAACGTGCAGAGCCTGCTGCTGATGGGCGGGCGCAGCGGGCTGCACCTGGTCGCCACAGTGGCCGGGTTGACGGTGACCGTCTCGCTGGGTCTCTGGCTGATCCCCCGCTACGGCGCGACGGGCGCGGCGGTTGCCTGGGCGGCCGGCATCGCCACCGAGAACCTCACCGCCGCCGGGTTCGCCCGGTCGGTGGTTCGGGAGCCGCTGTTCGACGCCGCGATGGTGCGTGCCGCGGGGGCCACGATCGCCGGTGTGGGCCTGGCCGCCGGGGCCGGCGTGCTGGTCGGCGGTCGCGGCCTGCCCGGCCTGGCGGTGGCGTTGGCGGTGCTGCTGACCGGCTGCGTCGGCATGTTGACGTTGCCCCGGGTGCGCGCCGGCATCCGGGGGACCATGAGGCAGATCCGTGGAGGGGACAGCGCGGCCACGGCCGCCGAGCCCACCTCGGCATCGACGAGAGGTAGGTGAGGTTCGTCGTGGTGTCCATCCGTGACCGGGTCAAGCAGTTGGTTCCGACCCAGGTGACCACCCGGGTGAAGGAGTCGCTCGTCGACTACGGCGTTCGCACCAGCGACCGCCGGCCGCTGCCGGACTTCCTGATCATCGGAACCAAACGGGGTGGCACCACCTCCCTGTGGAACTACCTCATCCAGCACCCGTTGGTGCCCCGGCTCTTTCCCGCGTGGAACACCAAGTCGGCGCACTACTTCGAGGAGCACTGGGGTCGCGGCGAAGCCTGGTACCGCTCGCATTTCCCGACCGAGCGGCAGCGCGAGGCCCTGGCCAAGCGGCACGGCGGGCCGGTCCGGGTCGGTGAGGCCGCCCCGCTGTACATGTTCCACCCGCTCGCCGCGCAGCGGGTCGCCGCGCTGATGCCGTCGGTGAAGCTCATCGTGCTGCTGCGGGACCCGGTGGAGCGGGCGTACTCGCACTGGAAGGAACGCCGCACCCACGGCATCGAACCACTGGACTTCGCCGCCGCGCTGGCGGCCGAGCCGGAACGTACGGCGGGGGAGCGGGAGCGGTTGATCGCCGAGCCGGAGGCGTTCAGCGAGCCGTACGACTGGTACACGTACCGGGCCCGGGGGCGTTACCTGGAGCACCTGGAGCCGTGGCTGGAGCGTTTCGCCCGGGAGCAGATCCTCTTCCTGCCCAGCGAGGACCTGTACCGCGACTCGCGGGCGACCTACCGACGGACCCTGGACTTCCTCGGTCTGCCGGCGTACGACCTGCCCAACTTCAAGGTCTACAACGATCGGCGCTCGGCACCGCTGGAGCCGAGCGTGCGCGCTGAGCTGACCGACTACTACCGGCCGTACAACGACGCGTTGCGTCAACGGCTCGGGCTGGACCTCGACTGGGCGGACCGGGCGGCGTGACGACCCGGGTGGGCCCGGCCACCGACCCGCGTTCACGGGTGGACGGCCTGGGTTGGGTGAGCCGCGCGGTCTTCCCGGACGACCGGGTCGGTCTGACAGTGGCCGGCGCCCCGCCGGCCGGTCACCAGACGGTGGCCCGGTACGCGGTGGTGCCGTCGGTCGCGCGGGCCCGGTTCCTGGTGCCGTTGGGCGCACCCCGGGCCGGGGCGGCGTCGCTGTTGGCGTACAACGCCCTGCGGCCACCGAAGGTGCGCGCGCTGCGGGCGGTGCTCGGTGGGCTGGCCCGGTTCGGTCGGGTGGGGCTCGCGCCCTTTCCCACGTTGACCGTCTCGGTGCCGGCCGGGGTGCCGGCCGCGGAGCTGTTGCTGAGCGAGCGGCTCTCCGCCGACCTGGGTGACACGCCGCTGCTGGCCGCGTTCGGGGTCCGCCCACCCGACCCGAACGGCAAGCCCACCCTGCAACTCTTCAGTGCCGACGGGCGTCCGCGCGGCTACGCGAAGATCGGCTGGAACGACGCGACCCGTGCGTTGGTCAGCGCGGAGGCGGCGGCGCTGCGGGCGTTGCGCGAGGTGGTCGGTGTCGCCGACCACCCGACGCCGCCGCGGCTGCTCACCGAGACGTCGTGGGCCGGCCAGGTGGTCGCGGTGATCGAGCCGTTGCCCCCGGCGGTACGCGGTGTGCCGGTGGACGACCCGCCCCGGATCGCGGCGCTGCTCGCGGTCGCCCGGCGCGGTCGCCCGGCGGGCACACCTCGACCGCTGGTCGACTCGGCCTTCCTGCGCCGGCTGGCCGATCAGGCCGGCCGGGCCGCCGCGACCGAGCCGGCCGGCGCGCGGGCGCTCGCCGCGGTCTCGGCGTTGGCCCGCCGGCATGGCGACACCAGCGTCGAGTTCGGTCACTGGCATGGTGACTGGGTGCCGTGGAATCTGGGCTGGCACGCCGGTCGGTTGGTCGCCTGGGACTGGGAGCACAGCGGGCCGGACGTGCCGGTCGGCTTCGACCTGGCGCACGACGCGTTCCAGCGGGCCCTCGTGCTGCGCGGGGAGCCGGCCGACGCCGCCGCGTCGGCAGTGGACGGATATCTGAGCCGGCACGGCGAGCGGCTCGGTCTCGACGCCGCGCAGCGTCGGCTCGTCGCCGACGCGTACCTGGTGGAGATGTGGTTGCGGACGTGGCGGCTGGCCGACGCGGGCGCGGGCTGGAACGCCGCCCTGCATCCCGCACTCTTGGACGTCATCGAGAAAAGACATAGCGGCTGATCTGGAGGAATCGCGGCGGCGACGGAGCGCCGCAGAGTGACGACATAATCGCAGGTGGTGATGACGATCGATGGACCTCGGACGTTCGGTGCACCGCACCGCCCGTTGTGGAGATCGTCATCTCGGCCGGTCGCGCTATTCAACGACCGGGAATCGTGTGATCTGCTTCTGCCTGGCGTGAACTGAAATTCCAAGCGAACTTGTGGGGAGTCGCGTGGACGCGAACAACGACGACAGTGGGGCGCCGGTGCTGCTGCTGGTCGGCTCCAGCGGCGGCCATCTGGCCCAACTACTGGCCCTGCGGCCCTGGTACGAACAGCGGCGGCGCTGCTGGGTCACCTTCGACACCCCGGAGGCGGTGTCGCTGCTGGCCGGCGAGGACCTGGTGCCGGCGCACCACCCGACCACCCGCAACGTGCCGAACCTGCTGCGCAACGCGTTGCTGGCCTGGCGGGTGCTGCGGGCCCGGCGGGTCGCCGCCGTGGTCACCACCGGCGCGGGGGTGGCGGTGCCGTTCGTGGTGCTGGCCCGGCTGCGGCGCATCCCGACCGTCTACATCGAGGTGTACGACCGGATCGACACCCCGACGTTGACCGCTCGGCTCTGCCGGCCATTCCTGTCCGCGATGCTCGTGCAGTGGGACGAGCAGCGCCGGCAGTACCCCGAGGCGACAGTCGTCGGGACGCTGCTGTGACCGGGGAGACGGGCACCGCCCGGCGTCCGCAACCCCGACCGGCCACCGAGGCGGCCCGCCTGCCGCGCCAGCGCGACAGCTCGGCGGTCGCCCAGCTCCGACTGCTGGTCGCTGTGGGCACCGACAAGCACCCCTTCGACCGGCTCGTCGACTGGTTGGCGCAGTGGCACGCGCACGCCTCCGGCCCGATCGGGCTGACCATGCAGCACGGGCACACCAACGCGCCCCAGCTGAGCGGCGCGGTGCCGTTCCTCGGCCACGACGCGTTGCAACAGGCGATGATCGATGCGGACCTGGTGGTCTGTCACGGTGGCCCGGCGACCATTCTGGAGGCCCGCCGGCACGGCCACCTGCCCATCGTGGTGCCCCGCGATCCGGCTCGCGGTGAGCACGTCGACAACCATCAGCTCCTCTTCGCCCGCCGGCTCGGCGCCGCCGGGCTGGTGGCGCTCTGCGAGACCCGGGAGGCCCTGCACGACGCGTTGGCCGCCGGGGTGGCCGACCCGTCCCGGTACGCGGTGGCCGCCGACCCGGAGGCACACGAGGTACGACGGGCGGCGGTGGCCCGGGTCGGGCAGATCGTCGACGACCTGGTGGCCCGTTCGACCCCGCGCCCACCCCGGTGGCGGGCCTGGTCCCGGCCGCGCCCGGGTACGGAGGAGATTCGATGACCCAGCAGCCGACCGTCAGCGTCGTGGTGCCCACCCGGGACCGCCCCGAGCTGCTGCGGGCCGCGGTGCGCGCGATCCTGGCACAGGACTACCCGGGCGTGATCGAGGCCGTCGTGGTGTTCGACCAGTCCGCGCCGGACGAGTCGCTGACCGAGCTGGGGAGCGGCCCGGCCCGCGTGGTGCGGGTGATCCGCAACGCGCGTACCCCCGGGTTGGCCGGTGCGCGCAACAGCGGCACCCTCGCGGCGGAGGGCGAGCTGGTCGCGTTCTGCGACGACGACGACGAGTGGCTGCCCGGCAAGCTGGCCGCCCAGGTCGACGCGCTGGCCGCCGACCCGGCCGCCGAGTTCGTCTGCTGCGGCATCCGGGTCAACTACGACGGGCACACCGTCGACCGGGTGCTCGGCAAGGACCGGATCACCCTGGACGACCTGCTACGCGACCGGATGACGGAGCTGCACCCGTCGACGTTCCTGATCCGCGCCACCGCGTTGCGCGACGGGTTCGGGCTGGTCGACGAGGAGATCCCGGGCAGCTACGCGGAGGACTACGAGTTCCTGCTGCGGGCCGCGCGCAGCGCGCCTCTGATCAACCTGCGGACGCCGTCGGTGCTGGTCCGCTGGCACAAGCGCTCGTATTTCGCGCAGCGCTGGGACACCATCTCCGAGGCGTTGCAGTGGTTGCTGCGGCGCTACCCGGAGTTCGCCAGTCAACCGGCCGGCGAGGCCCGGGTGTCCGGGCAGATCGCGTTCGCCCAGGCTGCCTCCGGCGACCGCCGGGGCGCGTTGCGCTGGGCCCGGCGCACCCTGCGGAGCAACCCCCGCGAGCCGCGCGCCTACCTGGCCCTCGCCGTCGCCGGTCGGGTGGTCCGGGCCGACGCGGTGCTGCGCACCCTGCACAAGCGCGGTCGGGGGATCTGAGCCGCCGCCCGCGTGAGCGGGCGGCGGCGTCCGCTGGGCGGGACGCGACGGGGAGTGCGCCGGGTCGGTGGCCCGCCGTGACAGACTGACCGCTGTGTTGCGCTGGTTGACTGCAGGTGAATCGCACGGTCCCGCCCTCGTCGCGATGTTGGAGGGGGTGCCGGCCGGCATTGAGGTGACCACCACCGAGATCGCCGACGAGCTGGCCCGTCGACGGCTGGGCTACGGGCGGGGTGCCCGGATGGCGTTCGAGCGCGACGAGGTCGAGCTGCTCGGCGGCCTGCGGCACGGCGTCACCCTGGGCAGCCCGGTGGCGATCCGGGTCGGCAACTCCGAGTGGCCGAAGTGGCAGACCGTGATGGCCGCCGACCCGGTCGACCCCGACGAGCTGGCCCGGCAGGCCCGCAACGCCCCGCTGACCCGCCCCCGGCCGGGCCACGCGGACCTGGCCGGCATGCAGAAGTACGGCCACACCGACGCCCGGCCGATCCTGGAGCGCGCCAGCGCGCGGGAGACCGCCGCCCGGGTGGCCGTCGGGACGGTCGCCAAGGCGCTGATCCGCCAGGCGCTCGGCATCGAGATCGTCTCGCACGTCGTCGAGCTGGGCCCGGTGGCCGCGAAGCCCGGGCTGCGTCCCCTGCCGTCCGACACGGCCCGGATCGACGCCGACCCGCTGCGCTGCCTCGACCCGGAGGCCAGTGCCCTGATGGTCGCCGAGGTCGATGCCGCGAAGAAGGCCGCCGACACCCTCGGCGGCGTGGTCGAGGTGCTGGCGTACGGGGTGCCACCGGGGCTGGGCAGTCACGTGCAGTGGGACCGCAAGCTCGACGCCCGGCTGGCCACCGCGCTGATGTCCATTCAGGCGATCAAGGGTGTGGAGATCGGCGACGGCTGGCAGCAGGCGCGCTCCCGCGGCTCCGAGGCGCACGACGAGATCATCCCGTCGGCCACCGGCGTTCGCCGGGTCACCGACCGGGCCGGCGGGCTGGAGGGTGGCATCACCACCGGGGAGCCACTGCGGGTCCGTGCCGCGATGAAGCCGATCTCCTCGCTGAACCGGGCGCTGGCCACCGTGGACGTCACCACCGGCGAGCCGGCCACCGCGATCAACCAGCGCTCCGACGTCTGCGCGGTGCCCGCCGCGGCGGTGGTCGCCGAGGCGATGGTGGCGCTGGTGCTGGCCGAGGCGGCCACCGAGAAGTTCGGCGGAGACTCGATCGCCGAGATCCGCCGCAATCTGGCCGGGTACCTCGACGCGCTGGTCATCCGCTGATGGCGCCGGTCGTCGTGCTGGTCGGCGCGCCCGGCTGCGGCAAGACCACAGTCGGCCGGGCGCTCGCCGCCACCCTCGGCGTGGAGTTCCGCGACACCGACACCGACATCGAGCAGATGGCCGGGAAGCCGATCCCGGAGATCTTCATCGACGAGGGCGAGGCGCACTTCCGTACCCTGGAGCGCGCCGCCGTGGCCGCGGCGCTGGCCGGCGGCACGGGCGTGCTCGCCCTCGGCGGCGGCGCGGTGCTGGCCGAGGAGACCCGGGCGGCCCTGATCGGGCACCGGGTGGTGCACCTCTCGGTCGAGTTGCCCGACGCGGTGCGCCGGGTCGGGCTCGGCGCCGGCCGGCCGCTGCTGGCGATCAACCCACGGGCCACCCTCAAGCACCTGCTGGACCAACGCCGGCCGCTCTACGCCGAGGTCGCCACCGAGACGGTGGTCACCGACGGCCGGGCCCCGGCGCAGGTGGTCGCCGACGTCGCCGCCCTGCTCCCGCGCTGACGCGGACCTGTCGCGCCGATCTTGCACTTACTGTCCCGACGTAGGGGGCATTTCACCCCATCTCGGCAACCGAAACTGCAAGATCGGCGCGGTGGGTGGTCCTCAGGTGCGGGCGATCAGGTCGAGGACGTCGGCCAGTGCCTTCGGCTCGCTGAGCATCGGCCAGTGCCCGGTGGGCAGCTCATGCAGTTGACCGTCGGCCAGGCCGGTGAAGAACGGATGCTCCTGTTGGATCATCTGCCGCACCACGTCCAGCGGGAAGGTGCTGGCGACCAGCGCCGTCGGCACCGGGCGCCCACCGGTGCGTCGGACCGGGTCGGTGGCGGCCCGCAGCGGCTGCGGGGTGGCCCGGGTACGCAGCAGCGCGAGCGTCGGCTCGTCCAGGCCGGCCAGGTTGGTCGGGTCGGCGGCCGGGTCCCAGGCCGGCGGCGGCAGCAGGTGCCCGGCTCCGATCGCTGCCCGCAGCCGCTGCTGCTCCTCCGGCGGCAGCGTGTCGAACTGCGCCGTGCCGTCCGGCAACGGTCCGCTCTCCACGTAGACGATCCGGGCGATCCGGCCGGGGATGCGGTCCACCGCCTGGGCGGCCGGCATCCCGCCGCCGGAGTGCCCGACCAGCAGGACGTCGCGCAGGTCCTCGACCTCGATGAGTCGGACGATGTCGGTGGTGTGCGTGTCCAGGCTGACCTCCGGCCCGGCGAGGTGGTCGCGTTCGGCCACCCCGGTCAGCGTCATCGGATAGACCTCGTGCCCCTGCGACCGCAGCGCGACGGTCACGTCCCGCCACGCCCAGGCACCCAACCAGAACCCCGGCACCAGCACGAATGTCGCCATCTGTGGCTCCTTCTCTCGGTTACCGACAGACCGTACGATCTATTCCGGACAGGATCCGCCCGGTTTGAAGGAGTGGCCCGTGTCACACCCCGCGGGGCGGGTGCTGGCCCTGCTCGAACTGCTGCAGACCCGGCACCGGTCCACGGCCGCCGAACTCGCCGGCCACCTCGGTGTGGACGAGCGGACCGTCCGCCGGTACGCGACCACGCTCGTCGAGCTGGGCATTCCCGTCACCGCCGACCGGGGCCGCTACGGCGGCTACCGGCTGCACTCCGGTTACCAGCTGCCGCCGCTGATGCTCACCGACGACGAGGCGGTGGCCGTGCTGCTCGGCCTCGTCGTCGCCGAACGGGTCGGGCTCGCCACCGAGCAGCCGGCCACCGCCACCGCGCTGGCGAAGATCCGCCGGGTGCTGCCGGCCGCGCTCGCCGACCGGCTCGCCGCCATCCAGGAGCACCTGGGCTTCACCCTGCGTCGTCCGGAACCGGAGCGTGGACCGGCGTCCGGCACCCTGCTCGCGCTGGCCTCGGCAACCCGGCACCGGCAGCGGGTGGCGCTTGACTACCGCTCCTGGCGGGGCGAGCAGTCGCACCGCGAGCTCGACCCGTACGGGCTGGTCTTCCACGCCGGCCGCTGGTATGTCACCGGCCACGACCACCGGCGCGGGGAGATCCGCACCTTCCGACTGGACCGGATCGGCGCGGTGACGCCCGGCGTGGGGACGTTCACAGTGCCGGACGGCTTCGAAGCGGTGACCTGGGTGACCCGGTCGCTCGCCGGTGTGCCGTACACGCACGAGGTGGAGGTCGTGCTGGAGACCGACCTGGTCGCCGCCCGCCGCCGCATCCCGCCCAGCGTGGCCGAGTTGACCGCCACCACCGACGGGGTGCTGCTGCGGGCCCGAGCGGAGAGCCTGCCCGGGATGGCGGCGCTGCTGGCCGGGCTGGGGTGTCCGTTCACAGTGCGGCATCCGGACGCGCTGCGCGCCGCGGTGGCCGAACACGCCCGCCGGCTGGCGGACTGGGCCGCTCGGCCAGCAGGTGGACAGCCGCCCTCGCCGCGCCGCCCGCTGGACTAGGCTGCCGGCGATGGACGAGGTGACCCGAATTCCGGTCGGCGGCGAGCGGCCGTACGACGTCTTAGTGGGACGTGACCTGCTGGGCGCGCTGCCGGGCCTGCTGCCCGGCGCGACCCGGGTCGCGGTGCTGCACGCGCCTCCGCTCAAGGCCCTCGCGGACGCGCTCGGCGAACGCCTGCGCGCTGCCGGCGTCGAGCCGCTGCCGATCGAGGTGCCCGACGCCGAGTCGGGAAAGCACATCGAGGTGGCCGCCTCCTGCTGGGACCGGCTCGGAGCGGCCGGCTTCACCCGCACCGACGCGGTGGTCGGGGTGGGCGGCGGCGCGGTGACCGACCTGGCCGGCTTCGTCGCGGCCTGCTGGTTGCGGGGTGTGCGCTGGGTGCCGGTGGCGACCTCGCTGCTGGGCATGGTCGACGCCGCGGTCGGCGGCAAGACGGGCATCAACACGGCCGCCGGCAAGAACCTGGTGGGCGCGTTCCACCCGCCGGTCGGGGTGTTGGCCGACCTGGCCACTCTGGACAGCCTGCCCGCTGTCGACCTGGCTGCCGGGTTGGCCGAGGTCGTCAAGTGCGGCTTCATCGCCGACCCGACGATCCTGGATCTCATCGAGAACGACCCGGAGGCCGCCACCGACCCCCGAGGGCCGGTGAGCCGGGAGCTGATCGAGCGGGCCATCCGGGTCAAGGCCGACGTGGTCGCCGGCGACCTGCGCGAGTCGGGCCTGCGGGAGGTGCTCAACTACGGGCACACCCTGGCCCACGCCATCGAGCAGAACGAGGGCTACCGCTGGCGGCACGGCCACGCCGTCGCCGTCGGACTGGTGTACGCGGCCACGCTGGCCCGGCTCGCCGGGCGGCTGGACGCGCCGACCGCCGACCGACACCGGGTCACGCTGAGCGTGCTGGGCCTGCCGGTGAGCTACCCGGCCGACGCCTGGCCGCAGCTGTTGGCCGCGATGCGGGTGGACAAGAAGACCCGGGGCAGTCGGCTGCGCTTCGTGGTGCTCGACGGGCTGGCCCGCCCGACGATGTTGGAGGGCCCCGACGACGCGTTGCTGGAGGCCGCCTACCGGGAGGTGGGCTCGTGAAGGTCTACGTCTTGAACGGGCCGAACCTGGGCCGGCTGGGCACCCGCGAGCCCGACGTGTACGGCGCGACCACCTACGCGGACCTGGTGGCGCTCTGCGAGAGCACCGGTCGGGAGCTGGGGCTGGCGGTGACGGTCCGGCAGACCGACGCGGAGCACGAGCTGCTGGGCTGGCTGCACACGGCGGCCGACGAGGGCGCCGCTGTCGTGCTCAACCCGGCCGCCTGGTCGCACTACTCGTACGCGGTGCGGGACGCCTGCGCCATGCTGCGGGGGCCGCTGGTGGAGGTGCACATCTCCAACATCCACACCCGCGAGGAGTTCCGGCACCACTCGGTGGTCTCGGCGGTGGCGACCGGGGTGATCTGCGGTCTCGGTATCGACGGCTATCGTCTCGCTCTGCACCATCTGGCCACCCGCTGAAGGCCCACCGACTGGGCGCTCCGAACGGGGGGCCGTCCGATTCGACGCAGCTTGTAGACTTGCCAGGTCTGTCCGCCAATTGATGATCAAGGCAGGAAATGGCCTCCACCAACGACCTCAAAAACGGCCTGGTACTCAACCTGGACGGCGAGCTCTGGGCCGTCGTCGAGTTCCAGCACGTCAAGCCCGGTAAGGGTGGTGCCTTCGTGCGCACCACGCTGAAGAACGTGCTGTCCGGGAAGGTGGTCGACAAGACCTTCAACGCGGGCACCAAGGTCGAAACCGCGACCGTTGACAAGCGCACGATGCAGTACCTGTACGCCGACGGTGAGGACTTCGTCTTCATGGATCTGGAGACCTTCGACCAGATCACCGTGCCCGGTGGCACCGTCGGTGAGGCAGCCAACTACCTGCTGCCCGAGGCGGAGGCGACCGTCGCCCAGCACGAGGGTGTGCCGCTCTACATCGAGCTGCCCACCAGCGTCGTGCTGGAGGTCACCTACACGGAGCCGGGCCTGCAGGGCGACCGTTCGACCGGCGGCACCAAGCCGGCGACCGTGGAGACCGGCGCCACAGTGCCGGTTCCGCTGTTCATCACCACCGGCGAGAAGATCAAGGTCGACACCCGCGACGGCCGTTACCTCGGCCGCGCCTGATGGCTGAGGGTTCCAAGCAGCAGATGCCGGCGCGCCGCAAGGCGCGCAAGCGGGCGCTGGATGTCCTTTACGAGGCCGACCTGCGGGACAAGCCTCCGGTGGAGGTGCTCGCCGGCTACGTGCAGCGGATCGAGCAGCCCCGACCGGAGCACCTCGGCTACGCGGTGGGCCTGGTCGAGGGGGTTGCCGAGCACCTCAACCGGATCGACGAGCTGATCGCCAGCTACGCCGAGGGTTGGACGCTGGAGCGGATGCCGGTCGTCGACCGTAATCTGGCCCGGATCGCCGTCTACGAGTTGCTCTACGTCGACGAGATCGACGACGCGGTGGCGATCAGCGAGGCCGTGGAGCTGGCTCGGCAGATGTCGACCGACGACTCGCCGCGCTTCCTCAACGGGGTGCTCGGCCGGATCGCCGAGTACGCCACCCGCTGAGCGTCCGCACCGAACACCGCACATCCGAAAGGGCCCGTGCCAGCTGGCACGGGCCCTTTCGGTGGAGCGGCAGATCAGGTGGAGCGGCAGATCAGGAGGCGAAGAACGCCCGGGGGTCGGCCACCAGCACGCCGTGCTCGGTGAGCCGCTCGATCAGGCCCGACGGTGAGGCGTCGTAGACGATCGCGAGCGCCCGCAGGTCGTCGGCGCGGATGGAGAGCACCCGGCCGTTGTAGTCGCCGCGCTGCTGCTGGATGGCGCGGGCGTAGCGGGCAACGTAGGCCAGGTCCTCGGAGGCCTCGTCGTAGAGCCGCTCCAGGTCCAGGACAATCTTGCTGGTGGGCTCGTGACGGACGCCACTGCCGTCAGGCAGCAGCTCCGAGACGGGTACGCGGTAGAACTCGGCCAACTCGGCCAGACGGGACACCGTCACGGCCCGGTCGCCACGCTCGTACGAGCCGACCACCACGGCCTTCCACCGCCCGTTCGACTTCTCCTCCACACCCTGCAGGGAGAGACCCTGCTGCTGGCGGATGGAGCGCAGGCGGGCGCCCAGAGACTTGGCGTATTCAGAGGGCATTCGGACACTCCCAGTGCTGCTCGGGGTTCTCCCGTCGATCGCTACGGAGCGTGACGGTACGGGGAATGCGACACGTGGTCAAGTGGTCGTGCCCCTACCGTTGCGGAGCGTCCGGGGAGTTTTCCCCTTTTCCGGTACCTGACCCGGTGGTCAGCGGCCGCCGTCCATCACCCCGGTGACCACTGGTAACGTGGCGGAAGCCCCGGCCCAGGTCTGCTGAGCGGTCCGGCCGGAGGTGCCCGACATCCTTTAACGACCCGTCCCGTGAGGCGGGGAAGGAGGTCCGCCGTGGCATACCCACCGGCTGCCCGCTCGTCACCACCGCAACAACCCTCGGTGAAGGTGATCCTCGCCAGCGCCGACGTGCAACGCGTGGTCGACCGCATCGCACACCAGATCCTGGAGAAGACCCAGGGCGCCGCCAACACGGTGCTGCTCGGGATTCCCACCCGGGGCACCCCCCTCGCCCGGCGACTCGCCGACCGGATCAGCACCTTCGAGGACGTCGCCGTTCCGGTCGGTGTGCTCGACATCACCCTGTACCGCGACGACCTCCGTCGGCACGCCACCCGCGCGGTGGGTCCGACCGAGCTGCCCCCCGGGGGGATCGACGGCAAGCGGGTCATCCTGGTCGACGACGTGCTCTTCTCCGGCCGCACCGTCCGGGCCGCGCTCGACGCGCTCAACGACGTGGGCCGCCCGGCCTCGGTGCAGCTCGCCGTCCTGGTCGACCGGGGCCACCGGGAGTTGCCGATCCGCGCCGACTACGTCGGCAAGAACATCCCGACCTCGCTCGCCGAGAGCGTCAAGGTGACGCTCGCGGAGATCGACGGGACGGACGAGGTCAAGCTCTACGGGGGGACCGCCTCATGATCAAGCATCTGCTCTCCGGCGGTGACCTGGACGCCGACACCGCCACCGAGATCCTGGACACCGCCGCCGAGATGGCCACCGTCGCCGGCCGGGAGATCAAGAAGCTTCCCGCGCTGCGCGGACGGACCGTGGTGAACCTCTTCTACGAGGACTCCACGCGGACCCGGATCTCCTTCGAGGCGGCGGCGAAGCGGCTCAGCGCCGACGTGATCAACTTTTCCGCGAAGGGGTCCAGCGTCACCAAGGGTGAGAGCCTGAAGGACACCGCGTTGACCCTGCAGGCCATGGGCGCGGACGCCGTCGTCATCCGACACCCCGCCTCCGGCGCGCCGCACCGCCTGGCCAACTGGGTGGACGGGTCGGTCGTCAACGCCGGCGACGGCACCCACGAGCACCCCACCCAGGCGCTGCTGGACGCGTACACCATGCGGGCCCGGCTGGGCCGGCTCGCCGGCCTGTCGGTCGCGGTGGTCGGGGACGTGCTGCACTCCCGGGTGGCCCGCTCCAACGTGCTGCTGCTGTCCACCCTCGGCGCCAAGGTCACCCTGGTCGGCCCGCCGACCCTCATCCCGGTCGACATCGCGGGCGCCCTCGCGCCCGGCACCGACGTCTCCTACGACCTCGACTCCGTCCTGCCGAACGTGGACGTGGTGATGATGCTGCGCGTGCAGCGGGAGCGGATGAACGACTCCTACTTCCCCTCCGCGCGCGAGTACGCCCGCCGCTACGGGCTGGATGGCCCGCGGATGCGCCGGCTGCCCGAGCACGCGATCGTCATGCACCCCGGCCCGATGAACCGGGGGATGGAGATCACCCCCGAGGTCGCCGACTCACCCCGCTCCACCATCGTCGAACAGGTCACCAACGGGGTCTCCGTGCGGATGGCTGTCCTTTACCTGCTGCTCGGAGGGAACAACCGGTGACCGCGTACCTGATCACCAGCGTGAGTGTCGTCGGCGCCGCGCCGACCGACCTGCTGATCCGCGACGGCGTGATCGCCGAGGTCGGTGCCGGCCTGACCGCGCCGGACGCCACAGTCGTCGACGGCACCGGCCTGGTCGCCCTGCCCGGCCTCGTCGACCTGCACACCCACCTGCGCGAGCCCGGTCGGGAGGACGCCGAGACCGTCGAGTCCGGTTCCCGGGCGGCGGCGCTGGGCGGCTACACGGCGGTCTGCGCGATGGCCAACACCTCCCCGGTGGCGGACACCGCCGGCGTTGTCGAGCAGGTCTGGCGCCTCGGCCGCGAGGCCGGCCTGGTCGACGTGCAGCCGATCGGCGCGGTCACCGTCGGGCTGGCCGGCGAGCGGCTGGCCGAGCTGGGCGCGATGGCCGACTCCGCGGCCCGGGTACGGATCTTCTCCGACGACGGGCACTGCGTCGCCGACCCGAAGTTGATGCGCCGAGCCCTGGAGTACGTCAAGGCGTTCGACGGGATCATCGCCCAGCACGCCGAGGAGCCCCGGCTCACCGAGGGCGCCCAGATGCACGAGGGCGAGGTCTCCACCCGGCTCGGCCTGATCGGCTGGCCGGCGGTCGCCGAGGAGGCGATCATCGCCCGGGACGTGCTGCTCGCCGAGCACGTGGGCAGCCGACTGCACGTCTGCCACGTCTCCACCGCCGGCAGCGTCGAGGTGCTGCGTCAGGCAAAGGCGCGCGGGGTACGCGTGACCGCCGAGGTCACCCCGCACCACCTGCTGCTCACCGACGAACGGGCGGAAACCTACGACCCGGTCTACAAGGTGAACCCGCCGCTGCGCACCGCCGCGGACATCGCCGCGCTGCGTGCCGCCCTCGCCGACGGGGTGATCGACGTGATCGCCACCGACCACGCCCCGCACGCGGTGGAGGACAAGGAGTGCGAGTGGGCGTACGCCCGACCGGGGATGCTCGGTCTGGAGACGGCCCTCTCCATCGCGCTGGACGTGCTCGGCCCCGAGTGGGACCTGATCGCCGAGCGGATGTCGCGCACCCCCGCACGGATCGCCGGCCTCACCGGGCACGGCGTCGACCCCGCGCCGGGTGTCCCGGCCAACCTGACCCTGATCGACCCGGCCGCCCACCGCACCATCGAGCCGGCGGAGCTGGCCAGTCGCAGTCGCAACACCCCGTACGCCCGCATGACGCTGCCAGGTCGCATCGTGGCGACCTTCCTGCGTGGCGAGCCGACGGTCCTGGACGGAAAGGCTGTCAAGTAATGGTCAAGCGCAGACCGGCAATCCTGGTGCTGGAGGACGGGCGCACGTTCCCCGGCGAGGCGTACGGCAGCGTCGGGGAGACCTTCGGCGAGGCGGTCTTCAACACCGGCATGACCGGTTACCAGGAGACCCTCACCGACCCGTCCTACCACCGTCAGGTGGTGGTGCAGACCGCGCCGCACATCGGCAACACCGGCGTCAACGGCGAGGACGACGAGTCCGGTCGGATCTGGGTGGCCGGCTACGTCGTACGCGACCCGGCCCGGATCGGCTCGAACTGGCGGGCCACCGGCGGTCTCGAGGACCGCCTCGCCACCGAGGGCGTGGTGGGCATCAGCGGGGTGGACACCCGGGCGCTGACCCGGCACCTGCGCGAGCGGGGCGCCATGCGGGTGGGCATCTCCAGCATCGACAACGACCCGCAGAGCCTGCTGGCCCGGGTCCGCCAGGCGCCGCAGATGGTCGGCGCGGACCTGTCCGCCGAGGTGAGCACCGCCGAGCCGTACGTCGTCGAGGCCCTGGGCGAGCACCGGTTCACGGTGGCCGCCCTGGACCTGGGCATCAAGCGCAACGTGCCGCGTCGGCTGGCCACCCGTGGGGTGACCACCCATGTGCTGCCGGCGTCGTCGAGCATCGACCAGATGCTCGCCACCGGCGCCGACGCGATCTTCCTGTCGCCGGGCCCGGGCGACCCGGCCACCGCCGACGCCCCGGTGGAGCTGGCCCGGGAGGCGCTGCGGCGGGAGGTGCCGCTGTTCGGCATCTGCTTCGGTAGCCAGATCCTCGGTCGGGCGCTCGGCTTCGGCACCTACAAGCTGGGCTACGGCCACCGGGGGATCAACCAGCCGGTGCTGGACCGGGTCACCGGCAAGGTCGAGGTGACCAGCCACAACCACGGCTTCGCGGTGCGGGTGCCCGGTGCGGGTGTCGGCGCGGTCGTCCCCGACCAGGTGATCGACACCGACTTCGGTGGCGTACGGGTGTCGCACGTCTGCCTCAATGACAACGTGGTCGAGGGGCTGCGGGCGGTGGACCTGCCCGCGTTCACCGTCCAGTACCACCCGGAGGCGGCGGCCGGTCCGCACGACGCGGACTACCTCTTCGACCGATTCGCCGACTTGATCGAAGGCCGGACCCACAGCAAGGGGCGCAGCAATGCCTAAGCGGACCGATCTCAAGCACATCCTCGTGATCGGCTCCGGGCCGATCGTCATCGGGCAGGCCTGCGAGTTCGACTACTCCGGCACCCAGGCGTGCCGGGTGCTGCGCAGCGAGGGGCTCCGGGTCAGCCTGGTCAACTCCAACCCGGCGACGATCATGACGGACCCGGAGTTCGCCGACGCGACGTACGTCGAGCCGATCACCCCGGAGTTCGTGGAGCTGGTCATCGCCAAGGAGCGCCCGGACGCGATCCTCGCGACCCTCGGCGGTCAGACCGCGCTGAACACGGCCGTCGCCCTGCACGAGGCCGGCGTTCTGGAGAAGTACGGCGTGGAGCTGATCGGCGCGAACATCGACGCCATCAACCGGGGCGAGGACCGGCAGCTGTTCAAGGAGATCGTGGCGAAGGCCGGCGTACGGCTGGGCGTCGACGACCCGACCGGGCTGGTGCCCCGTTCGCGGGTCTGCCACTCGATGGACGAGGTCGAGGCGACAGTCGCCGAGCTGGGCCTGCCGGTGGTGATCCGGCCGTCGTTCACCATGGGGGGCCTGGGCTCCGGCATGGCGCACACCCCGGAGGACCTGGCCCGTATCGCCGGCGACGGCCTGTCCGCCAGCCCGGTGCACGAGGTGCTCATCGAGGAGAGCGTGCTCGGCTGGAAGGAGTACGAGCTCGAGCTGATGCGCGACCGGCACGACAACGTGGTGGTGGTCTGCTCGATCGAGAACATCGACCCGATGGGTGTGCACACCGGCGACAGCGTCACAGTGGCTCCGGCCATGACGCTCACCGACCGGGAGTACCAGCGCCTGCGTGACCTGGGCATCGCCGTGCTGCGCGAGGTCGGGGTGGACACCGGCGGCTGCAACATCCAGTTCGCTGTCAACCCGGTCGACGGCCGGATCGTCGTGATCGAGATGAACCCCCGGGTGTCGCGGTCCTCGGCGCTGGCCTCCAAGGCGACCGGCTTCCCGATCGCGAAGATCGCCGCGAAGCTGGCCATCGGCTACACCCTCGACGAGATCCCCAACGACATCACCCTGAAGACCCCGGCGGCGTTCGAGCCGACCCTCGACTACGTGGTGGTGAAGATCCCCCGGTTCGCGTTCGAGAAGTTCCCCGGCGCCGACCCGGAGCTGACCACGACGATGAAGTCGGTGGGCGAGGCGATGAGCCTCGGGCGCAACTTCACCGAGGCGCTGAACAAGGCGATGCGCTCGATGGAGACCAAATCGGCCGGTTTCTGGAGTGTGCCGGACCCGGCCGGCGTCACCCTGGCGGACACTCTCGCGGCGCTGCGGATCCCGCACGACGGCCGGCTCTACACGGTGGAGCGGGCGCTGCGGCTCGGGGCGTCGATCGCCGAGGTGGCCGAGGCGTCCGGCGGCATCGACCCGTGGTTCCTGGACCAGATCGCCGCGCTGATCGAGCTGCGCGCCGAGATCGTCGACGCGCCGGTGCTCGACGCCGACCTGCTGCGTCGTGCCAAGCGGGCCGGTCTGTCCGACCGGCAGCTCGCCGCGCTGCGCCCGGAGCTGGCCGCCGAGGACGGCGTACGGACCCTGCGGCACCGCCTGGACGTGCGCCCGGTCTACAAGACGGTGGACACCTGCGCGGCCGAGTTCGAGGCGACCACGCCGTACCACTACTCGACGTACGACCTGGAGACCGAGGTCGTGCCGTCGGACCGGCCGAAGGTGCTGATCCTGGGCTCCGGCCCGAACCGGATCGGGCAGGGCATCGAGTTCGACTACTCCTGCGTGCACGCCGTGCAGGCGTTGCGCTCGGCCGGTTACGAGACCGTGATGGTCAACTGCAACCCGGAGACGGTCTCCACCGACTACGACACCGCCGACCGGCTCTACTTCGAGCCGTTGACCTTCGAGGACGTCCTGGAGGTCTGGCACGCCGAGGACTCGTCCGGTCGGGCGGCCGGCGGGCCGGGTGTGGTCGGGGTGGTCGTCCAACTCGGCGGGCAGACCCCGCTGGGGCTGGCGCAGCGGCTGAAGAACGCCGGTGTGCCGATCGTCGGCACCTCCCCGGAGTCGATCCACCTGGCCGAGGAGCGCGGCGCGTTCGGCGCGGTGCTGGCCCGCGCCGGACTGCGCGCGCCGGCGCACGGCATGGCCACCTCGTACGACGAGGCCAAGACGATCGCCGACGAGATCGGCTACCCGGTGCTGGTCCGGCCGTCGTACGTGCTGGGCGGGCGGGGCATGGAGATCGTCTACGACGACCCGACGCTGCGCGACTACATCGGTCGGGCCACCGACATCTCCCCGGACCACCCGGTGCTGGTGGACCGGTTCCTCGACGACGCCATCGAAATCGACGTGGACGCGCTGTGCGACGCCGACGGCGAGGTCTACATCGGCGGCGTGATGGAGCACATCGAGGAGGCGGGCATCCACTCCGGCGACTCGTCCTGCGCGCTCCCGCCGATCACCCTCGCGGGCTCGCACCTGGTCGAGGTCCGCCGCTACACCGAGGCCATCGCGCGTGGCGTCGGGGTCCGTGGCCTGCTCAACGTGCAGTACGCCCTCAAGGACGACGTGCTCTACGTGCTGGAGGCCAACCCGCGCGCGTCGCGGACCGTCCCGTTCGTCTCCAAGGCCACGGCGGTGCCGCTGGCCAAGGCGGCGGCCCGGATCGCGCTCGGGGCGAGCATCGCCGAGCTGCGTGCCGAGGGGCTGCTGCCGGCGACGGGGGACGGGGGCACGATGCCCGCCGACGCGCCGGTCGCGGTCAAGGAGGCGGTGCTGCCGTTCAAGCGTTTCCGGACCCGCGCGGGCAAGGGGATCGACTCGCTGCTCGGGCCGGAGATGAAGTCGACCGGCGAGGTGATGGGCATCGACACCAACTTCGGGCACGCCTTCGCCAAGAGCCAGTCGGCCGCGTACGGGTCGCTGCCGACCGCCGGGAAGATCTTCGTCTCGGTGGCCAACCGGGACAAGCGCGGCATGATCTTCCCGATCAAGCGGTTGGCCGATCTGGGCTTCGAGATCGTCGCCACCGCCGGCACGGCCGAGGTGCTGCGCCGGCACGGCATCGCCTGTGAGCAGATCCGTAAGCACTACCAGGCCGGTGCGGGCGATGACGCGGTGTCGCTGATCGGCGGCGGCCACGTGGCGCTGGTGATCAACACGCCGCAGGGCTCGGGTGCCAGCGCCCGCTCCGACGGTTATGAGATCCGCAGCGCGGCCGTCACCGCGGACATCCCCTGCATCACCACGGTCCCGGGCGCCGCCGCGGCGGTGATGGGCATCGAGGCGCGGATCCGCGGCGACATGCAGGTCCGCCCCCTGCAGGACCTGCACGCAATCCTGCGGGCGGCCCGGTGACACTGTTCGAGCAGGTGGTACGGCCGTGGTTGTTCCGGCTCGGGGGCGGGGACGCCGAGGCGGCGCACGAGTGGACGCTGCGGCGGTTGGCGGCCCTGTCTCGGCGGCCGGCCGCGCTCGCCGCGCTGCGGGCCCGGTACGCGGTCGACGCGCCGCGCACCGTGTTCGGGGTGCGGTTCCCCAACCCGGTCGGGTTGGCCGCCGGGATGGACAAGGACGGCGCGGCGCTGCCGGCCTGGCCGGCGCTCGGCTTCGGTTTCGTGGAGGTCGGCACTGTCACCGCGCACGCCCAGCCGGGCAACCCCCGGCCGCGGCTGTTCCGGCTGCCGTCCAGCGAGGCGGTGGTCAACCGGATGGGCTTCAACAACGCCGGGGCCGCCGCGCTGGCCGCCCGGTTGGCGGCACTGCCGCGCCCGCTCGGGGTGCCGCTGGGCATCTCGCTGGGCAAGTCCAAGGTGACCCCGCTGGACGAGGCGGTCGAGGACTATCTCGCCTCGTACCGGGCGCTGCGCGGGCACGGCGACTACTTCGCGGTGAACGTGTCCTCACCGAACACCCCGGGTCTGCGGTCGTTGCAGGACCGTGGCCACCTGGACGCGCTGCTCGGCGCGTTGGTGGGGGAGAAGCCGGTGCTGGTCAAGATCGCACCAGACCTGACCGAGGCGGCGATCGCCGAGCTGCTGGAGGTCTGCCTGGCCCGGGGTGCCGCCGGGGTGATCGCCACCAACACCACCCTGTCCCGGGACGGTCTCGCCGGCGTCGACGTCGAGCGTGGCGGGCAGGCCGGGGGCCTCTCCGGTCGGCCGCTCACCGGGCGGGCCCGCGACGTGGTCGCCTTCGTCCACTCCGAGACCGGCGGCCGGCTGCCGATCGTCGGCGTCGGCGGGGTGCTGGACCCGGACGACGCGGCGCGGATGTTCGATGCCGGCGCCGCCCTGGTGCAGCTCTACACCGGCTTCATCTACCGCGGACCGGCCCTGGTCCGCGCCGCCGCCCGCGCGGCGGCCGCAACGGCGGCACCGGACGCGGTCGCCGGCCGGTGACCGCGTCCGGCCCGGTGCCGGCCCGGCGCAACCGGGTGCCGAGCCCGCTCCGCGTCGAGGAGCACACGCCCGTTGTTGCCCCTTTGCTCTGCACCCGTGGATGCACCGCCCGGAGCGCGACACCCGGCCACCGGGTGTCGCGTCCGCGGGTGCAGAGCAAAGGCAGCGGCGGAGAGGTTCGACCCGGCCGCAGGACGTCCGCCGTCCGGACCGCTTGAGGCGCAGAGGAGTACGCGTGACACCCGAGGAGATCCTGGCCTTCGACCGGGCGCACGTCTGGCACCCGTACGCCGCGCTGCCGCCGGCCAACCCGCCGTACGTGGTGCGCGGCGCCGAGGGGGTACGGCTCACCCTGGCCGACGGGCGGGAGTTGGTGGACGGCATGTCGTCCTGGTGGGCGGCGATCCACGGGTACCGGCACCCGGTGCTGGACGCGGCGGTGACCGACCAACTCGGCCGGATGAGCCACGTGATGTTCGGCGGGCTCACCCACGAGCCGGCGGTGCGGCTGGCCCGAACCCTGGTCGAGCTGACCCCGGACGGCCTGGAGCACGTGTTCCTGGCCGACTCCGGCTCGGTCAGCGTCGAGGTGGCGGTGAAGATGTGCCTGCAGTACCAGCGGGCCGTCGGCCGGCCCCAGCGGCGCCGGCTGGCGACCTGGCGGGGCGGCTACCACGGCGACACCTTCCATCCGATGAGCGTCTGCGACCCGGAGGGCGGGATGCACCACCTGTGGGGCGACGTGCTGCCCCGGCAGGTGTTCGCCCCGGTGCCGCCGGGCGGCTTCACCGACCCGCCCGACGACGCGTACGTGGCGGCCCTGGTGGAGACGGTCGAGCGGCACGCCGACGAGTTGGCCGCCGTGATCGTCGAGCCCGTCGTCCAGGGCGCCGGCGGGATGCGCTTCCACCACCCGGGCTACCTGCGCGTGCTGCGCGAGGTGACCCGGGCGAACGGAATTCTGCTGATCTTCGACGAGATCGCCACCGGGTTCGGCCGTACCGGCGAGATGTTCGCCGCCGGGCACGCCGGGGTGACGCCGGACGTGCTCTGCCTGGGCAAGGCGCTGACCGGCGGGTACCTGACCCTCGCGGCGACCCTGTGCACCGCTGAGGTCGCCCAGGGCATCTCGGCGACCGGCGTGCTGGCGCACGGGCCCACGTTCATGGGCAACCCGTTGGCCTGCGCGGTGGCGAACGCCTCCATCGGGCTGCTGCGGGCCGGAGACTGGGCCGGCCAGGTCGCCAGGGTCGGCGCCGGCCTGCGCGCCGGTCTGGAGCCCCTGCGCGGCACGCCGGGCGTGGCCGACGTACGGGTTCTCGGCGCGATCGGCGTGGTGCAGCTCGACCACGAGGTCGACCTCGGCGCGGCGACCGCAGCCGCTGTCGCCCAGGGGGTGTGGCTACGTCCGTTCCGCGACCTGATCTACACGATGCCGCCGTACGTCACCGACGACGTCGACCTGGCCCGGATCGCGAGCGGGGTGGCGGCGGCGGTGGCGGCCGGCTGAGTCGGCCCGGCCACCGGGTCGACGGGTTACCCGGGCGGGTCAGCCGTCCGGACGAGAAGAGGGGAACACTCCGATGGAGAGCTTCGGTACCCGGCTGCACCGGGCGATCACCGAGCGGGGCCCACTCTGTGTGGGCATCGACCCGCATCCCGGTCTGCTGGCTCAGTGGGGCCTCCCGGACGACGTTCAGGGGCTCGACCGGTTCAGCCGGACCGTGGTGGAAGCCCTTGGTGACCGGGTTGCGGTAGTCAAGCCTCAGTCGGCCTTTTTCGAGCGGTTCGGGTCCCGAGGTGTGGCGATTCTTGAGTCAACTATCCGACAGTTACGGGATGCCGGCTCGCTCGTTCTGCTCGACGTCAAGCGCGGCGACATCGGCTCGACGGTGAGCGCGTACGCCGCCGCGTACCTCGATCCATCCAGCCCCGTGTATGTCGACGCGGTCACCGCGAGCCCCTACCTCGGGGTCGGTTCGCTGGCGCCGATGTTCGAGCTGGCCGCCGAGCACGGCGGCGGGGTGTTCGTGCTGGCCCTCACCTCCAACCCCGAGGGCGCGGCCGTGCAGCGGGCCGTCACGGCTGACGGCCGCACCGTGGCGCAAACCGTGATCGACGAGATTTCCCAGCTCAACAGGGGTGCGTCCCCGCTCGGGAGCTTCGGTCTGGTGGTCGGCGCGACCATCGGTGACACCGGTCACGACCTCTCCGGTGTGGGTGGCCCACTGCTCGCTCCGGGGCTCGGCGCGCAGGGTGCCGGCGCAGCCGATCTGCGTACCGTCTTCGGTTCGAGCCTCGCCTCGGTGCTCCCGTCGTACTCCCGGGAAGTGCTCTCGGCAGGCCCTGACGTGGCCGCGCTGCGGGCCGCCGCGGACCGCGTGTTGGTCGACTGCCGGGCCGTCCTGCCTGCCCGGTGACTGACTGACGGGTCGGTCACTCTACGGTGATCATGCGGCCCCACGTTGCCGAAAGCTCCGTTGGCCGCTAGTTTTCCCCGCGCTGGGAACCATGGACCCCTTGGTTCACAGCGACACCACGTTTCACAGATGCGGCGGTGCGCCCCGCCCGCCGCGATAGGGACCTGAGGAGAACTGGTGCCGCTCCCGTCACTGACCCCCGAACAACGCGCTGCCGCGCTCGAGAAGGCCGCGGAGATCCGCAAGGCCCGTGCTCAGCTGAAGGAGCAGCTCAAGCAGGGCAAGACCACCCTCGGTGCCGTCCTCGAGCGGGCCGAGAGCGACGACGTCGTTGGCAAGCTCAAGGTGTCGGCCGTCCTGCAGGCCATGCCGGGCATCGGCAAGATCCGGGCTACCCAGATCATGGAGAAGCTCAAGATCGCCGACAGCCGTCGCCTGCGTGGCCTCGGCGAGCAGCAGCGCAAGGCACTGCTTGGAGAGTTCGCCGCCAACTGAACCTGGCAGCGTGTAGAAACAAGCAGTGAGCACGGATGACGAGGCGCGCCCGGCGGCTCGGCTCACTGTCCTGGCTGGACCTTCGGGTTCCGGCAGGGAGAGTGTCGTCGAGCTCGTCCGGGCGCGTTCTCCGTCCGTGTGGATCCCGGTCGCGGCAACCACCAGGCCGCGCCGGGAGTCGGAGATCGACGGGGTGGACCGGGTCTTCCTCGCCCCCGCCGAGTTCGATCGGCGGATCGTCGACGGCGAGCTGCTGGAGTGGTCCCGGATCGGTTCACACCGCCGGGGCACCCCGTACCCGCCGCTACGCGCCCGGCTCGACGCCGGCCAGCCGGTGCTTCTCCCGCTCGACCTGCGCGGCGTCCCACTGGTCCGGGCGCGCCTGCGCGACGCCCGGCTGGTGTTGCTGAGCCCACCCGGGTACGCGCCCGACGCCACGGTGGCCGCCACCGTCGAGCACGCGCTGACCCACGACCACACCGAACGGGTGGTCGAGGAGCTGGTAGGCTTACTCGGTTCTTCTTATCCGGATCCGGCCTGGTCGCGCGTGCGTGGCTGACGGTCGGCCGCCGTTGAGACTCAGCACCGCGTCCGCGCGGCTCGAAAGACGCAGAGGTTAATTCGTGGGATCCATCGCCAACCCCGAAGGCATCACCAACCCGCCGATCGACGAGCTCCTCGAGAAGACGACGTCGAAGTACGCGCTGGTCATCTTCGCCGCCAAGCGCGCGCGCCAGGTCAACGCCTACTACAGCCAGCTCGGTGAGGGTCTGCTGGAGTACGTCGGCCCGCTCGTCGAGACCACCCCGCAGGAGAAGCCCCTCTCCATCGCCATGCGCGAGATCAACTCGGGCCTGCTCACCGCCGAGCCGACCGACCAGCCGTAAGCCCCCGCTGGCCGATGTCCGCCTCGATCGTCCTCGGGGTCGGTGGCGGCATCGCCGCCTACAAGGCGTGCGAGCTGCTGCGACTCTTCACCGAATCGGGTCACCGGGTTCGGGTCGTGCCAACGGCGTCGGCGCTCCGCTTCGTTGGAGCGCCGACCTGGGCCGCGCTCTCCGGTCAACCGGTCGCCGACGACGTCTGGACCGACGTCCACGAGGTGCCGCACGTCCGCCTCGGTAAGCAGGCCGACCTGGTGGTGGTCGCGCCGACCACCACCGACCTGCTCGCCAAGGCCGCCCACGGCCTCGCCGACGACCTGCTGACCAACACACTGCTGACCGCCCGCTGCCCGGTCCTGCTGGCCCCGGCCATGCACACCGAGATGTGGGAGCACCCCGCCACAGTGGCCAACGTGGCCACGTTGCGCTCCCGGGGAGTCCGGGTCATCGAGCCCGCCGTCGGCCGGCTCACCGGCGCCGACACGGGAAAGGGCCGACTGCCCGACCCGGCGGAGATCTTCGCCGTCGCCGGTCGGCTCCTGGCCCGCGGCGCCTCCGCCCCCGCCGACCTGGCCGGTCGCCGGGTGGTCGTCACCGCCGGTGGCACCCGCGAGCCCCTCGACCCGGTGCGTTTCCTGGGCAACCGTTCGTCGGGCAAGCAGGGGTACGCGTTCGCCCGCGCGGCGGTCGCTCGGGGTGCCCGGGTCACACTCATCTCGGCAAACGTCGGCCTCGCCGACCCGGCCGGGGTCGACCTGATCCGGGTGGGCACCACCGCCGAGTTGCGGGAGGCGACAGTCAAGGCCGCCGTCGAGGCCGACGCGGTGGTGATGGCGGCGGCTCCGGCCGATTTCCGGCCCGCGACGTACGCGACTGGCAAAATCAAGAAGTCGGACGACGGTGTCGCACCCACCATCGAGCTCGTCACGAACCCTGACATCGCGGCGGAGCTCGGCCAGCGCAAACGACCAGGGCAGGTGCTGGTGGTGTTCGCCGCCGAGACCGGTGACGCCGAGGCCAACGGCCGGGCGAAACTCGCCCGGAAGCGGGCCGACCTGATCGTGGTCAACGAGGTCGGTCCGGACCTGGTCTTCGGCGCCGACACCAACACGGTGACGGTCATCGGCGCGGACGGCTCGGTCAGCCGGCTGCCCGAGCAGGCCAAGGAAGCCGTGGCCGACGCCGTGTGGGATCTCGTCGTGGCGCGGCTGCCCGGCCGCTCCTGACGGGTGGAACAGGGCGCGACCGATCCCGACACCGGCCGCAGTGGTGATTAGACTGCCGCGGAACGACCTCACACGCTTAGGAGTGCCGTGACACGCCGTCTCTTCACGTCCGAATCGGTCACGGAAGGCCACCCGGACAAGATCGCTGACCAGATCAGCGATGGCATCCTCGACGCGTTGCTGACCGAGGATCCCCACAGCCGCGTGGCCGTGGAGACCATGATCACCACCGGTCAGGTGCACATCGCCGGTGAGGTGACCACCAAGGCGTACGCCGACATCCCGACGATCGTCCGCCGGACCATCCTCGAGATCGGTTACGACTCGTCGAAGAAGGGCTTCGACGGTGCCTCCTGCGGGGTCAGCGTCTCCATCGGCGCGCAGTCCGAGGACATCGCGCAGGGTGTGGACAACGCCTTCGAGCTGCGCACCGGGGCGTCGGAGAGCGCGCTGGACGCGCAGGGTGCCGGCGACCAGGGCATGATGTTCGGCTTCGCCTGCTCGGAGACGCCCGAGCTGATGCCGCTGCCGATCGCGCTCGCGCACCGGTTGGCCCGCCGCCTCTCGGCGGTGCGCAAGGACGGCACGATCCCGTACCTGCGGCCGGACGGCAAGACCCAGGTCACCATCGAGTACGAGGGGCTGCGCCCGGTCCGGCTGAACACCGTTGTCGTGTCCAGCCAGCACGCCGCCGACATCTCGCTGGACTCGCTGCTCACCCCGGACGTGCGCGACCACGTGATCGCCCCGGAGCTGGAGAGCCTCGGCCTGGACACCGATGGCTACCGGCTGCTGGTCAACCCGACCGGCCGGTTCGAGATCGGCGGCCCGATGGGCGACGCCGGCCTGACCGGCCGCAAGATCATCGTCGACACCTACGGCGGGTACGCCCGCCACGGTGGCGGCGCGTTCTCCGGCAAGGACCCGTCGAAGGTGGACCGCTCGGCCGCGTACGCGATGCGCTGGGTGGCCAAGAACGTGGTCGCCGCCGGCCTGGCCGAGCGGTGCGAGGCGCAGGTCGCCTACGCCATCGGCAAGGCGCACCCGGTGAGCCTGTTCATCGAGACGTTCGGCACCGAGACCGTGCCCGTCTCCTCGATCGAGAAGGCCGTCACCGAGGTGTTCGACCTGCGTCCGGCCGCGATCATCCGGGACCTCAACCTGCTCCGCCCGATCTACCAGCAGACCGCCGCGTACGGCCACTTCGGCCGGGAGCTGCCGGACCTGACCTGGGAGAGCACCGACCGGGCCGCCGACCTCAAGTCGGCCGCGGGAGCCTGACCACCACCAAGCGCAGCGACCGGCGACCCGCTGACGGGTCGCCGGTCGCGCGCGTCTGCGTGGATGTCGGACTGGCGCACCTGGACCGGCCGTTCGACTACCTGGTGCCGGCGGAACTGGACGAGGTGGCGGTTCCCGGTACCCGGGTGAAGGTGCGCTTCGCCGGGCAACTCGTCGACGGGTGGTTGCTGTCGCGCGCCGACGACTCCGGGCACACCGGCCGCCTCGCGTACCTGGAGAAGGTGGTCTCCCCGGAGCCGGTGCTGGCCCCCGAGGTCGCCCGGCTGGCCCGGGCGGTCGCCGACCGGTACGCGGGCAGCCTCGCCGACGTGCTCCGGCTCGCCGTGCCACCCCGGCACGCGCGGGTGGAGAAGGAGCCGCACGATGAGCAGCCCACCCCGGCTGCCCCCACCGGGGCTGTCGACCCGCGCGGGTGGCGCGACTACCCGACCGGTGCGGCCCTGCTGCGGGCGCTCGCCGACGGCCGGGCACCCCGCGCGGTCTGGTCGGCGCTGCCCGGTGAGGACTGGGCGGCCCGCTACGCCGACGCGGTGGCTGCCACCGTCGCCGGTGGGCGCGGCGCGGTGGTCGTGGTGCCCGACGCGCGTGACCTCGACCGCCTCGACGCGGCGCTCACCGGTGTGCTCGGCCCGGGGCGGCACGTCAGCCTCTCCGCCGCGCTCGGCCCGGCCCGGCGGTACCGGGCGTTCCTCGCCGCTCGCCGTGGTCAGGTGCCGGTGGTGATCGGCACCCGGGCGGCGATGTTCGCCCCGGTGGCCCGGATCGGCCTCGTCGCCGTCTGGGACGACGGTGACGACCTGCACTCCGAGCCCCGGGCGCCCTACCCGCACGCTCGCGACGTGCTGCTCACCCGCGCCCAACTCGCCGAGGCCGGCGCGCTGGTCGGCGGGTACGCCCGGACGGCCGAGGCGCAGCTGCTGGTGGAGACCGGCTGGGCCCCGGAGGTGGTCGCCGACCGGGCCACCGTGCGGGCGCGGATCCCGGCCATCGCGCCGACCGGGGACGACCCGCAACTGGCCCGCGACCCCGGGGCCGCCACCGCCCGGCTGCCCAGCCTGGCCTGGACGGCTGCCCGCGACGCGCTCCGCCAGGACCTGCCGGTGCTGGTGCAGGTGCCCCGCCGCGGCTACCTCCCGTCGATCTCCTGCGCCGAGTGCCGCACCCCGGCCCGCTGCGCGCACTGCGCCGGCCCGCTCGCGCTGCCCTCGGCCGGCGGCACCCCGGCCTGCCGGTGGTGCGCCCGGGTGGCGGCCGCGTACGCCTGCCCGGAGTGCGGTGGCCGGCGGCGGCGGGCCGCGGTGACCGCCGCCCGGCGCACCGCCGAGGAGTTGGGCCGGGCGCTCGCCCGACGTGCCGGTGCGCACCTCGGGGCGCGAGGAGGTGCTGACCGACGTGCCCGGTGGCGCGGCCCTGGTGGTGGCCACGCCGGGCGCCGAGCCGGTCGCGGAGGGCGGCTACGGCGCGGTGCTGCTGCTCGACTCGTGGGCCCTGCTGACCCGGGCCGACCTGCGCGCCGGCGAGGAGGCGCTGCGCCGCTGGCTGGCGGCGGCGGCGCTGGCCCGCCCGGCGCCGGCCGGTCGGGTGGTGGTGGTCGCCGACGGTGCGCGCGCCCCCGTGCAGGCGCTGCTGCGCTGGGACGCCGCCTGGGTCGCCGGTCGGGAGCTGGCCGAGCGCCGCGAGCTGGGCTTCCCGCCGGCCGTGCGGATGGCGAGCGTCACCGGAGCGGCCGAGGCGGTGGCGGACCTGCTGGCCGCGGCCCGGCTGCCCGACGACGCCGAGGTGCTCGGGCCGGTGCCGGCCGAGGAGGGCCGGGAGCGGCGGTCGGTCCGGGTCCCCAGGGCC